>NZ_JAMZNK010000009.1 GCF_027980145.1 Flavobacterium azizsancarii | reverse complement strand
AGTACCACTTGTTAAAGCTGTTGTACTTGGAATCAATGTTCCGCCATTTAAAACAGTATACCAAACAATATTAGATTCGTTTAACTGAATACTTGCAAAAGTTGGCAAAGTTGACTGACAGAAATTCTGTGTTCCCGCAGTTACTAAACTTGGCGTTCCAGGATCTGTTACTATTACGGCAACTTCCAGTCTCAATGCACTCTCACAAAGTGAAGTTGCATCTTTTATCGCCGCATAATAAGTACCACTTGTTAAAGCTGTTGTACTTGGAATCAATGTTCCGCCATTTAAAACAGTATACCAAACAATATTAGATTCGTTTAACTGAATACTTGCAAAAGTTGGCAAAGTTGACTGACAGAAATTCTGTGTTCCCGCAGTTACCAAACTTGGCGTTCCAGGATCAGTTACTATTACGGCAACTTCTAATCTCAATGCACTCTCGCAAAGTGAAGTTGCATCTTTTATCGCTGCATAATAAGTACCACTTGTTAAAGCTGTTGTATTTGGAATCAATGTTCCGCCACTTAAAGCAGTATACCAAACAATATTAGATTCGTTTAACTGAATACTTGCAAAAGTTGGCAAAGTGGACTGACAGAAGTTTTGAGTTCCTGCAGTTACCAAACTTGGCGTTCCAGGATCGTTAATATTCACTGTTATCGCTGAACGAACAGAACTTTCACAACCTAATAAATCTTGTATGGCTCCGTGATAAATTGTTCCATTTATCAAAGCTGTTGTTGGATCTAGTGCAGTTCCCCCTGTAGAGGCAAGATACCAAACTACATTGGCTTCATTTGCCTGAAGATCTGCAACCGTTGGTACATTTATCAAACAGAAATTCTGAGGATTATTTGTAGATGTTGGTGTCGGCGGATCATTAACTATTATAGTAGCAACCTGAAGCTCTCCATTTTTATTCGGACATGTTGTATCGCTTGTAACAGCAACATAATAAGAAATAGGGCTCATAGCTGTTGTTATACCAGAAGCTTTTAAAACTCCTGTAACACTATCAACGGTATAAGTTATGCCATTAATTACTCCACTAAAAACAGGCTGAGTTTTATTGGAATCTAAATACCAAAGAAAAATTGGGCTTGTCAAAGTACTTGTTGGCGTTAACGTTGCAGTTGTACCAAGGCAAATAGAAGCATTATTTACCGTAATGTCTGTTGTCAGAGAAGCTGGTAAAATGGTAAATGTTACTTGTTTTCTATCTGCTGGCAAAGTTTCACAAAATTCATTAGAACTAACTCCAACATAATAAGTATAAGTTCCAGGAGCTAATCCTGGTATTATTAATGTAGCAGTTGTTGCACCAGCCACTAACTGGCTTGTAGTTCCGTCAAATTTATACCATTGATACACTGGATTAGTTAGTGCAGGTACTCCATTTAAAACTGTATTCAATGTTACCGTACCATCTTCAGTACAAACAATAGTTCCATTATTTCCGTTTATTGTTACGTTTTCGATTGCAGCTGCAGGAGTAGTTGCTCTAACAACAACCGTAACTTCTCCTCTTTCTAAGGCTGCACAACCGTAACGAATTGGCTGAACATAATATTTATAAGTACCCGCTGCCAAAGTAGCAGGAATTGTATAGGTTTGACCACTTACTAGTAGATTCCCTCCAATTGGCGAATCATACCAGGCATAATTTGCACAAGATTTTGGCAGAACCGTGAGCGTAATAGGTGCTCCCGGACAAACCGTAACCTTATTATCAGTATCTTCTCCAATAACTGTAGTATTGGTTACACGATCAATAGTATGAACTCTAAGCTGATCCAAAAGAGTAACAGCACCGCCCAAAGTAATTACCACTCTATCATATGGCTGTGTCTGAGGTGAAACAATTGTCATCGCCACAGTGCCTCCGGAAAGCAGTCTTAAAGTCAACAAATTAGAATTACTTCCTTGTATTTGTGGACCAACAGGAATATTTCCTGAATAAAGTTGAATATTAATCCCTGAAAGTAAACCTAAATTTAAAATAGTTCCAGGTTTAGAAATTGTAATTCGTAAACTATCTCCCACCATAGATGGTGTTCTAAAAGTTGCTGTTAACTCGGCAGCTGCAAGCACTCCTACGCCATTAAACAGGGTAGCATAAGTAGCAACATCTCCGTCAGCTACATTCCATGGATTTGAAACACCTACAGTAGCTGTTAATGCCCCAAGACCAATAGCTTTTTTTACACCAGAGAAAATATCTTCGATATCTCCCTGTCCACAGGCAATTTGCGTCACTTCTTTTTTATAGTAAGCATCATAAACATTAATGTTTTGTGCCACACTTACAACAGATCCTAACTGCACTCTGATACCATCATAATCCTGAACTCCAGCTGTATTCGAAGGAACAAATGTATATTCGAACGAATTCTCACCTGGCAATAAATCTAATAATGATCCTGATACTGATTGCAATGTTCCAATATCAATTGGGTTTCCAAGTCCGTCACGTTTAGTTCCAATTACTGAAATACTTGCTCCTACCGCAAGTAAACTATTTTGTAAACCTAGTTTTACTGTTACCGGAGTTCCTTTAGTAATAGTAGTTGGCCACTGTAGATTTTGCCATGTAGTACCAATACCTAAAACCCCTAAGCCAATACTTATTGTTGAATATGTTGCCGGATCTTTATCTACTGCCAAAAGCTCGTTTGTTACCGTTCCGGTAATAACTGTTCCTTTTAATTGAGAATCAGCATACACTCTTTCTAGTAACGTATCGCAAGAAGCAGGGTCCAGAACACTAATTGTTACTGTCTGACTAGTGGTACAAGTTCCATTTGCATTGGTGGCGACCACTGTATAAGTAAAAATACCAACAGTGTTAAGTGGCCCAATACTACTTGAAGGTACAAAATTCCCTTGTGGATCATACCAGGTTATTGTTCCGTTTGATGATGCACTTAAAGTAACTGTAGCTCCTTTTAATACCGCTATTGAACTGCTTACACCTGTTAATGTTGGTAATGGATTTACGGTTACTGCTACCAGAAATTTTACAGATGGACAATCAACACCAGTTGTTTGAGCCTGAATAGAATAATTACCACTTACAGTAATATTTGCCGCAGCGACATCTGTAATTGTATTATCTGCCGAATCAAAGAAAGTATAAGTTGTATTTCCAGATGTGTCAAAATTTGTAATAGCATCACTTAAATTAGCTTTAGCACAACCAGCTAAATTAGGCATAACACTTAAAGCTGAGCCTGCAGGATAATTAACGACTACTGCTTTTAATGTCCCATTTACATTTTCGCAAGTTCCTCCGTTTAGAACAGATACGTAGTAAGTATAAGGTGCAGTAGCATTAAGTCCGCTAACTGTAAGTGCTCCCGTTGTAGCATTTTTAGAGAAAGTAACTCCAGGCTGAGAAACCACCGTAGATCCCGTTATAATTTCTTGCGTTTTATTTTGATCTGTATAATATTTAAAAGTCGCTCCCGATAAAGCAGATGTTGGAGTCAATACAATTCCTCCTGCACAAGAAGCTGTTAGAGGACTTGTAATTGCAATATCCGCAGCTGTTGGGATGGGCAATACATTTACTGTTACAGCTTGACGGTTACTATTTAAACATGGTGTACCACCACGACTTGCTTCCAAATAAAATATAGTAGTAGCATTTAATGCAGCAGTCGGACTAACCGCAACTATAGTTCCTCCAGTTGGGGCATCATACCAGGTAAAATTTTGTGTTCCTATAGCAGATGCTGACAGTGTCGCAGTTTGTCCAGCACAAATTGGAGATGATACTCCATTTATTGTAGCATCTGGATATCTGTAAGAAGCTTCATAAATATTTAAGCCTGCCGCTAGAGAAACTAATCCGCTTAATCGAATCTGAACACTTGTAAATGGACCTGCCGCTGCAAAACTCGCTCTAAAGCGGTTTCCTCCTAATATCTGAACATTTAAAAGCGAACTAATAGCAATTTGGTCACTATTAGGAACACCTAAATTAAAACTTTGCAAAGTAATATTCGAAAGGGCACTAATATTAAGAAGCCCCACAGGAATTCCTAATTCGACATCTATAATATCACCTGTCTGACCTACTGTAGGAAAACTTAACGTTTGTTGCATATAATCCCCTAGTAACCCAATAGGTACCAAAAGATTAGCAGCAGTTGTATTGTTTCCATCTACTGAGGCTTCATCTGTAGTTGAACCACATAATAAACATCCCGTTGTTCCTCCTTTTGAAGTTACTTGCGAATTCGCCAATAAACAAGAATTAATAGAATTACTTATAGTAACATTTATCACAGTTCTTGTGTTACTGACACAATCCGTAGCAGTACTTCTGGCAGCTATATAAAAACTTGTATTCGCTATTAAAACTGGAGATGGCGTATATGAATTTGTACCAGATGACAGTAAGGCTCCATTAGTTGGAGCATCATACCAATCGTAAACTACGCCAACCACAGGATTTGAAACCTGTAGAGTAACATTTTGTCCAGATTGAATCGTTATATTTGACGATACCGGAACAGGAGCCAAAGGTCTAGGATTAACATTGACATCCACTCGTGTACGAGTTGTACTCACGCAAGTTCCAATTACAGCTTCTACATAATAAGGAGTAGTAACAATAAGGTTTGGCGTTGTGTAAGAAGTTCCCGTAAACAATAATGTCCCGCCATTAGCTAGGTCATACCAATTATAAGTTGTTCCTGCAACTGGCGAATTTACCGTTATCGTTGTCGATTGTCCACTACATAAATTTAAAGGAGTTGGGACAACCGTTGTTGGAGCTACAGGATTATTAACTGTAACCAAAACAGGAGTCCTTTCACTATTCACACAACCATTACGAGTAACCTCTACATAATAAGTTGTATTAGCAGTCAATGCAGGAGTTGTGTACGCCGCTGTACTAACCAATAAATTTCCTCCGGTTAATGCATCATACCATTTGATACTTTCCCCCAAAGCAGCATCCGACGTTAATGTTGTTGTTTGTCCACTACAAATTGTAGTATTACCGGTTATTGTTCTTGGTTTAAATGTATACGAGGCTCCATAAATGTTAAGACTAGTTAGTAATGTAGCCAATCCTCCCAGCCTAATCTCTACACGATCAAAAGCAGATCCTGCTTTAAGACTCGCTTTAAAACGATTACCAGTTAACAATTGGATATTTAAAAGAGAACTATTTACCGCTATTCGGTCATTATTATAAGTAGCACCGTTATAAGTAGCTAATGAAATATAACTTAAGGCGCTTATATCTAAAAGTCCGGTTGGAATTTCTAAATCAACCGTAATAACATCTCCGGCTTGACCTGGATTGTTAAATTGTAGTGTTTGCTGAATCCAACCGTTTATCAAACCAGCCGGAAGACTAAGTCTTGCTGCTGTACCACTATTTCCATCAACTGAATTATTCGGAGCTGTTACAGAACAAAGCAAACAAATTCCGTATTGCGTAGTTTGCTGACTATTAGCATCCAAACATCCTCCTGGTGAACTAGTTGAAACAGTTACCGTCACAGGAACTCTTGTTGCGCTTACACATCCTCCTGCAAGATTAACTGATTCAACATAATAAGTTTTTGTGGCTGTTAAAATAGGAGTCGTAAAAGTAGTAGAATTAGCTAATAATTTGGTTCCTCCTAAATCGGAATCATACCAATCTAAACTGACACCAGCTTCAGCTGTAGAAGCATTTAAAGTTGCATTTTGCCCGGAAAGTATGGTTACACTTGGCGTTAATATCGTCGCAAGCCCCGGAACCGGAGTAGAAGTAACCGTTACCGCAGTACGAGCAGACTTACAGGCTCCAATGGAAGCTTCTACATAAAAAGTAGAAATACCTACAGGCACAGTTGGCGAATAACTATCTCCCTTTCCCGTATTTAATGCTACTCCACCAATCGGCACATTATACCAGGAATAATTTGTTCCTAATACCGGATTTATCACTGATAATGCCGTTACCTGTGTTGGTCCTGCTGAACAGATTGAAGTTCCTGCAGCATTTACTGCGGGTTTTATAGGGTTCAATACATTAATTACAACTGGTACCCGCGCATCACTTTCGCAACCAGGGCTTCGTGAAGTGCTTACATAATAAGTAGTAGAAGCTGTTAAAGCTGGGGTCGTATAATTACCACTGGTAGAAAGTGCAGTAGTAGATGTTGGTGAATCATACCAGGCTACAGTTGTACCAGGAGCGGCAGTAGCCGAAAGTGCTATAGATTGCCCTGTACATACAGATTGCGTATTTCCTCCCGTAATTGTAGGGCTAGCAAATTGTAAGCGTACATCGTATATTCTTAAATTTGTTAACAAGCTAAGAAATCCACCAGTTTGTATTCTAATTTGGTCAGCATCGGTCGTAAGTGTGTACTTAAAAACACCCCTTGTATTTCCTGCCAATAATGCTACATTTAACAGTGGATTATTTAATCCAACCACGGGACCTTCAGTTACTGCAACTGAATTTTTTGCCTGAATACTAATGTTAGACAGTAAATCAACACTTAAAGGCGAATTGGAACCATAATAAACAACTATTTGATCCCCGGGTTTTGCCATTTGACCAAGAGTTAATGTTTCTTGTGCAATACAATTACCTACAGCAACCGCATTTGTTAATGAAGCATAAGTATCTAAATTTCCGTCAAATGCATCATTTGGATTAAGAACACTTGTTCCAAGACACAACAGACCGCCACCGGCGCTATTTGTCTGTCCAGTAGGTTTACAAAACGTCTGTGCATAATTTATATTGCAAAACAGCAATAGAACTAATAAAGCCAACAATCTCTTCTTAACGATGAGATCATAAAAAGTAAAATTTTTTTTCATAATTTGGAAGATTAGAAAATGGACAATAAAATACCTGTTGCGATAAGCACGTATGCTTAGGCAATGTTAAAAAACGTTAATAATCAACTAGTTAAAATGAAATTTAAATTCGTAGTATACTAAGAATGTAAACTGCATTTAAATAAAAAAATCATGTCGTATTGCGTATACCGAAGTATACAAAAGAGCAGTTTTTATTCCTGTAGAATAAAAAATGTCCAGAAAAATTTTGGGAATATTGATCTGAATCAATCTTCCAGAAGGAGTGATTTGTTTTAGGTTTAATTTTCATAAAAGAAAATTTAAGTTGAGTAGAACTGGGGAAATTCTTAATATATAAGATGATTCAATATTTAAAGAAAGTTGATTAGGCGATCTGTAAATTTTGCTGCATTAGAATTAATTCTAAAAATTGAATCATTAATTTTTTTATCAGGAGAATTATTGGTTTAAAAAAAATTAAACACGAAAATCCTCTTTATTAACAAAACCGCCGATTGGATTTTGAAAATAAAAAACTGTTTAAACTATTAAATTGTTGAAAAGGGCTTGCATTTGCAAAAAAATCAAATTTGGAAATAAACTTAATTACTTTCAAACAGATAAAAAATAAAGCTATAAGAATAGGACTAATTAATGCAAACTTAATAAAGAAAGTAAATGTCAATTCCATAAGCAACTAATTTTAGGTTATTATTCAAATTTTTAAAATTTCAATAAACACAAATACTATTATTTAATTTTGAAAAAATTAATAACTACAATTAGATTGCTTTTTAATGTGTGTTTTTGGAAACTATAATCTTAATTCCGAAAGCACAAAACTTACTTTGTTTAACTTTCGTATTCTAAAATTAAAAAAAAGTAAAATATAAAACAAACGTAAAATTCCTATTTTTTTTATTTTAAAAGAAATTTAAATTCATAAAAACAGTTAAAACATCAGAAAAACCTACGTTTTTTAAGTAAAAACGACTATTATAAATGTTTAAAAAAAATAATTCGTTTTATGTTAAATATTAAAAAAGTAATATTAAGACTACATATACAGTATAACAAGGGACTAAAACACAGTTTAAAAAGCTAATTTGAAAAGCAAAACCTACATTTACAATTCAAAAGTAATTTTCTTTACGTTATTCTAAAAAAAGGAGTGGAAATACGGGGTAAAAAAAACAAAAAAGTTTAAACGAAAGTTAAAAAAATAAAAAAAAGGCAAATAATTAACAATCAATTATTTGCCTTTTTTTGAAGAGATCAAGAATAAATTACGACTCAATAATAGTATTAATCTGAGTGAATAATTGTCCATCACTTAAGAATGCCCCTTGTTGAATCAATTCAAAAATTGATGCATTTCGATCCTCAGTAAATACTTTTTTACCTACTTTCATTTCTATATTTTCGGTGAACATATTATCGCTCAACCATTGCAGACCTTCCTTAGTTAAAAAATCAGTTTCAGGCACCACAGATTTTAAAACAATAGATTGTACATCTTTTTCAAAACATTTAAATAAGAAGATATGATTTTTAGAAAAATGCTCTAAAAATTCTGCTCTTGACAAAACACCTTCCCAAATCAGATCTGAGAAAACATCAAGTTCCTGTTCTGCCACTTCCGGCTTATTAATTTTAAGAGAATCCCACTCTGCTTTATCAATTGTCTGTGTAGCTAAAAAATTAGCGAATTCTGCGTGCAATTCATCAAACTGCTCTTTTGTTAATCTTGCGTATTTCATTTTCTTTTCAGGTTTTATGCCTTACGCTATAAGCTTTTAAGCAAGATGCTTTGCGCAAATAACTTTAAGTCTAATTAATTATTATTTCTTTTAAACAAAAAAATCCCGATTCGCATCGGGATTTTTATATAGTATATAAAACGATTACTTTTCAGCAACAATTTCGTATGGTAATTCAATGATTACATCTCTGTGTAAACGCACATTTGCAGTGTATTTACCAGTACGTTTAACGATACCGCTAGTGATGAATTTTCTATCGATTACTTGTCCACCTTTAGCTAAAGCTTCAGCGATATCAATATTCGTGATTGAACCGAATAATTTTTCTCCACCTGCTTTTGCAAAAAGTTTAATTTCAATCGCTTTCAAAGTTTCAGCTAATGCTTTTGCATCACCAACAACTTTAGCTTCTTTGTGAGCTCTTTGTTTTAGGTTTTCAGCCAATACTTTTTTAGCAGAAGGAGTTGCTAATGCAGCAAAACCCTGAGGGATTAAAAAGTTACGACCGTAACCAGCTTTTACAGATACTACATCATCTTTAAATCCTAGATTCTGTACGTCTTGTTTTAAAATAAGTTCCATGTTGTTGTCCTTTTATTTGAGAAGTTAGGTTCCATCTTACCGGAAACCAACAACTTTGTTTTTAATATTATTTTAATAAATCCGCCACGTATGGCATTAAAGCTAAGTGACGAGCTCTTTTTACAGCTACAGAAACTTTTCTTTGGTATTTTAATGAAGTTCCAGTTAAACGACGAGGAAGAATTTTTCCTTGCTCATTAACGAATTTCAATAAGAAATCAGCATCTTTATAATCGATATATTTGATTCCTGATTTTTTGAAACGACAGTACTTTTTAGTTTTGTTAGTTTCAATGTTTAAAGGCGTTAAATATCTGATATCTCCGTCTTTTTTTCCTTTTGCAGATTGCTCTATTGTAGACATAATAATTAAGCTTTAGTAGATTTTAATTTGGCTCTTCTTCTTTCAGCCCATGAAATAGCATGCTTGTCTAAACTTACAGTTAAGAAACGCATAACTCTTTCGTCACGTCTAAATTCAGTTTCAAAAGCAATTAGAACTTCTCCAGCTACTTTGAATTCGAATAAGTGATAAAAACCACTTTTTTTGTTTTGGATTTCGTAAGCCATTTTTTTCAGACCCCAATCCTCTTTTGACACCATTTCAGCTCCTCTACTAGTAAGAAATTCTTCAAATTTCGTTACTGTTTCCTTCACCTGAACCTCAGATAAAACGGGATTTAAAATGAAAACAGTTTCATAATGATTCATAAATACAATATTTATTTGTTAAAATTGGGTGCAAAAGTAACCATTAAATTTATATATACAACACTTTTTTGCTTTTATTCGTTATAAAGTAAAAAATGCAGGCTGATTTTAGTTTTTTTTACAAAATTATAATACATTTACTACTGCTATCCTGAATTTATTCTAAATCTTAATGTTATGAAACTAAACTGTGTTGTTGTAGATGATAGTTCTATACAAAGGACAATTATTGCAAAATTAGTTAATAATCACCCAGGTTTGCACTTAATCGGGGATTTTTCTAATGCAATCGAAGCAAAAAGCTGTATTTCTCTAAATAATATCGACTTAATATTTCTAGATATCGAAATGCCCGTTATTAATGGTTTTGACTTCCTTGACGGCTTAAAATCTAAGCCGCAAATTATTTTTATTACTTCTAAAGCTGAATATGCTTTAAAAGCTTTTGACTATGATGCTACTGATTATCTTCAGAAGCCCATTGCCGTAGATCGCTTTAATGCTTCTGTAAAAAGAGCAATTGATATGCATTTACTCAAAAAGGATGTCAAAGAAGAAGAAGGCGAACATATCTTCATCAAGAGCAACCTTAAGAAACTTAAAATCTTTACAGCAAAGATAAAATGGATTGAGGCTTTTGGGGATTATGTAAGAGTAGTAACTGAAGACGACAGTAATTTGGTGCTTTCGACAATGAAATCTTTTGAAAATGATTTATCAAAAGACAAGTTCATACGTGTACATAAATCGTATATTATTAATATCGATAAAGTAGAACGCTTTAATAGTAAATTTGCCGAAATTGGCATTACAAAGATTCCACTTAGTCGAAACAAAAAAGAAGACTTAGTAAAAGCATTGTCAACGTCGTCATAATTTAATAAAAATCGACATTGGCAATTACCTTTATGGCTCTGTACTGAGCAACAGCCTCAAAACTATTCAACATTTTCTGAATAGTTTTTTTTGTTGCTCCCAAAGGCATATTCTGTGGAATCTTAATGAGTATAGTTCTGATATACTCATTCCTGATTCTGCTAATTGCAGGTTCTTCAGGGCCTAAAACCGGAATACCTAAATTCTGACTCAAAACCTGATACAACCACATCGAACCTTCTTTTAATTTATCGAATTCACGATGTTTCAAAGTAAGCTTTATAATCCTGAAATAAGGAGGATATTTATAAATCATACGATCGTATAATTGCTCCTTATACATACCCATATAATTATGGGTTGTAACCTGCTGAATCGTATTGTGATTTGGATTATAGGTTTGAATAACTACTTTTCCCTGCTTTTCAGATCTTCCTGCTCTTCCCGCTACTTGTGTCATCATTTGAAAACTACGTTCAAAAGCCCTGAAATCAGGATGATGCAGCATATTATCCGCATTCATGATCCCAACTAGACTTACATTATCAAAATCTAAACCTTTGGCAAGCATTTGTGTTCCTACCAGAATATCAATTTCACGATTTTTAAAAGAATCGATTATCTTCTCAAAACCAAATTTTCCGCGAGTAGTATCCTGATCCATCCTGCCAGTTTTGGCCTTAGGAAAAAGTGACATTAATTCTTGTTCGATTTGTTCAGTTCCAAATCCTTTAGTCGTTAAATCAATACTTGAGCAGCTATGACAATGCGTAGGCTTTGCAATAGAATAACCACAATAATGACAACGTAACTGATTTTTATGCTTATGAAAAGTCAGGCTCACATCGCACTGCTGGCAATGAGGCACGTGACCACAAGTAAGACATTCAATTATAGGCGAATATCCTCGTCTGTTTTGAAATAAAATCACCTGTTCACCCAAAGACAAAGCTTCAGTAATTTCTTCGATTAAAAGATCACTAAAATGCCCCTTCATTCTTTTTCTAAAATGCTTGTCTTTTAAATCAACTAAAAGAATTTCAGGCATTCGAACATTATTATAACGTTCTGCAAGAGTCACTAAACCATATTTATCACTTTGTGTATTAAAATAAGTCTCAATACTAGGCGTTGCAGATCCCAAAAGCACTTTGGCATTATGAAAATTAGCCAGAACAATAGCTGCGTCCCTGGCATGATAACGCGGTGCAGGATCCGTTTGCTTAAAGGTTTGCTCATGTTCTTCATCAACAATCAATAAACCTAGATTATTAAACGGTAAAAACAAAGCTGACCTTGCCCCTATCACAATTTGAGCTTTAGCTGAATTTTCGAGTGTTTGTTTCCAAACCTCCACCCTTTCATTATTACTGTATTTAGAATGAAAAACAGCCACCTTATCTCCAAAATGAAGTCGCAAGCGCGAAACTAATTGTGTGGTAAGTGCAATCTCCGGCAACAAATACAAAACCTGTTTTCCGGTAACTAAATATTCTTCAATTAATTTGATATAAATCTCTGTTTTTCCGCTTGACGTGACACCGTGCAATAAACAAACTTCTTTCTCTAAAAAACTATCCTTAATCGCTGTAAAAGCTGTTTGCTGTGGCTCACTTAATAATAATTGTTTTTCAGTTACCTGCCCTTCAAACAAAATTCTGTCCTGCTGTAAAAGATATTCTTCAAAAATTTCCTTATCAATCAAAGCCTTCACAATAGCCGAAGATGAATTTGAAACCTCAACAAGTTTTTTTACCGTAATAGGTTTCTTTTCAGAAGCCATCAATTGGAAATAAGACAAAACAATTTCCTTTTGTTTATTAGCGCTTTTCAAAACTTCCAGCAATTCTCCCAAGCCATTATCTGATTCGTATTTAGCAAGTAATTTTACATACCTAACCAATTTTGGTTTGTAACTTTCTTTTATTTCCTCTTCTAAAACAATAATATCTTTGGCGATCATTTTTTGAAGAATCGGAAAAATATTTTTCTTATTTAATATCGAAATAATCTCCTGAACTTTTAAAGCACTTTGTTGCTGCAATGCTTCATAAACCAAAAATTCATCATCAGAAAGTTCGCTCTCATTTACTTCCACATCTGCTTTATAAGAAATAATGGTTTCACTTTCCAGCAATAATCCACCTGGAAAAGCGCCACGATATACATCGCCAATACCACACATATAATAGGTCGCCACCCAAAGCCAGTGTTTGATCTGGATCTCGGTCGCAATAGGTTTTTCGTCTAATATTTGATGAATTTCCTTGGCATCATATAAGCTTGGCTCATTTTCATGAATATCAATTACCAGCGCCGTATATATTTTACTTTTACCAAAAGGCACTGCAACTCTCATTCCTTTTTTAATGAAATGAAATTCAGCCTCAGTAATACGATAAGTAAAGGTTTTAGCTAAGGAAAGCGGTAGAACAACTTCGACAAAAAACATGCAAATATTTTATAAGATTGAGAAAACTATCTGAAAAGGGATCAAAAAGGAAAAATTTAAACTCTTTCAAACCAATTCTCCATTTGAATTCCGTTTAGAAGTTTAAAATCTTTACTATTATCAGTAACGAGAATTAATTGATTTTCGATTGCAGTAACACCTATTAAAAGGTCAAATTCGTCATTTATTGGTTTTCCAATTTTCCTAAGCCGTACTTTTTCGGTTGCGTATCTTTTAATCGAACCGAAAATTGGAATAATAGTTAAACCTTTAAAAAAAACATCTACTGCTTTATTAGACTTTATTGGATCATCACTATTTTCGGCACCAAAACGAAGTTCTGCAACTGTAATTTCAGAAATGTAACAATTCTCCAGTCCAACTTCTTTTACTATTTTATCAAGATTCAATCTTCCTCTTAAAAAGAAAACACAAATGCTTGTATCAAGTAAATATCCCATTAAAATTTAATTTCAGTGTTTTTAAATTTTCTGTTGGATTTAATTTCAGAAATAATTTCTTCTGCAGATTTTTCAGAAGCAAATGCCCCAAAAGACTTATAAAAATTATTCTCTTTGGATTTAGTAACTTTTAAAGATTTTGTAAGCCTTTCGATAAGTTCGAGTTTGTTCGAAAAACTTAGCCCTTCAAATAAATCTGAATAACTTTCAAGTATATTTTTATCAGTTATAGTCATTTTCAATCCAATTAAATTAATTTTCAAATATAAGCAAAATTAAGCTATTTTAAATAATACGCATTAAAGAAACCATTCTCAATAATCAATGGACAGCATTATATTTCTGAACCAATTTTAAAGTATGATTTAAAGAATTTAGATCTTTCCAATCATCATGACCGGTAATAATGTATTTAGGATTTTTAAATTTCGCTTGTACTTTTTTAATAGATTTCTCCCATTCTTTTACATCAGCATCACCTAAATAGCCTAAATCTGTTGCTTCTGTACTTTTAATAAAACAACCTCCATAAAGTACTTTTTCTTTATTAAACCAAACCACAATATTGTCTTGTGCATGGCCTTTACCTGGATAATAAACCTCAAATGCATATTGTCCAACCTTAAATACGGTATCATTTGGAATCACAAATTCAGCTCTTTTTTCCTTATTTTTTTCAAGGATCTCATCGGTTAATTTTATAGTATAAGTTTTAATTCCTTTTTGTCTGTAAAAATCTAAACCACCTGCCCTGTCTTCGTGAGAATGTGTGGCAAAATGCATCACAACTTCTTTATGATGCCTTGCTTTTATACTGTCTAATAAGGGCTGAAATTGCGTTTTATCCCAAGGCGCATCAAACAATACTACGCCTTTGTTAGTAACGAGATACATTGCATTTGCAGCAATCAGGTTTCCCTTATACTCATGAAACGTTTTATAAACATAAAAGTCACCTGTAAGATGACTTATTTGTAATGGCGAATTCTTAGATTGCCCAAAACTATTATATAGTATGGTTAAGAATAAAATTATCGATGCTAATTTTCGCATTTTATTTTTATGAAATTAATTCTTCACTCTTGTCCAGTATTGCGTTCTTCCCATGATAGAGATTCCTACATAACCGCGAAGTTTAAGTTTATCAGCAGATTCAAGGGTAATATAACATTTGTATTTTTTACCATTTGTAGGATCAAAAATAGTTCCTCCGCTATATTCATCGCCGTCTTTTTTAAGTCCGTTGATTATATTTAAACCTAAGATTGGTTTGTTTTTATCTGCACCTTCACATTTTACACAAACATCTTTTTTATGATCGGCGCGAAGTATCTCTACTACTTTACCATATACTTTTCCTGACTTTTCGTAAATCTCTACAATAGATTTTGCTTCGCCGGTTTCATCGTCAATTGTTTTCCATTTCCCAATAACACTTTGACTGTGAATTGTACCTAATGTTAGGAAGAAAACACCAATAGTTAATATCCAATTTTTCATAATATTATTTGTTTTTTTGTTTTAATTTTCTGATAGTGGCGTTCAATTCGAACCCCAAAAGCAGAATCATACAGTTTATCCAAATATAAAACATTAGAATTAATAATGTACCAATTGAACCATAAAGTTCGTTGTATTTTGAGAATTTTATAACCCAAATCCCAAAAAAGAACGAAGATATAACAATTAATATAGTTGTAAAAACAGATCCGATGCTAATAAAAGGCACTTTATTATACTGTTTCGTCCCATAACGTAATAATATTGAAGAAGTTATCAAAATCATTAAGATTACAAACAAATATCGTCCTAAAATAATCAGCGGAATACGATCACTCAAAACATCCTGAATGATTGTTTTTTGAATAAAGACCTCAAAAACTACAATTGTAGCCACTGTTACAAACAATATAATTGTCATAACAAGCGAAATTGCGAGTGCTACCAAATATTGACTAAAAAAGCCCCGTTTGTCAAAAACATGCTTAGAAGATTCGAAACCACTTAAAATTCCGTTAATACCATTTGCCATCAAAAAAATAGAAAGCAAAAATCCTGACGACAACAAACCTGAATGACTATTATTTAAGATATCACTGATGATTTTATTGATCGCGTCATAAGTATTAGGAGGAACACTTTGCTGCACGAACAGCAAAAAATCTGCCTGAAAATTTTCTATCGGTATAAAAGGAATTAAGTTTAAAATAAACAAGGCAAAAGGAAACAAGGCCATAAAAAAACTAAATGAAACAGCACTTGCATGATACGAAAATGCTCCTTCGATGATACCAATGGTATACATTTCGAGTAAATCATACAACGAAAGACCTTCTAACCAAGGCAATTTTATCCTCTTAAGAAATCGGGCAATATAGCGCACAACAGGAATCTTTTCAATCCGATCTTCTATCTCTTGAGACATATTTTTTTGATTTTAGTCCCGATACCTCGGGATTGAGTTTAGATTTTTGATTCTCTAAAACTCATAAATTCGCAACTTATAACTTCCTTAAAAAGCCTTTAAACTCAAATCCATATTATAAACTGAATGCGTTAAAGCACCTGATGAAATATAATTCACTCCACATAACCCATATTCACGAATCGTTTTTTCGTTGATATTTCCTGAAGATTCCGTCTGGCATTTTTTACCAATTAGCTTTACCGCCGTTTTAGTATCTTCATAGTTAAAGTTATCAATCAAAATTCTGTGAACTCCGTCACTTAATAAAATTTCACGGATTTCGTCAAGGTTTCTGGCTTCTACAATAATTTTCAAATCTAAATTATTCGCTTTCAAATATTCCTTTGTTTTTTTGATCGCTAAAGTAATTCCGCCTGCAAAATCAATGTGATTGTCTTTCAACATAACCATATCATATAGTGCAAAACGGTGATTTTCTCCACCTCCAATTTTTACGGCCCATTTTTCTGCAGCTCTGAAGTTTGGAGTTGTTTTACGGGTATCTAAAATTTTAGCTCCGGTTCCTTCTAAAAGCTGAACATATTGATCTGTTTTTGTAGCAATAGCAGACATACGCTGCATGGTATTCAAAACTACTCTTTCTGACTTTAAAATAGACTGGGAACTTCCTAAAACTTCAAAAACAACATCGCCGTATTCTACCTGTGTTCCGTCTTCTATATATGTTTTGATTTTTAGTTTTGGATCTACATATTCAAAAATCATTTTTGCAAGTGCAACACCCGCAATAATCCCCTGATCTTTTACCAATAATTTAGCCTGGCCATGTGCTGATTCAGGAATACACGCCAATGAACTGTAATCGCCTGTACCTACATCTTCTCGGATTGCGTTGCTAATCAATAGTTGTAATTCGGTTTGAAATTGTACTTCGCTAATCATTTTTCTTAAATTTTATAAGATGCTAAAGTAGGACATATTTTGTGGATTTGAAAGTTTACTGTCTGTGAAAAATTTCTTAGGTCTAAAAACATTAATGTAAATTATAAGGAAAACGCTTATTTTTTCAACACATAGAAACATAAATCTTCGGTTCTGCAAAAATCTGTTTCACTTGTATTAATTCACATCGCTAAATACATTCAGCTATGTGTGAAAATTTAGATTTTTTAAAAATATCTTTTGTCTATAATTTTATTATCTATGTTTCTATGTGTTTAAAATTTCAAACAGAATCTATAATTTTAATTGAAAACATTAAATATCTTTGAGGTTCATTCAAAAAAAATCATGGGCTTAATTAAAGATATTTACTCGGTTACTTTTTACGAAAAATTTGGTCAGGCTGTCGCCGACGTGCATCCGGCTTTCGATAAACAAAAATTTATTGAAGCCATTTACGAAGGCGATTTTACCCAAAAAGAATGGAAAGACCGCATGAAACACACCACAGTGGTTTTGCATCAATTTATGCCTGAAAATTTTCATGAAGCAGTTTTGTTGATTGATAAAATCATCGAAAACTTAAAGAAAAATAAATTTACAGAAGGTAATCTTGCTTTTATATTTTTTGCCGATTATATCGAAACCTATGGTTTAGATGATTTTAAAACCTCAGTAAAAGCCTTTGTTTCAATAACACAATTCATTAGCTGTGAATTTGCCGTTCGCCCTTTTGTTTTAAAATACAAACAAGAAATGATCGATGAAATGACAAAATGGTCGTTACATGAAAATCATCATGTTCGGAGATTATCCAGCGAAGGCAGCCGACCAAGATTACCGTGGGCAATGGCAATTCCGTTTCTCAAAAAAGATCCCGCTTCTATCCTGCCCATTTTAGAAAACCTTAAAAATGATCCTTCAGAATATGTACGTCGAAGTGTTGCCAATAACCTGAATGACATCGCCAAAGACAATCCGGAAGTTGTATTGGAAATTGCCGGAAAATGGTACGGAATAAGCCCGGAAACTGATGGTATCATCAAACACGGTTGTCGTACTTTATTAAAGCAGGGACATCCTGAAATTTTAAGCCATTATGGACTGGAAAGTACCAATATCGAACTTTCTGATTTTGAAATCAGAACACCAATTGTAAAAATTGGCGATCATCTGCAGTTTCAATTTCATTTAAATAATAAAAATGAAGAAGCCAAAACTGTTCGTTTAGAATATGCCGTACATTATAAAAAATCAAAAGGACATTTGGCTAAAAAAGTCTTCAAGATCAGCGAGAAAACCTATCAACCCAATCAATTGATAAAAGTCGATAGAAACCAGTCTTTCAAAATAATTACGACCCGGGTTTTTCATACGGGAGTTCATGAGTTATCT
Source organism: Flavobacterium azizsancarii (assembly GCF_027980145.1). Lineage (GTDB taxonomy): Bacteria > Bacteroidota > Bacteroidia > Flavobacteriales > Flavobacteriaceae > Flavobacterium > Flavobacterium azizsancarii. Next base: position 130,020 of record NZ_JAMZNK010000009.1, on the reverse strand, counting down.
ATTATTATTAACGGAACTGAAAGTGAGACTTTGGAATTTGAATTGACAGAATAAAAAATCAAAAACATACAATTAAAAAATAGACAATGATATTCCCTGAATACTTAAAAGAATTTGAAAATGATCTGGCAAAATACAAACTGGATTATATTCAAATAAATGCGAAACCTATAGAAAAAGAAACTGTTTTGTCTTTTACCCAAAGCAAATTTCTAGGAAAACCATACTTACCACTAAATGCAGAATATCCTAAAGACAAAACAGGAAAGCCGATGATTTTATTGGCTCAGCTTAATTTTTCAGAAATACCATCATTAGAAAATTATCCTGATAAAGGTATATTGCAATTTTATGTTTCCGGTGAAGAATGGCCTGACATGGAAGATTATAAGATATTGTATCATGCTGAAATAGAAGACCCTCAGACTAATTTCGAATTTCTGACTGAAGAATTATATTCAGATTCACCAATTAATTGCGAACATACTTTGACTTTTTCAAAAGAAGAAGAATATGGCGGTGTTCAGGATTTTCGATTTGACTTTAGTTTCAATGGTTTGGATTATTGGGAATTTGAAGAGAAATTAGAGGAATCTCAAAAAAAAGAAATCGAAAAACTATTTGATAATGAAGGTCATAAAATTGGAGGTTACGCTTATTTTACACAAGGTGATCCAAGAGAATATGACGAAAAAGCAAAAAACGACATTTTATTACTTCAAATCGATACTGATGAAGAAATAATGTTTGGCGACAGTGGCGTTGCTAATTTTTTCATTAATAAAGAAGATCTTATTAATCGAAAATTCGAGAAAGCTTATTTTACCTGGGATTGTTGCTAGACAAATCATAGATTACAAAACAAATCATTTTAACAAACTGATAATGAACATAAATTTCACTAATTACCAATAATTAATCTGAGGTAATTAGTGAAATTCGTGTTATATTTATAATCCTGTTAGAGTACTTATTATTCTATTTCTTACTTTTATAAATAATACCAAAAGTATATTTCTTAATCTAAATTAAGTTACTGATTGTAACTACAACAGTAATTTTGCTTCAACTAAAACAAATACCATGTCAAATATTAGTTTAATTATCGAAGAACGTGCTGCCAATATTGGCAACTTTATGGTAGGCAGATTATTGCCTTTCCGTGAAAAAAGAGCTGTTGGACCATTTGTATTTATCGATCATATGGGACCTGCACATTTAAGTGATCATGAAAACATGGACGTTCCCCCTCATCCGCATATTGGTCTTTCTACCCTTACATTTTTGTTTGAAGGAAGCATCATGCACCGTGATAGTCTGGGAACCGAACTAGAGATAAAACCGGGAGCGGTAAACTGGATGACTGCCGGCAAGGGAATTGTACATTCTGAAAGAACACCTGAATATTTAAGACATTCTGACAAAATGCTTCATGGTTTGCAAATTTGGGTGGCATTGCCAAAAGAACTGGAACAAATGGATCCAAATTTTACGCATGTCGAAGCAAGTGATATCCCAAGTTGGGAAGAAGATGGCGTTTCATATAAATTAATAGCCGGAGAAGCATTTGGAAAAAAATCACCAGTTCCGGTCTACAGTCCGTTATATTTTATTGAAATTAAAAGTACCGGAGCTAAAAAAATAAATATCGGTAAGGATTTATTTGGAGAAAGCGGTTTATATATTCTTGAGGGAAGCATTAAAAGCGGCGAACATGTTTACGATCCTAAGCAAATTTTAATTACTACAGACAGTACTTTATGCGAGTTTGAGTTAGCCGAAAATTCTACGGTTTACATTTTTGGAGGAACACCGTTTCCTGAAGAACATTTTATCTTTTGGAATTTTGTTTCTTCGGATAAAAATACAATCGAAAAAGCAAAAAAAGACTGGATAGAACAAACTTTCCCTAAAGTTCCGGGTGAAACTGAATTTGTACCATTACCTGAACCAAGAATCAAATAATATATGGAAACTATCTCAGCACAAATAGATACGCGTTTGTATCGAACGGAAATAAAATCAGCCAGCGGAAATATCCTGATTGCTGATGAACCACAGGAAATGGGCGGCAAAAATTTAGGTTTTAGTCCGTCAGAACTTTTGGCTTCGTCTTTAGCATCCTGTACTTTGATCACGTTACGAATGTATATAAATAGAAAACAGTGGGATGTTTCTGAAATTAATATCAAAGTTGATTTTGAAAGAGATTCTGAGCAAAATGTTTCTTTATTTACACGCAAAATCGAAATTATAGGCGAGGTAGATCAAGCACAAAGGCATCGATTAGAAACAATAGCCAACAGTTGCCCAATACACAAAACATTAACACATTCAATCGAAATTAAAACTACATTAATATAACTTATCATGGAAATCAAACAAATAAACGATACAAGAAGAGGCTATTTTGAAGCTATTGAAGACGAAAAACAAGCTGGAAAAATGACGTATACCTGGGCTGGAGATTCTAAATTCATCATTGATCATACTGAAGTCAATGAGGAATTCAACGGAAAAGGTGTTGGTAAAAAACTTGTTATGGCCGCTGTAGAATATGCCAGAACCAATAATCTGAAAATTATTCCGCTTTGTCCTTTTGCAAAAAGTGTTTTTGATAAGGTAGAAGAAATTCATGATGTATTGTTTTCTTAAAGCTGCTGAGGCTCTAAGTTTCTAAGTTTTTTTTACCACAAAGGGCGCAGAGAATTACGCAAAGTTCGCAAAGTTTTTTAGACAAAGCTTTGCGAACTTTGTGTTTATAATAAAGTTTAGGTATAATAAAAATCTTGCGTCCTTTGCGGTAAAAAATCACTACAATGAAATTCAATTTTCAAATTTCCGCAGAAACTCGTATATTTGCATGTAATTTAAACTTAGAGTATGACGAGGATAATTACACTTTTCTGTTTTTTCATAGCACAAATCAGCTTTTCTCAAACAGCTGAAAATTATTTAGATAAAAACAGAAATAACGAAGCTCTCTTAACAGCTTTCTTTCAACAAATGCCAAAAGGCGGCGATTTACACCATCATTTTTCAGGATCAATTTATGCAGAACCTCTTTTGGAAAGAGCAATTGCACAAGATTTTTATTTGAATTTAGAAACCATGGACGTCTCTAAAACAAAACCTGCAAAAGGCAATTGGCAGACTTTCTCTTCTCTTAAAAACGAAGGTAAACTTGCTTTTTACGAGCAACAAGTAATGCAAACCTGGTCGGCTAAAGATTATAACGGCGTTTCTGTACCATCTGACGATTTATTTTTTGATTCTTTTCAAAAGTTTGAACCTACTATCCAGGGGCATTTTGCAGAAGGAATGCTCGAATTAAAAAAACGCGCCATTGTTGAAAACGTAAGTTATATCGAAACACAATTATCAACGATTCCGTGTGATATGAACGTTTCTGATTTAACAGATTTCAATACAAAATTACGTCAGGCAGCTTCTCAAAGAGATGAAAAAGCAGTTCTGAAACTTTTAGACGATTTGTATAAAGCAGTTCAAAAGAAAGATGCTAAAAAATATGCTACAGATTTCAATACCAATTTTATAGCAAAATTGCACAAAGACTTAAAAATTGATGATGATCGTTTTACTATGCGTTATCAAAATTTTGTACTTCGTTTTATGGATCCTGTCGATTTATTCAAGAATCTGACTATTGCCTTTATCTCTGCAAATGACAGCAAATTGGTTGCCGGTGTAAACATTGTTTCTCCGGAACATGGAGAAAATTCGATGAAAGATTATTGGCTGCATATGGTGATGTTCAAATATTGCCATTCTAAATTTCCTGATGTAAAATATACGCTTCACGCTGGCGAATTGACTCTTGGTTTAGTGCAACCTGAAGATTTGACATGGCATATTAATGATGCTATTTATGTCGCAGGAGCAAACAGAATTGGTCATGGAGTGGATATTGCTTACGAAGCAAATTCATATGATTTATTGCGCTATATGGCAAAAAATAATATTCCTATAGAGATCAATTTGACAAGTAATGAATTCATTTTGAAAGTAAAAGAAAGCAGACATCCGTTTGTACTTTATAAAGAATTTAATGTCCCAATCGTGATCAGTACTGATGATGCAGGGATTTTAAGAACAAATATGACGGAACAATACGTTTTACTGGCCAAAAGATATCCTGATGTTTCATATGCAACAATAAAACAATACGTTTACAATAGTATTAATTACAGTTTTATTCAGGATTCATCAGTTAAAAAACAATTATTGAAAGATTTAGACGCAAGATTTAAAACTTTTGAAGCTAAATTCCCTAAAAACTAACGAAACCTAACAGGTTTTTAAAACCTGTTAGGTTTGCCAATATTAAGCTATATGATTCTAGAAGCCGCATTTCTTTTTGTAAAACCTGAATTAGCAAATCAATTTGAAGCTGATTTTGCAATAGCAAGTCAATACATTTCATCCATCGATGGTTATCTTGGGCATCGATTAGAGAAATGTCTGGAAGTCGAAAATAAATATCTTTTATTGGTTGACTGGAATACGCTTGAAGATCACACCCAAGGTTTTAGAAACTCTGAGGCTTATCTGGAATGGAAGAAAATTTTACATCATTATTATGAACCGTTTCCCATTGTAGAGCATTTTGAAACTGTTTTTGAGAATAAAAAATAGCCCACAGATTATGCGGATTAAACAGATTGACACAGATTTTTTTTAATTCGTGCTGATTCGTGAAATTCGTGGCAAAAAAAAATTAAAATGAATATCAAACTTATCGCCATTGGCAAAACCGACAATAAATCGTTACAAACTTTAATCGACGATTATACCAAACGTTTGTCTTTTTACATCAAATTTGATTTGGAGATTATTCCGGATATCAAAAACGTAAAGAATTTATCTGAAAGCCAGCAAAAAGAGAAAGAAGGCGAACTGATTCTTGCTAAATTAACACCAACGGATCAATTGATTTTACTGGATGAAAACGGAAAAAACTTCTCCAGCGTTGGTTTCTCTGAAGAACTGCAAAAGAAAATGAACTCCGGAATTAAAACTTTAGTTTTTGTAATTGGCGGTCCTTACGGATTCTCTGATACGGTTTACAGCAAAGCACAGGGGAAAATATCACTTTCGTTAATGACATTTTCGCACCAAATGGTTCGCTTGTTTTTCATTGAACAATTGTATCGCGGGTTTACGATTTTAAGGAACGAACCTTATCATCATCAGTAAAAGAAATTTGTTTCAGGTTTTATTTGTTTCAACTTTCAAGTTAGAAAATAAATTCTTCTGTAATATTTGCGAATGATTCTAGTTTCTGAACCAAAATTTTGTCCTGAATATAGGCATCGAAACTCATATTTTTATCAAAACAGAATTGCATTTTTGGCTTAACAGCAAAGTCAAGACTTGCGATGTAATTTAGTAATTCTTCTTTTTTAATGATTTGGTTGTTAACCTCAACAGTTTTATTATTCTTAAAAAACACAACTAACCCCTCCGATTTTGGTTTTTCTAATTTATAATACACTTTTGTGAAAGGTAAAAAAGCCAGATTCTTTCCGATAGAATCAGCATACGAATAATAGTTTTCTGCTTCTTCGTTTTTGTGCGCGCTATCCGCACGCTTTTTATCCTGAAGTTTTATTACTTCGGGAATTACTAGTTTTAATGGCAAACGTTTGTCTATATTAAAAAGCCAGTTGGTAGAAATAATGCTGTTTTTTCGGTTTACATCTGCGATCGTATCTTTTCCTTCTGTTTTAAAGAAAATATAAATTGGCGAATGATCCTGAACATCTTTCACTATAGAAACATTTGCTTTTGGAAGCAGGACGTCTTCTTTTTTTTCACATGAAAATAAAAGCAAGGCAATGATTAAAGTAAAGTATTTCATAAAAATTAGTTTTATTTATTTTTTAACCTGTTAATGTATTTCACTTAATATTAATAAACTCAGAGTATTTCATTTCGATGCAGGAGAAATCGCATTGGTAATTTCGCAAACAAAATTGCCAATCTTTGTAGAGTTTCTCATGCGATTTCTCCCTTTGGTCGAAATGACAAACCAAATGAATTTTTCTAATTACCCATTTATTTTATTAAACAAAGTAATACATTCTACTGCCTCTTTTACATCATGAACACGAAGAATTTTAGCGCCTTTTGTCAAAGCAATCGTATTCAAAACCGTTGTACCGTTTAAGGCTTCCTGTGCAGAGTTATTTAATGTTTTATAAATCATCGATTTTCTCGAAACGCCTGCTAAAACTGGTAATTCTAAAAGATTAAAAACTTCCATTTTTTGTAAAACCTCATAATTCTGATCCGTTGTTTTCGCAAATCCAAAACCCGGATCAAGAATCAAATCATTAATACCTAAGCTTCTTGCCTTTTTTACTTTTTCAGAAAAATAGAAAAGCATTTCTTTTACGATGTCCTCATAATTCGTCAAACTTTGCATTGTTTGCGGATTCCCACGCATGTGCATCATAATATACGGAACATTATAATTTGCAATTATATCAAACATTTTATCGTCTAATTCGCCTGCAGCAATATCATTTATAATCGCTGCACCGGTTTCTATACTCGCTTTTGCAACGGCAGCCCTAAAGGTATCAATTGACAATAAAGCATCTGGAAAATGTTTTAAAATCACTTCGATTGCCGGAACAATACGCTCAATTTCTTCTTTTTCAGTAACAAATTCAGCACTTGGTTTACTTGAATATGCCCCAAGATCAATAAACGCAGCACCTTCAGACAACATTTTACCTGCTTGCGAGATAATATCATCTTCATTTTTATACTTTCCTCCGTCAAAAAAAGAGTTAGGCGTAACATTCAAAATCCCCATTACTTTAGGAATTGACAAATCAACAAGTTGCCCTTTGCAGTTAATCAGCATATGTTTTGTTATTTTTGTTTCAGGTTTCAAGTTTCAGGATAATCCAGATTGTGCAAGCTCGAACTTGAAACAAAGAAAACTTGAAACTTTTTATATTATTTTCAAGTTTCAAGTTCTTAGCATTAACACTTTGTTTAGAAAAAACTTGAAACAAAGAAAACCTGAAACTTGAAACTCTTTAATATTATACCTATTTTTGAATAAATTTTAGCAAATATACAGCAATAAATGAAGAATACTTCCCTTGAATATGATAATGTAATTACGGTTTGCCGCACTTTATTTATCAATAAAATGAAAGATTACGGCAGTGCGTGGCGAATTTTAAGATTGCCTTCACTAACGGATCAAATCTTTATAAAAGCGCAAAGAATCAGAAGCTTACAAGAAAACGAAGTTCGTAAAGTTGATGAAGATGAAAAAGGAGAATTCATAGCAATCATCAATTATTCGATCATGGCTTTGATTCAGTTAGAATTAGGAGTTGTTGACCAGCCTGATCTTGACGTAGAAAAAGCAACTGAATTATATGACGCTAAAGTTAAATTGACAAAAGAGTTAATGCTGGCTAAAAACCATGACTATGGTGAAGCCTGGCGTGATATGCGTGTGAGTTCCCTGACTGATTTGATTCTGCAAAAACTACTTCGAGTAAAACAAATTGAAGACAATAAAGGCAAAACTTTAGTTTCTGAAGGTATTGATGCCAATTATCAGGATATGATTAATTATTCTGTTTTTGCATTGATATTGGAACCATTAAAATAAAAAATTAGCCACAAATTTTACGAATTAATTCGTGAAATTCGTGGCGAAAAAAACACAAAACCATGAAAAACATCATTACTCAATTTTCAAGATTATTTGTCGGCGTATTATTTATTATTTCGGGATTAATCAAACTAAATGATCCGGTTGGATTCTCTTATAAATTGGCTGAATATTTTAGTGAGCCGGTTTTCAATATGCCATTTCTAGAGCCATTGGCTTTAGGACTAGCCATCTTTTTAGTAATTTTAGAAGTTGTCCTGGGAGTTATGTTATTGGTAGGTTATAAATCGAAACTTACGATTTGGTTTTTATTGCTATTAATCGTTTTCTTTACCTTCCTAACCTTCTACTCTGCCTATTTTGATGTTGTAAAAGATTGCGGATGTTTTGGAGATGCTTTGCACTTAACGCCTTGGCAATCCTTTTCGAAAGATATCGTATTACTATTCTTTATTGTGATTTTGTTTGTCAATAAAAAATTAGTAAAACCTTTATTCTCCAATACTGTTACAAATATCAGTACTCTTGTAAGCATTATTTTATGCGTTTTTATGGCAGTTTGGGTTTTAAATCATAATCCTATCAAGGATTTCCGTCCTTATAAAGTAGGTACAAACATCGAGAAAGGAATGGAAATTCCGGAAGGTGCGCCAAAATCTGTCGTAGAAATGACTTTTATCTATAAAGTAAATGGTGTCGATAAAGAATTTACAGAAAGAGACCTGGCAAATATTCCGGAAGGCGCGGCTTTTGTCGACAGAAAAGACAAAGTAATTACTGAAGGTTATATTCCGCCAATTCACGATTTTACTATGGTAAAAGACGATTCTGACTATAAAGAAGAATTATTAAAAGAACCTAAATTATTAATTTTTGTAACTTATGACCTGAATTTATCTCATCCTGATGGAATGAAAAAATTAGAGGGTTTAAGTAAAGCTGCAAAAGCAAAAGGATATAAAGTAATTGCAATGACTGCTTCCGGAGCAGATGAAATTGCAAAAGCAAAAAAACAATATGGTTTAGATGTTGATTTCTATTTCTGTGATGCAACAGCATTAAAAACTGTAGAAAGAGCTAATCCGAGTATTGTTGTGGTACAAAACGGAACTATCATTCAAAAGGTACATTACAACGATACTGATGATTTGAAATTGTAATTTTTAAATAAGCATAAACGCTGATAACGCCAATTTTTCTATTAATTAGTTGAATTGGCGTTCGTGTTTGAAGTCCTGAATATTTCGTAAAGTAAATACAAAACCAGCTTATTTGTTTTTGTTTAATTTGTTAATACGATATCCAAAAAATCAACTTAACCCTGAAATAATTAAGAAAATTACTGATGGCTTTTTTATACAGATCTGACGTTTTTTTGCTCGTAAAATCATTCCGTAAATAAAAAAAATGTTTGTTTTTCTGTCTATCCAAAAGTTTATTTCTAAAAAATCCTGTTTTCACGACCTACTATTACGATTTCATTTGGCTTTTTTTAACCTATAATTCTTGTTTTGTTATAAAATAAAGGAGTCTTCAAATTTTGTTAATCTCCATTTCTCATTCGATTTGTTTGTTTAACTTTGTTGGAACTCTTTTTTTATAAGAAATCGTTATGATTATAAATCATACTATTTGTTTAGATAAAGACAGTTAAATCCAAAATTAAAAACAAATTTTATCTACCTATGAAACAAATAGCACTGGTTGTAATTGCATTTATTACGTTTTCATGTTCACAAGCTCAGAAAACAAGTTTTTCTAAAGAGGCATTATCTGAGAAATTATTAGCGACTGATGATAGTCAGGTTACTTTTAAAAATATTTTAAAGAAATACAAAGGCAAAACCTTAGTTATTGAAGTTTGGGCTTCGTGGTGTGGTGATTGTGTAAAAGCTATGCCACAATTTAAAGAACTTCAGGCAAACAACCCTGATGTTTCATATCTATTCCTTTCTGCTGATAAAACAGCTGATAAATGGAAAGCCGGAATTGAAAAACACGAATTAAAAGGGGATCATTTTATGATGAATGATGGTATGAAAGGCGTTTTTGGAAAAGCAATTGATTTAGACTGGATTCCAAGATATATTATCATTGACAAATCCGGAAAAATTGTATTGTACCGTGCTATCGAAAAGGATTTTGATAAAATCAATGAAACTTTAAAAAGCCTGAAATAAAATTTTCAATTACATTTACAAAAAGCAATGACAACGACAATATCAAAATTTAATGTCATTGCTATTTTAAAAGAATAAAAACAAAAAAAAGAATAAAATAAAAACTACCAAAATGAGAAAAAAAATTGTTGCAGGAAACTGGAAAATGCATAAAAACGCAGAACAAACTGAAGAATTATTAAGCGAATTAATTGCTAAAATACCAGCAAAAACTACTGCACAAGTTATAGTTGCTCCAACATTTGTAAACTTACAAGCAGCTGTTTCTAAATTAAAAAATACAACTATCGCAGTTTCTGCACAAAACGTTCACCAAGCTGAAGGCGGTGCTTTTACCGGAGAAATTTCTGCAGATATGTTGACTAGTATTGGTGTAAATACAGTAATCCTTGGTCACTCTGAGCGTAGAGCTATTTTTCATGAAACTGATGCATTAATCGCTAATAAAGTAGATACTGCACTGAAACATGACATGACAGTTATTTTCTGTTTTGGAGAAGAATTAAAAGATCGTCAGTCAGGAAATCATTTCAATATTGTTGAAAATCAATTGCGCGACGGATTATTTCATATTGCAAAAGAATCATGGTCTAAAGTTGTTTTAGCTTACGAACCAGTTTGGGCTATTGGAACTGGAGAAACTGCTTCACCAGAACAAGCACAAGAAATGCATGAATTTATCAGAGAAACTGTTCGCAAAGCTTTTGGAGCTGATATCGCTGACGAAGTTTCTATTTTATACGGTGGTTCTGTTAAACCGGACAATGCTAAAGAAATTTTTGGTAAACCAGACGTAGACGGTGGTTTAATTGGTGGTGCTGCCTTAAAAGCAGACGATTTCTTAGCTATTGTAACTGCTATTTAGATTTTAGATTTTAGATTTTAGATTTACTATAAAAAAAGCGTTCGTTGTGCGAACGCTTTTTTTTATACCTCTTTGTTTTACCCAAAGCCAAGCTTAAATTTTCTGATATCCCTTATGGTTTAAAAAAAAATTTAGTTTATAAATGCTCTTAACAATGGGCAATCGTACTTTTTGAATGTTGGTGTTGTTTTATAAAGAGAATAGAAATTGTTGAGTTCCTGCCCTGTTTTAAACGGATTCTTTTGTTCTTCTTCGGCAGAAACAATATTAGTATAATGATTGTAGTAGTTACATTCGAAAATCATCAAACTGGCAAATGCTTTTTCATTATTATTTTTAGACATTTTCAAGGCTTTCTCATAATACAATTTTGCCATGGTTAAACCATAATAATTACCTTTCTGATATGTTTTTTCATAATCAGAATTGTCTCCGTAAACATAATCTATATACGATTCTCCAGATGTCCAATCGTACGCCACCATCATCCAGGAATTCCCCAGATAAGAAACATTAAAATAAGCATGTGCCAATTGCAAATTACTTGCCGCCGTATTTTGTTTCTTTAACTGAATCAATTTGGCAATAAACTCCGTTTTATTAAAACGATAATCAAATTTTCGTTCCTTCTCTTTTTGCAGGATTTTAGGCATAAACGGGTTTTCATTTAAATAATCCTTAAAGGAATAATTCTTCTCCCAGAAATCTTTTGGCATACTCGAAAAGGTTTCATAAGCCAATTCTAAATTGTTATTTCTAAAAGCAATTGTGCCTTTTAAGTCTTTGTAGTAATTTATATTTGGTGCTATAGTTCCGGAACAGATGTATTTTTCAAACGGTGTTTTTTCTTTTTTCTGCTGCAAAGCAATCAAACGATCTATATCTTCTGTAGTTGCGCTTCGATCAAAATAGCCTATATAACTGTAAAAATAAGGTCTGTCATAAGCTGAATATTCTCCTTCATTTTTGTGGTCAGATTTCATCATTAGTAATCCTGCTGTAATACGATCGCCTTGTTTATAGAAATCTGCACTTGCAATGCGATACAAACTGTATAAATTCTTGAACAATCCATAATCTGTTTCAACCAGACTTTCAACGGAATCAAAATACTTAAAAAGTTGGTTTTGAACTTTCTCACTTTTCAAATCATCTTGTTTTAGCGAAACTAAAGCCAATTGAATATTTTTTTGCATTTGTATTGATGCGTTTGCCTTGTCAGAAATCATATTGGTATATTTTTTACCCAAATCAATTTCATCATCCATAAAACAAAGCTGTGCAATTGCCGCCGTAATATAGTCTTTTTGCTCTCCCGAAGTTTGTTCACGAATAGAAATTAAGAAATATTCTAATTCTCTTAAATATAAAATATCCTTACTTAAGTTTTCGTCTTTTGCCTTAGCATAATCTCCATACCAGTCTGTTCCTTCAAATGTAACCGATGGACTTCCGTAATTGGTATATTGTGGTGTAAAAATCCAGTCTTCGAGTTTGTTGACTTCTCTTCCTATCAAAAAGCTCAAATTAATACTATTCGGGCTTAGTTTGTAAACTTCTTCTATTGTTTTTAAATCAGGCGCTGGATTACGAAAACTTTCTATAGATAGAATTACACTTCTTTCCTGGTCATTCTGGGCCAAAGCCAAAGTTTCTTCGGTTAATTTCCAATTATAATGTTGCAAAACGGCGAAGGATTTTTCTTCGCAAGAATCAAAAACTTTACTCAATAAATAGTTCTGCAATGGTAAATTGTCGATACCTAAAGCTTTATAATACAAAGCCCAAGGCTCTAAAATAGTATTTTTATTAGTGGTAAAATAAGTATCGTATAAACGAGTCACGTTATTTGGATTCTTATCATAAAAATTAAATCGTAAACTTAAAAACGCATATCGCTGTTTTAAGAACGGATCTTTGGCTGATTTTATCCTTTCATCAAAATCATTATAAACATCTGCCAATCTATTTATTTTACTATTATAACCAATTTGTTCCCATGATTCCCATTTTACATCTTCATTGCTATTATATTCCAGTTTTTTTGCAAACAAAATATATTTTAAAAATGCTTTATTTTTAGGCAGCAACAAAGCTTCAACAAATGTATTTTTTTCGAAGGCCCTCTTTAATGTTTTAGTTTCATAAGCCGTTTCAAATTGTTCCCCATCTGTTTCATACAAAATGGTATGCACATCTTTTGTGTCTATTTGATTTCCTAATTTTTTCTTCCATTCTACACAATTCAATTCCCTGTCAACACTAGAAAAAGTATTGGTCCAGTAGTAAGAATCTGCAGAATAATAAAACGGAGTCAGTTTAAAAAAACCTTCACGTTGTGCTTTGAACAAAACCAAACGACTGGTTTCAGCTGAAACGCTCCAGCCACAGGCAAAAGAAACCTGAAAGCATAAAACTAAAAGTAAACTGCTAAAAACGCGCATAATAGCTGGATATATTTTGGGTTCCATAATCTTCAATGTATTTTTTATCAAAAGAGAAAAAAGTTATTCTGGTTTGATTATCAATCTTAATTTTACTTTTTACAATCGAAATCATTTTCTCAAGTTCTTCTTCCGAAATCTTCTCGATCCTGATTTCATCACCATTCCGCAAATACGTTTGTTCTACTACAACATCATCTTGCAAAACATATTTGGTATCTGATACTTTTTTTAGTTTAATCGTATCATTTCTTAATTCATCATAGTCTGATAAAATTCCTTTAAACTGATTTCCCCTAAAAACAACAGCCCAACTATATAACGGCAATGCAATATCCAGTTTTAATTTATACTGATCGTGTGTAATGTATTGTGCCAGTTCCTGACTTGTCCCAATCGAATTTTTAGTTTTAAAATCTTCCGGTTTTGTCAAATTATAACACATTAACAAACCTTTGTCTACTGGCGGAATTCCTGCTTTTGATGCATATTTATATTGCCAGAGTCGGATTGTAGCCGAAACTTGTGCCGTTGGAAATCCTTTTTTAATTTGTTTTAGTAAGTAAAAATAATTGTTCTTCGATTTTTCTGTCCAGTCACAATCGATCAGAACTTCTTTAAAATCAACTTTTAATTTCGCAAGTTCAATCGATTTTACAGAATCATAATTCATGCTTTTATAGTTTTCCTTTTTATAGTAATCTTTTGGATATACAATTGCATTGGCAATCTTATCGGCCTTGGTTTCATTCATTTTTTCACCAATTTTCTGAACACGCTGTGCAATTCTGGTTGCCAGGCTGTCCAATTGTTTTTTATCAGATCGCAAAACAACTTCATTGGTAATAAAAATACTTGGCGTAATATCAGGATTACTTTCACTCAGTCTGATATTCCTGATTGTAGCGACCGGCAAAGGTTCTTTGGCATACGGATTCCAGTCGACATCAAAAAAACGAACATACATATGTTTTACGTCTAAATTCCTGATTAAAGAATCATCTTCTTTTTCAAAATTCAAATCCGTTTTCCAATAACAAAAAGATCGCACTACACCATGTTCTTTCTCACAAGTTGCTCCGTTTAGTACCACAAAGAGCAAAATAAAAATGATATTCTTCATATTCAAAAAATACTTACAAATTTGAATCAAAATTAACATTAATAATTATTAGAATATGATTTATTTATGAACAACTTCTGCTTTGGATTCTTACCTTTGCAAAAATTTTTTTTATGTCAAATATATATTTAGGATACCATTTTACGATTGAACCAAAAGAACCGGGTTCAGAAATTTTAATTGCTGAATTAGGAGAAAAAGCGTTTGAGACTTTTACAGAAACTGAAAACGGAATTTCGGCGTATGTGAAGAAAGATTTATGGGATGAAAATATCCTGGATGACATTTATATTTTAGAATCTGAAGAATTTAAAATTGAATATACTATTGAAGAAATCGATCAGGTAAACTGGAACGAAGAATGGGAAAAGAATTTTGAAGCAATTGATGTAGACGGAAAATGCCATGTTCGTGCTCCATTTCATCCAAAAACTGATGCGGAATTTGATATTGTTATCGAACCCAAAATGAGTTTTGGTACGGGTCATCATGAAACAACATACATGATGATTCAGCATTTATTAGAAATGGATGTTAAAGGTCTTAAAACTCTTGACATGGGTTGCGGAACTGCTATTTTAGCGATTCTTGCTGAAATGAAAGGTGCTGAGCCAATTGATGCTATCGACATTGACAACTGGTGTTATTTGAATTCTATCGAAAATGCAGAACGCAATAATTGTAAACATATTACCGTTTACGAAGGCGATGCAGCTTTGTTAGCCGGTAAAAAATACGATTTGATCATTGCAAACATCAATCGTAATATTTTGTTGAACGATATGCAGCATTATGTTGATTCTTTAAATAAAGACGGCATAATATTATTTAGCGGTTTCTATGAAGAAGACATTCCTTTTATTGATGCTTCCTGCACAGAAAAAGGGCTGACATATGTTAAAAAGTTTCAAAAAAATAACTGGGTTTCATTAAAATACGTAAATTAGATAGTTGATTATCTGAAATTTAAGTAGCTCACAGATTAAACTGATCAAACAGGTTAACAACTAATTTAGCTTTATTAAAAGCTGTTTAATTGTAAATCTTTGACAAAGAAAATTAGTAATTACAACAGTACAAAAACCTAAAAACATGAGTACTAAAGAAAAAGTAAGAGAAAGAGTCCGCGAAAAAGAAGCGACAAGTTTCAATAACGAAATCATTGTTTATAATGACGATGTAAACACTTTTGATCACGTAATTGACACTTTGATGCGTGTTTGCAGTCACACGCCTGAACAAGCAGAACAATGTTCCTTAATTGTACATTACAACGGGAAATGCACCGTAAAAACGGGGCCAATGGATAAGCTTAAACCTCAATGTACACAACTTCTGGAAGCTGGACTAAGCGCCGAAATTGTTTAATTGCAAATCATAAAAAACAAAGACATTCTATTTTATTCTGGTTGGGATAAAGTAGAATGTTTTTTTTATAGCTATATTAGAAAAGTCAATCCCTCTTTTTTTTATTAATAACTGCCTGCAATGCCAATAATCAGGTCATTTTAGAATTAAAATATAATTCTTTTAAGATAATTAAAAAGGTGGTTAAATTTGGAATTAAGAATCAAAAAACACCAAAATTCTATTCAGTCGTTTTTTCTAAAGAAAATAAATAACTGCTTTTTTTTAAAATACGAATTGCAACTTTCGACTCAGATTAAACCGAAAATTGTATTTAACTGTTTAATTTTTCAATAATTTAAAAAACATTCTATTTTATTCTATATTTGAATAAAATAGAATGTTTTTTTATGGAGGAATATGGAAAAATATTGATCATCGTTACGCCTATTTTTTTAGTATTAATTATAATCGAAAAAATATACGGCATTTACAAAAAGGACGATACCGCTCCTTTGATAGACAGCGTATCGAGTATAAGTTCCGGAATTACCAATTCTGTAAAAGATGTTCTGGGATTAAGCCTGACTTTTATTTCTTATGAATGGATGGTTTCTAAAATTGCAATCTATCATTTAGAAGCGAACGTTCTATCCTATTGTATTGCCTTTTTTGTCATTGATTTTTATGGTTACTGGAGCCATCGATGGGCTCACCAAATTAATCTTTTCTGGAACAAACATGCGATTCATCATAGCAGCGAAGAATTTAATCTTGCCTGTGCTTTGCGTCAGCCTATTGCAAGTTTAGCCAATCTATTTACTTTTTTATTGATTCCCGCAGCAATATTGGGTGTTCCTGCGACTGTAATTGCGATTACTTTACCATTGCACCTCTTTTTACAATTTTGGTATCATACCAAACACATCAAAAAAATGGGATTTCTGGAATATATTCTGGTTACTCCCTCTCATCATCGTGTACATCATGCCATCAATCCGGAATATTTAGATAAAAACCATTCGCAGATTTTTATCTTTTGGGACAAATTATTTGGTACTTTTCAAGCTGAATTAGAGAATGTTCCGCCCGTTTTTGGTATTACCAGACCAGCAAATACCTGGAACCCTATCCGAATTAATTTTCAACATTTAACCTTATTGATTAAAGATGCATGGAGAACTGAAAATTGGAAAGACAAATTTACCATCTGGTTTAAACCAACTGGTTGGCGTCCTGAAAATTTTGACGAAAAATATCCGGTAACAAAAATTGATAATGTTTTTGATTTTCAAAAATATGGAACACAGAATTCTCAAAAATTAATTTACTGGTCAGTTACACAAGTTTTGGTTACATTGTTGTTTGTCACTTATTTATTTGATAATATTGCTACAATTGGTTTGCCAAATATTTTCATCTATGGCTTATTTATCCTGATGACAATTTATAGCTATACCGAATTAATGGATAAAAGCAGATTTGCTATTTTTTGGGAGGGTTTACGCTTTGTAGCTGCAATTGCAATTATGGTGTATTATGGCGATTGGTTTGGCTTAAATCATACTTTTTCTATGGGTAATTATATTATTTTAGGTTACTTAAGTATATCTTTTTTGATTACGATTTATTTTGTAACTACTGAATTCAAAAAACCAAACAACCAAATAATAAATTCATAAACCAGTTATGAGAAATACTATCTTTTTTAAAATCTATATTTTTTTGAGTGTTCTGTATCTCATTTTTTTGTTGACAGGGCATGAAAATTTAGATTTATTTTTAAAACCTGTTTTAATTCCGTTCTTGGGATTTGGGGTCTATTTTCATCGAAAATTTCCTTCAGGGAATATACTATTAACAGCTTTGATCTTTTCCTGGATTGGAGATGTTGTTTTACTTTTTGCTGATATTGCAGAGATCTATTTTATTCTGGGATTAGTTTCTTTTTTAATTGCTCATATTGCTTATTGTGTGCTTTTTAACAAGCAGATTACAGGAGAAATTCAGATCAATAAAGTACTGTTTGGAATTGGAAGTCTTCTAATTGCTTTCTACTTAATTGCAATGATCACTATTTTAATTCCAAAATTAGGTGAGTTAAAAATACCTGTAATTATTTATGCAGCGGTAATTTCTACAATGCTTTTATTTGCATTTAATGGTTATTTAATTTGGAAAAAACCTGCGGCTTTATATATTTTTCTTGGCGCTGCTGCATTTGTTATTTCTGATAGTATTCTGGCATTCAATAAATTTCATGCAACGATAGAAAGAAGTTCGTTTTTTATTATGTTAACTTATCTTGTGGCACAATATCTGATTGTAGTAGGTATTTTACAACTGAACAAGAAAAAAGCAGATGCGCCCACAATTTAGCTGATAAACAGATTTACATTGATTTTTTAATCACTAAAAATTCATGAAATCCGTAACAAAAAGAAAAAACGCTTTTACCTTTGCAAGACCAAATATTTTAAACCATGAAAAAAAATGCCCTTTTTATCATTCTGTTAATCACTGCTGCTTCTTGTGTGAGTACAAGATCTACTTTGAAAAATGTAGATAACAATGCGCCTGATTTAGTTCTAAAGAAAGACAATACATTTTTAATTACTCTTTTTAGCAGCGATAAAAAATACGGTTACAATCCGGATTATCCAATAAATATTTTTTATCAAAACACAAGAAACGAAGCCTTGAATGAAACTCGTTTTCTAAATGCTTTAGCCGGACCAAACGGAGAAAAAATCACCTATACCCGTCTAGAAACCTGTTGTCCTTTCCCTACCAAGCGAAGCGATATGGGTGCCGGATTCCTGAATGTCTATGAACTAAAATGGGAAGGTCAAAAGAAACCTGTTACTCTTTATTTGAATGTTTACGAAAAAGGAATTTTAATGGTTCCGATGGGATTGAGTTTGAAAAAGGAATAGTATAAAACTAAAATTATCTGCTTTTATAAATTCCAATCTTAATAGTCTATTGCTGCTATAAATTTGCTTTTTATTTTTTATCAAAATCTTGTCTTATTGTACTGCTATAATAACCTATTATGATACTTGAAAATGAAATTATGAATTACTTTTGCCATTGCTGGCACGAGAAATTCGTTCGTGTTAATAAACTGGATAAATTTATCTGTACAAAGAATAAGAACATGAAGTTTTTAGGAACAAAAATGAATTAAAAAAATAAATGCTATGCCTGGAATAACACCTTTACTTTTAATTCTTCTTCCAATATTATTTCAAATTATAATTGGCAGAAAAGCAATTGGCGAAACAATATCATTAAAATTTAGAACTGTTTGTTTTATGAATTTCATATTACAGATTATCTTTTCTATTCTCTCTTTTTATGCTGCTTCTTATAATATGCAAACCCTTAACGGGCAAAATTACAGATGCGGAATGTGGATTGTTGGGTTTATTGGACTTTTGCTAATTTCCTCTTTCTTATTGATTGCAACAATGATTATACAATACTTTATCAAGAGATCTTACCAAAATTAAGTAATAATATATGATTAAAACTAAAACGGCTTTTACCCTTTTTTCCATTTTAACTATTATCATATTCCCATATTATATAATCTATGTCAATTCAGATATCTTATCTTCTATAATTCCCGGCTGGAATACTACTATTCTTCCAGTAAGAGTTGCTTCACAATTAATTAAGTTTATTACCCTTTGCATTGTAAGCTTTTATTATTACAAGCTTTCCAGAAATAGTATAAAGATCGATTTAAAAAAAATTTTACTCCATTTATCACTGACACTTCCAGCTATTTTGGCTGCAAAACTAAATGTATATCATTTGGTCGAAATGAATTTATACAATCCGGAAAGTTTCTTGTCACAGATTCAAATGGTAATTTATATTAATGTAGTACTCAATATCCTATTTTTCACGGGTCAGATTTTATTTGGTGCCTACTATTTTAGACACAGAAAAAACAGCAATTATCTAGCTATAAAAAAGTAACTAAACAACCTATTTACAACATAATAGCAGCTACAAATCATGATGCGATTTATCGAACTAAAAGCTTTTTTTAGTTTAAGATCTTGCCCTTACAGGTTTTAAAACAACAATCGTTTTTTGATAACGCCATACTATTACCAAGACTCTTTCAGAATAATTTTCAAGCAATTGCTTTTCTAATAATATGATAAATATCATTTAGCAGTTTTTTGCAATATCTTAATATTGCTCCTAATTAAACATTTATGATTGTAGATAAACTTACACGGAAATCGTATAATTCTATTAAAGCTTCCAGCCCCCGATAGAAGCGGAAATCATTTTTTGAGAAAGCCTTTTTTTTTCTGGTTTTTGCAGAGCGACTAAAGGAAGCTCCCGCAAAGGCCAAGAAAAAAAAGGGTTTAGAGAAAAGCATTACAGCGGATAGCAGGATTGGCTTCTTAAAATAATCTTAAATCTTAATCTCGTATTCATAAATCATAACTACCTTTGCACTGTCAAAAAATCATATTATGAACATACAACATATTCCTCAAATTAAGCATACTGAAAGTGGTAACTTCTTTTTATTGGCGGGACCTTGCGCTATTGAAGGAGAAGAAATGGCTCTTAGAATTGCTGAAAAATTAGTTGGTATTACCGACAAACTTCAGATTCCTTATGTATTTAAAGGATCTTTTAAAAAAGCAAACCGTTCGAGAATTGATAGTTTTTCCGGAATTGGTGACGAAAAAGCATTAAAAATTTTAAGAAAAGTTTCTGAAACTTTTCACGTTCCAACGGTAACAGATATTCATACAAATGAAGATGCTGAAATGGCAGCGCAATACGTTGACGTTTTACAAATTCCTGCATTTCTTGTTCGCCAGACTGACCTTGTTGTTGCTGCGGCTAACACAGGAAAAGTGGTAAACTTGAAAAAAGGTCAATTTATGAGCCCTGAAAGCATGAAACATGCTGTACAAAAAGTATTGGATTGCCACAACGAAAATGTAATGGTTACGGATCGTGGTACTATGTTTGGCTACCAGGACATGATTGTTGATTTTAGAGGAATTCCTACTATGCAACAATATGCATCTACGGTTCTTGATGTAACGCACTCGTTGCAACAACCTAACCAAACTGCCGGTGTTACGGGCGGAAGACCTGATATGATTGAAACTGTTGCTAAAGCGGGTATTGCTGTGGGTGTTGATGGTATTTTTATCGAAACTCATTTTGACCCTGCTAACGCAAAAAGTGATGGTGCCAACATGTTACATTTAGATTATTTTGAAGGCTTAATGACCAAGTTAGTTGCCATTAGAAAAACAGTTAACTCATTTTAAATTTTTAATACTATTTTCATTGAAAACAAAAATTTTATTTTTCTTTCTGATGTGTGTTTCTTTAAACACTTTTGCTCAGGAAGAAATCACAGTACAAAGATATACAGCTCATAATAAAGGAAAATTTTTCGTTTCCTGGGGAGGTAACAGAGATAGTTATACTAAATCTGATGTAAACTTTAGAGGTAAAGATTACAACTTTACGGTTAATGACATGAAGGCTCATGATAAACCAAAAGGATGGCATCTTGACTATGTAAATCCTGCAAACATGACAATTCCTCAGACTAATTTTAGAATGGGATATTTCATTAGCGATCACTACAGTGTTTCTATTGGATGGGACCACATGAAATATGTAATGACTCAGAATCAAACAGCTAATGTTAATGGTTATATTAATTTACCTGCTGATCAGGCTGGATCTTATTATAACGGAGATTACAATAATAGACCTGTAGATATGTCTCTAAATGGTGCTCAGGAAGGCGGCTATGATAAAGGTACTGCTCAGGGAAATCCTCCTGCTTTTTTAATGTACGAACATACAGATGGTTTGAACTATATTAATACTGAGGTTTCAAGACATGATGATATTTCTAAATTGTTTGGCATTACTAATACTGACAAAGTACAAATTAATCTAACTGAGGGTTTAGGTGCAGGGCTTTTATATCCTAAAACCAATACCACTCTTTTAGGAAAGGAACGTCATGATGATTTTCATATTTCAGGATATGGTTTATCTGCAAAAGCGGGTATTAACTTTACTTTCTTCAAATATTTCTACTTGCAAGGTGAGCTAAAAGGCGGTTACATCAACATGCAGGACATTAGAACTACAACAAGCAGTGAAGATAAAGCTTCGCAGGACTTTTTCTTTTTCCAGAGAATTATTGCTGTAGGAGGGATTTTCAGAATCTAATATCTCATAAAACATATTTAAAAAATAGTTATCATTTTGGTAACTATTTTTTTTTGCCTTTTATTTGTTATCATTAATTAGTTGCCAACAGATTTTACGGATAAAACTGATTTACACAGCCTTTTTTGAATAACGATGTATTTTTAATCCAGCGAAACCCCTTATAACCCGTTAAATCTGTGCGCCATTTTTGACTTTAAAAGAACACTAAATATAAACATGAAAAAATCAAAATATCTATTTGTCGGAATTACATTTTTATTGAGTTTTAGCTGTGCTTTGTTTGTTGCGATGCAGGTTTTTCCCAATAATCCGTTTTCGGGAACAAAAACGAAGACAGCAACTACTTTGACAGATAAAGTTCAGGATGGTGATCTTATATTTCAAACTTCGGAATCAAGTCAATGTGAAGCGGTTCGAATTGCGACAAACTCAAAGTTTTCCCATTGTGGGCTTATCTATAACATCAACGGAAACTGGTTTGTTTTTGAAGCCGTACAGCCTGTAAAACTGACTCGCCTTGAGGATTGGATCAACCACGGAAAAGATCAAAAATATCTGGCAAAAAGATTAAAAAATGCGTCAACCCTATTAACTCCGGCCACACTGCAAAAAATGAAAGATTACAGCCAGCGTTTTATGGGCAAAGAATATGATGCCTATTTTGATTGGTCTGATACAAGGATTTATTGCTCTGAACTGATCTGGAAAATCTATAAAAATGGTGCTAATATCGAATTATCAAAACTAAAACAACTGAAAGATTTTAATCTGACTGATGCAAGAGTAAAAAAGGTATTAAAAGAAAGATATGGAAACGATATTCCGCTTGAAGAGAAAGTTGTTGCGCCTTCTGATTTAGTCGATTCTGATTTACTGAAAACTGTAATTGATACGTATTAAAATTAATTGCCCGCTGATTTAACTGATCTGACAGATTAACGCAGAAAATGTAATACAAAAAAAGCGATGAGAATAAACTCATCGCTTTTTTATTATACTTATTTTTTATACTATCTTATGTCAAAATTTCCATATATATATTGATAAACTGGCATATATGACAAATATTCATCGGGGTTAGAACAAAATGTCAGAAGAAATAAATCAGAACCTTTTACAAAATAATATTGAAGAATAGTGGCAAATCTTCCATCATCTAACATTGTTTTATAAACAATTTCCTGACCTGTTACATTATTTTTTATAACTTTTCTATTCGAAATAATTTCGTTAGTAACTCCAATTCTTCTGTCAATTATCTTTTTGAGCATTTTAGGTTTAATGTTAGAATAACCCATATCACTAATCCTTAAACTAATATTTTCAATAAAATTATCATTCGGAGAACTTTTTTCACTCAATAATATAAATGATTTTTGAAGTGAATCTGTTTTTTTAAGATACCAATTGGAAGGAAACAGTAGGGAATATTTTTTCTCACTAATGTATAACTTGTCATAAGCATTTTCAGCATTCTGCTGACTGTAACAAAATGTTACAAAAAACAAAAAACCAAGTTCAAAAAACCACTTCATAAACACCTTAGTTTGCCGTTGGCAAAACAATTCCGTTTTGATCCATTAGATATAGTAATGATGTCATTGTTGCAGCCCCAAGTTCTAGTTCTCTCTTATTTATTGCGTCAAATTTATCATTTGCTGCATGGTGATAATCGAAATAACGTTGTGAATCTGGTTTTAAACCTGCTTTAACAATCGCTTTAGACGTTAAATGACCAATATCTGAACCTGCGTGCCCAATTGTAAAACTGTGCACTAAATAAGGCTCAAAAAGAGGCGTATAGTCTTTTATCTTTTTATAATTCGTGTCATCAGCTTCTATAGAAAATCCTCTTGGGCTAAATCCTCCTGAATCACTTTCCAGAGCAAAAATATGATTTTCGTTATTTTGTTTAGAAACTTCTTCATATTTTGCTCCGCCTTTTCCGCCATTTTCTTCATTCATAAACAAAACTACACGAATCGTATTTTTAGGTTTGTAGTTTAAGTTTTTAAGAATACGAATTACTTCCATACTTTGCACTACTCCTGCTCCATCATCATGAGAACCATCGGCTAAGTCCCAGGAATCTAAATGTCCGCCAACAACCATAATATTTTGTGGATTAACTGTTCCAGTTAATTCTCCAATTACGTTATGAGATAAAACATCCGGCAAAGTCTCGCAGGATTGTTTGAAATAAAATTTTAAAGCAGGATTCGCTTTTAAAGACTTACTTAGCAATTCGGCTCCATTTGTACTAACAGCAGCAGTTGGAATATATTCTTCTTTTGGCAAATCGCCATAACTTTGAGCTCCCGCATGAGGAAAATCATCTAAACGTAAATTCATCGAACGAACAATAGATCCTACAGCACCAAGTTTAGCGGCTTCCTTTGCTCCTGCAAATCTTTGATCTACACAAGCTCCGTACGAAACAAAAGTTTCGATATTTTCAGGATTCATTGGTCTGTTAAAAAACACAATTTTACCTTTTACTTTAGATCCTAAAGTTTTTAATTCCTCAATACCTTGTACTTCTACAATTTCTGCTGTAAGCCCGGTTTTTGCAGTTGCAATCGAGCCTCCTAAAGCGCAGATTGGCACATTTGTTTTCACTTTTCCGTCTAAGATATAGGCGGTTTCTTTTTCGCCGCGAACCCAATGTGGTACCATAACTTCTTGTAAATACACTTTATCAAGTCCTAATGTTTCCAACTGTCTTTTTGTATATTGTACGCCTTCTTCAGCACCTTTAGAACCTGACAAACGGCTTCCGATATCGTTAGACAAATATTCTAACCAACTATAACATTTTGCCTCGGTCAGAGCTTTTTTATAGAATAATTTAATGTTCTTTTCTTCATTTGACTGTGCAAAAGAGGTCAATCCGCTTAAGACTAAAGCAGTTATAAGAATCGTTTTTTTCATTGGGTTTATGACGTTTTTTTGGGTTGTTACGCAAAGGAACAAAATTCTTTAGAACTGCCGGAGTTTCTCACTCAATATTCTCACAAAAAAAACTCTAATTACAAACCTGTTCGTTTATAATTAGAGTTTTTATCATTTTAATAAAATAAAGCTATTTTACTTCGATAATCTTATTCTCTGTTCCAATTCCATTTTCATTAAAAGCTTCGATAGTAAAGTAATACTTTGTTCCTTTGTCTAAACCTCTAAAATCATACGAATTATCTCCATACACCATAATGGCATTGTATAATTTATCAGGCGTGATACCGTAATAAATATTGTAACCAATGGCATCCGCTTGTTTTTTCCAGGAAATCATAGCATTTCTTGAATCTGTTTTATTTCGATCTACTTTAAGCGAGTTAACAGCTTTTGGTTTTTCTAATAATCCATTACCAAATACTCTGAAATCAGAGATCGCAAACAATCCAGATGCATTATGAATATTTTCCATTTTGATGTAACGTGCTTTAATTGCTTTCGTTAACTCTACATAATCATGAGGAACATCTTTGTCATTTTTAGATTTATCGACTACTAATGTCCAGTTCTGCGCATCATCAGACATATAGATTTTATATTGATAATAAATATCCATTGCTTTATTAAACTGAGTCGCTTTATGATCTGCATAATTAATCTGCAATGCCTTAATTTCCATTGGTCGGCCTAAATCCATCTGAAGCCATTCTCCGGCATCAGCTGTTTTAGCAGACCAATAGGTTTGAATATTTTCATCGGTTAAATTTTCAGCACCGTAGCAGAATTTCTCGTATACTTTTTTACCGCCATTATCCATTCTGTGTGTTTCCACTTCCATACATTCTTCAGAAGAAGAAACTGTTACCGGTTTTTTATACGAAAGTAACATCCATCCTGATGAAGCTCCTTTTGTCTGATCACGCTCTTGTGTTGGCAATACAATTGGAAAATCGCCGTAAGAAGTGATAGAATACATGACATCATCTTTATCAAATCCCGCAGGAAACATATCGATACGGCGCTCAAAACGATCTTTTATCGAAATTTTGCAAGTCCCGGTATTCCAGTAATTGCCAAAATTATCAGCAAAAGTATTTCCGTGTCCTGCTCCAATTACAAATCCTCCCGGTTTATATGACATTGGATTGTGTTTTTGATATTCAAAAGGCCCTAGCGGACTATTACCAACGTGAACTCCATTTGCATATCCTTTAAATTCAGTCGCCGGAGCACCATATTGCATATAATATTTTCCGTTGTGTTTGGTCATCCATGCACCTTCTATAAAATCACCCCAAGGTGCAGGTTCCATATCATTGTTAGGTCCAAAACGTTCCCAACCGTGGTTTTTAGGATCAAGTCCCACTACTTCTTTAATTTGTCCGTACGGACGCTGAATATCTTCTACTTCAGTTGCAGCGTATAGCTTTGCATAGTCTGCCTGATTACCTATTGGCAACCACGTTTTATAATCTACTTCGGTACCAACAAGAGGTAATTTTCCGCTTGAACCGTAATACATATATACTTTTTTATCATCATCCTGAAAAATAGCAGGATCCCATGTTGGCAGCATTGCTTTGTCTACGTGCCTTGTCCATCTTCCTGATTTAGGATCAGCTGTTTTCCAGATTGGGTGATCTTTCTTCCAGGTTGAACCTACATAAAATAAGGTATCATTTACAACCCATGCCGCAGGTGCGCACTGATCATCATCGCCCGGCTGTCTTTGAAAACTTCCATAAACGAAATTCCAATCTGACATATCCTTGCTCCAAAAGAAACCTGCCTGATTGGTAGCAAATAAATAATACTCGCCCTTGTAAGTAATAATTACCGGATCTGCACTTGAACGGCGCGATTCCGGAATTCCGTTATGATTATGAGTGGTATAATTGTACCCAATATTAATTGGATTACAGTAGGTTGTAGCTGTTTTGTTAGGATCAAACCATTCTGTTTTACCCGGAATACTGGATTTTTGTGCCGAGATATTGGTATTAAATCCTATCAAAAGCAACAAAAGCGATAGAGACGATAGTTTATACATTTCTTTTATTTTTTGTTTTTAAAATTAGATCTCATAGTTTAAAATCTAATTCTCACTCTTTATTCTTTAATCTTTAATCTTTCGTTTAATAATTCAGGTTCATTGGTGGTGATATAATCGAATTTGTTTTCGATAATCCAATCCATAACATCAGCATCATTAACGGTCCAGACATTCAGGGTAATATTGTTGTCTTTTGCTTCTTTGATCCATTCAGGATGTTTTTGAAAAAAAGAATAATGATAATCAACACCTGAAATATGGTCTGAATTTACTTCTTTTGGAGATTTATTACCTTCAAGATATTGCAAAGAAGTTCTTTGATCTACTTGTCTGATTTGCTTCAGTATATCATAATCAAAACTAATGTATCCGGTAATTTTTTCGGCCTGAAGCTTTTTGATCACTTCAACCGTTTTTAGCGCCGTCGTTTTTCCTCTTTCTTTACTTATTTCCGAAGGTTTTATTTCGCAGACCAAAAGAGTGTGTTTATTGTTTCTTTTACCTTCTGTAATATATTCGTGTAAGGTTGGCAATTTCTCCCCATTCGAAAGTTTAAATTTTATTAAGTCTGCATAATTTGTTTCTTCAATAAGCAGTTTATTATAATGGGCATCATGATTGATTACAAGAGAATCATCAGCCGTTCTCCAGACGTCAAATTCTGAACCGGCAAGTTTTAAATCAATAGCATGCCTAAGGGAAGCTATTGAATTTTCTGGCAGGTTATTTTTTTTCCATGCTCCGCGATGTGCTACAACAACATCTTTTTTTGCACTGCAAGAGGAGAAAAGAGCTATTGTTAGTATTAAAAAAAATGCACCGGATATTTTGATTGTATTCATTTTATAAAAATTAAAATTTATATTTTAAAGGTTATTATCCATAGAATTTACTTACAAAAGACAGGCTAAAAAGCTAAAAAAAGGCCCTCCGAACTAACTACGGAGGGCCAATCAATAATAAATAAACCAACTATTTAGTTAACTCAAAACTAACTTTCTTATCGGCATTTGAATTTCCTCCAACGAAAACATCAAAATGTCCAGGTTCTGCTACGAATTGTAAATCAGAATTATAAAATTTTAAATCTTCAACTGTGATATCAAAAGTCACGGTTTGTTTCTCCCCTTTTTTAAGTGTAATTTTTTGGAAATTTTTCAATTCTCTAACTGGTCTTGTTACTGAACCTACTAAATCTCTGATGTATAACTGAACAACTTCTTTTCCGTCATAGTTTCCTGTATTTGCAACATCAACTGTCACTTTTAATTTTCCTGCAGGATTCATTTTATCAGATGAAATTTTCACATTTGAATACTCAAAAGAAGTATAACTTAAACCGAAACCAAATGGGAATAATGGCTCATTTCTCTCATCGATATAGTTAGATCTGAATTTTTCGAATTTACCTTCTGTGTTAGAAAGTGGTCTTCCTGTATTTTTATGAGCATAGTAAATTGGCAATTGACCAACACTTCTTGGGAAAGTTGATGTTAATTTTCCTGAAGGATTTACATCTCCAAATAAAACATCAGCAATAGCATAACCTGCTTCGCTACCTGCGAACCAAACATTTAAAATTGCAGGAACAGTTTCGTTTTCTTCTTTAATCACTAATGGGCGACCATCAAATAAAACTAAAACAACTGGTTTTCCTGTTTTCAATAATGCGTTTAATAAATCTTTTTGTGCTTGTGGAATTTCTAAATTCGTACGGCTGCTTGATTCTCCACTTAATTCGGCAGATTCTCCAAGTGCAGCAACAATTACATCTGATTGATTAGCCACTTGTAAAGCTTCAGCTAATAATTCTTCTTTTGAACGGGCATCACGGTGTAACGTTTTACCAAACATGGTTGCGTTTGTCTCAAAAGTTTCATCATAATCTAAATTACTTCCTTTTGCATATAATACTTTCGTAGATTTTCCTGCTACTTCTTTGATTCCTGCTAAAAGTGAAATAGCATTTTCCATTTTTGTAGCTACACTCCATGTTCCGGGCATATTTTCTTTAGCATCAGCCAATGGCCCGATTAAAGCAATAGTTCCTGATTTTTTAAGTGGTAAAACCTGCCCTTGATTTTTTAATAAAACCAATGATTGTGCTGAAATTGATCTTGCTTCTTTTCTGCTGCTTGCAGTAAAGATCTCCGTTTTTGCTCTGTTAGCATCACAATATTTATAAGGATCCTGGAACAATCCAAGGTCATATTTAGCCTCCAAAATAAGTTTAACAGCATTATCGATTGTTTCGATAGTTACTTTCTTCTCATCTAATGATTTTTTCAAAGTAGTTAAGAAACCTTCTCCAACCATATCCATTTCAACACCAGCATTTAAAGACTGCGCAGAAACCGCTTGTAAATCTCCCATTCCGTGTTCGATCATTTCAGGAATTCCTGTAAAATCTGTTACTACGAATCCTTTAAAGCCCCATTCTTTTCTTAAAATATCTGTCATTAACCATTTGTTTCCTGTTGCAGGAATTCCGTCTACTTCATTAAAAGAAGCCATAACAGAACCTACACCAGCGTCAACAGCTGCTTTGTAAGGAGGGAAATAATCGTTGAACATTCTGATACGACTCATATCAACTGTATTGTAATCACGACCACCTTCTGGAGCACCGTATAAAGCGAAATGTTTTACACACGCCATGATCGAATTATTTTTTGTAAGATCATGTTGTTGGTATCCGTTTACCATCGCAGTTGCAATTCGGCTTCCTAAGTAAGGATCTTCTCCTGAACCTTCAGAAACTCTTCCCCAACGAGGATCACGAGAAACATCAACCATTGGAGAGAATGTCCAGTTGATACCATCAGCACTTGCTTCCTGCGCTGCAATTTGAGCACTTCTTTCGATCAATCCCATATCCCAAGTACAAGATAATCCTAACGGAATTGGGAATGTTGTTTCGTAACCGTGAATAACATCCATTCCAAAAATCAATGGAATTTTCAATCGGCTCTTTTCAACAGCTATTTTTTGTACTTCTCTAATTTTTTGAACAGATTTTATATTGAATAAACCTCCTACTTTTCCTTCAGCAATTTTCGTAGCCACATCAGAACTGTTTGCTTGTCCTGTAGTAATATCTCCAGAAGTTGGTAAATTAAGCTGACCTAATTTTTCATCTAATGTCATTTTCGACAATAACTCAGCTACAAACTCTGACCTTGGTTTAATTTTTACTGCGTTTTTAGTATTCTTTTTCTGGGCATAACCCAAAACAGCACATCCTAAAAATAGTAAGACTAATTTGTTTTTCATTCTATTGTATTTATTTGTTTGTATTCATTTTTCTTTGTTTAAACATCCAGTCATAAATCTCCTGATTGTCATAAACTCTTGTCCAGCTATCGTGACCTGCATCATCAAAAATGGTTAATTGGACATCCTTTGCATTGCATTTTTTCAATTCTTTGTAGATTGTAATTGCATAATCTACTTTTACCACATCGTCTAATAATCCGTGGAAAATTCTGGTTGGGATAGCAGCTATTTTACAAGCATTTTCCAGCTCAATAAAATCAACAAAACCTGAAATAGGCACTATTGCGGCAAACTTATCCGGATATGAAAGTGCGAGATTCCATGCTGCCCAGCCTCCTGAACTTAGACCTGTAACATATATTCTATCAGCGTCTATTTCGTTTTCTTTTTGAACCTTTAAAATCAATTCATTAATCGATTCAATATCCCAATTTTCATCTTCTTTGCATTGCGGTGCTAATACATAAGCATCTAACTGATGTGTTTTAAGATATTTTAAAGGGCCATTGATCTTTACTTTTTCAATGTCTGTACCTTTTTCTCCATCTCCAGAAATAAATACTATTAATGGCTTTTTTTCCTTTGTATTTGCCGGTTTGTGTAAAGCATAACCTAATTCATGTTTTACGACTATAACCGTATTTATTTTTCCGGTAGTTTCAGTCTGAGCAAAACTCATTACTGAAAAAAGAACCATCAATAACGCTAAACTGTTTTTCATTTTAAACGTTATTAAAAACCGTATTTCCCGGATTTAAATCCAAGTTTTACCAAACCTTGTTTTACTTCAGGAGCATTCATGAATAATTTCCATAATAAACCTGTGCGGTAATTTTCGATCATCACTACTTCAGGTCCCTGATCGATTGCCAAATAACGTTTTGCTACCCAATTATTTCCTAAACTAAGGGCATCATAGAAACCTGCATCTCCCCAGGTTTGATCTTTATGATTTTCATAAAGATTACGTATCACGGCCATTGATTCTTTTGGAGTATACACAATTGAACTTATTGCTCCTGTTGGTGATATAACCCCAACATCATTTGTTGGAAAATGTGCATTATACCCAATTGATCCATCAGGATTTCTTGAATAAGATGCTGTTAATCCCCAATAATCAGCGCCATAACCTGCAAATTTCTTTGGATTTTCAACACAATATTCATAATCTATTTTAACCTGATTTACATTCAGATCCCAATAGTTGGCATATTTATCTGTTAATTGATTTGGATCAAGTCCTACATAAGAATAATGTGCCCAAAATAATGGTCCGCCAAATTCCTCTGCTCCATTATGCTTTAAAATCAATGGAATATTATATTTTGTTTTAGAAGTCACTATTCCGCCACTTCTCGCCCAGCCTTCATGGTATGCTTTTGCATCTATTGCATGTGTTGGCGAAGACGCTCCAAGAACATATGTAATCAAACATTCGTTATATCCCTCAAGCGGAAAATTCATTTGCCAGTCGTAATTTGGCGACCAGTGCCAGTACAATACATTTTTATTGTTTGTATACCATTGCCAGTCTACGCCTTTCCAAAGTGCATCATATTTTTGAGCTACAGCTTTGTCTTTTTCAGAACCGTCTTTTAGATATTCGCGAACAGTAATAATCCCTGCAACCAAAAATGATGTTTCGACTAAGTCTCCACCATTATCCTTGGTTCCAAAAGGTTTTACTTTTCCGGTATTTCCGTCTATCCAATGCGACCACGCTCCGTGAAAACGATCTGCTTTGCCTAAAAAGTCAGCAATTTTGTTTAGTCTTTCAACTCCTTGTGCTTTGGTAATATAACCTTGTGATATTCCGGAAACAATTGCCATAAGTCCAAAACCTGAACCTCCGGTTGTTACAATGTTTGGGTCATTATCAGGATAAAATCCATCCGGATGATAGCGTTCTCTTGCTAATCCAGAATTTGGTTCTGCATAATCCCAGAAATATTTGAAAGTTTGTTTTTGAACAATAGCTAAAAGTTCATCATCTGTTAATTTAACCACAGAAGTCTTTTCGGCAACTTTATCTTTCGACTTTTCACCAATTGACCCACAACCAAAAAAACTCAATGCTAATAATAAAACTGAAATTCTAACCATTATAATAAAATTTGAAAACAATTAATAAAAATCACTCCTTTCACAAGAAAGGAGTGATTTAAAAAAATTTAATTAGTAACCACCAGGGTTTTGTTGAGAAAGTCCACCTGCTTCTCTTAAGAATGTAGTTGGAACTGGCCATAACTCATGTTTTCCAACAATAAAAGTTTTTCCATCTGCTGCCATAGCTGACTGAGCTTGTCCTGTTCTCACAAGATCAAACCATCTGTCATGCTCAAAAGCAAATTCTAATCTTCTTTCTTTATAGATTGCTTTTCTAATATCTGATTGAGAAGTAAAAGGAGTATCTCCTAAACCTGCTCTTTTACGAATTTGATTTACTAAAGGAATAGCTTCAGAAGTTTGTCCTAATTCATTCAAAGCTTCAGCTTTCATTAAGATTACTTCTGCATATCTTAAATATCTAAGATTTGTATCTGTAAATTCTACATTATAAAAAGATGATGAATACGCTTTATAATTATACATTGCATTTGCTACAGTAGAAGGAACTTCTCTACCATCATACAAAAATGATCCTCTGAAAATAATAGTAGCTGCACGTCTTACATCACCTGGCTCATAAGCATCTGCTAAACCTTTAGTTGGTGTATTGAATCCCCAACCCCATCCTCCAGCACCACGTGGTGCCTGAGAAACAGTGTAGTTTCCAATTCCGAAACCTGGAGTGGCCGTTGTACCAACTCCATCAATTTCAAAAATAGATTCATCACCAAATTCACCTTCTTTTTTATATTGAAGAGAATAATCTGAAACTAAGCTATATCCGGTTACTTTATCACAATTGTCAATTACTTTTTGCCAATTTTTTTGATATAAGTTTACTTTTGCTAACAAAGCATAAGCTGAACCTTTAGAAACTCTTTTTTTATCATTTCCTACGTAAGCGCCTTTTTCTGGTAAAGCTTCAATAGCATCTGCCAAATCTTTTTCGATAAAAGTATAAACTTCTGCAACTGACTTGCGGGTTAACTGCATTTGTTTATCAGCATCTGAAATTGGAACACCTGATAAGTGATCTACAATAGGAACTCCGCCATATCCTTTTACTAAAGTAAAATACATGAAAGCTCTCATAAATTTAGCTTCACCTGTTAATCTGGTTTTTAATTCAGGAGTAACTTTATCAAGTTTAGGAAACATCTCTAAGGCTTGATTACATCTGTTTATTCCCGCATAATTAGCATTCCATGTAGATTCAAATGATGGTGTTGAAGCATTATAAGTTAAAGCATCAATGATATCTTTATCTCCACCTGCATCACCAGGATCAGAACCTTTATCTGCATCATCTGTAATGATACTTGAAACTGCATTCCAGCCAAACGAAGACATTTCCCATCCTAAAAACTGATTGTAAATTGCTGTTACAAAACCAGTAGCACCTTCATCACTGTTTACCAACGCCGGATCTACCGGAATTGATTCTGTCGGACTTACATCCAAAAAGTCATCTGCGCATCCTGCAAAGAGCAATCCGGAAAGCACAAACATTGATATATATATTTTTTTCATGATATTAAAATTTTAAATTAGCACCTATAACAAATGATCTCAATGATGGATAAGCATCTAACTCAACTCCTTGAGTACCTTCAACCAATTTACCATCGCCTGTAACGTCAGGAGAGAATCCTGAGAATTTTTGCGTAATAAACGGATTGATTGCATTTACATATATTCTACAGTAGCTAAAAAACTGATCATCTTTTAAAGGAAGTTTATATCCTACAGTAATGTTATTGATTCTAAAGAAATCTGCTGATTCTAAGTAATATGTTGAAGCAACAGGAGTCACGTTAGAAGGTGCAGGATTAGAAGATGTTGTATTTGTTGGTGACCAGAAATCACGTGCTGTTGAAGCTTCGATATTCTCACCTCCAAAACGTTGTGCTTTTTTACCATTATACACTTTAGCTCCTCCTGTTCCGTATCCATCAACAGAAAAATCAATATTTTTATACGTTAACCCCATTGTAACTCCGTAAGTAGAAGTTGGTAAAAGTGATCCTACGTATTTTTTATCAGTTCTCTCGTTTAATGCTGTCTGAACTACTTTTTCTCCGTTTGCGTTATAGTATAACATGTTACCATTAGCCTGATCAATTCCGGCAAATTCATACATATAGAAACTACCTAAAGGCTGTCCTACAGAAGTATTATCAAGAATTTTTGTGTTTTGACCATTTCCTAAACTTCCTCCGATGATAGGAGATAACTGAACGTTTTTAAGATTAGTAAGCTCATTATTATTATGGGAGAAGTTACCTCCAACCCAGTAGCTTAAATTATCATTTATTTTGTCATCCCAACGTAATGCAATTTCATAACCTTTGTTAGATACTTCTCCAATATGTGAAGGTGCAGCTACTGTAATTCCTGAAGCTGAATATGGTTTAACATTCAAAATTGTGTTTGTTGTTTTTTTCTCATATAAATCAAAAGATCCTTTTAATCTACTTTTAAACAATTCAAAATCAACACCACCTGAAAGTTCTTCTACAATTTCCCAAGATAAGTTAGGGTCAACTTGTGAGTTGATTGTTGTTCCTGAACCAAAAGGATAATCTAATCCAGAAGTAAAAGTTTGAGTATTCAATGGTACATTTTGATTACCTAATCTACCCCAAGAACCTCTTAATTTTAATAAATCAATTGTTTCTACTTTACTTAAGAAACTTTCTTTAGATACAATCCATCCCAAACCAACTGATGGGAATGTTCCCCAACGCTTGTCATCAGCAAATTGTGATGATCCGTCACGTCTTACAGTACCTGTAAGTAAATATCTGTCCATCAATTTGTATTGAAAACGCGCAAAATAAGATTGTAATCTTCTTTGGTTCAAAGCTTCATCTTTATATCCTGTTACTGAACTTGCAACATTCACATCTTTTAATGACCAATAGTCCGCATTTGGATTAACATTCTTTCTGTCGATAGTCAATTTCTCTCTTGTACCTTGAACATTCGCCTCGATACCAGCAGTAACTTCAACATCATGAATATTAGCAAAAACTTTATTATATGTAAAGTAGTTAGACAAATTCCAATTAAAATATTGGTCTCTGCTTCTTGTCAATGTGTTAACATTCAAATCTCCAGGGTACTTTGATTGTACACGCGTAGGATCTGCAGATAACCAAAGTGCTACGTTATCAACATAATTGTACTGTTTGTAAGTATAAAACTCTCCATTAAATTGTGAAGTGAATTTTAATGATTTGATAATTTCATAATCTAATTTCAAACCACCTTGCAAAGTAAGAGTTTGTTGTCTCTCATTTGTATAATCTAATTGAGCTACCGGATTTCCAACATTATTGAATGATTCACCAGTTTCTCCTACAACTCCATTTGAAATAAATGGCACACCATATTTTCCATCAGCATAACGCACAGGAACTAGTGGAGATTGTCTGTAAGCATTCGTAAATGCACTTAATGGCATTGGAGTATTTTTGATTGTACTCACACTCATATTTTGAGTAAGTTTCACTTTATCAGAAAGTTTGAACTCATTGTTGTTTCTGATTGTTGTACGTCCGTAATCAGATCCGTTTAGAATTCCTTTTTCTTCATAATTTCCAACACTAAAAAAGTATTTTACGTTTTCTGAAGACCCTGAAATTGCGATATTGTTTTGAGTATAAGATCCCGTTCTTGTGATCTCATCAAGCCAATTAGTATTATAAGGCTGATTTGCAGAGAATCTGCCTGCTGGGAAAGCTCCACTGAAAGCAGCATTACTATAACGAACATATTCGTCAGCATTTGCCATTTTTACAGTTTTTAGAGGAGTTCTAAAACCTGCAAAACTTTCAACTTCTACATTCATTTTTCCTTTTCCTGCTTTTGTTGTAATCATAATTACACCATTTGCCCCTCTTGTACCATAAATAGCTAATGAAGATGCATCTTTCAAAATTTCATAAGATGTAATGTCATTAGTATTAATGTTGTTGATATTGTCAGTTGGCATACCATCTACAACATATAAAGGATTTCTTCCTCCTAATGCTGTACCTGCTCCCCTGATCACAACAGAAGGTGTACTTCCTGGCACATCAGAGCTAGATACCTGAACACCGGCAGCTTTACCTTGAATAGCCTGAGAAGCATTCAATACTTTCATTTTTGTAATTTCTTCAGATTTAATTGAACTTACAGCAGATGTATTATCAATTTTCTTTCTGGTACCGTAACCAATAACTACAACTTCTTTTAAAGCAGTGTCACCTGCTTCTTTTAATGTGATTGTCATTGGAGCGGTCGTTGCTGCAATAGAAACAGCATCAAAACCTAACATTGAGATTTTAAGAATCTCCCCCTCTTTGGCATTAATTGTAAAATTTCCGTCGAAATCAGCATCTGTAGAAGTTCTGGAATTAGAAGCACTAATAACTGCTCCCGGAACTCCCATTCCACTACTGTCTACTACTTTTCCTTTAATTGCTTGTCCAGACATATATGCCGGCAATAGCAAAAGCGCTAAAAAGCTAAAAATAAAATTTTTCATACAGTTCGTAATCGTTTAAGTTAGTAGAGCCAAATTAAACAATTACAACGTTGTAGTACATCATACAACACTACAACATAGCTACATCATTATGTTAAAACATTAATATACACTAGTGAAAATCAGCACTCTAAATGTTAATTTATTATTATTAACATAACGTTATGATGTAGTAATGATGTATTGTAATTATATAAAAAAAGATACTTAAAAATATAATATCCTTAAAAAACAAATACAAATCTTACACACTTAATAAAAATTTTGAGAGATTATCTTCCTGAGAGAGGTTTAGCTTCTTTCTTAAACGATATCGGTGCAGTTCTACACCTCTAAATGAGATATTCATCATAGGAGCAATCTCCTTTGAAGAAAGATTCATTTTAAGGTAAATACATAATTTAATATCCTTTGGAGTAAGGTTAGGAAACTTCTTTGAAAGGTTTATTATAAACTCATTGTGAATTTGATTTAGATTCGTTTCAAAAGTTTCCCACTCGTGCTTATTTACTTCATTTATTTTGATAGCTTTTTTGATTTCACTTTTGAGTTTATTAAAATCTTTCTCTGAATCTAAAATGCTTTGTATATTTTCGATCATTTCACTTTGCTTTGCAATAGACAAAGATTTACCTGCAACTTCAGATGATTTAGTTTGCAGCTCGAGTTCCAGAATATGTTTTTCATACTCCTGAACATTCAATTCATTTTCCGCCTTTAGCTCCATTTCAAGAATTTCGCGCTGATGTTTTAATTCTTCGGCCTGCAATTTTAATTTTTGCATATAACGAAGCTTATTCCATTTATAATAGAAAAACAACACTGCTCCCACTATTAGTAAATAAAGCATCACCATCCAAATAGAAAAATACCAGGGTTCAGCAACTTTAAAATCAAAAGTGGACACTTTTTCATAGTTGGCGCCGTCATGTTTGTAAACAACAACAGAATGGTAACCACTGCTCAAATTATTCAGCTCAATTAATCCATTTGAAATTTGAATAAAATCTTTACTTTTGTTAATCTTATAAAATAAATTAGGCTTACTGGCACCATAAATCCCCGAGATCACATTTATTTTTAGTTCTGTATTGTATTTAATCTTTGAATCATTAGAAATTAGATTTTCTTCATTAAACGCTTCTATCTTAACATTTGAATTCTGTTTGTTAACATACTTTAATTGAAGAGAAATAAATCCGTCATCAAGATTGAGCAAATAATGATTTTGAGTTTTAAAAATTCTCAAGTTATCATTGATTAAAGTTCCTTTATAATACTTCTCCTGAATGATGTTCCATATAAATTTGTTTCCATTTGCGTGAATATGATATAAAATTCCATTTTGCAGTACCACAAAATGATCTTCGTCAATAGAGACTACATCGGTAATATTCTTGAAATTAGAATTAAACTGTTCATTCTCTTCAAGATTATTAGTAATCGAATTATAAGTGTACCATAGATTGTTGATTAGAAAAAGGATTTCTTTTCTAAATTCAAAAATCTTAACTCCAAAATCATTCTTTATTTTACTTTGCTGCGTGATATTCTCAACTTTTTTTGTTTTGTAATTATCATCAAAGACAACGCGATACAATCCACGGTAATTATCAGCAGCCCAAATTTCATTCTTTTTATTCTGAGCAACGTATTTAATAGGTTTCGAAAGATCATTAATAATCTTGTATTGCGTTAGGTCTGCAGGATTATCATAAACCAGGACTCCGCTATAGGTCGATTGAAAATAAGTATTATTGATACTGCTTTTAGATAAGTTCCATCCTCCGTTTATATTATTAATCTTAACCAAAGAGCCATTTTCATAACAAAAGTTTCCATCATTATGTCCAATGATAAACTTATTATTAATTTTAGTAATATTCCATGCCTGCCCTTGTGTATTAGGCATCATTTTAAACTTTCCTGAAACAAACTCGAAAATACCGTGATTTGATGCAATTAAATAGCCTTTGTCTATTGCAGCCACAGAATAAACAGAACCTAAAAGTCCCGAGTTATCATAAAAGAAAGATATTGGAGAGTTTATTTCTACATGGGTAATCCCATTATCCAAGCCAAGCCACAAATCATTTTCTTTATCAAAACCAATGCTCAAAACTGAATTGTTCTTTAACACATTGTTGCGATCAATGTTTTTATAGGTATCTGTATTGAAATCATAAATAAAAAGACCTCTGTTACCTGTTCCTATAACCAATTTATTGTTTTTAATAAATTTGGCTACATTAATCGTTGCTGCTTTTAAGGTCTCGTTTAATGGGTTATTCCAAGGTACTAAACGATCTTTTTCGACTATAAAAATTCCTTTTTTCTGAGTAAAAATATAATTCTTATTTTGGTACTTTTCGACAGCATGAACGACTGTATTTTTTAAGATATTCCAGCCTTTTGGGTTTGCAATCTTTGCCCCACTCATTTTAAAAAGACCTTTTTCGACCGAGGCTACGTAAACATCATTATCAACTACGAAACAATAGGATATTAGAAAAGGAAATCTGATTTTTTGAATGTGTTTTCCATTATAAATAAAAACATCATTAAATGATTGAAAATAAATAGACCCGTTGAATTTGAAAATTTTCCAGATTTCCTCATTGTCTTTTTCATCAAATAAGCGCAGATTTTTGGTGATCGAAACATAATGCATCTTTCCCTCTTTCCTATACCAATACCCAAACTCTTTATAGGAACCGGAATAGATTTTATCGCCTTCGATCATAATCGAACGGATAATGGTTTTATTAGGCAAAGTATATTTTTCCCACATTACGCCATCATATCGCAATAAATAATGGTTATTGGCAAAATACATGGCATTATCTTTTCCCTGAGCAACATTCCAGATTTGATTGTCGCCCTGGTAATCTGATTTATTATAGTTTTCTACAAAAGGAAGTAATTCTTGTGCCTGGATTTGTGAAGCAATTAAAAACAAGAAAAACAGTTTTAGAAGTGTCGATTTCAAAATATTCGGATTTATATTCAAAGATACTGACAAATATTTAAAAACATAAAAAAGCTCCTCGATTGAGGAGCTTTTTTATAGCTATAAACTACTTAAATATTTAATTAGAAAACACTAGTATTAATGTTAATACCCCAATTAGCAAACACAAAGGAGAATAATACTTGGTATCATTTAAGGCAAAATCTGAACTTTTATGTTTTTTGAAGAAGCCAACATAATTAAAATCTCCGATAGCTCTGAGGATAAATATAAAAGTGATGATCCAAAATCCATACCTATCGAGCCATATTGGCAAACTCACAGTTATACAACCATATTTTATCAAATAAAAAACACCAAAACCCAATAAACCAATAGCAACAATAAAAGTTGAAATTGTTCTGGGAATAAAAACTGGCGATCCATCGTCTTTAGTTGGTACGACCGAGTAACTCCCCCATTTACCTCCAAAACCCCAATAAAAATGAAGCATTGAAATCGCTGCAAAAACTAAAAACAGTATTATTGTAATGATAATCATTTGAAGTAATGTAAAGTCGTAAAATCAATTAATTCTGCAGCAATTGGTATACCTGATTTGCGATTTCATATTCTTCGTCTGTTGGTATTACTAAAACTTTTGTTTTTGAATTTGGCTTACTAATTTCTCTAATTTCCTTAGAACGAATCTGATTTTTCTCATCCTCTATTTCAATTCCAAAATAATCCATATCAGTACAAACCAATTTTCGCATATAGGATGAATTTTCGCCAATTCCAGCTGTAAAGATAATAGCATCCAGGCCATTTAAAGCAGCAGCATAAGAACCTATATATTTTCTGATACGGTAAGCGTTCATCAATAAAGCTAACTCACATTCCTTATTTCCTTTTGCCGCTTCTGATTCGATATCACGTAAATCGCTATATCCGGTAAGTCCTAACATTCCGCTTTGTTTCAGCAAAATCGAATTTACATCATCTGCAGAATACCCGAGATTCTTAACCATATAAAAAATAACTGACTGATCAATATCTCCTGTTCTGGTTCCCATTATTAAACCATTTGCCGGTGAAAATCCCATCGTATGATCAATGCTTTTTCCATCTTTTATTGCGGTCATACTACAACCGTTTCCTAAGTGAATGGTAATTATTTTAGAACTCTTCTCTAAATGCTCAATTGCCTTTTCTGAAACATATTTGTGGCTGGTTCCATGAAAACCATAAACCCTTACTTTATTCTCTGTTAAAAGATAATTAGGAATGGCATATTTGTACGCTTCAACTGGAATTGTCTGATGAAAAGCAGTGTCAAAAACTGCCACTTGTTTTGCGGCTGAAAAAATTTCTTCGGCAACATTTATTCCCACAAGATGTGCCGGATTATGCAATGGAGCCAGTTCTGAAAGTTCTTTTATTTTATCTTTAACTTCTTCAGTAATGATTGTGGTATCAGAGAAATAACTTCCTCCATGTACCACGCGATGACCAACTGCACCAATCTCTGATGTTGATTTTATAACTCCTTTTTCAGGATGTAAAAGCATATCAGCCACTTTTTGTAAACCTACTTTATGATTCGGAATTGGCAGCAATTCTTCTAGTGAGTCAGAAGAAGTTTTGAAGGTTACATTCGAAGTTTCTAAACCAATTCTGTCAATCATACCCGAACAAATTACTTCGTTTGTAGGCATAATCATTAATTGATATTTTATTGAAGAACTTCCTGAGTTTATTATTAATATTTTCATTGTTTATTATTTTTAGCCGCTAAGGCACTAAGTCGCTAATTTTTTGTATTTCCAAATTTTTGACGCTGATAAAACGGATTCGCTATCGCGAAGACACGGATCAAAACGGATTTTTTTAAGTATTATTTCAGAACGTAAAACTGATAATTTTTAATTCTTAATTTTTAATTGCTTACAATCCTTGCGCCTGAATCGCTGTAATTACTACTGTGTTTATAATATCATCAACCGTACAGCCACGGCTTAAATCGTTTACCGGCTTGTTTAAGCCTTGCAGCATTGGTCCGATAGCTAATGCTCCTGTTTCTCTTTGTACGGCTTTATACGTGTTATTTCCAGTATTTAAATCAGGAAAAATAAGTACACTCGCCTGCCCCGCTACTTCAGAATTCGGCATTTTGCTTTTTCCTACTTCACGATCCACTGCGGCATCGTACTGAATTGGGCCTTCAATTTTTAGATCCGGTCGTTTTTGTTTTACAATTTCAGTCGCCGTTCTCACTTTATCAACTTCATCTCCTTTTCCTGATGATCCTGATGAATAAGAAAGCATGGCTATTTTTGGTTCGATTCCGAAAGCTAAACTTGATTCAGCAGATGAAATAGCAATTTCGGCCAATTGTTCTGCTGTTGGATTTGGATTAATTGCACAATCACCAAAAACAGATACCCTGTCTTCTAAACACATAAAAAACACGGATGAAACTACGGATGAATTTGGTTTTGTTTTAATAAATTGCAGCGCCGGCAAAATGGTATGTTGTGTAGTATGTGCTGCTCCGGAAACCATTCCGTCAGCATGCCCTTTGTACACCATCATAGTTCCAAAATAAGACACATCTTCCATTAAATCCCTTGCCATGGTAATACTTACATTTTTAGCTTTTCGAAGCTCGTAATACGTATTTGCATAGTCCTCATAAAGCTCAGATTCTTTTGGATTGATAATATTGACTTTCGAAAAATCAAAGGTAATTCCAAGTTCTGCAACTTTATTTTCGATGTGTTTTTTATCACCAATTATAGAAATATCAACTACGTCCATATCTAATAATCTTGAAGCGGCAGTGATAATTCGGTCATCAGTTCCTTCAGGCAAAACAATATGTTTGCGATGTTGTTTGGCTCTTTTTACCATATTGTACTGGAACATCTTTGGTGTCATTCCTTCCGGCACAAAAGTGATCAATCGTTCAGATAAAGCGTCTACTGCTACATATTTTTCGAAAGTACTAATCGATGTTTCAATTTTATGGGTGTTGTTGGCGTAAATCTCTGATTTGATTGAACCAATTTTATTGGTAATACTGTACGTTCCGCCATCGACGGCAATAATAGGAACAATGGCAGAAAGCCCTTCGATTAGTTTTAAAATACTTTCTTCGGGAACTATATTTCCGGTTAGAATAATTCCTGAAATGGTTGGATAATTAGCCGATTCATTGGCTTGCAAAGCCCCTAAAATAATATCTGAACGGTCTCCGGGAGTAATTACCAAAGCATTATCATGCAAATGAACCAGGTAATTGTGCAATTGCATCGCACCAACGCTAAAATGCCCAATTTCGTTGTTTAAATAAGCACTGCCAAACAATACTTTTGCATCAAGCTGATTGACAATTTCCTGCATTGTTGGATTATTTAAACTAGAAATCAA
Source organism: Flavobacterium azizsancarii (assembly GCF_027980145.1). GTDB lineage: Bacteria > Bacteroidota > Bacteroidia > Flavobacteriales > Flavobacteriaceae > Flavobacterium > Flavobacterium azizsancarii. The sequence goes on along the minus strand of NZ_JAMZNK010000009.1, from coordinate 86,834 downwards.
CGGAATTGTATTGATCAAGACGTTCCCTGGCAAACTTTTCTGTAACCCTTGTGTTACCAATTCTATATTCTCTAATTGAACTTTATTGGCGATAACGGATAAAACCTCAACATCTTTTATTTTAAAAGAATCGTAAATCAAATAAAGACTGTCTACCAATTCTTCTAATGTCTTTCCAACTCCAGAACCTATAATGATAGTTGGAATTCCAAGGTTTTTCGCAATCAAAACATTCAGATCTAATTCTATCGAAGTTCCTTCGCCTGTAAAGCTTGTTCCTTCTACCAAAACAAAGTCAAAACGTTCTTCAAGCTTTTTATACTTTTCGATAATCAGATCTAAAACCTCTCCTATTTTACCTTTGTTTTTCTTCTTGATCAATTTGCTTTTTGTAATTGCATACGCATCTTCAAATTTGATATCGAGATTAAAATAAGACAAAACTGTTTCGATATGATTATCCAGTTCTCCATCGACAAAATCCTCTACAATGGGTCTAAAATATCCTACTTTAGCCGTTTTACCAATCAAAATACTCATTAAACCGAGTGTAATAATCGATTTACCGCTATTATGATCGCTTGTGGCTATATATATTGCTTTACTCATAACTTATATATTGAAACTTAACAAATTTTGTAATTGTATAATAAACGCTAAAACCAGCGTCTTTTTTTGAAATAGATAATCAAAGCGACAACTAATAAAAGCATACCGCCCATGACAATAAAATAGCCATTTTTTGCACGTAATTCCGGCATATATTCAAAATTCATTCCATACACACCAACAATAAAAGTGAGCGGAATAAAAATAGCCGAAATTATCGTAAGGGTTTTCATGATCTCATTCATTTTTCGGCTTTGTTCCGAGAAATAAAAATTAGAAGCGCTTTCTAATGAGCTCATATCAGAATCGATTTGCTCTAAAAGCTCCAGACTTTTTTGATGCAATCTGATAAAGAAACTAAAAGTCTCTTTCTGAATTCCGTTATAAGTATCATCGTCTTTAATTGTTTTTAAATAATACAAAGAATCTCGAAGCGGAATTATAGAACGTTTTAAAAAATTAAAATTATCACGGTGATTCTCAATCTTTTCCAGAATAATAGGATCCGCGCCTTTTTTAGTCAAATTGATTAATTCCTCAATCTTATCTTCTTCGTCTTCAATTGTAATGTAAAAATTCTCCATTACGGCATCTAATAATAAATAAAGCAAATAATCTACTTTTTTAGTTCTCACAATTCCTGCATGAGTGCGAAGGCGTTCTCGAATGTGAGTAAAAAAATCGCTTCGTTTTTCCTGAAATGAAATTAAAATTCCGTCCTTCAAAATAAAACTTATCTGCTCAACACTAATATTATCCGAATATTCAGAAGGCAAAAGTGATTTTATATTAAAAAACAATATATCTTTTTGTTCTTCTAATTTGGTTCTTTTTGAAGTATTTAAAATATCTGCTAATAAAAAATCATCCAGTTTAAAATGTGCACCAACTGTTTTAAGCAAATTAATATCATTTAATCCATGAATATTGAGCCAGTTATTTTTAGTATAATCAATGCAGGTATTTAATGCTAAAACGGTAAATTTCTCATATTCAACGACATCTGCATCATCGTATACAAAAAGTTGCATTTCTGTTTCATGCTCTTTTTCAACACCTGTGTACTCTAAAGTGATATGCTGAAGCTTGCGTCCCTTCTTGTATTTAATCTTTCTCATTCAAAAATATTTACATAGTAATATTACGAAAAAGAATCTGAACGGGAAATGACAATTGTCATTTTGATAGGAAATACCTAAAATTTAAGACGTAAAAAAAACCGAGCCATTTCTGACCCGGTTTATTAATATTTAATTACTCAATACTTATGGCGTAGTCAATACTTTATAAGGCACGTTTGTAAATACTCCGTTTTTTACTTCAACAACATCAGGTGTAACTACTTTAGTTTGTAATACGCCCACTTTTTCAGCAGTAAAACTAAAAGTTCCGGACACTGTTTTTTTATCAGAATTCATTGAAGTAATGGTTATTGTTCCGGTTTTAGCAAAATGTTCTGTATAAGTATTCCCTTCAATCAAATAAGTATTGACAAATAAGGCGTCAATAATATCATTACAAAAAAGGGTTTTGTTAAAGCATGCATTGGTTCAGCTTCTCCCTTTTCAACTTTACGTTTCTTATTTTTATTTGGTCGAAAAAATGGCTCTAAACCACTCCGAGTATAGTTATCTGGACAATGAGGATCAACGGGAGTTGCATAGCAAAGAGTAGCTTTTATTTTCACCATTCCGACAATTGCTCCAGGTGGCAAAGGAATCGGTGCTCGTAGATATTTTGCAGCACTAATTTTCCCCTGATATACCACCCTCATTACATGGTCTTCACACACCACTATGCTTTCTAAATCTCTAGCAACTCGCCCCCATCCAACTTCAAATTTCGGAAGTTCAGAAGCTTCAGAACTATGAATAAGCAAGGTTCTAATTGCCAATGCATTTAAAGAACTGCCAAAATGAGCTTTAATTCCTGATGCAAGTCTTAATGTACTGGGAGCTGCAAAACTAGTCCCACCCGTCTGCAATAGATTTTATGATGACAACAAATGATGTAGCAAAGGTTTTCGATACTATATTTAGTATCCCAGGCATGAATGAAGTAGTGAAAATTGATTTGAAAATTTCACGCAAAAATGTGCTTTTATTAAACCATGTAATTGAGCGCGGGCTCACCGCAAAAGGTGATGATAAATCATCCCTCTTTTTGACCAGTATTCCTCAGGAAAATCTCCAGGAACTAAAACAATTTGGAGATGAATTTCTTCAAAAAGCGGGACTCATAGAATTCAGTGAAAAACTTAGTTCATTGAGTGATATCGGAAAGTAAATGAAATAAGAAAATTAATTGATGCCAATAAACATAAAATTGTTTATTGGCATCTTCTTTTTATGCAGCAAGGCAATCTTTATTTTTAACTAACATTTGAATGCTATTGAATAATCTGCGCCTGTTTTTGATAACAGACAGTATAATAGGTTTTTGTAGATTTGTTTTAGCTGTAATCAACAGAATACATTAACCTATTTGAATGCTGTTTTAAGATTTACAAAGAGAGTTTACTTAGAATATTAAGTCTTAAAATTGATCAAATAATCACTTTAAATGAAATCATGAATGTAAACAAAAATATAAAGACTGTCTCCCTAAAAATAATCTATCTTTTGTGTGTTACGCTTTTTATATATGCAGCTACCAGCAAAATATTAGACTTTGAAAATTTTCAGGTTCACCTTGGACAGTCGCCCTTACTAAGTATATATGCATCATGGATTTCCTGGCTGGTAATTGTAATTGAAGTACTGGTTGCTGCATTACTTGTTGTTCCAAAATCACGAACATTGGGTCTTTATCTGGCATTGAGTTTAATGACTATGTTTTCTGCCTATATCTTTATACTTCTTCATTTCGGTTCTTTTGTTCCGTGTTCCTGTGGTGGAATTCTGGAAAAAATGAGCTGGAATGCCCATCTTATATTCAATCTTGTTTTTGTCATACTGGCAATTTTGGCAATAGGTTTAAATAGACAAGAGAAAAAACCTGAACCTTTTAATTACATCTTTCTAAGTTCTTTTAAACCTATAGCTGCGACACTTGTGACTAGCATTTTGGCAATAGTGCTTCTCTTTGTATTTTCCGAAGAAGTCATGCACCACCGCAATCCATTTTTAAGACGTTATCCGCAACATCCAGCAGAATATTCAGCCTCGTTTAAATTAAAGCATAATTCCTATTATATAGTGGGTTTGCGCGGAAACCGAATAATTCTGGGCAACTATGAATTTCCTTCCTACCTTATGTCATTTGACTCTGATCTAAAAGATCAAAAAATCCAAATGATTTCGTTCTCACCGGGAAAGATCCCTTTTAAAAATATTTATATTACACTGCAGGAGCCACACTTCTACCTTTATGATGGAAGCGTTCCAGTGTTGTTCCGGGGAGACGCTAAAAACTGGAGCATCACTAAAGAATTTGAAGGAATGCCCTATTTTACAAAGCTAGTACCAATCGATGGAGCTTCGGTCGCTTTCCGATCAAATAATTCAGTAAAACTTGCCAATGTGCTGGGTGTTTTTAAAATAGACTCAATCCCTAAAATTAACTATAAAAGAGACCTCTTACAAAAACAGATCGACGGTATCTTCGATACCGACGGTATACTTTTATACAGCAATGGAATAAAGAAAATCGTGTATTTATACTACTATCGAAATGAATTCATTGTGGCAGATCAAAACGGTACTCTTCAATACAGGGGCCATACTATCGACACCATTTCAAAAGCAAGGTTAAAAGTATCAACGCTCAAGGGAGGAAAACAGTACGCCCTGTCTTCTCCATCGGATGTGGTGAATTCAAAAGCTGCCGTATATAAAAATCTGCTATTCGTCCATTCACTTGTCAGAGGCCAATATGAGGATGAAACACTGTGGCAGAAATCTTTTATTATCGATGTTTACGATCTGACCAAAGGAAGTTATCTGATGAGTTTTCCGATATATCACACCTCATCCAGCACCCTGAATTCTTTTGCAGTCACCCAAGATTACCTCTCTGTGATAATAGGAGAAGATCTTGTTGTTTACAAGTTGAAGAATGTCTTAAAAAAAGAAATTACAAAGAAATAAATATCGGCTTCAGCCTGGCTGCATCCGATAATAATATACCGGCCGGTATCAGGAATCAGATCGAACACCTGTAGAAAAAAGTAGATCAGACTTATAATTTCAAATTTAATATTATGAAAACTTTAATTTTAAAAAACGTACTGCCGGCAGCTGTTGTAGCCTTGGCAGTTTCAGGAGCTTTTGCTACAACTTCCATGCAGAAGGCACCTGAAAAAAATGATGTTGCATTGAAATGGGGCTATTTTGCTAATCCCAACGGAACCTGTTCTCCTAACAGAACTCAGTGCAGTGACATACAGAAAGAAGAGCTGTGTCGTATGGGCGATACCTCCGGACCAATTGCATATGAAAAAAATGCAGAGAATAATTGTGTACAGCCATTATACCGCGTTGTAAATGGACAATAAAAAATGCTTCTTTAATTGACAATGCAGTTCCTACGGAACTGCATTGTTTTTTTATTTATAAGGATACCTATTTCATTGCATCGGCAATCCAAGAGTAGGAATGATTGTCTTTCAAATGATAATCAAACCATTCTAAAGTACGAACCGTAGCATCCTTCTGCTGGTCAGGTTTCATCAGGACATGACCAGCTTTGGGATAAATGAGCATAACACTTTTTTTCCGCAGCTGTCTTAGTGCAAGATAAAATTCATAACTTTGACGAGGATCTACCTGAGGGTCATTTTCACCTGTCCATAAAAGTACCGGAACATCTATTTTAGGCACATGAATTATAGGGGAATTGGCAGCATACATTTCTGGGATTTCATAGGGAGATTTGCCCATATTATATTGTTCTGTAGTATATCTCCATATTTCAGGAATTCCTGCACGAGGACCTAGGCTATGGTAGTCGCTGAACAGATCTGTAATAGCTCCGCTTGTTATCACTGTGGCAAACAGATCGGTATGCGATATGATAAAGGCACTCTCAAAGCCGCCAAAGGAGTGTCCCCTAAGTCCAATCTTATCCTGCTTTACAATTCCTTTCTCGATTACTTTTTTGACTCCTGAAATAACACAGTCCGCTGCAGATAGTCCGGGGTTTTGATATTCAAGATGTATGTCTGGTAAAAAAACAAAATATCCAGCTGCTGTTGCCAGAGTGATATTGAAACCTGCTCCGTTATAATAAGTTGGATTTTCATAAATATGCAGTTCACGTGACTGGCTTTCATAAATACTCACAATCATTGGATACTTTATTTTCGGGTCATATTCTGCTGGATAAAACAGAACACCTTTTAAGTTTCTACCTTTAGCATTCTCAAACTCTATCAGTTCCGACCTACCCCAGAAATAATTTTTATGATGAGAATTGCTTTTATAAAAACTTTTTTTGTCTCCCGAAACTGAGCTGCTCAATAGCTGTGGCGGACTGTCAAATTTCTGTTCCCTGAAAAAAAAAGTTCTTTTTTTTGGGCTGTAATTTAGATCATCGGTATAGTAGTCGCCGTATGTAAGAGCTTTTTGCCGCGAACCGCTCATCCACTTAAAATAACCTGTCTTGCCATCACTTCCGCTACCACGCAGCAGCAACTCTTCACTAAGATCAAAACTCTCAGACACAAGACCATCGAAAAGAAATTTCAGCCCTTTCCCATTGGACGCCTTGGCGACACGCAGCTTAATACCGGACTCCCTGCCTTTTGTAATCCTACTAGAAGTTTTTCCGTCCGGGCTGACCGCCCAAATATCAAATTGATCATAAAGAAGAATTTCCTTGTCATTCAGGCTCCATCCAGGATTCCCGTAAGCAGATTCAGGGACAAGTTCCTGAGCCTTACCGGTAAATTTCACACCAATTTTTTCTGATACGTTTTTATGAGTTCCTAATACAAAATCGTAAACCCACCAGCTGTTTTCCTTAAAATACGAAAAATATTTCCCCGAAGGAGAAATATTTAGCTCCAAAGGCACATATACATATTTTTCCAAAACCATTTTCTTTTCAAATGTGGAGAGATCCATAACATAGATATCTCTGATTTCTTCCACTTTGAATTGTGGCTCATGTTGATCGGGATCTGATAAAACAGCGTATTTCATATCTCCGCTGAGCATCAGTAATGGAAGCTCGTTTGACGTAATGAGGTTGACGTGATTGCTGTTCGGATTCCACAGCGCTACTTTAGGTTTTGCGTCAAAACGGCCTGCATATTTTTCCTGTGCACGGACCCGTTTATCATTTGAATTCCAAATTTCGACCTTTTGCGGGGACCCGTCCTCTGAAGAACTTGTTTCGTTTTTTATGGCAAAAAAAACACGCTTCAGATCACTCGAGATTACTATGGGCGTGAACGCATCAAAATATATTGAGGACTTCTGTGGAAAATCAGAACATGAGTTTGGATCTAGTTCATACGACTTTTCCGCCGACAGAACATACAATCCCAATGCATTTATATTCTGATCTGCCGATTGGCGTAAAAAAGCCAATGCTTTGCCATTATCCTCCCAAGTCAAGCCGATGAACTGCTCTGAGCTATCTGCGATCCATTTAACATTATTCAACTGTTCTAGATTTAGAACTGCGATAGCATGTCCTGAATGGGTCGAAGCGGTAAACGCTATTTTACCTCCTATGGGACTTAGGGCAAGCTGAGACACACCTTTAAAATTAACTACGCCTGCTTTTCCCAACGGTTTAACCAGAAGTGTACCATTTTCCTGGGCATCGCCTATAAAAATTACGAGCTTATCAGTCTTCTTGTCATATAGAAACTGTTTTACTTTAGGAATAGTTTCTGTTTTTAGGGTCTTCAGATTCAGAATATTCAGATTTGTTGTGTTATTATAGATGAAAAAATTGCCACTTGTGAAGAGTGTTTTTTCTGCACCAATAACAGATAACTTTCGCCCAGTTACAATATTTTGTATGAAGAGAGTATCCTGCGAATTTTCATAGGTATTCCTGTAACTTGTCCATTTTTCATCATAAGAAATTTTATCTAAATGCACTTCTCCCCACAGAGAATATTCTGACGGCGAAAGGCATTTTTTTTGCACCACCTGCCCCATGAGAGGACAGGCTACTAATGGCAAAATAAAAAATAAAAATAAAAATTCTAAAATAGGCACCAAAGTAAAATGAGGGAAGCCCCAACTTTTGGTAAATATTACTTTTAACATAATAAATGTTTTGTTTTAATATCCGGGATTTTGAGGTCTCAAATTAGGATTCGTACTAAGTTCGTTCTGCGGTAAGGGAAAAAGGCTGTCCGATGAGTCCCAACCCTTTTTCATGCCACCCAGTTCGGCATCAAGCCTGCCAGTTCGTTTAAGGTCAAAAAAGCGATGCCCGGTTTCGGTGAACAATTCAAGTTTTCTTTCCAAGAAGACTGCATCCAAAATCTCCTTTTGTGTTAGCGCAGGAGTGTCAGTGAGCGCTGCGCGGTGCCTTATTTTGTTCAGATCTTCTTTGGCTCCGATAAGGTCTCCTTGCCACGCCCTTGCTTCCGCCCTGATCAGATACTGTTCTGATAGCCTCAGTACAATGGAGTATTCTTTAGATTCTGCTGTTGGGTTATTTTCCTTGTACTTGTAAGGATGGTACCATATTGTGGTACCATCAGACACACCTTTGATCCAAGATGATTTTCTCAAATCGCCTGGGGAGAAAGAAGACACTAAGGAATTACTCAGCGACACATAAGGTGGAGGTGCGGATGTAAAGATAAAATAGTCTCCTTCTGCAGTATTTTGCCCCGAGCCACCGGATTCGAGCTGCCAGATTGTTTCTCTGGAAGCACGCAAAAACACCTTCTCAGGCTGCTCAAGACTATAGGTCTGCACTTGATTTAAAACAGCGGATGCCTCATTGGCAGCTTCGGGATAGGCATTGATATAAAGGAGTGTTCTGGCAAGCAACGCTTTGGCTACTATCGCGTCAGGACGCACCCTATTTCGGTCAGTATCACTCGTCCGAAGAAGTACTGAAGCTTCCCGCAGGTCAGCAATAATTTTTTCATAGACCTGCGCGGTTGGAATTCTTTTGACAGTCCTATTAATCTTAAAGTCTGTCTGGTCTACAAAAGGGATATCTCCAAAAAGATTAACCAGATAAAAATGAATAAGCCCTCTTATGAACAAGGCCTCTCCACGCAGTTGTTTTTTCTGCAAAGCGGTCAGGCTGCTCTTCTCTGCTCCTTCAATCACAGCATTCGCCGCATAGATTTGATGGTAGCCAAAATTCCAGTATCCTGTCACATAATTATTGGAAGGCAGCAGTGAATTTGTATAAAAAGAAATACTAGGATTGGAAGGATTTTCACTACTGACCATTTCATCGGCATAATTGGCAAGCTGGTTTGAGATCCCTGTCCCATCCCCACAAAGAATTCCTGAATCGCGCAGATTGGAATAGATATCGGTAAGTGCGGCCTCCGCTGTATGATAGTCCTGAAAAACTACCACGGCCGTGAGCTGCGTTTTTGGAAGTTCCACTTCCAAAAAAGAATCGCAGGAAATGAATAGTGTTATAGCACTAAGCCATAACCACCGGATTACTAAAAGGTTAATCGTTTTCATAGTAATCGAATTAAAAGGTTAGCTGTATTCCAGCAGTCAATATTTTCAATGGAGGCAGAAAGCCATAGGAGGTAAATTCCGGATCCCCATCTACGTATTTTGTAAATGTTAGAAGATTCTGCCCCTGCAAGATGACTCTGCATTGAGTCTGCTTTAAATCAAGTGGCAGGTCATAGGAAATAGAAATATTCTTCAAGCGGATAAAAGAAGCATCCGTGACTGAAGCAGTACTCTCATTATAGGAATAAGTTGCCATAACAGCAGGAAAGTCATAGCCTGTGCTGAACATTTGATAAGCCGCGTTGTCTCCGGGAGCTGACCAGCTGTCGGTTTTCCTTTGCTGCTGATTAGCCATCATCCCTGCTGTACCCATGGGATAAGTTCTATTTTTCTGCTTGATAAACTGGAAAAGAAAATCAAGAGTGATTCCTTTATAGGAGAACTGGTTTTGAAGCCCGCCGTAATATTGGGGATTGAGATTAACTGCGACCTGACGATCTTCAGGAAAGGTTACTGCACCATCCCCGTTAAGATCTTCAAAAGTGTACAATCCGGTCTGTGGATCGACCCCTTTGAAACTGTATAAGAGTTTTATGTTCAAAGGTTCTCCGATACGGTACTGCTGGTTGTAGGCAGAGCTTTCAAGGCCAGGAAACTTTAAGAGCTTATTCTCTGCAAATGTAAGATTAAGGTTTGTGGTCCAAGTAAAGCCGTGCCCTTTAAAATTAACGGTGCGAAGCGTAAATTCAAGTCCGCTATTCTGAACTACCGCATCAAGATTTGCCTGGTAGGAAGTAAAGCCTGTTGAACCTGGAAGGGGAACACCTGCAAGCTGGTTGGATGATCTATTCTGATACCAGGCAACAGTTGTAAAAATTCTGTCTCCAAAAAAACCTAGTTCCAAAGCTGCTTCCAGCTTTTTATTGGTTTCCCATCCAAAATCCGCATTAAAAAGCCTGCTCGGGGCTAGTCCTGGTATACCGTTATAGAGTATACCTGTATTGGAATAAGTATCCAAAAACTGGTAATCTCCTATCTGGTCGTTTCCTGTTGTTCCGTAACTTGTCCTTATTTTTCCAAAACTCAGCCATTTGTTCTGCATAAAAAATGATTCATTTGAAAAAAGCCATGCCAGCCCCGCCGCTCCAAAATTAGCGAACTGCTTTCCGGGACCGAAACGGCTAGATCCATCACGACGGGCAGTCAGATTAAGGATATAGCACTGTTTATATTTATAGTTAACTCTTGCAAAAAATGCCTGATATTTATAAAGGGTTTCATCACTAAGTAGCACCTTGGTCACTTTAGCCGCAGCCAGATCATAAATAAGACTATTGGATGTAAATCCGGTACCGGACTGCTGCAGGCGTGTGGAACGCTGGCTTTGAAATGTTGCCCCTGCCAGAATATCAATCGTTGAAGTTCCCAGCTCTTTTTTCCAGTTGATCTGCGGCTCAGCTATCCAAGAATCCCTTTTTACATCATTGAGAAAAATGGCCGACCTTTCACTACTAACTTCGTATGCAGGATCATAAATGGTGGATGGTACTATACGTGTTTCGCTATTATTCAGATTCGTATATCCCAAATTGGCCTTTACAATCAGTTCGGGAATTATTTCATAGGACACAGCGGTACCGGCTGTTAGGTCATTTGTTTTAGATTCAAATTCCGTATTAAGGTTTCCAAGGGGATTTGTCCATGTACTATTCTCCCAATTCAATGAGCCGTCTGGATTATAAAGTCTTGGTGCATTAGGGGCAAGGCTGCGTGCATCATAGGAAAAATCGAAAGAAGGCTGGTCGTTATTCTGAAGTGTAACTCCAGCGGAGAAGTTAAGCCTGAATTTCCGATTATCAGATGCATGATTTAAATTGAACTGGCTGCCGCCTTTTTTATACATAAAAGTACCTGGAAAAACGGTAGACTGACTATGGTAGGAACCGCTTAGCATGAACTGGGTATTTTCAGACCCTCCGGAAAGCGTTCCTTGAAGATCTGTAATCTGAGCTGTTCTACCGAGAAGTTCTTTCTGCCAATCCGTATAGCGGTTCTGGTCCCAAGTTCCGTTGACATCGTAATCCCAAGGAGAATACTCAGTAAGTCCGTCATTTTTAAATGCCTGCTTGCGCATTGCGAGATACTGGCTGGTACTCATGAGGTCCATAAATTTAGTAACTGTACCGCCCCCTGTGGAGCTGGTCAGCGTAAATTTCGTCTTACCGACTTTTCCTTTTTTGGTGGTGATCAGAACCACGCCATTCGAGCCACGCGATCCATAGATAGAGGTCGCATCGGCATCCTTTAAAACTTCAATACTTTCAATAAAGTTCGGATTTATGCTGTTCAAAGGACTTGAAAGAGTTGGAAAAGTAAGATTTGTTATCCCTGAACCGATTGGATCTGAAGCATACGGAACGCCGTCAATAATGTAGAGCGGGGAGTTCGCACCTGACCGAAGGCTGTTCTGTCCACGGATCTTGATATCAAATCCACCTCCTGGAACCCCCGTGGTCTGAGTAATGCTCACTCCTGCCATTCGTCCCTGCATGGTTGCAAGCACATTGGTGACAGGCTGGTTTTCAATGTCTTTAGAAGTTATTCGTGCAATGCTTCCTGTGCGCTCGCTCTCTTTAACGGAATAATATCCTGCATTAACGCGTACTTCCTGAAGCGTTGTTGTATCGTACTGAAGATCGATATCTACTTTGACCCGCCCTGCAACGGGAATAAGTTTAGTTTTAAAGCCTATAAAAGAAACGGCAAGAGTATCATTAATACCGGCGGAAATTGAATAATGCCCCGTATAATCAGTTATGGAGTTGACATCTGCTCTGCCTCTGACTGAAATAGTTACACCAGGCAGCGGAGCATTGCCATCGGTAATAACACCCTGAACTTGATGCTGTTGAAAAATAAAACTGAAACTCCGATTTGAGTTTCGCGCTGAAGAAGATGAGAAAGATAATATGAACCCTATAAAAAACAGGCAATAAAGAGCTTTCCCACCCTTGTAAAATGAAAAATAATTCATAATATTGGGATTGGTTAGTTAAATATGATTTGATTAGCTATGGTCCTCTAGTCAACCGCCAAGAAGAGTTAGAGGACCTTTTTATTTTATATTGAAGTGAAGTTGAACTTTCAATTTTGGCTTCAAGTAGTTTATTACATACGCATTTAAGTTTAAAGGTTAATCATTGCAAGCCACACCGCCGTTTCCTTGTAGCAGCCTAGTATGGAGTGTTTATTTTCCATCTAATTCAAATTAACCCATCAGAATTTATCTTATAGTTAGCTAATCTAATCAAACGGTTTCCCTGTAAAAATTTTAGAAAACATTTTAAACTTTCAGTTGTGAAATAGAAATAAAGGATATACTTTTAAAGTGCGAGTTTAAAGATTTTTATCTGGTCATTCTAAGTGTAAATGAGAGAGTGGTTAAAGGGGTAATTATATGGCTATTTATAGTTTTCTATAGGATAGCTATTGTTAAGATGGCTTACAAAAATTGTTCTCGTACGAGAGCAAGCTAATATGATGTACATCCTCACTGTTTATTTTACTGGGAAAACAAAAAAGTTGACCTTTATTAAGGGGGTCTTACAATAAGGGGTTTTAAGTTATTCGTTCTCATCAATTATTTATTTTATGATAGTTGAACGATGTCTTTCAAAAAAGTAATGAAGAGAAACAATAAGGCGAACTTCAAAACTTTGAAAGTGGTACCGCTAAGAACCCTACAATCGAAATTGTAGTCCACAAAGATTTACATGAAGTCCGCCCTATTAGATATTGTACAAAAATAGTAAAATCTAATAGATAGTGGCGAACTCATATCTTCTCATGTGGAATTTTAGCGGTTTTCTTTCATGAGAGACATCATCAATCAAGTCGTATTAGACTTAATTAAAATTTTATGTCGCAAAATTATAAATACAAATATATAAAAGTTTTACGTTAAACGCAAAACTTTTAAAGATAAATTTTTAAAAATGAAATTAAATAGATTAAAAAAAGTCTTTGACGATCAGAAAATTAAGAACCGAGTAATTGCTATATATTTAGGAAAATCAGAATCTACTATATCTTTATGGCGTAACAATAAAAGGCAACCAAACCTTGAGGAGTTTTATCAAATAGCGAAACTTCTACGTATAAACATACATAGTTTGATAGAACCTACTGATTGGAAAAATGAAACGTCAGAAACTTATGAAGAGTTTACTAAGAAGTATATAGGTAAAAAAAATAATTAGTCAAGATATATATTTTTTCTGTAAATCCACCTGCAAGATTAGACCAATTATAAATTTAATAGCTATTAAGATTGTAATTGAATATTTTTATAAAACAGGCTATAGATTTAGCAATTGTATTAATAGAAAGTTATTTTGTTTCAGATGATTTATCTATCAAAAGGAGTTTGAAAACATTAATAGCTGCTTGCAAAATATTCAGGATGAATTACATCTTAATAGTTTTAATTTATTTAATAAAGCTCAGCTCAACTATCCATATTTTTAAATACTTTTAAAAAAGCTGAATACATTTTTCTAGCCCCGATTGAAACGGAAATCCTTTTCTGCCGGGGTTCGGCATAAAAGATTGCAGTGCAAAGCGGGAGAGGCTGCCTGCTGAAGAAACCTCATGATTCTGCTTCAAATTCACTTCAGTTTATCAAATCACAGGCTTAAAACAGCATGCCTCATTACTAAAATCAACATTCCTAAACCGGCATCTTATTAATTTCCTTAATAAAAAAAGAGGGCGGGCATCCGGTTTTGGCATGAAAAGCCTGCGCGAATTTCTGGGTAGTACTGAATCCCGCTTCATCAGCGAGCGCCTTATTTGAATATTTTCTTGCTTTTTTATCTTCCTTTAGTAAAGTAATAATATAATCGATCTTAAGATCACTGATATAGGTTACAAACTTTTTCCCTTTATGGTTCCTTATTACACTGGATAAATATTTCGGATTAGAACTCGTAATTGCCGCAAGTCTGCCGGCATTTAAGGCTTTTAAAAGAAATTTTTTATCGTTTTCAAATTTATCGAGTTTTCTGAGTATCTGCGCTACTGTTTCTTTACTGATATCATCAATGACTTTTCCTCCGTTCCTGCTCTGCACCCGAGGCTGCAAGGAATTTTTTTCATTCATTGCCTGTTCTAATCTTGATTTGTACATTTTTTTACTCCTGAAATGTGTTACGGCAAAATACAGCAGCCCTGAAAACAGCAAAATGGCAACACCGCTGAAGATAAGGTCATTGTGCTTTCTTTTATTAAATAAATACTCAATTTTATTTTTATCGGCTATCAGTACTTTTGTATCATAGACTTTACGTATTCTGCCCGAGAGATAAACATATCGGCTGCTGAGCACACTGTCGGCTTTGAGTAGTTTTTTGATGTAAAAAAGTTCTTTACTCATATCCTGTCTGCCTTTGTAGTATTTTATCAGCAGTTCATAATTCTCTCTAAGGTCCGGGCGGATGTAATTTTTACTTTCAAAAATCCCATCTACTTTCATAAAGTAAGGCAGTGCCTTTTCGGGTTTGTGAAGAGCCCAGTAACTTTTCCCAAGGTAGAACCAGCCCACAGATTCATTTGCAAAATCTTTGTTTTTAATTATCTGAGGAATTGACGCATTGATATTTTTTAAGGCATCAGCATAATTATTTTTAAAATACTGATTGATCCCTTCAGAATGTATAAAATACATTTTCATATCCTCATTGGAGAGCCTCCTCCCCTCCTCGATCCCTTTCTCATTTATCTCAGAGCAGAGGCCATAATTTCCCATCCTGTTATAACAGAGACCAAGGCAGTGTAAGGAATTGAGATACCCTCTGGCATTATGCGCGTGGAAATACTCAATGCACTGCTTAAATAAAGGAGCAGCTTCATCATAAAACCCTAAGTAATATTTAATTTGGGCTATATTGTACTTTACTTTATAAATTAGGTAATCATCATTTGTTTTGGAAATAAAATTATCGGCTATAAGATAATGGTCTAAAGCCTGCTTATATTCTTTAAAGGAATAAAAGACAATTCCCTTTGAGAGATACCCCGAACCGATCAGCGCATCATTTCCAGACTTTCTGGCCGTATAGATCATACTGTCGGCATAAACCAGTTTTAATTTATCAGCGGAATAATGAAGGTAGTTTTTATAACCGTTTATGATTTCCTGCTCATTTTTTTCCCTTTTGGCTTTTCCAAGGAAATATGCAAGATAAACTGGCTGGCTGCTGCCTTCAGATTCTTCAATCCTGTCAAATAAATAATCATAGGATTTACCATAAAGCGTATCAGGTGATCTCAGTGGGTTCCAGTCGGCCGAAACCTGCTGGGCCAGACACAAAAAAAGAAGTCCGAATTGTATTTTAAGCATAGATTGATAATTAAAAAATGGTACAATATTTATCAAAAAATGCTTTTCCTTAATACAATTTTCAGATCTCAGATCATAGGTAAAGCATTCTGTAAAAAAAGAGCTTCAAATATAACGTAATATATTGATAACAAAGACTTAACTTAAAAAAACAGGGTATGGATTTTCGGAAAATCCATAGGTGAAATTCCGAAAATCCACAGATGAGAGTTTGCAGGGCTGAGTGGATGATGATAGATTTGCGGTGAATTCAAAAGCAAAAAAAACGGCATCGTGCTGTTTTAAAGTTCTGCTTACTCGGGTGATGAACTGACTGAAAAGTCATTCCATTTAACACACTTTAATCATGAAAAACTTTTTAATCAGCATGCTGGCGGTACTGGCCCTTTCATGCACCAACGACTATGCTCGCGAAGACTCAGAATCTAATTTCAAAAAAAAGGATGCCAATTCAAAAAAGAATGCAGGGCTGAATCCTGAAAATACCGCCAATGCGTATGACATCGCCGGGAAAATTCACAATGACTTACTGGATGCCTATCTTTCGGGTAATTTTTCGGATCAAACCATAAGTGCTATTAGCAGTAAAATTGATTCTATTTCACTTCTGAACAGCGATCTTCAAAACCTGCCTTCTTATTATCCGATCAATTTCCAAGAAATACAAGGCATTGTCGACTCGCCTGAAATGCAACTGGAGCAGATTATTGCCAATTCCTGGATGTCCACGGGTTCAAAAAACTGCCTGTCAGAATTTATGTCCTTGGCTGCACTCTGGCAGAACAGCGGCTATGATGCCGCTTATCAATCCATCATCTCTTTTGAGGCTGCTGTTGCAAATAACCAGCAATTTTCAGCTGAAGAGAAAAGAATAATCCTTACCTCATCGGCCATTACAAGGTATTCGCTTTATTATGCATCAGAGAGAAAAGACAAAGACTGGGAAACCTCGGTTGGAAACAGGGTCGGCGCCGTTCAGGGAGCCTTAAGCAATTCTGCCACTGCAGTTACCAGATCACTACTCGCGGGGATTCTCAGCAGCAACACTACAGAATAGAAACTATGGACTGGATTTTACTTTTTGAAAAACAGATAGTATACAGTTATTATGCTTTTCTGATACTATTCAATTTGGCAACCATATACCTGATCCTATCCATACTATTTAATGATCATTTAAAAGGTATCTCTCTTGCAGAGACCCTTAAAATGGATTCCGTCAGGAAATTAGTATATCTCTTATTTATAAATGGGATGTCAAATATGCTGTTTATCTGTGTTTCGCTAATCGCAAAACTATACAGTTAGAAAAATGAGGCCTTTAATCTTAAAAAAAATACTTTGGAATTTAGAAAATCAAACTATAAAACTGAGGGAATTCAATTGTGCATTTTGGAAAGTATAACCTCCAAGCGCGCATTAAAGAATTTGATTCCGGAAGATTATTCTACTGTGCTACTTGTAAATAAAGGCGCTGCAGCGATGCGCATCAACAGCAGGAAAGTACACTTATTTATTAACGAATCAGCAGTTATTCCAAAAAAGTCAGACTGCGAAATTCTGCTGATGAGCAGGGAATTGTGCATTTCGATTGTATCTTTTACACCAGAATTTGCATTGGAGAACAGTATTAGATGGCCCCATATCGGATATTTTAATTTCTTCACTGCCCGGTATGCCTCTAAAATTTTCATAAAGAAAAAGGAGATCAAGAGCCTGATGGATTTGCTGGAAATAGTGAACTCCACGCTGTTAATGCCTAATTCAAGGGTTTTTAAAAAAGAGCTGATCCTGCTGAGTTTTAACCTGTTTCTCTATGAACTTGCCAGCCATTATTATAAAGCTTCCTGGCATGAAAGGATAAAATATTCCACCACGGAAAAAACAGCAGTCCATTTTTTCAGATTACTGGAAATTCACTGCAGAGAACAGCATAGTGTCAAGTTTTACGCGGATGCCCTGAATATATCCTCAGGGCATCTCACTAAAACAATTAAACAAATTACAGAGATAACGGCCAAGCAGTGCATTGAGAATGCACTAATTCTGGAAGCTAAGATTCTGCTTCAAAATAGTGATTTAACCATTCTTAAAATCTCTGACCAACTAAAATTTGCAAACACTTCTTTCTTTAGTAATTTTTTTAAAAAGCATAATTCTTTATCTCCATCTGAATACCGAAAAAGGCTGAACCATCACTAAATAATTCCACCTGGGTTTGAAATGTGTACAGACATTGATTTGGAGTATTTTCAATACAATATTGAAATAATATTTACTTAAAAGTGAAGCAACATGAATCAAACCTATCTTTTAGAATGGCTGGACTCCGTTGTGACGCTGAATTTAAATCCAAAAAAAAGCGCCATAAGCAACCTTACCTCCTTTGAGTCTCAAGCCATAATCAATAAAGCTGTACAGCAAACACAATTCATCCAAAAATAGTTTACTATCCGCGTTTTTTCACTCAGCAAAGAAAAGCATATTAAGGTACTGGTAAAAAATTATCATTCCGCCCTGATCAGTCTTTGGGATCAGCCGATTGTTATCAATAAAAGCCCCCATACGGAAAGAAAGGATCTGTGGGAAGTCACTACTGCCCTTCTTAGCGCTTTGGATGAACTCCTAAATTTTCTGGAGTCTAGATTTGCCCGTTTTATAAGTTTAGATTCCAAAATACCTGTTTCCTATCTCAGTGTTTCCTATGAGAAAATAAAACTCAGAATCGATAAACTCAGAACCATGATGCATTTTGATCCGGATGAAAAGATGCTTGCAGAGATTGTTTTTAATAACCTTTACTGCTTTGCTGCTTCTAAAGAAAATAAAAAAGTCACCTTTAGGGAAATGCTCTATTCTAAAGAGCTGCTTGGGGAACTTGAATCGCTGAAGATAAATAAAACAGAAGACCTGATTCATACCGATTTAATGCAGGCGCCTATTTATATGAATTTCAACAGCAAACTTTTTATCAACTTTTATACCCGGGCCGTATCTATGAAAATCAGCTGATTTGAACTGGCTTCCGATAGAATTGGATGGCTGCTGCTGTATGCTAAAGAGCTTAACCAAATTGCAGGCAATGCGGCCTCGGCCCTTCATCCTGACCATCAAAATGTAAAGAAAGTACTGCTGGACTGGTTTAAACAGGAAATTAATTTTCTTAAAAAAAAGGAAGATCTTAAAACTGCTCTCTGCATTCCTTCTGAAAATAAAAAACTTTCACAGCAAAATCCTGTAAGCAGAGAAGAAAAAATACTGTGCCAGTTATCAACCGACCAGACCGCACTGATACTTCAGGCCTGCCACGAACTTGAAATCCTTGTTTCAAAATCAATGAACCAGGTTTTTAAAACCATTGTGCCGTTTCTCTCAACACCTTTTAAAAAGAACCTCTCCTTTGATTCTATGCGCAGTAAAGCGTATATCGCAGAAGAAAGGGATAAGGAAATTGCCGTGGAAACCCTGCAGCGCATCATTAAACAAATACGGGAATATTAATATTAAAGAGCAGAAAACACAGGTTTTCTGCTCTTTATTTTTTACTGCGCATTTCAAATTACAGCTCTCAGCAGCATATTCAAGCCCGCATTATAACTCCGGTGGCCATCTGCGTTTTGGATGCCCAGACACTTAAAGTGGAAATTGTAAATGACAGCTTTATAGCCGTGGCCGGAAAACCGCGCAAGAAAATCCTCGGAAATTTTTACTGGGATACTTTCCCTGAAGCACGCTCCTACTATGAGAGCGCACTAGCGGGTGCTATTTCTGACGGGAACCCTTACACTGCCCGTGAAGCCGAACGTAAGGTGATTAGGAACGGTAGGCAGGAAACTGTTTATATAACTTTAGTTTATGCCCCGCTGAAGGATACTGCCGGGAAGGTAAAAAAAGTAGCCGTATGGGTTATGGACAATACCCTGCAGGTCAGCCAAAGGCAAAAGGTTGAAGAAAGTGAAAAATTTGCGCGTACCGTCTTTTACAACTCCCCTGTGGCCAAACTGGTGTATACGGGACCTGAAATGTTCCTGCACCAGGCCAATGAGAAAATGCTGGAAATATTCGGCAAAGGAGATTCCATTATCGGCATGCCCATCATGGAAGCAGCACCCGAGCTTAAGGAGACACATTTGTTCGGGGCCTATACTAAAGTTTTAAGTACGGGAGAAATCCATACCCAAACGGCTGCACGTATCATGTTTATAAAGAATGGTTTGCCCTATTACGGCTATTACGATTACACCTACAAGCCACTCTACAATGCAAAAGGCAGAATCTATGGTGTTATCTGTACAGAAGAAGTAATTGCTCGAAACAAGCTGCAGGAAGCCGAACAAAACATGAGAGGCGCCGTAGAGCTTGCCCAGCTTGGCACATGGAGCATTGATGTGGCGTCAAATGGACTAATCTATTCCGAGCGCCTGATCGAATGGTTTGGGTATGACCCTGCCGCCCAACCCTACAATGAAGTTATACCGATCCTGCTAGAAGAAGACCAGCAAAGGGTCGCAAAGGCTGTAGCATGGGGACTGAACCCAGAGTCAGGTGGTATCTATGATGAAATATATACTGTAATTCATCCCAAAACAGGAAAGAAAAGAATTCTGCTGCTTGAGAAAATCGAAAAATGGCTCAGGGATTACCACAAGGACAAAATAGACCCTTAGGCCCGTATATCTAATCTTCGTCTTTCATTCTTACTGCCGCTGAAGGTCTCAGACCGGTATTTTTATCTACAAATCACTTTTTGCCATTTAGCAATGGCGCTTCTGCCTAAAGTAAAAGAAACTTTTTCTTTTCTTCAACAGTCCAGGCAAGATCCATAGCAAGGATTTCTTTAAGTATTGACTTTAGTTTCTCGAACGAACTGGGCTTCACAGCGTAAAATGAAGCGCCCAATTCCATTGCCCTGTGAATATTTTGCGGATCATTGCTGGAGGAGAGCATAATAATGTTTACTTCTTTTAGCCCCCCCTCACAGCTTCTTATCTCCTCGAGACATTCAAGCCCTGATTTGCCGGGCATATTGATATCCAGAAAAACAAATTCGGGAAGCTCTGAGCCGGAAAGTGACCGGCCCAGTCTACAATGGTGTATGCGAGCAAAGGTTTATTGTCAAATAAGTAAATAAACAAGTAACTTAGTAAAGCAGAAGAAGGACAGTCAATAACAAGGGTCTTGCTTATTTTTCTTGTAATACCGCAAAGTAATAATTTTAGGATTTTCAACGACTGAATATCAGAAAAAAGAACGCCCTGTTCTTTTCCTCCAAAGCAGAACTAAGCACTGAGAATGCTTTTGTAATTTGTGCTTCAACTGCTTTCACAGTAATCTTCAAATAGTCGGCAATTTCGTTATTTGTCAGCCCTTCTTTTTTACTTAAAATGAAGATTTCTTTACACTTTGGCGGAAGTTTTTCAATTTCTTTATTTATAACAAAAAGCATTTGTTCAAAGTTGTCGGAATTGTCCTCCCAAACAAATGCATTTAAAGTTTCAAAATATCTTTTCTCCAGTGTCGTAAGCAACTGATTTTTTCTATACTGATCTATAAATTCATTATAAACCGACTTGTACAAAAAACTTTTGAAAGATTGATCAATTTTTAGATTTTCACGCTGTATCCACAATCTAAGAAATACATTTTGAACAATATCCTCGGCAGCAAAAATATTTCGGATCAAACTGTCGGCATATAAACATAGTTTGTGGTAATAAACATCCATAAGATAGCTATAAGCTTTTTCATTACCTTCTTTTAAGGATTGAAGTAAGATAGTATTATCGCTATAAAGATCACTTTTCATAAAAGCAAATTAAAGTAATATTAATTAAAATAATACTATTAATAAAAAAATATTCTAAAAATGGTAGGGTATTATTGTTTTTGTTCGTCATAGGCTAAATAATCCAAATGACACAATTTAAAATGGAAGTATTAATCTTGAAATTTATAAATAATGAGGCTTCACCAGAAGATATAATTGCTATTTCAAACTGGCTTGATCAAGATGTAAATCACCAAAAGGTGTTCAATGATTTGATAAAGACTAACTACACGGTTAATTGTAGCCAAAAAACGTTTAACACTGATGCTGCAAAAAAACAATTTCTACAAAAAATTAAAGAAGAAAAAAGCGTCTTTTTTAAAGCGAGAATTCGCTCTTATTTTAAATATGCTGCAATTTTTATAGTATTCTTAAGTGCTTTTTATTTGTTTAAGATTAATATTTTTTTTAAGGCCACCGATACCCAAGCAATTCTGAGAGAAGAGTCGATTACGTTACAATCGGAAAATGGAAGTATACAAATTATTAATCCTATAAATACACAAATAATCACAGATAACCAGGGTAAAGTAATTGGAAGTCAACACAAAAATAAAATCGTTTATGCTGGAGAACTGAATTTGGAAAAACTGGTTTACAACACGATCAGCGTACCCAATGGAAAACGATTCGAATTGATTTTATCCGATGGCACTAGCATACAATTAAACTCGGGAACGTCTTTAAAATTTCCCGTAAACTTCGTCAAAGGAGAGATTCGTCAGGTATTTCTAAATGGTGAAGCTTATTTTGATGTAACAAAGGATCCGCGACATCCATTTTTGGTAAGTTCAAGTGATATGAATGTAAAAGTTTTGGGAACTAAATTTAATGTGACTTCTTATAAAAACGATGCCAAAACATATACGGTTTTAGTTGAAGGCAAAGTGGCTGCATCGGATCATTTAAATCACGAAGAAGTAATCTTAAAACCATCTGAGCGAGTTTATTTTGAGGGCAAACAATTAAAAGTAGAACCAGTAAACGTTCGAAAATATATTGCCTGGATTTCTGGAGAACTAATGTTTATAGATGATTCTTTTGCTGTTATTACCAATAAACTAGAGCGAAAATACAATGTTCAGATTATAAACAATTACGAAGACTTGAATAGCATTATTATCACTGCCACTTTTAAAAACGAAAATATTGACCAAGTTCTAAAAACTTTTCAAACTTATAAAGCTTTTAATTACACCATAAACAATAGAGTAATAACCATAACCGAACCAAAAAAAATGTAGTAATCAAACCCCAAAAAAAAAGGAAGGTGCGTCAACACCCTCCTCGTCAATTTAAAATGCTGATTTAATCTAAAACTAAAAATTAAACCAAGTGTAAACTTATGAAAAAACAACGAACAAAAAGTGCGTTGAAGCACATTTTCAGTACCCATAATTTAAAAATGAAATTAACTTTCTTGTTTTTATTTACCAGTCTATTACAGGTCAATGCATCGAGCTGTTATGGACAAAAAGACTTAGTTACCATGGATGTAAAAATGGTAGGTTTGACTACTGTTCTTCAGCTTATTGAAGAACAAACTGACTATCATTTTTTCTACAACCGAACTGAATTAAACATCAACCAAAAAATTGTTCTGAATGTTAAGCAAGAGCAGTTAAGCTCAGTTTTATCAAAATTATTCAACAACAGTACGATTGCGTATCAAATTTTGGGCAATCAAATTATTCTTAAAAAAATAAATACTTCCGAAAAAAAGACAGAAAATAACGTAGCTGTTCAGCAAAAACACTTAGAAGGAATTGTTACAGATAAAGCTGGGCTTCCGTTAGTAGGTGTTTCTGTAATGATAGAAGGAACGAATTACGAAGCAACTACCGACTTTGACGGAAAATTCAAATTTGTTTCTGACTACAATGCCAAATTTTTGATTTTCTCTCAAGTAGGTTTCGAACCTAGACGCGTAGCAGTTGATGGTAGGACTGCTTTTAAAATTGTTCTTTCACCAGAACTAAATGAACTCGAAGAAGTTGTACTTGTTGGTTATGGTAAGCAAAAACGTAACGAATTCTCTGGTGCCGTATCTACTTTAGATGCCAAAGATATCGTGCAGGCAGCAACAGGAACAATAGGTTTTGACAGAGCATTGGGTGGTTTAGCAGCAGGCGTTCAAGTATCTCAAAATACTGGGCGTCCAGGTGCGCCGGTTCGTATAAATATTAGAGGAATTACTTCGCCATTCTCTTCAGTAGGAGGCGGATTAAATCAGCCTTTATTTGTAATTGATGGTGTGCCGTTTAATATTGATGCTTTGCAAGGCGCCAATCCCCTATCCACATTAAATCCTAACGATATAGAAAGTTTTGATGTTTTAAAAGATGCCGGAGCTACTGCAATTTATGGCTCTCGTGGAGCTAATGGAGTTATTATTATTAAAACCAAAAGAGGCAAAAAAAATCAAGCTCCAAAATTAAACTTTTCTTATGCAACGACATTTGCTCAGCCTATCAATAAAGTCGGCGCTTTAAATTCAAGTCAATATAAAAGTTTCTACAATTTATTGGTTAACAATAGCGTCGATGCGATGAACAGTGGTCAACTAGATCCTTTTTTATCTTACGATTTAGCAAATATTGCCAAAGTAGATTTAGATTTCGATACTTTCCAAGTAAGCAATGGCGGTATCAACGATAATTATTTTGGAAATGCTAATACAGACTGGAACAAAGAAGTTTTTAGGAGTATGGCTGTAACAAAACAAGCTCATTTGAGTTTGAGCGGTGGCAGCGAAAAAACAGATTATAATTTTAGCACTTCATTTATAGACCAAGAGGGTTTAACTATAAATGATAAAATGAAACAATATAATTTAGGAATTTCCTTTGATACTGATATAAGCAATCACGTAAAAATGGGAAGCTCTGTAAATGTTGGTCATACAGAGGTTAATTCTGGAGAAAACGATGTTTTAAATCAGTTTACAATCAATACTTCAATTGCTCGCGCTCGTCCGGATTTACCCGTTAGAGATGAAAATGGTAAATTGTTAGGTCAGCCGGATTATCAATATGGGTTTATGACTTTAGAGCCAAATCCTTTAATGCGATTGAGTAACAAAACCAATAACAAAGCCTATAATTTTATCGGCAATACTTATATTGAAGCGGAGCCATTAAAAGATTTAAAGTTAAAAGCAGACGTAAATGCTTCTGTCTTTTACAATAAAAACAGTTCGTTTATTCCTAAAATTACAGAAACTGATTTTATATATTATCCTAATGATTCTTATTTAAATGAAGAAGATGGCTTAGTGTCTAATATCACAACGAATTTGACTGCTAATTACAACTTTAAAATTTCAGAGCATAAATTCGGTGCATTAGCAGGAGCTGCCTGGGATAAAACAAACTTTAATAATTCAAGTCATTTATACAGCGGTTTTCCTGATGACGAGGTTTTAATCAATGCAACATCAGCGCGAACTGTAATTGGATATGCCAGCAATCGTGTAGAAACAGGATTGTATTCGTTGTTCTCTCGTTTGAATTATGGTTACAAAGATTTGTATAATGCTACTGTAAATTTTAGAACTGATACTTCTTCAAAATTTGGTCCAGATAATAAAAGAGCGTACTTCCCGTCTTTGTCTGCAAGTTGGAATATTAATAATGAAAGTTTTTTAGCTGATGTAAGCAACATCAACATTTTAAAACTAAGAGCGAGTGTTGGAAAAGTGGGTTCTACTAACGTTTCTGATTTTGCTTTCTTACAGTTTTTTCAAAACACAGCATCTAACATCTATAACGGAAGTTCGGCCATTGTACCAGAAAACAACTTCCCAAATCCAAACATTGGATGGGAAACTACCAAAGAGGTTAATTTAGGTTTAGATTTCGGTTTCTTCCACAATCGCATAAAAGGAAGTTTTGATATTTACGATAGAAAAACAACCGGTGCTTTAGTAAAAACACCAATTCCTTTTGAACTTGGACCTAACTCTTATTTCTCTAATTTCATGGATGTTTCAAATAAGGGAATTGAAATCACTTTAGGCGGCGATATCATCAGAAGTCAGGATTTTGTTTGGTCAACTAGTTTTAACTGGTCTTTAAACAGAAACAAACTCGAAAAATTAAACGGTGCCAGTATCAATTCGTACCAATTAGATTATTACATCGAAGGAGAACCCGTAGGTACGATTATGGGATATAAAGTAGCTAAAATTTTCCAATCGCAAGACGAAGTTGATGCTTTAAATGCAGCTTCACCATCAGGAATTTATGATAAAGCCTCAACTACTGTTGGTGACTTTATGATGGAAGACGTTAACGATGATGGTCAGATTAATGCTAATGACAGAGCGATAATAGGAAATATTCAACCGGACTTTTTTGGCGGAATATCAAATACATTCGCTTACAAGAATTTTAGTCTAAATGCATTGTTTCAATATTCTGTAGGAGCGAAATCAATTTGGAGTGCAATTCCAACAGGTATTTATAACACATTGGGAGAAAATAAATATACTGAATACGCCCTAAATACCTGGACACCTGAAAATACTAATGCTCGTTATGCAAAAGCAGTATATACAGATCCATCATCTAATGGAAGAATTTCAGATAGATACATTTATGACACGTCTTATTTACGTCTAAAAAGCATCCAGTTAAGTTATAATTTCGACCAAAAACTAATCAACAGAATTGGTATAGAAAGCGCAAAACTGACATTAACGGGCACAAATTTAGTGACTTGGACAAAATGGCCTGGAATTGATCCTGAAACTTTCTCTGAAAGAGGCACTATCACAGATCAAATCAACAATGAAGATCCGTATCCATTAGCTAAGTCGTACTCTTTAGGAGTTCAAGTTCAATTTTAAATTCAAAAATGATGAAACAACATTTTATAAAGATCAATACGATTTTACTTCTTTCAATAGCATTAACCACTGCAAGCTGTAATATTGACGATATACAACCCAATAATAAATTAACAACAGATAATACTGTACGCGATGAGGCTTCGGCTCAATTAGTTCTGAATGGTGTTTATGATTTAGGAAAAGAGTTTGATGTAAGCTTTTTTCCCTTGCATTTAGCAGCTTATGGCAACGAAGGATTGATCTCGGGTTTTATGAGTGGCAGTAAAGGATTTAACACTAACGAAGTCCCGGTAGATAATATCTTTTTGACGAATTTATATAGCGGTCATTACAAAATTATTAATTCTGCTAATTTCCTAATTCAGGAATTAGAAGCAGGAAAAGCCATTGGTATTTCTGAAGAAAAAAAAGGAGCAATGATTGCTCAGGCAAAGTTCCAACGAGCTTTTACTTATTTTAATTTGTTGCGTTACTTTGGAGAATTCTACGATTTAAATTCTTCTTACGGAGTAGTTTTAAGAACTAATTTCTCGACTGTACTCGAGGCAAAACCTAGAAATACAGTAGCAGAGGTATACAAACAGATAGAAGATGATTTACTATACGCATCACTTTTGGGGCCAGTAAACATAGACCATTTTTATTCTGGAAGTCTTGCTGCCAAAGCCCTGTTGTCAAAAGTTTATTTGTACGAAAGAAAATTTACAGAAGCCGCCACTCTAGCAGATGAAGTAATAAACAATGCCGAAGGCTACATGTTGGAAGCACAATATTCAGATATCTTTAAAAATAGTTTCAAGTCATCTGAAGTTATTTTCGCTCCAATAACAGGCCCGGATAATGAAGGAAAAACAGCCATGTATCAGGTAAACACCACAACATACAGTCAAACCTTAAAAAGTTTAGCCGATGCTCAGGTAGGAACTTTTAATGACGGTAGTTTGTCAGGTACAGGTTCAGGATACGATCCACGTTTTGCGTTTGCCTACTCAAACATCACAAAAAAGTCAAATGGAAACGGTAAATATCCATTTTTAAACACAATTGCATCTCAAGGAAATACCCTGTATCATTTGCGTCTTGCTGAAATATACTTAATTAAAGCTGAAGCAGAAACTCGTAAGACAGGTGGAGATCTAACTTTAGCATTAGAAAGTCTAAACGAAATAAGAAATCGCGCAGGAGTAGCCGAAAAAGAACTTACTGATAAAACAACTCTACTAGAAGATATTCGCAACGAAAAATTACTAGAACTATTTTTTGAAAATGGCGAAGGGTGGTTTGATATCGTACGATATGTAAATCTTGGAAATCTTAAAGCATCATCAGTCAAAGCTACTTTGGTATCTCCTAATCAATTTGTTCTGCCAATACCATTACAAATAATAGCAGGAAATAAAACAGTCACACAAAACAAAGGCTACTAGCCTTTTCACTATTCTAAAAGCAGAGTGTACCTATTTCGAAAAAGATAAATCTATAATCAAATTATCGATACACGCTCATTTCTTAAACTTAAATTTAATAAATCTAAAAAAATGAAAAAATTACAAGCATTGGCATTACTAGTTGTAATGCTTTCTTGCCAAAAAATAATAGCGCAAAAAGAGTATGCAATAGTACACGGAAAAATAGAAAATCCAATCGAAGGATTAGGAGTACGATTATTTGATCCCATTAGTTCAAAAAGCGTTACAATAAAAGTAGCTGCTGACGGAACATATAGAGATACCTTAAAATTGGATAAACCCATATTATTTAATACTTTTTATGATAAGTTCTTCAATGTATATCTTATAAATGATATGAATTTAGAAATTAATTTTGATGCAAAAAACATTTATAAAAGCATCACAATCAGCGGAAAAGGAGAAAAAGAAAACAACTTTTTAAGAACCAAATCTAAACTGGAAGCAGATTTATATGGGAGTGATTATATGGAGTTTTTAAACTTAGAAAAAACAGTTTTTGATGCTAAAATAAATAAATTTTCAGCTGATTTCACGTCACTACTAAAGCAAAAAAAATCAGATCTTGATCCTAATTTTGTAACCATCCAATTAAAAATGTTTGAAAACTTGACAAAAGGTCTTCTTCAGCAATATACAGATGAACAAAGAAATAAAAGTGAATTAGGTATAGGAATGCCTTCACCAGAGTTTAAAAATTATATTAATTACAAAGAAGGAAAATCCTCTCTTAAAGATTTCAGAGGAAGCTTTGTTTTTATTGACGTTTGGGCAACATGGTGCGGACCATGCAAATACGAAATGCCATTTATTGCAAAAGTAGAAAAACAATTTCACGGTAAGAACATAAAATTTGTTAGCATATCTGTAGACCGTTTAAAAGATGAAATAAAATGGCGCAACATGATTAAAGCACAAGGTTTGACCGGAATTCAGCTTTTGGCAGACAAAGAGATAGCATCATCATTTATAGCGGCTTACTATATTCAGGCTATTCCACGTTTTATTATTTTAGATAAAGAAGGAAAAATTGTCAATTCCGATGCTCCAAGACCATCAGAGCCAGAATTAGTCGAGATCTTAAAATCTCTTAATATTTAAATAACTTTTTAAAAACTAGCTTTAATAATCAGAGAAAAGGTCTTTCTGGTTATTAAATTCAATTCATTTTTGTTTCCATTTTTTAAACATTAATCTCTGTAGAAAATAGTTTATTATTAAAAGGTTAATATGCTTATCTCGAAAAAATGTATAAATAATATCCCTTTTAAAATTTACGTTAAATCAGGGCAGGAAACGTAATTATATAAAAAAACATGAAAAATTTATTAACTGTATTTTTTATTTTAGTAACAGCGCATACTGTTACAGCACAAGAACTAAAATTAAACGATCCGCTTCCGGTAAATACCCGAATTAAAAAAGGAGTTTTAAAAAATGGTATGACGTATTATATCTATAAAACAGATGTAATTAAAAATGTTGCGAGTTATTACATTATTCAAAATGTGGGTTCTATTTTAGAGAATGATGACCAGCAAGGACTTGCACATTTTCTAGAACACATGGCTTTTAATGGAACTAAAAATTTTCCGGGAAAAGGCATTTTGAATACACTTCAAAAACATGGAGCAGTTTTCGCAAAAGACATTAATGCTTATACAGCTTTTGACGAAACGGTTTATAACATGGACAATATCCCCACAAACGTACCCGGATTAGTAGATAGTTCTTTATTGATTTTACATGATTGGGCAGATGGTTTATCTCTTACAGAGTCAGAAATAGATTCAGAACGTGGCGTAATTAAAGAAGAGTGGCGAACAAGACAAAATGGGTATATGCGTCTTTTCAAGAAATCATTGCCTACGATGTTTAATAAGACCAAATATGCTGATCGTATGCCAATTGGTTCAATGACTGTAATTGATAATTTTAAGTACAAAGCGTTACGAGATTTTTACCACGATTGGTACAGAACAGATTTGCAAGCCATTGCAATAGTTGGTGATATTGATGTAGCAGAAATAGAACAAAAAATAGAAAAGTTATTTGGTCCAATCCCCGGGATAAAAAATCCGGCACAAAGAATAATTACAGAAATTCCGGATAATGAAAATATGCTTTATAATTTAGGAACCGATCAAGAAGTCGCTACCTCAACGATTTCTTTTACAATCAATCAGCCCAAATCCTTAAAAGACGAAACAGTAGCCGATTTAAAAGAATCGCTTTTTAATGGAATGCTTTTAAGAATGTTAAATTCAAGACTTAGAGAGATTTCTCAAAAACCAGAGGCTCCATTTGTTTCAGCAAGTTGCAGTTATTCCAGTTTAGCGAGAGCAAATAATAGCTTTGGTTTACTAATCTCTCCAAAACCAAATCAGCAACAAGAAGCATTTAAAGCTGCATTGACAGAATTAAATCGTATCGTAAAATTTGCTTTTACGCAAGAAGAAATTGGTAGAACTAAAGCTTATTATACTAATCTTTATCAAACTAAAATTAGTAAAATTGACCAGACTCCTCACGCAGAAATAGTCAACACAATTCAGAAGAACTATCTGGAAAATGAGGCTATTACTGACATTATAAAGGAATTTGATATCATTAAAATTATTTTTAATGAAATGACTCCTCAGGATTTAAATGATCATGTTAAAATATTATACACTGCAAAAAACAGAGTCTTAGATGTTACAGGAGTCGAAAATGAAAATAATCTTTCGCTGGATGAAGCTTTAAAAATTATTAACCAAGTTGAAAACGACGTTAGTATAATAGCTTATAAAGATGAATTTGTTGGCAAAACATTGATTTCAGGTACTCAGATTAAATCAGGTAAAATTGTATCTGAAAAAAATAACAAGGAATTAGGTTCAACTCGTTTTGTATTAAGCAACGGCGTAGTTGTAGATTACAAATTTACAGACATTGAAAAAAACAACGTACTACTTGAAGCAGTAAGCTTTGGAGGTAACTCTGTGATCAAAGATTCCGACCTTCCTTCTGCAGCAATGATGGGTACTTTAGCAAGAATGTCTGGTTTAGGAGATTATAACGCTACAGATATATCTAAAATTCTGGCGGGAAAAAATGCTAATACAAGAGTAGAAATTACAGCATTAGAAGAAAATATTTCGGGAATGACTACTACTAAAGATGTCGAAACTATGCTTCAATTAGTGCATTTGCAATTTGTAAAACCCCGTTTTGACGAAAGCAGTTTTAAGGTTTTACAAAACAATTTACAAAATAGCTTAACTCAAAGAAAAAATGATATCGCTTATAAAATGCAAGATAGTATCACGACGTCTTTATATGGATTCAACAATACAAAAATGCGTCTTTTTGATGAGCAATATATAAAAGAGGTTTCGTTCGAAAAAATTAAATCCATATACAAAGAACGTTTTAAAAACCCTGCCGATTTTACTTTTTCGATAGTAGGTGATCTTTCAAAAAAAGACCTTAAACCTCTATTAGAGAAGTACATTGCTAGTTTACCCACCACAAATAAAAAAGAAAAATGGCAAGATAATTCAGTTGCTTGGTTGAAAGACACTAATAAAAAAGAAATATTCATTGCAATGGAAGACCCAAAAGCAACGGTTCGTATTTCGTTTAAAAAGCCATTGGGTTACAGCTTAAAAAACACGTACCTATTAAAAGCTTTTCAAGACATTCTGGAACTTAGATTAATGGAGACCCTAAGAGAGCAAGAAGGTGGCACATATGGAGCAAGTGTATACAGCTCTTTGTCTAAAAGGCCAAAAGAAATAGCTAATTTTTATGTGTATTTTGATTGTGATCCTGATAAAGTCGATAAACTAGTTGCCATCGTTTATAAAGAAATTCAAAAAATTGAAAATAATGAAATTGATAATAACGATTTAAAAAAAGTAGTCACAAGTTACCTTAAAGAACTAAAAGAAGAAAAGGAATACACAGGTTACGAGTTGAATGTACTGTATGATTTCAATGTAGAAGGATACAATAAAAACGACCCGAAAAATAATCTTGACTTAATAAATTCAATAACTACGCAAGACATCCAAAAGTTTGCACAAGTTCTGATGAAAGATACTCAAAGTTTTGAATTTATTTTTAAACCTAAAAAATAGTATTAAAAACACCTTTCGTTACTACTTAGTTTTTAAGTATCTGAATTAGTTATCAATAAACGAAAGTATGTATAGGGTTATTATGTAAATAGCCCTATTATTTATAATCCTTTAAATACTATTCTATTTAAAAAACAGAAGTATTAGTCAGTCATGGTCGGAAGATCATTCTTCCGACTTTTTTTTGCTTTATATTTTTAAAATATTGGTTTTTATTTGTATTATTTAATGAGAATTTTCTTGTTTAAGTTATTGATTTTATGTATATTTATTACTGTAAATTAGTAGTTTATGGCCAATTTTAAAGACCACAAAGTATCCGTTAATGAGTTGTTAGGTTTTATTCCTGAAGTACTCCTGTCACATCTTTCTACTAGCACGAAAGTAGACCACTATTCTAAAGTACTTCATGGTAAAAAAGTTTTCTACCTACTTCTATATGCTATTCTAGACAATGAAAAACTCAGTCAGCGGACATTAGAAGACACTTTTAACTATTCAGGTTTTAAAACCCTTTTTAATTTGGACGAATCAGAAACCGTTAGAAGAAGCTCTATTTCTGAGAGGCTATCTAAGATTGACTCTAGTTATTTTAAAGAAATTTTTGAATATATGTATGATCAGTTTTCTGAAAGTTATAATCAGTCAGAAAGAGATAAATACAATCTAATGAGTATAGATAGTACAATTGTTTCTGAAGCAGCTGGAAGACTCAAAGAAGGAATAGATATGAAGACGGGCAAGAAAAATATAAAATTCAGTATTTCATTTGATGGAATTCTTCCTGCTGGCGTTGAAATATTTAACACTAAGAATTATGCTTCTGAGGAAAACGCCCTTCCTGAAGCTATTTTAAAGCAAGTAAAAAAAGATGTTGATCATCGTAATATTTACATTATTGACAGAGGGCTTCAATCAACTCGGGTGATGAAAGATTTTTCTCAAAAGAATATCAAATTTGTTATCCGTTCTAAAGAAAATCGAAAATACCAGGAGATTGAATCTCTTATTAAAGAAGGTCAGGATTTAGATATTGGAGATAATTTATTAATAAAAGATAGCATTGTTGCAAATTTATAAAGGTATCTTATGAGCTGAAAAAACCGCATGGGTGGAGATTTTTTGGCAAGACCTGAAAGGCCCGGCCTTGCTTTGGCTTATCGACACGGACTACCTTTGCTCCTGAAATAAAACAAAAGCATACAGGGTCTCGGGTAAAAGAAAAAGGGTAGCAATTGGGTGCGTATGGATAAACATCATTCACAATCAACATTGACTTTGCCCGGAATGGACTGTTCACTTTACTCCGGAATGAACTGTTCAGTTTGCTCCGGAATACCCATTGACCATACATTGATAACAATTGGTAAATTTTGTTTTCCACTTAAACTAAACTTTGTTTCTTCCATAAATCATAATATTTTCCTTTTTTCTCTAATAAAATATGATGATTACCCGATTCAATGATTTTTCCATTTTCCATAACTAATATTTCATCAGCATTTGCAACTGTACTAAGCCGGTGAGCAATAATAATTATAGTTTTACCTTGCTTTTTGAAATCATCAATAACTTTTTTTACTATCAATTCAGAATTTGTATCTAATCCAGAGGTAGCTTCGTCCATTAATAAAATTTCAGGATCTTTATATAATGCCCTGGCAATAGCAATTCTTTGTTTTTGCCCACCGGATAGCATTGTTCCATTCTTACCAATCTGCGTTTCAAAACCGTTAGGTAGTTTTTCTACAAATTCGGTAATACCTAATTGTCGCGATAAATCTAGTATTCTGTTAATGTTTGGAAAAGAATCTCCTAAAGCAATATTTTCAATTATATTTCCCGAAAACAAATTAAGCTGTTGTGGTATAACTCCAACTAATTGTCTTAGGCTTTTATAATGTATAAATTGAGTATCATAGCCTCCAATATAAATTTTACCCTCATTTATTGGATACAAATTTTTGCGATAGATTGTGATGCATTAATGAAAGAACCTGTCTGAATGCCTGAAAAATTCTCTATAGTTCCAGAAATAGGAGCCAAAATCATATAATTGTTCGATTCAATATTTATTTTAGAAACCATTCCGTTCAAATTTTTCAAACGTTCTTCTAAATCTCTTTTCTGATTTTCCCAAGTCAATTTCTGCTGACTTATATAACTTTGCAATGCTTGTTTATTGAAATGCAATTCAGATTCGATTTTTTCGAAATCAGCTTTTGCAATAATATCCTTATCATACAAGATTCTATTACGGTCATGATTTATTTTTGCCTGTGAAATTTTGCTTTGCAATTCACTTTTTCCTGATTTAAATTTGAATAAATCTTCTCGCGCTGAAGATGTTAGCAAATGATTCGTTTTATTTTGTAGAAGGTTTGAAACATCATTTAGCAATGCTGAAACAGAACCTGATAATGAATCCTGAGTTCTTTTATCACTTTCTAGATTCTCTTTAGAAACTTTTAAAAGTGTATCGCCTTTTTGTACAAAAACATTGTTTTTCAATAAAGTCAATTTAACACGGCCACTTACAATTGCCATAACAGGCACATTATCCGTTTTACTACGAATAATACCGCGACTCTGACTACTAATATCTACTTTGATTACAGGAAGAAGAGACAAGAAAACAATAAGAATTAATAAGATTAAAAGGTAAATAGAAAAGTTTTTGGTTTTATTTTTGGCAATAAGATTTTCAAGGGTGTTTACTGGATCTGAACTAAAGTTCATATAATTTTAATGTTTTAATGTTAATTTAAATAAAGTACATAACATCATTTTTGTAATCAAAATTCACTAAAAAAGTACGGATTGTTCAAAAAACAATCCGCAATAATTCTCCAAAGAATAGTTGCTAACTATTAAGTAGAAATTCTCTAAGCAGAATAACAGACTTAAAGAATAACTTCAAGTTTTAACTCTTTTTATCTTCTAAATACATCTAGTTTAATAAATAATATAATGCCTTACCAGCAAATTTCCCTGAAAAATATATTAAAAAAACAGAAATCAATACAGCATAAAATATAGCTGCAAATTTTTTATCTTTTGTTCCTAAATAAGTTTTGTTAAATAAATTATTTTTCATTTTAAATATATTTTAGTTTACGTATCAAATTTTATAATAGAACAAACCTACCAAAATAGCAGGTTTGTTCTTTTATCATTAATTAAGCATATGGTGTAGAGCTTGCCCTACAGCATATCCTGCACCATAAATAGCTCCTGCAGCTCCCTTTGCAATTGAAAAAACCTCAAAACCTCCTTCAATGTTGCTTACTTTTTCTTTCTACAACTCAACGACCTGACAATCAATAGTTTCCATATAAGTTTATTTTAGTATTAATTAACTGAGTTATATCCATTATACACTCCAAGTGCAAAAAGGGCCGCTGCATAGAATAATGGACCAAATCCACCATCAATTTCCTTTACTTCCTGAGCATTATCTCATCATCCATTTCCATTTTTTGATTATTACCTGTTACTCAAATGATGCAAAAAACTGGTTTATTCCTCCGGTACAAATGTGGTACAAATATATGATAAAAAATGATTAAAAAACAGCAGAATCAAAAAAGACATCAAAAGAAAAAGCGCTGTAAACATTAAGTTTACAGCGCTTTAGCATTTATTGTTAACTGATGTTAATCAGTACTTATTTGACATATCGGTAAATAATTTAAGTGAGACTATTACTTTGATTAGCACTATAAATAATAATTTCTGATGGCAAACTTTAAATAAAAAAAATGGAGTGTTAATATTTTCTACGATATTAATCTAAAACTGGGGTAAAAAAAACAAATCAAACAAATTAAAACAATTAAAAAAGTTGCGTAGATAGTAAACATAGTACGTTTATGGCTATGATTAATTTCAGCTAATTTTAAATTTAATTTGGCTTTTTCCCGGTCGATTATATCTTGATATCTATCATTCATTGTTTCAAATATATTAAACTTTCCAAAAATATTATTACGGATTTCCGTAACACACGTTTTATTTATAATAAATTGATAGTATTCTATTCCCCTTCATTTACAGTCATTTAAGAAGTTAAGCCTAAATAATCTGGATGGAAATAAAAAACATCATTCTCTGGCAAACAATTAAAGTAAAACCTTCGCCTGATTTTAAAGTTGTAAGTTCGACAGGTGAACCAAATTGTACTGGTTGTTCTGGTACACTCGCCTGCGCATTAAACGCTTGATTTCTTGGCCAACCTTAAGGTGGTTTGGGTTTTTAATAATTTACTTTGGATTAGTCTGCCGTAAATTCCGGAATATCGATTGAGTCTAAGGGTATGTATGATACTAAAAATATCATTTTTGGATTTTTACTATTCAAATAAATTCATTTTAAGTAAACTATTTATATAGTCATTGGTTGTCTTGCTTAACATGTCAAAATAATAAAATGCGTGTTTTTTTAAGTCCTCTCCAAATATTTCTGAATTATATAATCTAATCATCCCATTTCCTATAAATTCTTTATCTGTTCCTCGATCAATGACCCATTCCATAGGCGAAACTCGATTAACTGTTTTTATAGCAAAGTAACCTCCAAAATTATACGTTGGTTGATGAAAGTAAGGATGTCCAAATATGCCCAAATTACTTTTTTCTTTTAATTTAAATTTTTCGTTAACTTTAAATACAATCAAATTAAAAGGGGGTGTCTCCCAATCACCATGCTTCATTTCTTTAATCGTTTTGCTATAATTAACCTCAAAACCTATGAAATAGTCTTTTTGAAAATGCTTGTATCTTATTTGAGTTTTTCCATTCTGTAATATCTTGTCGAAACTTTCGAATTTTGTTTCCAATAAATGATTATAATAATTTATCCAACCTTCTATATTGTAAAATGGATCATTTATATATACTTTATAATAATCTTCTTCTTTTACAATTTTGTCCTCAAAACAATTAAAATTAGAAATTTCTTTATACGAACTTTCCTCTGCAGACGTCCAGAACTTTTCTTTAGATGAATTCTCAATTTCAATTTCGGCCTCCGTTAATTTTTCCAATATTTCAGGCTCTCCATTTGTACCATCAGTTGGAGTGTAATTATAAGACAGATTGTTATCATTATAAAAAATATCTAAATAATCTAATCGCTTTAATATATCGTCATTAATATTATTCATATTAACTGGACTTAGAAGATATGAATATAACGCTCTCTCTAAGTAAATATTTTGTATTTTTTAATTAATTTTAAAGTGTCTTCTTTTAAAATATCTGCATTGTAATTCATCTTTTTATAGCACTCATTCTTTTGGTCAACTTCGGTATTTCTATTACGATTTAACTACTTATAAAGTATAAATCAGCAACCTTTTTGTTGTAAATTATAAATTTACTTGCATTTTATTTTCTCAAAAATAGCCTTTAATTGATCCATGACAGATCCCGATTTAAAATCTTCTTTCGAAATTGCATCAACAAGTTTTGGGCAATCTGCAAAAGCCTCTCTTGACATTTTTCTAATTAATGAATTTGTTCCTATCGCTAAACCATTTGATGCTGTAGTAGCATAGCCAAATACTAATTCTTCACTGTCTTTTTTACCAAAAAAATAGGCTGTATTGGCAATAGTAACTACAGTACTTGTACCACCTGCATTTGGCCGACTTCCACCTTCCGATGCAATACCACCTATTTTTACATTTTTATCATAAACAATGTAAAACCACAGTTTTTTCTTAGATCTCGAAAATTTGCCTGTTAAAATATTAGCTGTTGTGGCATATAATCGTTCCGCTATATACTTTTTACTTTCTCCATTTGTATATTCAATTTTTTTGACATTGACACTTTCAATTTTTTCTTTTTTTGCTTCTTCATCATTTTTGAAATAGACCTTAGAATCATCACTTTCAACCATTTCGGCAAGACCTTTTTTTGTTGATCCGTCTTCCATAAATAAAACAGCTTTGATAAATTTAGCGTGTCCAGTTGTAGCAAATAATATCGTAACAGTAAGTAATATTATTTTTTTCATATTTAAATAATTTAAAAGTAATTATATAATATAACGACAATTTCAATGCTAATCAAATTTGGAAACATTAGTCTTATTTGACTACGTTACCTTCTTTGTCCGTTATATATGGTTTATGTAATTCATGCCATCTTTTTTCAAAAGAGTCAATATTGGCCATATCTTTTTTTATCAAATCGCTTAATTTACTGACTTCTTTGTCGAAACTACTTTGACTATTGATTTTCCCCAGTTTATATTCTGGTAGAAATAACATATAAAACAAAGGAGGACCTTTATAATCGTCGCTTCTTAATCGCATCTTAGTTGAATCATTAGGCGGAAGATGAAAGTTTATTCCCTCGCTATCTTTCAATTCATCAACCGAATTTAATTTTTCGTTGAGTTCAAAAATATTTAAGGTGATTTTTATGCGTTTCTCGCCTTTGAGCATACTAGCACTAATAAAATGCAACTTATTTTGATCTGTCAACTTGCATAATTCATAAGAGTAACCGCGAATATTTGAATCGTACTGTCCAAACCAAGAAGTTTTAAATGGCGACTTTATGTAACCGTTCTTTTCCAGCTCGGGGATCCCATAATTTTTAAAAATAGTATTCCTTGCGTCTAGAAGTTCTTTATCTGAGATTTTAAAATTATCGTTCATATTTAATTTTTTGTGTTTCTTTGTGCAGCAACTCCACCACCTGCGCCAACGGTTGCTGTTTTTGCAGCATTTCCAAGACCCTGGCTTGTAGTTCTGTCTATTATAACATTTGTACCTCTATTAATTGCAGTGCTTTGATTTCTTGTTAATCCAGATGTATTAAACTTACTTTCGACTATTAGTTTTCGTCCTGTAAATATATTTTTCATATCATGGTCAAATAATGCTTTAGCTTGTCTGCCAGTCGGAGTTCTGCCCCCAGTCAAAACTTCAGCTTTACCTTGACTAACATAACCCCTACCTTTGTATTTTATTTCGGAAATCGCTTCTCCCAATTTTCCTTTAGCACTTCTGGACAAATTGTTTGTTGAATTTTTAACAGCATTACCAACTAATTTACCTCCGGCACCTAAAACAGCACCAACAGTACCATCAACAACTACATCTCTAATTGTGGTTTTTTGTCCTTGAATAGCTCTGCTTGCAGCGCCTCCAACAGCATTAGCCCCTCCTGAAACACCAGCTGTTACGAGTAAACTTGCACCTCCGGTAAATCCGGCAGCACCTCCTACTACAGCACCTTGTACAGCAGCACCACCAACTGCTCTCCAATTATCTACTTTTCCATTTTTGTATAATTGAGTTCCTGCTTCTATGGCTCCGCCTATAATTCCTCCTATCAATGCTCCTGCGGCAGCGGTTGCACAATTAGGGCATTCTCCATCCGGATCTATGTATTTTACAGGATTATTGTATGAGAACG
This sequence comes from Flavobacterium azizsancarii, assembly GCF_027980145.1. Taxonomy (GTDB): domain Bacteria; phylum Bacteroidota; class Bacteroidia; order Flavobacteriales; family Flavobacteriaceae; genus Flavobacterium; species Flavobacterium azizsancarii. The sequence goes on along the minus strand of NZ_JAMZNK010000009.1, from coordinate 47,496 downwards.
TATAAGACGCTAAGTTAAATGAATTAAATGCACCTCCGTTTGTAGATTCAGGCTCATCAAAAAAGTCTTCTTTCATCATTAATGGATCGACATTCAGCCATAAACTAGCCTTCATATCCAAATATCTCGCTCCATAATAGCTGAGATTCGTTTCTCTATCTAATTCCTTCCCATTAAACAAATAAGGGCTAGAAAACGAACTTGAATGCTCCTCAAACAATACCTCTCCAAAAGCGATGTACTCCACATGCTGTGAAATAGAACCGTTTTTGGCTGTAATATAAGAAGTACTTCCTAAATGATCGGCGTGAAAATAAAAAATATCATTCTCAGGCAGTCCGATTCCTGTAAAACCTTCTCCGGCTTTTACAGTTGTTGGCTCTATTGGCGGACCAAATTGCACAGGCGGTCCAGGAACATCTCCCGGCGCATTAAAAATAGGATTTCTTGGCCATCCTTCCGGAGGCTCCTGATTTTCCTCAACAGGCTTAAGCACCTCACTAGGATATGGATTTCCGGTAAATTCCGGCGTAGCATAAATTCCTTGCTGTGTTGGAGGTCCCGGCGGTAATCCAAGACTTCTCACATATGCATCTAGAACTTTTTGCTGTTCAGCAGTAAGATTAGTGTAATTAACTCCTCCTGCAGTTAAACCTAAAGGTTGTGCAAAAGTTCCGTTACCAAGTTTACTAACAATACGCCCGCTTCCTTCAAAATAATGTTTTGTAAATTTACCTTTTGTTATAACAAAATAAGGACTTACATAGCCCGTATAATCGTCAGTATGTATAATTGTGGCGGCATTTTCACCATTGATTGCCACGTTCTGAGAGTCGCCTGAACTTTTAATTACACGTTCTCCGTTACTATCATAAGAATATTGGTAAATTCTTCCATTATCATTAATACCCATCAAACGGTTTTCTTCGTCCCATGTCATTTTCCTGAAACTTTGGGTTTCAGTATAACTGGTTGGATTTCCGTTTCCATCGTATACATATTCACGCGGATCTTGTTTTGCAGCTTCTGCAATTTTATTGGGCGCATGCGGATGCAGTTCGTTATCATACTTGTAATCCAAAACATAACCTTTTTGCTCGTTATTTACAGTATGTAGCAAATCTTTTTTCGTAATACTATGTATTTTATTATACGTCATATTAAGCTCATAATTCGCTTTTGTAAATTCACCTTGATAAGTTCCTTTTGCAGATTTTAATCTATAAAAATCATCATACTGGTATTCTTGTGAAGATGTTCCTCCTAAGGTATTGTTTATTATTGGAGCTGTATTTTTAATATTCAATACGTTTCCAACCAAATCATAGCCATATGAATTGTTTATGACTACCCTGACACCGCTTTTTACCTGAAGCTGTTGTAATCTTCTCATTACAGCATCATAGGTATAATTGGTTTCGGTATCGTTACCGTACTTTAGATATTTACGTTGTTCGAATTCATCATAACTCAATTGTTTGACATAATCGTAGGTATGACTTTCTTTTTTACCTTGCATGCTGTGCAGATTTCCTGCACGGTTATAAGTATATTCTACAACCTCTCCATCTGGATAAGTCATTTTTTGAATTCGATTCCAAGTATCATATTCAAATTGCGAAATGTAAGTCTGCACATCAGTAGCTGTAATGCGAAGAGTACGTATTTCTTTCTCTATCTCGCCCAGTTTTCCAAAGAAAAATTCCTGACCGCCTGTTGCATCCTGAACAAACCATAGCCTGCCGCGTCGAGATGGAGTTCCGTCGGCTTTGCCATAATTATACTGTACATTATTCTGAGGGTTTTTAGGATATTTTATTGTTTCCAGGCGGTTATAATTATAAACGTATTCTATTGCACCGCCATTTGGAACTGTGTTTTTTAAATCTTGGGTTATACGTTTGGTTAAGTTACCTGCCAAGTCATATTCCATGGTTGTTGTTCCCGCATCAGGATGTGTAAAGTCAATTCGTTTTCCTATCCAGTCGTAACTAATTTTGGTAGTATGATCCATAGCGTCAGTTACCTTAATTGTTTCTCCTAACGCATTAGTTTCGATCTTTGTAATTAAATCATTTTGTATAACCGCAACATTTTGGCCCGTAGCATCTGCATAAGTCTGGCTTGTTCTGTTTAAAGCATCTGTTTGCGTGGTGCTTAATACAGGCAGTCCGTCATAATTTAAAATAGCATAAACAGTTGTACTAGTACTTCCGTCTGGCAATGTCACTTTTATAGGCCTCCCTACTTCATCATAATCAGTTTTAGTTGGAGCTATATTTGACAGCGCTGTACTAAAGTTGTTATCTATTGTAATAGTCGTTGTTGGATAATAGGTCGCTATTGGTCTTTCCAATCCATCATAAACTATTTTTCCTGAAACTACATGCGCTTCCTGATCCGGACTGCCTGGCTGTGTAAATAAACTTGCGGTTTTTTTAACTTGCAAAGGTCTTCCTAATCCATCTGTATAAGTATATGTTTCAATGTCTTTGCCTAGTTCAGGATCATAATTTCTAGTTTTGGCATAAGGAACTTTTGCTTCTGGAAAATATTCGTAAGCAATTGTATAGGCTCTCCCAGAAGCAATTTCGTAAGGTGCTTTAATAGTCGATGTTCGTCCTTTTGCATCAATCGTATAAATAGTACTTTGATCATTACGATCTGTCGTTTTAAGCGGTGTGCCAAAACGATAATCAAATTCTACTTTATTTTGGTAGCCAAACGCATCTTTAATTTCAGTCATGTATTGATGATTTTCTGCATCATGTACATACTCTAATGTCATACGCTGACCCTTGTGGTTTACAGGTCCGGTGATTTTTTCGAGGTTACCGTAAGTATCATAGGCGATGTCAGTAACGGCAATTTTATCTGCTGCACTATAATTTTTAATTTGCGTTACTTCTGCTGTTGTGGTATTGATTGTTGTGGCTCTTTTACGACGTAAACCTTCGGTAGTAAAAACTTCTAATTGTTTTGCTATACCACCATAATAAGGTGTTGTACTTTCATAATAACTTATTTTTGCTGTCACCTTATCAGCAGCAGAACCGTTTCCTAGATCTTCGTACTGAATAATATTTCCATTAGCATCATAGGTATTAAACGTATTTGTTTCTAAATATTCACTTCCTCCTTCGTATATTTTTTGATTGGCATGAATTAATCCGACAAAAATACGTTTGTCATCACACGAAGGCAAATTCAATTCTGAAACCGGGATATTTGCCTGCGTCGTCACATCAATTAAACTGTACTCGTTTTCAGACTCTTTACGCATTTTTCCGTTCTTGTCTACAATATAACTACGTTTTAAAAGATTCTTTCTGAAATAGTCCTGATTGTAAAATTCCTGAACGGTTGTTGAGAAAAGTGAATTATCAGCAGCATCAATTTCCTCTTCAATTACTTTTTCAAAACCATAAAATTCTCTTTCACGACGGTCCTGATACCCATTTTCATATCTAAATTTACTGATCGAATGATCGATACCATCACCAACATGTCCGTCAAAAACGTCAACAGATTGTAAAACCCATTTTGCCGAAGGATTTTCATAACTTGGCTTTAATAATTCATAATCTACAACATAACTATTCCCTGCACCGTTTGTAACACTTTTTAATTTGTTGGTTCTTTTGATATTTGATAATTGTGCAGTTAAGTGACCATCATCTTTTGAAACGACATAATCCAAATTTCCATCACCATCAATATCCGTAAAAGTACCTTCAGAACGGTTTGTACTCCATCCCTTACTTGCTCCAACAGTTGGAGTAATACGAAGTAGCCAAACGATAATATCAAATGAAAAATTTGCATTCATTCCGTAGCTTACTCCTTTATTTTGGTTCATTTCGGCAAATCTTGGGTAAACAATTGGCGCATCAAAAGAACTCCCTAAGTTTAACGAAACCAACATGGTATTGCCCACATATCTTATTTTATCGGCGAGCCCGTCCCCATTAATATCCATAAAAGATTCATCACTATCTGATTGAGATCGGGCATAATTAGCCCCTCCGGAAATCGATCCCTGTTTAATACTAAAACCTAAACCGGCGCTCCAATCCGTTGAATTACCTTTATTTAAAGTATTAAAATTCCAATTTTCGACTGGTAAAAAACCATATCCTGTATTTAAAAAAACATCTCCGGAGTCTAATATTTTATCGGGTAATCCGTCGCCATTAATATCACTGTGTAGCATTGTCGAGCGGTCTTCACCTTTCCCTTGAGAAGCACTTACAGAAATACTGTTTCCTCCTTTTTCAGCTTCTTTTGAAGCTGTACCTTCTGCTGAATCTTTTTTAACGCTTGCTTTTCCAATAGTTACACTCAATGAATTGGATGGTGCACCATGGCTATAACTTCCGCCAAAATTAGGTCCTTCAGAACTTGTTTTAGAATGACTGAAATTGTCTCCTAAATTAATTACTTCATCAGAAACAGTTCCAACAGGTATTGTCAACTGGACATTTTCTCCTCGTATATAATCTGGGAATCGGTCACCATTAAAGTCGCTCATGGTCTGGGTTACATACGAATCGCCATCAATAGATTTACTGTAACCTAAATTACCCGGACCTACGGAAACCCCTGCTGAGATACTTTTACTTTTGCTTTCGCTGATCATATCAAGAGCCGAGGTGCTTCCGCCCGCCAAAGTTGGCAAAGAAAAGTCCGTATAATCTGAAATATCATCTTCTCCTAATCTTGAAGTTCCAATCATTGGTCCTTTTATAAATATAGACTCTTCCAATCCTTCCAATTTCGTTTTTGCATACGAAGGATTTAAAGAAACAAAATAGCTATCGGCAATTTCGTATCCTTTTCCATCATAATTTTCAGGATCTGTATTATTTAAATCAGGTTCTGTATTATAAGCGTCTGATTGTTTTAGTTTATTCTGGTCTATTGTATTTGTAGCAAGATTTCCGTTTATAACAAATCCTCCCCAATTGCGTTGATATAGACCTAGTGTTCGTTCATCAGGATTTAAAAGGCTGTATATCGCAAAATCGTTTGTAGCAGCATTCCACACCACATCATCCGTCAGATTTGCTATATCTTTTAAATCAATAACCTGAACCTGAAGATTAAGGGCATTTATTTTTGGATAATTTCTAAGAATATTTACACAAAGCGGATTTGAAACTGTGGTTTCTAACTGAATTGGAATTCCTGCCACCGCATCAGGGTAAACCACTGCATTATCAAAAGTATTGATTACTTCTGTCAATGTTCCCGTGGTGAGCTGGTAGCGTTTACGCGCTAACAGCACATTATTTTGTTTGGCCGAAATAATTACTTCTCCATTATAATTATTAACGGTTCCGGGAGGAAAAGGAGATGCCAGCACTAAATCCTGTGGTAATATATTTAGTTTAACTTTTCCGTTAACCGTTGAACTAACCCCTGGAATGTTATAATTTCCTTCTCTTTTGTTATACAGCAAATGAGAAACTTCCATTGGAACTTCCTCCGCAACTCCACCCGGAATGGCTGGTACTGTAACGCTTGGAGCAAAAGAAATGCTTTGCCAATTGATATTGGTTTGCGTTTCTAATGCCATGGTCACCTGTGTTTGAGCTTCAAAGGCAGGCAGATTTATAGATGCTAAATTAAAAGCAGCAACTTCATTTGCTAGAAAAGTCTTTTCAAATAAAATTACCGAAGGGCTGGTTTGTTCCAAATAATTTTTAGTTATCACAAACCTAATATGATCTGACGTAACGGGCTTATTTAATATTCCTTTAAACAAAACATTTCCTGCTACCGGAATAGCTTTTCCTGCGATAGAACTGCTGAAAAAATCAGAACTCGCCTTATATGTTGCTAGTGAATATAAATTGGCATCTTTTAGCGCTACAGGAACTGCAAAATCGGCATTAACTAAATTTCCATTTATATCCCTGTCGAATTGCTTAACCGTCGAATAAGTAATAATCGGGTCCCAAATAACCGCATCAAAATTTCCGTCTCGTACAGCACTTACCCTAAAATACAAACGCTCTCCTTTTTCGACAGAAACTGCAGTATTTTGCTTGGTTTTGATATTATAATCTGTTGCACCAATGGCTTCGTTCCAAAGTAATTGTGTTCCTTTTTGAAAGTATAAATGAACACCGTCTGCTTTATCTTCACCGGCATTGTTGACATATTCTGCCCGAGCTTTTATTCTTTCGGGCGTTGATTCCTGCACTAATTGATATTGATGCGAAATAGAAATAATTCCTTTTACAGGAGCTTCCCACATACGCACAACATCATGCAGCGGATTTTGTTTTTCTATTTCTTCAATCGGAATTGTACTTACACCCGGAATAGTTACATTTCCACCTCCAAAAACAGGTGACGGAGTACCAGTACTAGTAGTTTTAAAGGTCGGGATTCCGTTTTCTAATCGGTTATAATATACCTGTCCGTTTCGCACGAAATCTATTAGTCCGTCTCCATTAAAATCCATGAAATAAGCCTTGGTTTTATTGGTCGAACGCTGCTGGTCGTAACCAATATTTCCAAATTTTAAATTTAAATCGACACCCCAATTGAATGAAGTGGACTTAGAAAATCCAACATCACTAATATTAATTTCCTGCAATTCTCCAAAAGCCAACTGTCCTGAGCCTGCAAGATTTTTTCTGTAGTAAACTCCATTTTTATTTTTGAATACTTTATCCGGTAGTCCGTCACCGTCTAAATCTTCTAATGTAACAGTAGTATCAGATGTTCCCCAACTATTTCCTCCGTGCCCTCCAACAGTAAATCCTTTAAGGCTTCCTGCATTGGTTGCTAAACCTATTCCAAGTCTGTAGCTGATACCTGTCGTTGAGCCCTCGGTACTACTTACTAATGAGTGTTTTCCAGAAAACAATGCATCACTGAATGATGGAATTGAACTATTTTTCAAATTATCGTTTGGTACACTCCAAGTCTGTTCCGGTCCAAATGGATTATATTTTCCTGAAGCATCTCGAATATCATCAAAATAATCTAATTTATTGGTATAAAATAAGTTTGACTCCGAATCATATTCTGAAATTGATTCTAGTAAAGTCTTTTTAAAAGCACCTTCTTTATACTGCAATTCATAACTGCGAATCATTTCATTTTTAAATCGTACTTCTATTTTTCGTAGTAATTGATTGTATAACTGTTTGAAACCCAATCGCGCTGAAACCTGAACGTCAGGGCGATTTGCTTCTCCTAAATCCCCATTTTTTACAAACGTGACACTGTAATTTCCTTTTTGAGAACCAAACCCTGTATAATAGACTTTTTTAAGATACATCCCCCCATCGCGTTTGTCATACTCGTATTCTACAGTATTTCCATTTAAATCAACCTGAAGACAAAGTGCCCAATATCCGACATTCCCGTTTGCATCCTGCAAAATACCATTTGTTGCAAGTCCTGAAGTTGTACCTCCATAATAGCTAGCAGTACCACTTTTATCTTTTACTATCCAATAATAGTTTTTAGGTGAAGATCCTTTACGGATGATCTGATGAAAAGCGCTTTCACGTCTTGGATAAAATTGTTTGTCAGTAGTTCTTCCAGTCCATTCTGCTCTGTGTGAATTCGGAATCAAGGCTTCACCGGCAATCGAATATGTTTCTGTTTCTTTAGCGGCATCATATCTTGGTGCTCCCCAGCGGGTTTCGATACTTACTGCCGGAGCCGAAATATCCCAGCCCATACCTGTCCAGCTGTGCCCGCCGTCACTATCATATTGCAGATTTAATGATGGATGCATTCCGCCTCTTCCGCTTGGAATTACAATAGAAAAAGCTGTACTTGCTGTTCCTCTTCCATTTGCAGAAGGCGTCTCTATAGACTGAATCCCAACGAGCGGACTTGCCGCTTTTAGATCTTTGATGCTCGTTGAAGTATAACCCGAAGTTTCTGGAGATTCAGGCATTTTTACAATACCAGCAATAAAATCGGTAAAATGTGTTGTTTTAGCCTTAATTATTCCCTGTTTAATATCCAATGAATCTTTTGCAATTTCTTGCCAAAGACGTTTGTTGTCATCAAAATAAAAAACATTAATATCTTTCTCTGTATATCCTTCCGGAATTATTTTCTTATCATACGGTATTGATAAGGTTACGGCTTTTTCAAAAATAGTTCCATGTGGCAATAATCTAAAACCTGCATTTATTCCGGTAACATTCACCATTGAAGAGTTAAGCGGTGCAATGTCTATTTTTCTTAAACCGCTAACAGATACAGTTATATTGTTTTTAAGAGCTCCAACAGGAAAAATAGCTAAAAAATTCTTATACAAAAGTGTATTATTAGTTTGAAAATCAATAGTTTTAAAAATGCGTTCTTTTGCATTTTCAATAGGTCTGAAACGATCCACCTTGGAAAAATGCTTTAATTCTAATTTTTCTTTAACGATAACTCCCGTAATTGTTTCCTTAGTAACCACAATTGATTTTCCTATTGTTGCTGCATCAAAAATTAATTCAAATTCCGGTTGATTAAGATCAATATCAATTCCGCCAATACTAATTTTTTTTATCTGAGAAGGTATATTGGTTCCTTTGATGTATAGCATATTCTCGAATCTTAATAATGTAAAATCACTTGAAGGAAGTACTGTTTTATAAACAATGTGTGCATTCCTGATTTTATATGAATTTGAAACACCTTCAGGAGCTGTAAATAGCAAAACGTTATCTCCGGCACGTAATAATTTTTCAGAAAGTAATTCCGATTGTTTTGTCCAGTTTTTATTTTGAGATAAAAATTGACCTCCAATACTGGGCTGATTGTTTAAACTTCTTGAAATCGAAGCTGCCTGATCGTATCCGTATAATTCGTATTCTAAATAAGCACTCTCTCCATTTGCAGGTAAAGCATCTACTTTAAAATGAAAAACGTTATCATAAGCATCATCCGCAGCGGATGCGTCGGCGACACCGATGATTCCTTCTGTAATATCTGCCGAAAATGATTTTACAGTTTTATTTTCAGTCTTAAGAATTGCTGTTGAATCTGTTTTTGAAACCGCTGATTCTTTTTCAGAAGCATTTTTAGTAAAAAAGGAAGCTATCTTATAAGGTCCAAAATTTGCTGCGAACAAAAACGAACCAATTAAAAATACAAGTATTATAATTTTATTTTTCATAAAGAAGATAATCAATTTACCCAAACGTTTATTTAAATCATTTCTACAAAGTTTATTTTGCCAAAATGGAATGAATTATTTCACAATAACTTTAAAGGTTTTTGTGCCAAATTCTGAACTAACAGACACCAGATACATTCCCGATGAACTATTGATAGTATCATCATACAAATAAGTTTCTATTTGAGTAAGGTGTTTTTGTTTTATAATAGATCCTGTCAGAGAGTAAATACTAATATTTACATCTGTCTTGTGTGGATATTGCATAGCCATAGAAAAATGACCATCTGTAGTTGGATTAGGATATAAAATAATTACACTCGAATCGGTAATTTCTTTTCCATCTGTAGCGATAGCAATCTTGGTCGCCGTTTTACATTCCTGACCATTTAATAGTCGTAGTTCGTAATTACCCGGCTGATCGACTAGAATTTTAGGATTATTGTCTATAAAATCGCCTTCATAAAACCATTGGTATTCATAATTTCCTGCTGGTAAACCTGCACTTGCATCAAGGGTTATGGCATTTCCACCCGTCAATAAATAATCTGATTTTAAATTGGGGAATGTTCCTTGCTTATCAGCCACAAAAACGGTTTCCGAGTATAAATTTCCTTTTGCGTCACGAACAATATAATCATAAGTTCCAGAGGAAAGTTGTAATCCTGTAATGCTTTTTGCAGCCTGATTCCATTGCTTTACAACCACATCGCTTCCGTCTTCTTTAACGGTAACGGAAAAGGGAGCTTCGCCACCTTCAATGCTATAATTTAACTGACCGGATCCTGATATGCCACAAGTAGCTTCCGTTATCCAGACCCTGCTAAACATTTCCGGCGCGACCTTTAGCGTAAATTTTGCTTTACCTGATTTTTGTTTGTCCCAGTTAAAATCTTTTAGAACCAATTTTTCTGTACTTGACGTGCTTGCCAAACGAACATATTCTGAATCTTTTTCGTCATAGGTTCCTTTACCGGAATAATCAACCAACAACCAGTAATAGGTATCTTTGGGTAAAGTGCCTTTTACAAAAGCAGGGTTAAAAGACCAGTCAAGACTAAGGTCTCTTGGATTTGTAAAATCCAATTGCCATTGTCTTGTAATACCAATTGGCTCTCCTTGTTCCTGTTTTTTAACCAAGAGATTTTTTCCGTTATCACTCCAAAAAGCAAAGTAGTTATTGGGTATTGTGCCCGATTTACTTTTAAGTTCTATTGTCAAAAGCCCTTCTTCGATCATGTTGCTGCTCTTTAGCTGCAGTAATCCGCTGGCATCATCTCTTCCAACTCCGGTAATTGAGGAATTAAAATTTTTATGATGGTCGATATCCCAAATAGTTTCTCCCTGACTGTTGAGGTAGTTTTTATTTTCAAATTGCGAAAGCGAAATACCATATTTAATTCCGAGGTAACTGGCTACTTTCTGGGTTTCTTTACCCGATAAAACTCTGTTGTAAACTAGAATTTCACTGATATTTCCTTTAAACTCTTCAGGAGGTAATTTCTCAAATTTAGATTTTTGCCCAATCGTTAATGACGATAGCTTTGCAACACTATCCGTTACATTCTGTTGAAAAAAGTGAATGTTGGCTTTATGAGGTTTTATCTTTTCCGGGTACGATTGATAGGAGTATTTTTTTAGATCAACCAAACGTTTATTGGTCGCAACTGAGAGTGTTTTTTGCGGATCATTTATCGCCCATAAAAATTGTTCTTTCAAACTGTCTTTTACTTTGTAAACGATAAATAATGTCTGACGTCTTTTACTTTCTATGCCCAAAGGTAAGATCAGGGAATCCTGAGCCGTGTCAAAAACTATACTTGGGTTGAAATTAAAAGCTGCTCCGGTCTGCTTTTTTTCGGATATTTTCCCTTCTTTTTTCGTCAGGCTTTCCCAATAATAAGCATCTGCGTTGTTTCGGGTTTTAATCCAAAAAGACGGATCAATGACTGCTCCGGGCAATGCTTTTTGCTGAGAAAAAACCAGATTGCTTGCCGATAGAGTTATAAAAACCAATGCTGAAAAAATCTTTCTATACATAATTCTGTATGTTTTAAAATGAAATCTACCCTTAGAAATTGGCCAGATCATCAAAGTCAAAAGAGTACCCAATAATGAGTGAAATACTATTGATTTTGTTTTTGTTTTCACTGTAACGATGCCCGTTTTCTTCAGTTGTCAAAGCATCAGTAAGTCCTAAAGTATATCGGGCTCCAATAGATAATTTAGAACTGAATTCATATCCGGCAGACAACATTCCATAGAAATAATTTTTACCGGTAAGTGATTCTTTTAGTACTTTTTGCACATTGGCATCCGGTTCAAAATAAGTGCCCGAATCACCAAATATTTCTTGGGCATTCGAGGTGTATTTAATATTGTCACTGGCAATATTAAATCCAACATAAGGTCCTGCACCTATATAAAACCCTTCAACCGGATAATATTTAAACTGTGCACCAACGTTGATATAGCTGTAACCAAAAGTCATTTTATATTTTAAGCCTTTAATATCTTCATAATTTAAATCGGTACTTTGACCTGAATAGGATATTTCAGTCTGAATACTTACTTTGGCATAAGGATACTTCCAATTGATTACCAGACCTGCCGTACCTCCAAATTTGCCTTCTTCTTTTAAAGTATATCCTTCATAAATTCCTTTTGGTACTATCACATCTGGAAGATTTGACATTTTTGAATAAATACCGCCACCAAAAAGACCATACGTAATTTCTCTGTCACCTTGTGCAAATAGAGATTTTGTGCTCACTACTAGTAGTAGCAAAATAATTTTTTTCATGTTTTTTATTGAAATTACCATTGATGAAAACTGTAGCCTAAAGAAAAACTAAATACTCCGCTTTTGTTTTGATTTTCGATAAACTGAAAAGAAGATGCATTACTTTTCACCATATCTTTTACTCCTAGATAATACCGTAAATCGAAGTGAATACTTTGGTGCAATTCATAACCCAATGCAAAGCACAATGAAAAATCGTCTGCGCCGTCAAGACCATCCTGATAGAACTGTCTGGTGGCAACATCGTACATTCCGCCAGCTTCGTTAGATTTATAAGTAATATTGTTAGGAGATAAACTGATGCCGTAGAAAGCACCAAATCCTAGATTTAAACCTTCGTAGGGATATACTTTATATAAAGCTCCAATCTGCAAATAGGAATAATTTAATCGTAATTCAAATTCCTTGCCTGTAGTATCGTGATAATTGACAGTTTGAGAAGACTGTCTGAATAAAAGTTCCGGCTGAATGGCAACACGTGTATCGTAAAGTTTACAGTTTAAAAAGAAACCTCCTTCGATTCCGTAGCCACCTTTGCTTTCCATAACACTATTATCAAAAGTGTTATCTCTGCCTTTAATACTTTCGGGTAGATTACTGATTTTAGAATAAATTCCTCCGAGTTTTAATCCGTAGGTAATATTAGTCTCATTTTGCGCGCAAAGATTAGTGTTAAAAAAAGAACAAAATATTAATAGGTGTAATAGTACTTTCATTAATAAAAATTTTTGCGAATATATGTATTAATTTCTGATTTTTATCTCTAATAAATCGATAAAACTAATTAAAATCTTACGTTAAAACTTTACCTATATTTAAAACTCCGGTAAGGACTACAGTAAAGTATTTAATGGGTTTTTTAAATTTTTAAACTAAAGAACATTTCACAGTTATTGTTATCTAAAATTTATTATCTTGTATGCAGTGCATTTTAAAAATGTTTTTAAAAAAAAAAATGTTAAATACTTAATGTATTTATCTAAGCGACATCCCAGGAATTAGTTTCTATTCCCTTTTTCTATGTAAGATGAAAAAGCTTAAAATATTTTCCTTATGAAGCACTAAATTTAACGAATCAAATCCTAGTTCCAAGCTATCAACACGCTCTAAAATGGGAATAAGGCACTCGATTGTAACGACATCATCTCAACTAAGTATTTTTTAATAACAATTAGCATTTCAAACACTAATAATAAATTGCTCATATAAAAGCTACGAAAATGAGGCGCTATGAAGCATTTCTTCTGATAGGAATGCTCAATAACTTTTCTAAATCTTCTAAAAAAAGTTCGACATTTGTTCGGGCGGGGCTAAAAAATAGTACTTTTCTCCTTACATGAAATTAATGATTCTGTTTTATTACAAAACAAGATAAATACATTAAAACAAAAATGGTGCAGAGCGGAACAAACACTCTAAATGTTAAACGTAAGACTTACGAGGTAACCTGAGCTACATATTTTCTTTTTGCTGAATTTGGAGTATTTCCAAAACTGGATTGCCACCAGTCATCCGTGCGCAATGGTTTGGGTGCTTCATCAATATTTCGCCACTCTAAAGACTCCCTGAAGGAAAAATGCGAGAACAAACGCATGAATTCTCCAAAATAAATATCAGCTATTCTTGTATTTCCTCTTACCAAGAGCATATTTTCGTCATTTTTAAGCGTAGAGTTATCACTGAAATTTGCAGAACCTCCAATAACAATAGGATCGTCACTTAATGGGTCAATGAGCATAAATTTATTGTGGATATAATTAACATTACTGTTTAATCCCGTGAGCCGTTCTTTCATCCACCCATCAAATTTATTTGTCCTGATAAAATTCCCAACTGCAAAAACATTTTCAGGCATATTCCTAAGTTCCTGTATTTGACTCTCATCAATTATTTTTTTTTCTTCCTCGGTTTTCCTATATGGACGCGTCTTTTTTTCCATAAGTGCTAAACGAAAGCCGGCTGAGGAGTTCCTATATACATCTTTAAATATATCGTTCATGCCAAATGCAAAAGTCATAAAAAGAGCATCCTTGGCCCTTGATGCCAAATTTCCGTAATATTTTAAAATGTCAAGGTTTTTTCTGGGACTGAAAACCACGGATATACCTGACGGAAGATCTGAGGGAGGTACTGAAGTCATTCCTTCTACTGATGATATCAGGTCCACAAGCCCGTAATCATTTTCAAGAGCAGTCCAATATTTAAAAAACAAGTCTGCAACAGCGCCATCTTTTACAACGTGCGCCACATTCGAATGACCAAAAATTCCTCCGTCAGAAAAATTAGTTCCACCTGTCCATACCTCTACTGGTATGTCATTCTCAAGTTTTACAATAAATTTGTTATGGGAAATACCAGAAGGATATGTCGTTCTAGGCGTGCTGACCTGATCTAAATGATGAGAAGCAATTAAACTTTTATTTACATCGCCGGGATACACTTGTTTTGCATCATAAACGATTTTTATGTCGACACCATTTCCATTATTATAAGTATCTTCAATCACTTTTAATAATGGCTCATAATTTAGTTCATAGGCCGCAATTCTTAATTTATGTTTACCTGGATCGCAGGCAGTGATAAATTCAGTGAGCGCCTCGTAAACTCCCCTTGACAGCCAGTCAAAAGCTCGATTATTTGGAACCTTATCAGGTACAAGGTCTCCAAATCTTCGCATATATTCCTGCGAAGCGGCCGTACCTCTGTTAAAATACACAATCTGGTTTTCCACTTTAGGGTCTTCGGTAGTAACTTCAACAGAGCATTCAGCAAAAGGCTGCAGGTCAACCGGGCTCCCTTTTAATGCGGTAACTTTATATGTATAAGTTTTACATGGCTCAGCACTATAATCTGCCCACTGAAATATTTGTATAGGATGTTCATTAGAAGGATATAATGAGCCGGCAGGGAAACCGGGATCAGTTTCCTTAAAGCACTTCATTCCCTCTAGAAATTTTGCCCGTCCGGTGTCGTCGGTACGTAAAATCGAAAAACCTAACAGGCCTTCACATTTTGCTTTAGGTAAATTAAAACCAAGAGTTACAACATAAGTTCCTGCAATTGCATTGACTTTCAGGCCGGCATTGATGTTTGATGTTCTCATTTTTGTATGTTATTTAAAATTACCGCATGTATTAAAAAAATTAAATCTTTAAAACAATAACCTGTTATGAATTTAAATTGCTTAAAGTTTATAATGTGAAAACTAGTACAATTTTACACAAAAAAAAGCAGGACCGCACAGGTAGTTATACGTGATTCAACACTGTAAATCAATATCTTAATTCATAATTCGGTATAATTTTTGTTTTATGTCACTTTCATTATTGCCAATCAATTAAAGTTCTTTTCTAAAATGTATCTGCTTCTATCCATTATTATTAGAGGATTAAAATAATAGTGATCGAGGTACTAGCAATCAACAAGGAAAAAAACATAAATTTATTTTACACAATAATTATTTTTTCTTGCTGAAATCCCTTTAATCCAAGCAATTGTGAAGGTAACTTGTACTTCGACTTTACAATAGTCATTGCACTAACACTATTGATACTTGTATTCAAAAGAGCTGTTTAACTTTTGGTAAAAGTTTATTTATTCTAGTACATATATTTCTTATATTCGTTTAATTAACCTGGAAATCAAATTAAGAAGAAAAAAAGTTGTTATTCTTCATTTTATGGGAAGGAAATTGCTTTATTACTGCTATTCTGAAAACAGATGTTTAAGAAGATATTCAAAATGATATTTTATGGTAATCGTTGGCGTAATTTTATTAGCTATTTTGATCTTTATCTTATTGTACATAAGAGACAAAAAATTATTAGAGACTGTTACAAAAAGTCATCGTGGCACAAAAACGGAACGGCAGTTAATTTTGAAACTTCTAAAAGCAAAATTTCCTGCCCAAACTATTTTTCACGATTTATATATTAAAAACAAATTTGGAAATTATTCTCAAATTGATTTAGTTCTTGCTACTAAGGTTGGCATTATAGTATTTGAAGTAAAAAAATATAGCGGATGGATTTTTGGCAATGGAAATCACAGTAAATGGACACAGGTTTTAGCTTATGGGAAAGAGAAATATTATTTTTATAATCCAATTCTTCAGAATAAAAAACATGTTGAGGAACTTAAAGCACAGAAAACTGATTTTCAAAATATTCCCTTTTTTTCTGTGGTAGTGTTTTTTGGAGACTGCGAATTTAGAGATGTCAGTTTTATTCCAACTAATACATATCTAACTAAATCACCACGAGTAATTGCTGTTGTAAAAAAAATTATTAAAGAAAACGACCAAGCAAAATACAAAAGTAAGCGTGATGTTGTTAGTATTTTAGCCGCAGCTGTCGAGAATGGTAGCAATCATAAAATCTCTGAAAAACATATTAAAAATATAAAAGACATGTTGGGAGACGAGCGAATTTTTCACTAACCCCATATTGATCCCTGTTAAAAAACTAGTTATATTTTGGATAGTAATCTTTTAGAGCCCAATGATGCCAAATTTGACCAACTGGGCAAAGATGATCTTCCTTTGCTTTTTTCCATGTGGTGTGCCCCAGCATTTTACTGACCGTATAAATGTCTGTTCCGCTCGATAGCTGCAATGTTGCAAATGTATGGCGAAAGCAGTGGAAGGTAATATTTTTTTTAATGCCTGCCGATTGAACCCATTTTTTCAGAGGGCGTGAAATCCACGACGGGTCTGGCAGATCCTCAAAAACAAGCTGTCCGGGAAGCCGTGGTTCACCGCATAGTTGGAAGGCCTGCTGGGAAATAGGCATATATTCCACACCCTTTGTCTTTTTCTGCGTAAAATGCAGTTTAGCCATACCATCTTCCAGACTTATCTCTTTCCATAGGAGTTTCTGAATGTCGGAGTGCCTCAGACCTGTAAGGGCTGAGAAAAGTGCGGCTCTTTTAAGGACGTCTTTTTCACAAGTCGCCGATGCCAGTACATTCAATTCTTTAATGGTCAGATACTCACGTCTTGACTCCTGATCCGGAATGCCTCTTATTTTTGAAGATAAATCAACTGTTAGATATCCGTCGATAAAGGCCTGTTTTAAAGCTGCTTTAAAAATGGAGAAATACCTTGCCGCAGTGTTGCGGGAAAGTAGTCCTTTTTTGCCTCCTCCGAGCGGGGCACCCAGCAGAAACAGTTTAAAATCTTCCGCCATTCTGCTGTCAACCTCGGAAAACATCAGGCTGCCTTTGGAATAGCTTTTTAAAAATTCTTTGGTCCGCTCCCAATTGATCTGAATGGATTTTGAACCTCGGGCGTGTCTTTTAGCCGCCACAGCAGCTAGATATTTAATAAAATCCTCTTTTCCTTTCTCTTTCTGTTCAGCCAATAGGTTATCAGCATCACTGTACAGATCTATATTATCGTATTCTTTCTGCCGGATTTTACGCACTGCGTCAGCATAGATCATTATTTCACGGTCGCTCTCGCTTCTGCACATTATAATTCCGTTATCGCTGCGTCTGGGTTTGTAGGATTTTATGCCCTCTGCATCTGTGCGGGCAGTTCTTTTCTTGTCCCACTCCACTGTTGTTATGGATCTGTTTAAATATTCACGGATTCTTTGGGGCGTTTTCTTTCCGGAAACCTCAACAGGATAGCTTTCTATGTAAACATACCATTCTTTTTGGTTTTCTGCTTTTCGAAGACGCACAGTCACCTTGGTTTTTGCTAATTGATTCATATAAAATCATTTCCGTTATACAAATTATCAATTTCCGTTTTGGGGGCATATACATGTTTTCCAATCTGTCTGGTCGGGATTGAATATTTCCTGATATGATTGTAGACTGAACCTTCTGATATCTGAAATCTCTGGGCTATTTCACCGATGGAATAGCAGTCTTCTTTTTCAAGGCTGTATAATTTTTTCTTCGGTGCGCTTTCAGCCTGAGACACGCTGCGCGCAGGGCCGAACATCTCTTTCATGACTCTGCGGTCTATCCTTACAAGGCGGGTTCCTAAATTAACTGAAGGAATTTTTCCCTCGCTCACAAGCCGGTAAAGGGTCCTTTTAGCAACACCAAAAAGAATGCCAGCTTCAGCAACAGAAATAAAGACCCTGTCCTTGGGTATTTTATCTGCCAGCGCTTTGAGCTCCGCTTCCTTTTTAAGCTGCAGCATCTTCTGTTTGTATGCCTTTTTACTGCATTTAGCTGAGCAGTAGACAGAAGTCACGCTTTTGGGCAGAAATCCGTCTCCGCAGATAAGACATTGTTTATCTAATCTCTTCATCTCCCTTATCCCTGATTAAGTTATCATTAGCAAAAATAAGTGCCACTTTATCGCCTTTTAAGTGCCGGTACAAATGTGGTACACATATATGATAAAAAACGATTAAAAAATACCAGAAACAAAAAAGTAATAAAAAGAAAAAGCGCTGTAAACATTATGTTTACAGCGCTTTAGCACTTATTATTAACTGATGTTAATCAGTACTTATTTGACTTCTTCGAATTCAACGTCTTCAACATTGTCTCCAGATTGCTCTTGTTGTGGAGCAGCTTGTTGACCTTGACCTTGTTCACCTTGAGCATACATAGCTTCTGTAGCTGTTTTCCAAGCTGCATTGATGTTGTCAAGAGCTGTTTGAATAGCTGGAATGTCTTGAGATTGGTGAGCCATTCTCAATTCAGTTAAAGCGTACTCTACAGCAACTTTATGATCATCAGCTAATTTGCTTCCTAACTCTTTCAATTGAGATTCAGTTTGGAAGATCATGCTGTCAGCTTCGTTTAATTTCTCAGCTCTTTCTTTAGCTATTTTGTCAGCATCAGCGTTAGCTTCAGCATCTTTTTTCATTTTTTCGATTTCTTCAGCTGTTAAACCAGAAGAAGCTTCGATACGGATATCGTGAGATTTTCCAGTTCCTTTGTCAGTTGCAGAAACTTTGATGATACCATTTGCATCAATATCAAAAGTAACCTCGATTTGAGGAACTCCTCTTGGCGCTGGTGGAATACCATCTAAGTGGAAACGACCGATAGTTTTGTTATCAGCAGCCATCGCTCTTTCTCCTTGCAATACGTGAATTTCAACAGATGGTTGAGAATCAGCAGCAGTAGAGAAAACTTGTGATTTTTTAGTTGGAATAGTAGTATTAGACTCAATTAATTTAGTCAATACACCACCCATAGTTTCGATACCTAAAGATAAAGGTGTAACGTCAAGTAACAATACATCTTTTACATCTCCAGATAAAACTCCACCTTGAATAGCTGCTCCAATTGCAACAACCTCATCAGGATTAACTCCTTTAGATGCTTTTTTACCAAAGAATTTTTCAACTTCCTCAGCAATTCTTGGCATACGAGTAGAACCTCCAACAAGAATAACTTCGTCAATATCAGATGTAGATAAACCTGCATCTTTTAATGCTTTAGCAACAGGCTCCATAGAACGTTTAACTAATGAATCAGTTAATTGCTCAAATTTAGCTCTTGATAATTTTTTTACTAAGTGTTTTGGTCCTGAAGCCGTAGCTGTAACGTATGGCAAGTTGATTTCAGTTTCTGAAGAAGAAGACAATTCAATTTTTGCTTTCTCTGCAGCTTCTTTCAAACGTTGCAATGACATTGGATCAAGACGTAAGTCAATACCTTCTTCAGCTTTAAATTCGTCAGCTAACCAGTCAATAATTTCGTGGTCAAAATCATCTCCACCTAAGTGAGTATCACCGTTTGTAGACAATACTTCAAAAACTCCGTCTCCTAATTCAAGAACAGAGATATCAAAAGTACCTCCACCTAAATCGTAAACAGCAATTTTTTGATCAGTTCCTTTTTTATCTAATCCATAAGCTAAAGCTGCTGCTGTAGGCTCATTGATGATACGCATAACTTTAAGACCTGCAATTTCACCAGCTTCTTTCGTAGCTTGACGTTGTGCATCATTAAAGTAAGCAGGAACAGTAATAACCGCTTCAGTTACAGTTTGACCTAAATAGTCTTCAGCAGTTTTTTTCATTTTTTGAAGAGTCATTGCTGACAATTCCTGAGCAGTATATAAACGACCGTCAATATCCACACGTGGAGTATTGTTGTCACCTTTAACTACTTTGTAAGAAACTCTTTTTGCTTCGTTTGTAGTCTCAGCAAAAGTGTGTCCCATAAAACGTTTAATAGAAGCAATCGTTTTTGTAGGATTCGTTACCGCTTGTCTTTTTGCAGGATCACCTACTTTAATTTCTCCACCTTCAACAAAAGCGATGATAGATGGCGTTGTTCTTTTTCCTTCTGCGTTAGGAATAACAACTGCTTCGTTACCTTCCATTACAGAAACACAAGAGTTCGTCGTACCTAAGTCAATTCCGATTATTTTACCCATTTTTTATATATTTAATTTTGATATACTTAATTTTATAACTCAGGTGGCATAAGTCAATCTCTGTGCCAATATAAAAAACCAAAGAAAATTGTCAGTTTTCCTGTCGGTACATAAAAAATAATCTGACAACATGACATTTTCAAAACCTGACATTCGTGGCATATCAGCACTTTACGTGTCATTATCAGAAGCTGTTTCCTGCTGTAAAAGCCTCTGGACGCTTATATCTTTTTATCTGTCGCTTTTCATAAATAAAGGATAACGCTCCTATCCTACCATGTACACAAATCGTAGAAATTAATTTCACCAAAGAATTGGTCATAATTAGTGAAATTCATATTTCTTTTATGCTTGTATCTCGACAATAGTCTAAGGCTGTTGCAATTGTTTCATAAACCTTTTAAGTTCAAAAAATCATAGTACACTAAATCCTTCAATAATTAATCATATAAATACTATATATTTGAAATATTCAAATTCTATTTCAATGAAACAGTATTTTAGACTTATCTTACTATTACTTCTTCCTCTGTACTCAATTGGACAGATAAAAAAAGACCATATCGAAATTATTGGAAAAATTACAGGAAATCTCCCCGATATAATCGAATATACTTTACCCATAAACGGAATAGATTATTTTGGATTTACTGATTCTGTTCAACCAGATTCATTAGGTAATTTTCAAATAAGTCTTCCTCTGGGAAAAACTTCTTTCATCGATTTATCAAACAAAAATAAATCATTCGGAACCTTAATTGCTGAACCAGGAATGATTTATAAAATACACATTAATACGGAGGTAAAAGAAAACCAGTTTCGAGTAGCATCTAAGGACGAAAAAGGACAATTACTATACAATCAAATCCCTAACCGAATGAGTGTTGGCGGTCATTTTGAAGTCGAAACAAAAGAGTATCTACAAGACAGCGTTCCTTCTAACATAAAACAACAAATAAAGAAAAGCCAAGAGATCGAATTAGAAGGTTTTAAAAAACTATTAAAGGACAAAACAATTTCTAAAAATTTTTATAACCTTGTCCGGACAGATAGAGAATACTTTTACAAAGGCATACAGGGAAGTGTCTCTTTTATAAATCTTTTAAACTTACCCTACAAAGAAAATAAACTTAGCGAGGAACAATACAAAGAACTCTGGAGCGAAATTTTTGAATCAAATCCGGTAACCAATCCCGAGATTTTAAGTTCTTCGTGGTTTTTTCATTACGCCGAGAATTATTTGCGCTATAAGGATTTAATTATTGAAGGAACTACTCTGACAGCACTTTCAGAAATCAACAAACAAGGGCTAACTCATACCCACAATATTAATAATGCAAAAAAATACTTATCTGGTCCACAGTTAGAATATTATTTTGCTGCCTATATACACTTTGAGACAATCAATAAAAATTACGAAAAAGAATTGATTACACTTTTTGAACAATTCAAAAAAGAATACCCTTCAAGTCCTTACACTCCTTTTCTGGAGCCTGTTATCATACCTGTTCTGGTATTTCATAAAAAACAAGAAGAACCTTTGAATGAAAAAATCAAATTTATTCCCAATTCTTCAGCCGTCAATTCAGTAAAAGAAGCGATAAAAGGATTATATGGCAAACAATTTTACGTTGATATCTGGGCAACCTGGTGTGGTCCGTGCAAAGCAGAGTTTAAAGACAATACCAAATTATATCAATTGTTAAAATCAAAAAACATTACGATAGTTTACATTTCTATAGACAAAGAAAGTCGTGAAAACCAGTGGCACGATATGATTCATTTTTATAATCTCGAAGGGATTCATATTAGGGCAAATGAAAAATTAAATACTGATTTAATAAATTTATACGGTAATTCATCTCTTGCAATTCCATGGCATTTCCTAACAGACGAAAACGGAAATGTTATTAAAAAAAGACTAAGCGGTGCTTCTGAAGTTGAAAATTTAGAAAAACAACTGAATGAATAAATTGCCTAATCATTTACACCAACAATAAACCCCAATAGAGTACCAACATTCTTACTGTACTATTTCTTATATCTTGTAATAGAGAAAACAAACGATGAAATACTATTTTAAAATTTTTCTACTATCAGTAGTCATTGGAATAATAAATATTCTGATTTTTTTATTTTTATTGCAATTCCAGATTGTTCACAACAGCTCATACATATCACAAGAGGTTTTTACTTTTTTTTTAATTCTATTGGCAATTCCTCTGCAATTTTTACTATTACTTGTAGTTTCTTTTATTTTTAAAAGAAATCTATCAGCAATTGTAATTAGTTCTGGATTAATGATTATGGTTTGCATTGTCCTACTTTGGGATACCTCTACTGTAGAAAGGCAAACATATAATGATGAGCAGGTTTTTAATAATACTGAACAATACGATTATCAGCAAGGAATTTCTACGCCCGAAGGTTACCCGATTAAATTACTTCCGGGAAGTCAATTTACTATCGCTGTTCAAGGAGACCGCACTCCGTATACTCTTTTAGAAACCGCTAAAGTTTATTCAGTAAATTGGGGAAATGGAGATACCACCTTCAAATCATCTGACGGTCCGGATATTGTATTACCGGATCGTTTAGAACTTTACTGGTTTTCGTTTTTAGAAAACAAATATTACAAATTAAGTACAAAATTAAACAAAGCTCAAATATCCGAATATTTCAAAAAAGGATTCAAAAGGGATTACAGTGGAAATTTAGATACGATATCAAAAAGTAATTATCGTGAATTAATTGCAGGAATAGCTCCCGGTGGTGATGTAGTATTATGGATTTCAGGTGCTAATAATACTAAAGAATTGGAAGTCTTCAAAGCCGACTTAATCGATACGAAAGAAAATGAAATTCATCATGCCGTAGAAAAGGATGAAATAAAAGAAGTTTTGAAAGATACTTGTACTTGCAAGGACAATGTTCAGTTCAGAAAAATAGTAAATAATGGCAAACCTATCCCAATAGGGATTTGGACTAATAAGTACCGAAAAAAATACAATTGGAAAGTAGAGATCAATCATTTTGGCCAAACAAAATCAAGTCTGGATTTAAGTTTTTTTAACGGGGAACAGTACGAATTATTCAACGAAGAGGTTGTTAAAATGAAATATCAAAAACAAGTTTTACCTGATTATCTGATTTATACCTTCATAAAAAATCATAAAAAATACGAAGCCTATCTAGAGTTTGACGAAGATGAAGTATTCAGCCATTTTGAAAAACTGGATCCAAACAATTCTAATGAGTCTATTGATATTGTATTAAATATAAGTCCAGATTTAAAACAAACGACAATTCAATTACGTTCAAAAAACAGAACGCTTGATTTTGAAAAAATGAAAAGTGTAAAAATCTATGCCGATTAAAGTTCGTTTTAATATTTCCAAAATAAAACCAACGCTAACAAAAACCTTGAACAAAGTGGACTGAATATAAAATTTTCTGACATTAAAAAATCATCAAACAAGAAAAACTAAAATGAAAAAAAAGATCCTGATATTTTTTGTTCTCGCTCAAATTACGATTTACGCACAAACCAAAAATTTAAAAGATAATTTTACTGTCACAATCAGAACCAAAGAAGGTGATCTTAATAATGATGGCTTAATTGATAAGGTACTACTCAAAATGGATACGATAAATGAAACGCAGCCATTGAAACTAGAAATCTATTTTTTGCAAAAAAACGGAAAATATAAATTGAACGTAGCTACAGAAAATTTAATGCAGCCTCAATACCCAAATGGTAAACATCGTGGCGATCAAATTCCTGATGTTATTATTGAAGAGGGGTATTTATATATTGGATCTGAAATTGGTAAAAATCATTTTTGGCATAAATTCAAATTCAATAATGGAAGCTTCGAATTACAAGAGATAACCAATGTAGTTTGGGATGGACAGAATCTGACTACTGAAACCGAATTTAATCTTTTGACAGGAAAAAGGACTGAAATAACAAAAGCATTGGGCTCTGAAAAAATCCTAAAGAAGACAACTAAAAAAATCATAGTAAAACCACTGCCAAAAATCGATAATTTCAGGGCTTTTGACAGTAAACTGAATTAAAACGACCTAAAAGCAACCAAAATTCCTGATTGAAACTTTAGAAATGAAAAAACAAATCACTCTTAACCTATTAATCCTGCTCGCGATTACTGTTCAATCGTGTACTAATAAAAAGAAAACAGACGCTGACAGCACTGCAAAAAATGTCGAAATTACAGATAGTCTGCCTCATCGTGATTATGAAGATGTAAGCGACGAACCAGATCAAAGCACTCCTTACAAACCTGATGCAACTTACCCGAAAAAAGGAAATAAAATTGCAGACTTTCTTCCTAAAACCGGCATTTATGAAGTACAATATGAAACAGAAGGAGATCTGAACAATGACGGTTTCCCTGATATTGCCGTTGTCCTGAAATACAAGGAAAATAATATTTCTAAAAGACCAATGCTAATTCTTTTGCAAAATAAAGACAAATCATATCGCTTAGACAAAGTTTCAAATATAGTCATGCCAATTGAATACAACGAAGCAGATTATAAGATATATGATACCGAGGATATTACTATAGAAAACGGAGGATTAAATATCAATCTCTACAGTATTGGACCGGGTGGTAACATTTTCGGTTCATTTAAGTATTTCGGAAATGATTTTATTCTCAACATGATCGAAGCAGAATATAGAGGCGCCGGTGGTCATACAGGACTTTTTTACAATTTTGAAAAAGGAGATATAACAATAAACGAGACCAACACAATGAAAGAGGATGAGCCTACAGAGTCCAAAACTACTAAGGCAAAAGTCAAACGTTATCTTTTTGAAAAAACTTCGATTACGAATTTTTTTAACGAAGACTAAACAAGTAAGAAATTGTATTGCAGGAATTTTAAACTAAAATAACTACGGCCTTTTTTTACAAATTTAAAACATCATTTTTCATAACTTCGTTTTTTGGCAACTAAACAATTTAGCTATGTCAAACCTATATTAATTACATTCGCATTTTTCTAAATTCTAATAATGGAAAATTACAGTATCATCATCTTTATTCTGGCAATCGTAATAGGCCTTTCTGCTTTTGCTGATAAAGTAAAATTACCTTATCCAATTCTTCTTGTCATTGTTGGGGTAGCCATTGGTTTTATTCCGTCGATGGGAGAAATCGAAATAAATCCGGAAATTATCTTTCTGCTCTTTCTTCCCCCATTATTGTACGACGCCTCTTTTAATATTTCGCCCAAGGATTTCAAAACCAACATTAACACTATTGGAGCTTTAGCCATATCATTGGTTTTTCTAACAACATTAGGTATTGCCATTGTAGCTTATTATATAATTCCCGGAATGACCTGGCCTTTAGCTTTTGTATTGGGGTCTATCCTATCAGCAACAGATGCAGTGGCGGCTATAAGCATCACAAAAGGATTAAACTTATCCCATAAAACCTTAACCATTCTTGAAGGCGAAAGCCTCATAAACGATGCCTCTGCACTTGTTGCTTATCGCTTTGCAGTAGCATCTGTAATGGGATCTGCCTTTATAATATGGAAAGCAACTTTGCAGTTTGTACTATTGCTTGGAGGTGGTTTTCTTGTAGGTTTTGTAATGGCAAAAATCCTCGCTTTTATACTAAGCAGAGTTCATAAAAAAAATGTGGAAGTTACCATTAGCTTCATGCTCTTAATGCCTTTTGTTACCTATTTGATAGCAGAACATTTGCATGTTTCAGGAGTAATTGCGGTAGTTGTTCTAGGATTAACAATTGCCCGTTTCAGTAAAAAGATATTTCCCGAAAGTTTAAAAAACCAATCCCGAAGCCTTTGGGACATCATTATTTTTATATTAAATGGATTAATCTTTATCTTAATCGGACTCAATTTTCGTTATATCCTAAAAGACATTCCTAACGATATGATTTTGCCCTATATAGGTTACGCAGCTATCATAACCCTTGTTGCGTTACTAATTAGAATGGCAAGGATTTTTCTTCAGAAGATTAATCTTCAAAAAGCATTTCAAAATACCAAACGAAAACGAAAAGTTAGCGAACATGCGCTTTTAGACTTTAATAACAGCATCATTATCAGCTGGTCAGGAATGCGTGGCATTGTGTCATTAGCGATTGCTTTGGGATTACCCAAATTACTCGAGGACGGAACCCCTTTTCCCGAACGAACCGTTATTATATTTATCTCTGTCGCCGTTGTTTTGTTAACATTGATTGGTCAGGGACTGACCCTCCCTTTTATTGTTAAAACATTAAATGCCGGAAAAGAAGATGGAAAAGAAGAAGAATCAAAACCCTGAATAGCTGCTTAATCACCCTAACTACCTATAAACAAAAACATTAAAGATTAAAGTATGCAATAAAGAATATCTTTTAACATTTGTAATATTTTTTCTATATTTTTACGCCATAAACCACCAACCAAAAAAAACCAATTTTCAATGAATGACAATTTAAAATATGCAACTAAACTATTCGGCAGCGCAACATTTAGTTTTATCAAAATAAATATTATCGGGCAATTATTTTTGATTTTTATCTCGGTTATTTCCCTGTGTACTATTATTTATCAATCCGGCACGGGAATGGGGCATGCAGACGGCGCTTCTATTTTACTACTATTATTTGCTTTAAGACCAATTGGCTACACCTTGACAGTTGTTTCAATATTTGCAATACCTTTTTTATTGTTTACACTTGGGAATAAATATATCATCTCAAAAACCATTCATCAATTATTATCAGATAAAGGCGAAGTTTTATTATTCCCTATTATTGATAAAGTTCTCGATAAAATCAAATCTAAACAGCCTGATTTATTAAAAAAAGGAACTGATAAAACTAAATTAAAACTCAAGCTTATACAGGAAATCAGGGATTCAAAAGAAAACAAGTGGCTAAAGAAAATCATTATCTACGGTTTTAAAAAAGTGAATCTTGATGATGTTGATTTCAGGGATGAAAATGTAAGCTTTACTGAGATTATTAAAAATAAAATAATAGAAGGTTTAAAAAGTATTTCAAAACCAACCCGAAATTTCTTTTGGATCATTGTAGGTTTACAGTTAACGGTCATGATTTTGGTTATTTTCCAGGTAATATAATTGCAATCAAACTTTCAAAACAAAATCAATACAATGAATCAGGAATTAGAAAGCCGCTTTGACGAATTTGACAAACCCGCCATCATCAGAAGAAAACTTTTGCCATGGTGGATTAAAACTTTTTGCTGGCTTTTTATGATTTTAGCAGTTTGTGCTATTGGTGCTGTCATTACGAATCTCTTTACTCCATATGTACATTTATCTCTTTACGGTTTTTCAAGCAACACCACTTTTTCAGCAACAGGAATATTTATTATTGCGATAATGCTGCTCAAAGGTTTTGCAGCATATTCACTTTGGTTCGAGAAACCTAACGCCATCTCAATTGGTAAAATAGACGCTATTTGTGGAGTTGTCATTTGCATTGGCTCCATGTTTGTTCAGCCTTTTACAACCAATGACGGGCATTTTCCGTTACGACTGGAAATTTTACTGCTTATTCCCTATTATATGCGACTGAACAAAATAGAATATACATGGGATAATTTAGAAAGCTTATAAAAGCAAAATTAAAAAAAGGTAATTGTTAATACTTTCACCTTCTAATATACTGTTTGTGATTTTATTTGTAAATTCGGTTTTATAAAAAAACGATGTTTCCCGAGTAAACAATCTCAGAAAACATTCTCAATATCATTAAAATACAAATATAAAATGGCTTCATTTATTAAAGAATTATCTTTTCGCTGGTCTGATCTTGACCCAAATTTTCACGTTCGTCATAGTGCTTATTATGATTTTGGTGCACAACATCGTATTGAAATTCTTGAAGAACTGGGTTTAACCTTAAAAGTGATGCAAACGCAAAGTTTTGGACCTGTTTTATTTAGAGAAGAATGTGTTTTTAGAAAAGAACTAAAACTTTCTGATAAAATATTCCTTCATACGAAAACATCAAAAATGAAAGCCGATGCTTCGCGCTGGTCAATCGTTCACGAATTTAGAAAAGATGATGACACACTTTGTGCTGTTATTACCGTTGATGGCGCCTGGATGGATACAAAACTTCGAAAACTAGCTTCTCCAACTCCTGAAATTGCTATTCAGGCTTTGAGTATTTTTCCAAAAAGTGACGACTTCGTTGGTTTATAAAATAAAATTCATTTTTCATAACTTTATCAAATCCAAAAAACTATATTTTATATATATGTCTTTTGGATTTTTTAAAATTCAAAACTCATGATCGATTACGCAAAAGACTTCAGAATAATTATCATTATCGCTATAATTGGATTTGTAACAATTATTTTGGGCGCGGTGACAGACAAAGTTCTTCGCTATTTTTTGTATCGTAAATTAACGGACAAAGAATATGATGCGACAGGTTTTAGATTTTTAAAACACTTAATCATAACCGTAATTTATATTTTAGGATTTGCCTTTGCGTTAATACAAATTCCCGAATTTAAAATTATCGGGCATTCCTTTTTAGCCGGAGCCGGAGTTATTTCCTTAGTGGCCGGTTTGGCTTCTCAACAAGCTTTGAGCAATATCGTAAGCGGAATTTTTCTAGTGATTTTTAAACCTTTCCGAATCAACGATAAAATTACGATCAATAATTTTGTGGGCACAGTCGAAGATATTAATTTAAGACAAGTGGTTCTGAAAGATGCTGAAAATAACCGAATCATCATACCCAATTCTGTTATCAGCAATCAGATTATTGTCAACACCAATATGCATGACACCAAATGCTGCAAAATAATCGAAATTGGGATCGGCTATGATTCTAATATCGAAAATGCATTAGCCATCATGCAGGAAGAAATCGCCAGACATCCACTTTTTATAGATACCAGAACGGCAGAGAATAAAAAACAAAAAACACCTTTAGTTGTTGCTCGTGTAGTTGCTCTGGCAGATTCCAGCGTAACATTAAAAGCATGGGCATGGGCAAAAAATTCTACAGATGGGTTCATAATGTATTGCGATTTACTGCAAAGTATCAAAAAACGTTTTGATGAAGCTAATATTGACATTCCTTATCCCCAACAAGTCGTGACCTTAAAAAAACAATAAAAACATAGGGCAACTTCTCCTGTTTTTTTTTTGAGAACTTTAAGATTTTATTCTTTGATTTTAAAATCGTTAGCTTTAATTTTATAATTACTCCAAACGAAATACATTCAGAAAATGAAAAACATAAAACTTATACTGCTTTTACTTCCGTTTTTTTGCTTTTCGCAGCAAGAAAATATAAAGGCGCTTGACATTAATCTAACCAATTATCAATATCCATTTCCCGTACAATTTTTAGAATTAAACAATCAGCGTCAATATCTTAAAATGGCGTATATGGATATCAAACCTGCTAACTACAACAACAGGAATATAGTTTTACTGCATGGCAAAAATTTCAACGGAGCCTATTGGGAATCTACTATAAAGGCATTAACAAAAGAGGGTTTTAGGGTAATTGTTCCTGACCAGATAGGTTTTGGAAAATCATCTAAGCCGGATAATTACCAATATACTTTTCAGCAATTGGCTGAGAATACAAAGAAATTGCTAGATCATTTAGGAATTCAGAAAACAACCGTATTAGGACATTCAATGGGTGGAATGTTAGCAACAAGATTTGCCTTGATGTATCCTGAAACTACTGAAAAATTAGTGCTCGAAAACCCAATTGGTTTAGAAGACTGGAAACTAGTAGTACCTTATAAACCCGTAGATTGGTGGTATGAATCAGAGTTAAAACAAAACTATCAAAACATAAAAAGCTATCAAATGGCGAATTATTATGATGGAAAATGGAACGCTGATTTTCAAAAATGGGCTGAACTCGGCGCTGGCTGGACCACAGCTCCAGATTATGCAAAAGTAGCATGGAACTCAGCCTTGATGTATGATATGATTTTTACGCAGCCTGTTTTATACGAATTTAAAAATATCAAAAGTCCAACACTTTTAATTATCGGAACAAGAGATAAAACAGCCATAGGAAAACCGCTGGTATCTGAAGAAGTTAGAAAAACTATGGGCAATTATCTGGAATTGGGTAAAAAAACACAAAAAACAATTCCCAACTCAAGATTGGTCGAAATTCCCAATACCGGACATTTACCGCATATTGAATCTTTTGATCAATTTATAAAACCATTAATCGTATTTTTGAAACAATAAATTTTTTCGCCACAACCTGACCGAAGGGAACAGACGAAGTAATTACACAAATTATAATTTAGCGTCATTCAAATAAAAATTAGTGGCAAACTCATTAAACAAACTAAAACTAAAATATATGTTTACAATCGAACAAATAAAAGAAGCGCATGCCAAAGTACAATCTGGTTCTGATTTCCCTAATTATATACAAGACCTTATCATTTTGGGCGTAAAAGGTTATGACACTTTTGTCAACAATGGAAATGTTGAATATTATGGCGTAAATAATTACAAAGTTTCAGCAGACGAAAAATATCCTGAAATTCAGGTCGCTCCTTTTGCTAATAAAGAACGTTTTATTGAGTTTCTAGTGATGCATCAGGATGGCCAAACTGATTATTTAACCTTCTGCAACCATGCTGCTCAATCCGGAATTGCAAAATGGCGTGTTGACATCATCGAAATGACCTGTACCTATTATGACAAAGAGGGCAATGAGATATTAATCGAGAAAATTCCCGGTTAAGCAAAAAACTAAGCAAAAACACTTAATATTTTCGATAAAAAAAGAATGTATGTCTCAAAGGATTATTCTGGTTACATTTTTATCCATTTGTTTTTTTGGATTTGCCCAACATAAAAAAGCAAGTTCAAAATTCAAAGTCATTGCTTTTTATACGGCAAAAAATGATCAGGCACACATTAGTTTTGTCCATGAAGCTAATAAGTGGTTTCCAAAAGTTGCCGCAGAAAATCATTTCAAATATGATTCAACTAGTAATTGGAACAATTTAAACGCAAAGTTTTTAGCCAAATATCAGGTCATTTTGTTTTTAGATACAAGACCCGAAACACCAAGCCAGCGAGAAGCTTTTGAGAAATACATGGAAAATGGCGGTGGTTTTATCGGATTTCATTTTTCGGCATTTGCACTAAATGATTCTGATTATCCACAAAACTGGAACTGGTACCACAATACTTTTTTAGGTTCAGGAGAATACGGCAGTAATACCTGGCGGCCAACATCAGCAATTTTGCGAATCGAAAATCAGCATGCTGTAACCAAAAACATTCCTAAAACATTTAAATCCTCGCCAAACGAATGGTACAGATGGAGCAACGATTTAAGAAAAAACCCGGATATAGAAATTCTTGCAGCAATTGACGAAAGCAGTTTTCCGTTAGGAACAGGCCCAAAACCAAACGAAATCTGGCACAGCGGTTATTATCCTGTTGTCTGGACAAATAAAAACTACAAAATGCTCTATGTAAATATGGGACATAATGATATAGATTATGAAAACGGAACTAACAAAACACTTTCATATACTTTTGAAAATAAAGAACAAAGCCAATTAATCTTAAATGGATTACTTTGGTTAGGGAATGCTAAAAAATAATTCAAAAAAAAATGTCAAATATACTTTCTCCAATAATAAATCCTGAAGAATTAATACAATTAAAAAATTCTCGTGAAGTTATTTTAATCGATGCCAGAGCAGGAATAGGTGCCGAAGAAAATTATAAAAACGAACATCTGGAAGGCGCTCGTTTTATTGATCTGAATCGGGATTTAGCCAATGTTGAAACGGATCCTGCAAACGGAGGAAGACATCCTTTACCATCATTAGAAAGATTTTCTGAAGTACTTTCTAAACTAGGAATTTCGCCTTTAAGCCGTGTTATAATTTACGATGACAAAAACGGCTCGAATGCAGCTGCCCGATTTTGGTGGATGCTCAAAGCAATTGGACATGAAAAAGTTCAGGTTTTAAACGGAGGTTTACAAGCAGCCATAAAAACCGGTTTTCCCGTAAGTTCTGAAATTGAAAATTTTGAACCAACAGAAAAATACCTGATTTCAGAATGGAATTTAGCTGTCGCTACTATTGATGAAGTCGAAAAAGCCCGAAATAATGAAGAAAATATTGTAATTGATGTAAGGGATAAAAATCGCTTTGATGGGCTTACAGAACCTCTTGATTTAATCGCGGGACATATTCCAGGAGCAATCAATATTCCGTTTAGCGAAAACTTAGACGAAGATGGATTTTACAAATCGCCCCAAGTTTTAGCAGAAAAATATAATAAAATTATAGGCGATAAAAATCCTGAAAAAGTTATTGTGCATTGTGGTTCAGGTGTCACGGCTTGTCATACTTTATTAGCAATGAATTATGCCGGAATTCCAATTCCAAAACTGTACGTAGGTTCCTGGAGCGAATGGTCTCGTAACGATCGCGAATTAGCGACCAAAAAAATAGATTAAACTGAAAAAACATTTAACGCATAGATAATCTTAAAAACTTATTTGCCACAGATTAAAAAGATCAATTATTTTAATCTGTGAAATCTGTGGCAACAAAACAACAATTAATCTATGTCAACATAAATAATACTTTAAAAATGCAGCATTGGGATATACTTTTATCGAATCAGGTAAATAAAAAAGCTTTTATAGCAACATTACTTTCCGGCGAAGCCAAAGGAGAATTAGCCATTTTTAACAACAAAAAAGGGATTCTGTTTTCAGACATTGCCATAGAAAAATTCATCGAAAAAGAATATCAATACGATACTGTAGAAGCTTCTCCGGAATCTCACAGACAATTGAGAACTTTTTCATCCGGCGAACGTAAAAAAGAATTTTTGAAATACTGCATCAATCAAAAACCAGATTTTATCATTTTCGACAATCCGTTCGATCATTTAGATCAGGCTTCGCGCGTCGTTTTAGCAGAATCCTTAAAAGATCTGACAAAAGATATTGCGATTATTCAATTAGTCAATCGTGTGGTCGACGTACTATATTTTGTTCCTAACAAAGCGCAGATCAAAGACAATACCTTTGAATTGCATCCTATCTCAAAAACCGAAAACCACTTTAAAACCTTAAATACATCAGCAATTCCTAAAGCGATCGAACCACATTCCTTTCACGAAAGTGTATTAATCAAAATGGAAAATGTTTCTGTGAGCTATGATGACCGCAAAATTGTCGACAATATTTCATGGACCATAAAACAAGGTGAATTCTGGCAGTTAATTGGTCCTAACGGTTCCGGAAAAAGCACTATTTTATCTTTGATAACCGGAGACAATCCAAAAGGTTTTGGACAGGATTTACATTTATTCGGAAGAAAAAAAGGAACTGGTGAAAGTGTTTGGGACATCAAAAAACAAATCGGGATCTTCACAACTTCCATGACGGATCTCTTTCAAAAAGGACATACTTTAGAAGAAATGATTCTATCCGGCTTTTTCGATTCCATAGGATTGTATATTGAACCAACGACTTTGCAAAAACAAACCGTTACACAATGGCTTGAAGTAATTGAAATGACCGGTTTAAGAAAAAAACGCTTTATTGATCTTTCTATTGGTCAGCAAAGAGTTGCTTTGATTGTTCGTGCCGTTCTAAAACATCCTCCATTATTAATCTTAGACGAACCTGTAGAAGGTCTGGACGACGAAAATGTCGATTTGGTCATACAGCTTATCAATACCATAAAACAAGAAACAAACGTTAGTATTTTATACGTGTCACATCGTATCGAAACCGGTCTTGCTCCTACTTCGGTTTTTGAGCTTTTACCAAATGAAGCAGGATCAATCGGAAAAATAAAATACCATTCCGAGTTAAATTAAAAAATGAAAATGAAAATCAAATATATCTTATTATTAGTAGTACTGCTAATAATCACTTCTTGTGGTGGTACAATTTCAACGGCAAAAACGGCATACAAAATCACTGAAACAACCCCATTAAAATCCAATTGGGATTTTAATCCAAAAGAATGGTTTCTGGAAAAAGATACTTTAACCGGAACTGGAGGACCAATGCATTGGGGCGTAATAGAATCGAAAAAGAAACTCCCTAAAAATTACCAAATCGATCTGAAGGTAAACATAACCAAAGAATCTCTCTTTGAGATCATGCTAAACGTAGATAAAGAGCAATATATTAGAACTTATTTGTATCGAATCGATCAAAATATCGTTATTGGCAGAGGTGTTTACAAAAAAGGAAGCGACGAATACGAAAAACGCGGAGGTCCAACTTTGTTTAAAAAAACAATGAAACTAGAGAACAATAAATGGTATGATGTAAAAATAAGGGTTTCAAACAATCAACTGTATTTTTCAGTCGATAACGAAACGTTCTTAGAATGTTCCTTAGAAAAAAATAATCTCAGCCAGCAAGGTAAACTAGGTTTCTTAACCAACGGCGAAGCAAAAATTACAGACTTAACGATTAGAAATATTGAATAGTTTTTTTACCAATAAGATATTAAGAAAATTTAAGATAAAATCTTTACTAACGTAATTTCTGAATAGTGAAACAAAATAAGTTCAGAGCTTAATAAACTTAATCTCTTAATGGTAAAAAAATGAAGTGCTACATGGTAAAACCAAAAAAGCTCCAAAAATTTTGGAGCTTTTTTTATACGAGAAAATCTTTTCTCTATTTTTTTTTATTCTAAATATCTATTCTTCTTCTATATTATGCGTCTTACCGTAATTACGCCATTTCTCAATGCAATCCTGAAAATCCTGAGGTAATTCAGTATCAAAGCGCATCATTTCGCCAGTTGTTGGATGCACAAAACCAAGAGTTTTAGCATGCAAAGCCTGACGTGGCAAAGCTTTAAAACAATTCTCTATAAACTGTTTGTATTTTGTAAACGTAGTTCCCTTCAAAATCAAATGACCACCATAACGTTCATCATTAAATAACGGATGACCAATATGTTTCAAATGCGCACGAATCTGGTGCGTTCTTCCTGTTTCTAACCTGCAGGAAATCAAAGTTACATAACCAAAACGTTCCAAGACCTTATAATGTGTAATCGCAGGTTTTCCTATTTCAGGATCCGCAAAAACCGCCATTTGCATACGGTCTTTTAAGTGTCTCGCAAGATTTCCTTCGATCGTTCCCTCCTCTTCGGTAACATTACCCCAAACCAGGGCAATATATTCACGTTCAGAAGTTTTTGCTTCAAATTGTTTTGCCAGGTGCGTCATTGCCGCTTCTGTTTTGGCAACCACCAGAAGTCCGGACGTATCCTTATCTATTCGGTGTACCAAACCTGGGCGTTCGCTGCTGTTCATTGGCAAATTCTCAAAATGATGTGCCAAAGCATTCACCAAAGTCCCGGTATAATTTCCGTGACCCGGATGCACTACCATTCCCGGCTCTTTGTTGATTAGCAACAAAGCGTCGTCTTCATACACAATATTTATCGGAAGATCTTCCGGAAGAATATGGTTTTCAAACGGCGGATGTGTCAACATTACCGTAATAAGATCAAGTGGTTTTACTTTGTAATTTGATTTTACAGGAATTTCATTTACAAAAACACTTCCTTCACTTGCAGCATTCTGAATTTTGTTCCGTGTTGCATTCGGAATCATATTCATCAAATATTTGTCAATACGCAAAAGCGCCTGACCTTTAGGCACATCAAACCTGAAATGTTCGAATAATTCGTCTTCCAGATCTAAATTTTCAATATTATTGTTCATCTTTTGGGGTTTCAGTAGTTGGCGCAGCTGTACTATCTGCGGCCTGACTCTCATCTACATAACTAGCTTTTCCGTCTCCTAAAACCAAGTCGATTTTAGACGCTTTCAGCACACGGTCTCCTACTTTTAAGTTTCTACCTTTATAGCGCATCTCCAGAACCATATCTTTTCCAAGGTTCGGAATATACGTTATCGTTCCTTCCTGAAGCCCTAAAGCTTTCAAAGTTGGAACTGCTTCACGATATGTTTTCTCAATTAAATCAGGAATTTTAACAGACGAAAATCCTGATGCATTAATTTTAATATATATTTTTCTTCCCACTTTTACCATTGTTCCGGGCAAAGGATCTTGCTCAACAACACTGTATTTTGGGTATTCACTTCGGTAATCAACACTATCCAAAAGCACATAATCCAAGTCTAAATCGTTCAGTTTTGCCTCTACTTGCTCCTCAGTCAGTTTAGACAAATTAGGAACGGCAATCTCATGTCCGTGATCAGTTGTAAAAGTCAACCAATGCATAAACAAATAACCTAAAACGGCAATAATCGCAATCGCAATCAATACTTGCACAAAAAACACTCGGCTCGTTAAATACTTACGTAAAGTCATAAATTTATTTTTATTAGGGGCAAAGATAAAGCTATTTTGTTTCAAAAAAAATGATAATTTTGTTTTAAACAAGAAAGTGTTCTGATTGTCATCCCCAGCGAAGTCGAAGGATAATTCTAAGGAGCTGTTTCCTGCTGTGCACCGTATCTTTTCCAGGCTAAAGAAGCCAGAAAAAGGATGCCGCTTCCATCAGGGCTAGGGCTTTAGGTTTCAAGATGATTGTTTTCTTTTTTTGTCATTTCGACAAAGAAAAAATCACATCCAGAGAGCAACGCACTGTATGGATGCAGTAAATGTTAGTTACTAGTGTGATTTCTCCTGCTTTGAAATGACAAGCAGATCGATTTAAACAGTTTTTCAAAAATTTAATTCGTGAAATTCATGGCGAAAAACCTGAAACCTGAAACAACATTCTTGAACCTGGAACAAATAAAACCTGAAACAAAATATAAACAATATAAAATGAAAAACATAGCCATCATCATGGGCGGATATTCAAGTGAATACAAAATTTCACTTATTAGCGGAAACGTTGTTCACCAATACCTTGACAAAACAAAATACAACGGATTCCGCATTCATATTTTCAAAGAAAAATGGGTGTATGTAGACGAAAACAACGCCGAGTATGCGATCGACAAAAACGATTTCTCAGTAACAGTAAACAATGAGAAAATCACTTTCGATTGTGTTTTCAATGCCATTCACGGAACACCAGGCGAAGATGGTTTGATGCAGGCTTACTTCGAATTACTAGGAATAAAACAATCGTCTTGCGATTATTATCAGGCAGCCCTTACCTTCAACAAACGTGATTTATTATCGGTTTTAAAACCATATGGAATCAAAACGGCGATTTCTTATTACTTAAACAAAGGTGATAGTATCAATACAAAAGAAATTGTTGCAAAAGTAGGTTTGCCATGTTTTGTAAAACCAAATAAAGCTGGTTCTAGTTTTGGAATCTCAAAAGTAAAATCAGAAGCTGAATTGCCAATTGCTATAGAAATAGCGTATAAAGAAGATAACGAAATCATCATCGAAAGCTTCCTTGACGGAACTGAAGTTTCTGTTGGAGTAATCAATTATCAAGGCGAAATTAAAGTATTGCCCATCACAGAAATAGTTTCTGATAATGATTTCTTTGATTACGAAGCAAAATACGAAGGAAAATCACAGGAAATTACACCGGCAAGAATCTCAGAGGAATTAACGCAAAAAGTAAGCGAAGTAGCAAAACGCGCTTACGAAGTCTTAAAAATGAAAGGTTTCTCAAGAAGCGAATTCATCATCGTAGACAACGAACCATATATGCTGGAAATGAATACAATTCCAGGTTTAACAACAGAAAGTCTGATTCCGCAACAAGCACAAGCTGCCGGAATATCGTTGGAAGATTTGTTTACCAATGCGATTGAGCTGGCACTTGCTTAAAAAAGCTACTAAGGTTCTGAGATGCTAAGTTACTAAGATCTCAGAACCTTTTTTTTAACCACAAAGTTTTGTCAGACTGAGCGAAGTCGAAGTCTCGCAAACTGATTTAGCCCAAAGAAAAAAAACGTAGAAACTCAAAAAAAATGAAAGAAATATTTGAATGGAATAGAGTATTTTACAACGATCTTCCCACGAATTTCGCACTCGAAGTTGTATTTCGTTCGACTGTTATGTTCATCATTTTATTGTTGACATTAAAATTGGCCGGAAAACGAGGTGTAAAACAACTCTCTATTTTCGAAACCGTAATCATTATTGCACTGGGTTCTGCCGCAGGAGACCCTATGTTTTATGAAGATGTGGGTATTGTTCCCGCTGCAATAGTTTTTATCGTCATTATTATCCTGTATCGTTCTGTAACCTGGCTTACCGGAAAAAGCAAAAAATTCGAAGAATTTATAGAAGGTAAAACCGAGTGTCTGATCAATAATGGTAAATTCTCTATTGCTACTTTCAAAAAAGAAAGTCTTGCACAAGACGAATTTTTCTCTGAGCTTCGCATTAAATCGATTGAACATCTCGGACAAGTAAAACATGCTTTTATAGAAACTAGTGGAGAAATAAGCGTATTTTTTTATGAAGATAAAGATGTACAATACGGATTACCAATTCTACCTGCTGCATTCAATAAAAAAAGCACAATAATACCAACCGAAGCCATTTACGCCTGTACTTTTTGCGGACATATAGAAAAACAAAAAACAGCTGCTGCAAAATGCGAAATCTGTACAAAAGAAGAATGGGTTCCGGCGCTAAAAACGCTAAGAATAACGTAATATTAAAGAATAGAAACCTCAAATAAAAAAACATGATATTTCTTGTTGGTACTCGAGAATCTAATATTAAAAATGGTCTGATTTTAAATGAAAAATGTCTTAAATGTAATACACAAGATACATTACATTTTAGTATTTATAAAAGATACACCCATGTCACTTTGATTCCATTATTTCCTGTTGGAAAATGTGTTTACATAAAATGCAATCATTGTGGCGAAAACTTTGATTATGAAGATTTATCTGAAAGTGCTAAATTACAACTAAGAAATGAAAAATTAGATTATTCAATTTGGATGTTTTCCGGTTCGATTATAATAACGTTATTTCTTATTTTTACAATTCATAATTATTTTGAAAAGAAAGATGAAGCAGGGATTCTAATTAAAAACCCAACAAAAGGAGATGTATATAATCTAAAAGTAAAAAATGGGTATTATTCCAACATGAGAATTGATAAAGTGACAAGAGATAGTATCTATGCTACTTTAAATGATTTTAATGCCTATATGCCAAACGAAATTGATGATTTAAATAAACCTGAAAACTATTCAAATAGAAAAGTTTATTACTCAAGAAATGATCTAATAAAACTTTATCAGGAAAATGAAATATTGAAAATTACGAGAAAGAAATAATAACAGGTTTTTAGTAACGCAGAACCTTAGAAACTAAAAAAAATGCGAAAAGCCATATTCCCCGGATCATTTGATCCAATCACACTTGGTCATGAAGACATTATCAAAAGAGGAATTCCTTTATTTGATGAAATCGTAATCGCTATTGGTGTCAATGCCGAAAAAAAGTATATGTTTTCACTCGAAGAAAGAAAACGTTTTATAGAAGAAACTTTCAAAGACGAACCAAAAATTTCGGTTATTACTTATGAAGGTCTAACCATAGATCTGGCAAAAAAACAAAAAGCCCATTTTATTTTGAGAGGTTTGCGAAATCCAGCCGATTTCGAATTCGAAAAAGCCATTGCCCACACCAATAGAAAACTCTCTAAAATTGAAACCGTATTTCTATTAACAGCGGCAAGTACTTCATTTATTAGTTCTAGCATTGTTCGTGATGTATTGCGTCATGGAGGTGAATATGAAATGCTGGTTCCGGATGCGGTTAGGGTAAAGAAATAATCAAAAAATATTTCACTATAAAATAAAAATCAGCATCAACCAGTTTAACCCGCCAAATCCGTGGGTAAAACCATAACAAATCATAAACTTGCAAGCGAAGCAAATTATAAGTAATTTCGCATTTTTAAATAAAACACCAAATAATGAGCATCGAAAGAGAATTGAACAAACGCAGCGGATCAAAATGTGAACTTTGTGGAGCCGAAGAAAACCTAAAAGTATATGAAGTATTGCCAACTAAAAAAGGCGGTCTTGATGAAAGCATTTTTGCTTGTGGTACTTGTATTGACCAGATTGAAAACCCGGACAATGTTGATTTAAATCACTGGAGATCCCTAAACGACAGTATGTGGAACGAGAACGTTGCCGTACAAGTTGTAGCCTGGAGAATGTTAAGCCGTTTGCGTGCAGCAGGATGGCCTCAGGAGTTACTTGACATGATGTATTTAGACGAAGATACTCTTGCATGGGCACAAGCAACCGGAGAAGGAGAAGATGACGAAAACAAAATCATTCACCGTGATAGTAATGGTGTAATTTTAGAACACGGAGATTCTGTAGTTTTAATCAAAGATCTAAAAGTAAAAGGATCCAGTATGGTTGCCAAACAAGGAACTGCCGTAAGAAATATCCGTTTAGACCACGAAAATGCTGAATACATTGAAGGAAAAGTAGATGGACAACAAATCGTAATTATCACCCAATACGTGAAGAAGATATAATTTTTTTTCTGAGGTTCTAAGTTGCTAAGATTCTAAGTCTCTAAGTTTTTTAAACCTTAATAAAGTTTTAGAACCAGCAAACTGAAACTTAAAAAAACCTGAAACAATACAAAACAAAAAAAGGGCCATTCATTTGAATAGCCCTTTTTTTGTTTTGTATTAGGAGTAATTTATTTTTGGAACAATTTGTTAATCTGATCTTTTAATAACGGCTCAGAAACATTACTAGTAACAGATGAAGCATCTTTACTGGAAACCATAAACTGAACTGTAGCTTTCTCAGGAATAACACTTCCTGTGTAGTGCAGCCAAATATAGTTGTTAGGTAATTCTAACTTAATATCATACAAAGGGTTCGCTGTAAAACCATTTACAATAATACTGTAAAGACTATTGTAATCATTATTTACATTTTTAAATGTAAACTTTCTCAAGCTTGATGATTCATCATCATTCTGGATACTTGTATAATAAACAGTATATTCATCTCCAATTTTTTGAATATAATTGTTATTTACTTTTCCTAATCTCTCAACTGGTACAGTTTCAATAACTTTAATTTGTGCAAAAGAGACAAAACTAAACATCAAAATGGCAATCGTAATAATTCTTTTCATAATTAATTTGGGGTTTATTATTTACGGGCGCAAGAAACGCAGAAAATATGATAAATTAAAACCTTAACCGTTAATTTATTAACAATCAGTCAAGAATGGTGTTCAAAATTTAATCAAACCTACCAAAACATCTAATTAAAATATTGAATTTCAATAAATTAACAGAAACATTACTACTAAAAATCACTAAAAAAATAAACCTGATTTTGTTCTTTTTAGAAACTTTCAAACACAATTTAAAAAAGAATTTTACTACACTATTTCTTCAGAGAAAATCTAGTTCTCCTCTTCTTTTTTAACCACTTTTCGGGCAACTTCAATTTTAAATTTCTTGCCTTTCATTTTCTCGTCCTTAATATTATGCAGCAAGTCTTTTACTTTATTGAATTTTACGGCAGCAAACGAAATAAAATCTTTCACCTCGATCAAGCCTAAATCACCTTTCTCCAATTTCCCTTTTTGAGAAAAGAAACCAACAATATCAATTTTATTTAGTTTTGTTTTCTTTCCTCCACTAATATATATAGTTTGATATTCCGGAGGTTTTGGCAAAGTGGTTGTGTTTTCAACCTTCAGAACTTCCATTTTGTAGTCAATATAATCCAATTGTTTTTCACTTTCGTGAACAAGGATATAAGCCGTTCCGGAAGCCTGCATACGTGCTGTACGACCGTTACGATGTGTAAATTCGTCTTCTTTAAGAGGTAAATGATAATGAATTACGTGTTTCATTTCAGGAATATCCAATCCACGGGCAGCCAGATCAGTTGTGATTAAATAACTCACACTTCCGTTTCTAAACTGAATCAAAGCACGCTCGCGCTCGTCCTGATCCATTCCTCCATGATAATAGGTAGAGTAAATTCCTTTTTCGTTTAGTGTGTCACTAATACGTTCAGCAGCATCACGATGATTACAAAAAATAATAGCCGACTGTGATTTCAAAGAACAAATCAAATTGAATAAACTTCCTAATTTATCTTTGGCAGGCGAAACAATCATCTTCATAGAAAGATTCGTTTTCTCCTCTTGTTCCGGAATAAAATCCAAAACCGTTGGATTTACTACTCTTGTATATCTTGGAATCTCAATATCTGAAGTTGCCGAAACTAAAACACGTTTATTTAATTTCGTCAGTTTACCAATGATATAAGACATTTGCTCGTGGAAACCCAGTTGCAATGATTTATCAAATTCATCTAAAATTAAAGTCTGAATTTTATCTGTTCTAAAAGTATCTCTGTCAATATGGTCTGCAATTCTTCCCGGAGTTCCAATTAAAACAGCTGGTGGATTGCTTAAATTCTTGATTTCAGTATCGATCGAGTGACCTCCGTAGCAAATATTTACCTTATATGGAGTCCCCATTTTTTTCCAAACCTGCTCGATTTGCAAACCTAATTCACGTGAAGGCACTAAAATTAAACATTGAACCGAAAGAATTTCAGGTTGTAATAATTCTAAAACGGGTAACAAAAAAGCCAGTGTTTTCCCTGATCCTGTTGGAGAAAGCAGTAAAACATTATTATCGTTTAAAATAGCATCTTGTGCTACTTCCTGCATTTCGTTTAGGCTCTCAATTCCTAAGTTCGAAAGTATATTGTTCGAATGGTGATTTTTATTCATTTTGCAAAAGTAATCAAAAAAAGTTGTTTCAAGTTTTATGTTTCAAGTTGAAATGAGAATAGAGCAACTTTGACATTTTGCATAATGAAAAATTTAAACCACAGAGGGCGCAAAGTTTTTTTTAAAATAAGTTTTTTTTTAATCGTAAAGTTCGCAAAGCTGCCTGTTTTATAAACTTAGCGCTTTGCGAAATCTTTACGGCTAAAAAACTTCTTTCAAAATCAATTTAAAATAACACAATCCCGATAGCTCAATGTAGTTAAGTTAAGCTTTTTGACTAGCCTCCAGCTTTAGCTGGAGGTGTTTAATACCCACATGAGGGGCTTTAGCCAAATCGCATATTTTTGGCTAAAGCGACTCAGACTGGTTTTACATAATCTCCAGCTAAAGCTGGAGGCTATTCAAAACTACACTTTGAGATAAAAAATATAATCAAAGAAGCTTAACTTAACGACATTGCCCGATTGCTATCGGGATTGCGGTTAAGAAACTTATTCCAGCTCTGCTAAAATCAACTTAAATTCAGCTACTTCACTTTCTGTTAATGGTTTCAAAGGGCTTCTTAGAAAACCTCCTTCAATTCCCTGAAGTTCTAAACCTGCCTTGATAGCTCTTGGCAAGCCTTTATTGACAATGAATTTTAAAAGGTTGAGTTGTTTGTAAAACACCTTCTGAGCCTCCTGTAAATCATTTTTATCAATAGCATTGTATAAATCCAGGTTCAGTTTCGGGATTAAATTAGGTGCGGCAGTACACCACCCATTTGCTCCCGCAGCAAATGCAGCCAGAGCCAAAGGGTTTGAACCGTTGTAAAAACCGGCATCCTCACCCAGTTTTCTTCGCAAATAATGCATTCTCTGCACATCACCTGTACTTTCTTTAATCATCGTTACATTTGGGATTTCAAGAAGTCGTTTCAGCAAAGCAGGCGACATATCAACCCCACCGGTCGCGGGATTATTATAGGCCATTATTGGAATCGAAATTTGTTTTGCAACGGCATCATAATGCTGTACAATTTCATCATCGGTAAGTTTCCAGTAGCTCATCGGAATAATCATCACTGCATTTGCTCCTGCTTTCTCAGCAAATTTTGCGTGATAAACAGTTCTTTCAGTTGTTAAATTTGATACACCAACCAAAACAGGAACCCTGCCTTTTACCTGATCTATTGTCGCCTCCGTAATTGCTTCTTTTTCTTGATCTGTC
Source organism: Flavobacterium azizsancarii (assembly GCF_027980145.1). GTDB lineage: Bacteria > Bacteroidota > Bacteroidia > Flavobacteriales > Flavobacteriaceae > Flavobacterium > Flavobacterium azizsancarii. The sequence goes on along the minus strand of NZ_JAMZNK010000009.1, from coordinate 3,227 downwards.
AGATAAGGCATTACACCAGTGCTTCCTAACGGAGCAACAGCATGAGAACCAGCAACAATTAGTCGTTCTAATAGTTTTTTATACAATACAATATCTACTTGTTCATCCTTGTCAAAAGGAGTAATCGGATAGGCAATAATACCTTTAAACGGGTTGTTTTTCATTTACTTTTATATTTTATTAAAGATCTCTTCCCTCTTCTTCTCTTAAGGCAACTCCTAAATTCTGAAGCTGTGGTGCATTTTCGCAGGCAATATATTTGGCTGGTTTATCACTGCTTAAATTCTGATGTCTGTGCCACGCCCAGCTCGGGATATAAACCGCGTCTCCCGCCTTCCACTCTACTTTTACATCTTCAACTTCTGTATAACCATGTCCTTCAATCACATAAATAACCGTTTCGTAAGTATGACGATGTTTATTTGTCAATTGATCCGGCAATAAACCGCCAATTGTCATACTTACATTTTTACTGGGAAGATCAACAAAGAATACCGGATGTTTACGTTCTGTAGAAAACTGACTGTGTACTCCTGCCTGTTCTACATTTTTGTGAATCAATTTTTCCGGCATCACAAAAACAGGTCTGGCAAATGTTTGGTGAAAGTCTTTTGATGAAAATTGCTTTTTAGTTTCCATAATTTTATACTATTTATTTTTTTGCATTATTGCTTTTCAAAATTATCTTAACTTTGGACTATTAAAATAACACAGTTTCAACATAAACAGCTAGTCCAGATGCTAAGACCTTGGAAATTAGAAATTCAGTTCAATACCAATACTGACAAAGCAATATACCTGCAAATCGCCGATGCTATTATTGAAGCAATTAAAACAGGTATGCTTAAAAGCGGAAATGCTTTACCAGGAAGCAGGCAACTTGCCGGGCTATTGAAAGTAAACCGAAATACTGTAATCGAAGCTTTAGACGTTCTTATAGCCGAAGGCTGGCTCATAACAATAGAAAGAAAGGGAACTTTTGTCGCTGATATTCTCCCTCTATCTAAAGAAAACACAGCTCAACAACAAAAAACTAATTTTATAAACGAAGAAATAAAACCGCTTATCGTTTTTGATGACGGAATTCCCGATAGCCGAATCGCACCAATGAATGAATTGGCAAGAGCCTACAGACAGATTTTTAATCGAAAATCGCGTTGGCAAATTATGGGGTACAGTACTGAATTTGGAAATTTGGAATTCAGGAAAGCCATTGTTCAAATGCTCAATTTTAAAAGAGGAATGAACATTACGCCAGATGAAATTTGCATTACCCGCGGAAGTCAAATGGCAATGTATTTAACCGCTAATTGTTTACTAACCCAAGGCGATTTTGTAATGGTAGAAAATCCCGGCTATAAACCTGCCTGGGAAACCTTTGAAAATGCCGGAGCACAATTACTTCCTGTAAATATTGATAAAGAAGGTTTACTAATCGAAGAAGTCGAGGAACATTTGAAGAAACACAACAATATAAAGGCAATTTACGTAACGCCGCACCATCAATATCCAACAACGGTAACTTTGAGTTTAAAAAGAAGATTGAAACTTATCGAATTATCCAACCAATACAACTTTACGATTATTGAAGATGATTACGACAATGAATTCCATTTTGGGCAGCGTCCTGTTTTACCTATTTCCAGTTACAGCAATGCAAAAAATGTCATTTATATAGGTACATTGAGCAAAATTGTAGCGCCCGCTTTACGAATTGGTTATTTGGTAAGTAGTTCCGAAAACATTCTAAAAGTAGGCAAACATCGAAAAATGATCGACGTACAAGGCGATAATATTATGGAAGAAGCTGTCTTGCAACTTATCAATGAAGGCGAAATAAAAAGACACCTTAAAAGAACAACACTTATCTACAAAACAAAAAGAGATGCTTTTGAAATAATCTGCAACAAACACCTCAAAAATAAAGTCACATTTATAAAACCTGAAGGAGGTTTGGCTTTTTGGGTAGTACCAAATTCAGACGTAAATATCTTAGAAATTTCAGACAAGCTACTCTTAAAGGGTATAAAAATAATAACGCCGGAAAAATTTAGTTTTGGTAAACCAATTTCAGGATTCAGACTTGGCTACGCTTCACTTACTGAGAAACAACTCGAAGAAGGAATAATCGAGCTCGCGAAATATTTATAACATGTCTCAGGTTTTTGTTTGTTTCAGGTTTCAGCTTGAAATGCGGTTAAACTTTATGCTGATATTTTACCGCAAAGAGCGCTAAGTTTTTTTATTTTGGAATGCTTTGCGCAGATTTTAAGATCACAAAGCTGTGCGTGAAGACCTTGAAGATTGCAAAGGCTTACATAGAGACCTTTGTGAAAGTTTTGAACTTTGACAAAGGTGAATCGTTATCGATATTTACCCAATTGCTGTGCAAAATTTTGACCTTTACTCAAGATTAATTTATATCACTTTATGGTTTTCCATAAAATTAACCTGTTGTATGTTTTTAAATTTGAAAATTAAAACAATTTAATTTTAATTTATGATTAATTATTACTCTCAAATGAAGAAAATCACATTACTATTAGGAATCTTTTTAATAGCTTCTTGTTCAAAAAGTAAAGAAGAAAAAATGCTATATGAATATCAAAAAGCAAAAGCAACAAGTATTAATTTCAATATTAATGATTTAGATTTTAACATCAAATCATTAGATAAATTAAATGACGTAAAAGCAAAAGACAGTATGGCTTTTTTCAAAAACAAGCTTATTGAATATTATAAAACTACAGATAAAGAAAAGGAAACGGTAAGTTTTGAATATGTAATAAATCAATTGGATACTCTTATAAACTCATATCAAAAATTGATATTATTGAGAGCGAAAGGAGGAAGATCTTATTTGAATTATGAAGATAAAGAAAATAGAAATAAGTTCATAAAAGAAAAAGTATATGTTGAAAGCTGGAAAGAACAATATGATAAATATAGCAAAAATCCGGAAGTAATATTATCTTCAAAATATAAAGCAAATTATACAATTTTAAACCCAGTCATGAATAATGCAAAACAAACTTTTGAAAAGTTTTTCTTTACTAATTCAAGTCAGACTAAATTTGTGGAAGAAGAAAATATTAAATAAAATCCACCGCTAGCGCGAGCGCAATGTCATTAAGTTAAGAAAATTTCATATCGCATCTTTTTGATTTTTAAGCACTAAAGGTCTTACTCTAGTTCTGTATTTACCTGCTTCCCGTTTATTATTACGA
>NZ_JAMZNK010000099.1 GCF_027980145.1 Flavobacterium azizsancarii | reverse complement strand
CAATCGGATAGGAACCTAGGGATTAGTTCCCTAGGTGACCTTCCACACCACCTGGCATACGGATCCGTACCAAGGCGGTTCTTAATTTACGATACATTTTAGGTACATGTCAGTCAGGAACGTATATCCTGCTTTGCTTAGTGTTCGTGTTGATAGAGTTGTTTGTAGAATTGGACTCAGCGCAGTTCGACAATATCCCTTTCGAGTATTAGCCCATTGATAAGCCTGATTGTCTTTAACTCCAATCTTTCGAAGATTGTTGTATTTAGTACTTATCTTCTTCCAGCTTTTCCATATCAACATTCGTATTCTAAATCGAAGCCATTCATCTATACGTTTAATCTTGCCTGACATATCGGCTAGTTTAAAATAGGATACCCAACCCTGCAAGTAATATCGTAAGAGTTCTTTGGTCTTTTGATACCCCATACCATTACTGCGGTTAGTAATTTCCTTTAACCTGTCTTTGAGTTTACTATAACTCTTTGGATGTACACATAGCCCCCATTTCCCTTTACTTTTGTTATAGAAGCTATATCCAAGGAATTTCTTTCCTTTTATATACCCAACCGTAGTTTTCTCCTTGTTTACCCTTAAGTATAATACGCTTTCAATAAACGCAGTTATACTTTCTTTGACACCAAGACATGCTCTCTTGCTTTTACAGAAGATTAAGCAATCATCTGCATAACGTACAAATCGATGTCCGCGTCTAGCCAGCTCTTTATCCAATTCGTGAAGCATTATATTGCTCAACAATGGACTTAATGGACCGCCTTGAGGAACACCCAGTACACTTTCTTCGAATTTGTTCCCCACAACAACACCAGCTCTGAGATATTTATGGATAAGTGATATCACTCGTGGGTCTTTGACTTTCTTTGATAGTAGTTCTATAAGCCTACTGTGATTCACAGTGTCAAAGAATTTCTCTAAGTCTAGATCCACTACATAACTGTACTTATCATTGAGGTGATTTTCTACTTCTTTCAAAGCAGTATGGCACCCTCTTTTAGGTCTAAAGCCATGGCTGCTTGTAAGGAATTCTTGTTCGTAAATAGGGGTTAGGATTTGGGCAATACTTTGTTGGACTAGGCGGTCTACAACACTAGGGATACCAAGTGACCTTGTTTTACCTCCCTCTTTAGGTATCTCAACTCTTCGAACGGCCTGAGGTTTGTATTTCCCGTTCTCTAGCGATTCAATCAACGACTCTTTATGTTCTAAGAGCCATTCTAATAAATTCTCAGTGGACAACTTGTCTATTCCAAAACTTCCTTTATTGGATCTGACTCTTTTATAAGCCAGATTCATATTGGGGGAACTTAGGATTAGCTCTAAGAGTTTCCCCTGACCTAAATGTACTTCTGTGAGGTTGTTTTCAGCTATCCCAATAAAGGTCTGCACTCCCTGGTAGCTGTCGGATTCCGTCCTATCCTTCCCAAGACAGTTATCAAAATTCTTTGATATTTTCTGCATTCGTTCCTTCATGGGTAACATTCATTTACTACTCACTTAATTAAGTTCAGTCCTTCAGTACTCATTTCCAGTACCTACTATGACCTCTGCTGACTTCTTATAGCAATTGTTAATCCATAGTGCTGTAAAAAAAAACTTCCCTATGTCTATAAGACCTCCCCAGGTAAGAACGATAACTTTCCTCTCATATGCCTGCTATATTTACCATCATGCTTCCGTACAGTTTGGGACTTCAGTTTGGCTTGCAACTTTATCCAACATTTCTGGCCTTGTATATAGTTTCTCTCCGTCAGGCCAAGAGTTTGCCTATTGCTTCCTTCAGATTCCACCTCGCGATGGACACCCTTGCATTCAGCTAACACTTCCCACTGTAAAGGTGTGTTCGGGACTTACACCCTAGAGTTATCGCCCATGCTGGGCACACAAG
>NZ_JAMZNK010000098.1 GCF_027980145.1 Flavobacterium azizsancarii | reverse complement strand
CGCTGTGGCTTTGTCGCATAAATAATTACCGTAGGAAGTATTATTGTTGGGGGGCCTTTTTTATTCCTGCCCTCCTGAGGAATTTTAACTTTACTTCACTTCTTTCGAAAACAAAGGGGATATACTTGGTAACGCTGCCGACAAAATCAAACCGATTAATTTGATTCTATTGATTGTTACCAATGACAGCCCAACTTCTTGTAAAAGTTCAAATTTTGTATCGATAAAGCCAGTTAAAACAATTAAAAGACTCACGATTACTGCAATTTTAGATTTATTCATATATTAATTTTAAGATTATTTATTAAGCCCTTTTTTTGATTTTGGAGTTTCTTGTTAATGTGCTACCCATGTAGTCCCATTATAGAATACTGGACATACTACAGAACCTCCTCCTGCTAAGGCTCCTAAATAAGTTGGGGCTGTAGCATCAGTTACGTACGCCTGATCTCCGATTGTTCCGGTTGGCAAAGTGTTTACCGTATAAGATTTTAGTTTAATATCGTCTGTAGTAGCTAATATTCCTGATACCAAAGGCATTTGTACAATTACTCTACCTTGTGTACTATAATCATACTCATAATTCTGCATTATAACAGAACTATCTCTAAAAATACCTTCAAAATCAGTTTTAAACCCTATATAATTTTTATCTAATTTAACTCCATAATTTAGTAACTTATCTGATATGGTTATTTCATAACTATCCACATTAGTATTACCATCTAAATCTTCATTTCTAAAATTTATTCCATAAGCACTCCAATTAGAACCTACTTTTCCTCCTGATGGAGTATAACCAAGTGTTATCTGATTACCTGTACCATCATAACTACCTGCATCTAATACTTGTGATAATGTTGGTGTTGGATTAGTTATATTAATATTACCTTCTCCAACTATTGATTCTCCATTAATGGTTTTAAAATCATCTGTAGTTGCTAACGTGTAATCACCAGCAATAGCTTTAGCAGGAAATTTTAAAGTGGTATTTACTGTAGGTATATCATACTCTATACTAGTCTCTCCAGTATCTTTATAGAATCTTATTCCTTTATTAGATACTTCATGACTACCATTTTCGTTTGTAGTAAATTGTACATGAGTTGAAAAGATATTTGAAACAGTTTGTTCAGGTTGACCATTATTAGTAACAATTGATACTCCCGAACTATCAAGATTAGATACTTGAGTTGCATTTTCTTTATCATTTATAACCTGTATAACATTTGAGTTAATAAAAACATTATTTCCATAACCTTCTTGATTAAAACTCATAGATTTAGTGGTTTCATTTCCTACACCTAATACTTGATCTATTCCTTGTGATCCTCCTGTAATATCATCTAATGTTGCTAATGTATAAGTTCCTTCTGGTTTAACTGGATAATTTAGAATATTTCTAATTCCATTATACTCATGTCTTAAACCATAAGGTGCTAATCTACTTATATCTCCACTATTACCTGTATACAGTGTAAATCCTGCTGAATTTATATCAACACGATCTTGATCTGTATCATTAGAGAAAGTTATTGAACTTGAATTCATTGTAGCAGTACGCTTTCTAAATCCATCACCTCCTGATGTTAAAAGAATCTCAGTAGCATGAGCACTATTACCTGTATCTAGTACTTGTTGTAAATTCTGTGATCCTCCCGTAATATCATCTAATGTAGCAATTGTATAATCACCCGCTGCTTTATTTGGATCAAGGTTGTAATTTATATCTCCGGGAGCTGTTCTGTCTACATTTAAGTTTACAGTGCCATACACTCCGGTTTTACTTAATCCTTTACCATCAACTTTAAAATTAGAAAGTGTGTTATTGTCCACAAAAGAGACATCATCACCACTTACGTAAGTGAACCCATTAAAATTTTGACTATAGAAAGTCACAGGTATATTAGTATTCGCACCTGCCTTCGT
>NZ_JAMZNK010000097.1 GCF_027980145.1 Flavobacterium azizsancarii | reverse complement strand
TACCTTTGGTCAACAATGTCCAATAATGCTTCCCGGGATTGGTTATCGAATGGTTGTAAGCCAAAGTCATCCAGAATAAGTAGATCTGATTTTAGTATCTTTTTCATTTCCCTTAGGTATGTCCCGTCTAATTTACTTATTTTTAATAAATTAAAAAGATTAGCAGTGTTATAATATAAGACTTTATAATCCATCAAACAGGCTTGGTATCCCAGAGCCTGAGCAAGATAACTTTTTCCAACTCCGCTGGAACCAGTTAATATTACATTCTGTTTTTTGAGAATAAAATCCAATGTTCCTAGACGGGTAAACATATTTTTATCTAGATCTCTGTTTTGAGTATAATTCACATCTGGCATACTTGCACTTTGTCTAAATTCAGCCTGTTTAATTAGCCTTTCTATTTTTCTATTTTGTCTATTTTCATACTCGTGATCCGTCAATAAACCAATGTACTCATCAATAGTAAATGAGGTCATTGTGTTGTTTTTAATGTGACTGTGATGTAGCTGTGCCATGTCGTTAAGTCTCATGGTCTTTAGCTTTTCGATAGTTTGATTGTTGTCCATATTATAATATTTAAGATTAATATTTATTGATACGCTGAGGCTCCTCTGATGTTTTGATGTACTGGGATGTGATTAGTGTTAGCGTCTAGTTCTTGGAACATAGCTTCTTTGAGATCCATATTATGACGCAGGATGTTTTTGATATGGGTGTAGGTTGCAACATTAGCATTCAATGCAATCTCACAAGCTTTATCCAGTCTTTGTGATCCATAACTCTTGTGTAGTTGTATTAAGCCAATCACCCTCTTGTATCCAATCTCAGGGTAATCGACATTACACAGAATCTTCTCTACGCATTTGACTAAATGAACACCATGTGGAGCTGCTTGATTTTTAAAATACTCAGGACTCCAACTGGTATAGCTTTGATGCGTACTGGATAAATGTTCCTTAATTGTATTGTAATTCCCTTTTTTCGGGTTTCGTTTATGTATTGCAATGCGTAAATGATTATAATAGATCTCTACTGAAGTATTGGTGTAGTGAATCATTGTATGATGGCCTATGTAGCGATAAGGAACGCTATAATAACTCTTGTCAGGTGAGAAATACACATAACCTATCTTCTGAACTTTAGCTCTTTTATAATCCTTTATTTGATAAGTAGTACAGGGTAATGCTTTTAAATATTGTCTTTCCACAGATTGAAAGAGCTCTACACGACTTGCTTCTTTACGTTGAAAAAGTAATTGGTTGTAAGTGATTAGCATACGTCGTAGCTCTGCATTGAGCTCTTCTAAAGAGAAGAAAGTCATCTCCCTGATTGGGTAGTAAATTCTTTGGTAGACAAGATGTACTGCGTTCTCCACTAACGCCTTATCTTGGGGAGCATAAATACGAGTTGGATTGACTATGCAGTTATAGTGGCTAGCAAAGTCTTTAAAGCTTCTGTTTATTTGTGATTCATATTTACTTGCGCGAGATACAGCTGATTTTAAGTTATCGGAGACTATTGCCAAGGGAACACCTCCATAAAAGTTTAGCGCATTAGTACAGCATATAATAAGATCTTCTTTCTTCTGACTCGGACAGGCTTGCACATAGGTATATTGGCTATTAGGAAGTATAGCCACAAAAACTTCTACAGATATAATTTCTCCTGTGTTTTGATCAATATATGAGAGTTTTTTACCTGCAAAATCAATGTACATCTCTTTACCAGGTTCATGCTCTAACTTCATAGAGCCTTTTACTTCTTTATATTTCCGGTTATAATGCTCCATAAACTGTGTGTAGCTGTAGGGATTAGCTACTGTCTGAGCATATTGAGCATAATGATATAGAAAAGTAAATCCAGGATGATTCCGAGCTTTATTAACCGTCTCAAAATAGAGCATTAAAGAGTTATGTCTTTGAGTGTCTACTGTCGTAAAGCTAGAAAAGAGCTCTGATAGTTGTTCAATATCCAACGTCAGCAACTGTTCTAAAGAGTATTTAGAGCCTTCGAAAAGCTGCATATAAGTATTTACAGTATTGCGAGAAATACCTAATGTACTTCCAATTTTACGATTGCTATAACCGTCCAAATGTAAAGTAATGATTTGTTTTAAGTCCATAGGATCAAGTTTATTAGCCATATCGTATTGCTTTAGATAACAACAAGATAGTAGCTGATTTTGATCTTTCAAAGTGGCACAAATCGAACCGGAAAACTATGACTTATTAACCGAGTGGCACAAATTGAACCGAAATAGTGG
>NZ_JAMZNK010000096.1 GCF_027980145.1 Flavobacterium azizsancarii | reverse complement strand
AATGGAAATTCGGATACCGCCACCGCCACAGTTACTGTACAGGACAAAATCAAACCAACAGTTGTAGCTCAAAATATAACGATTCAGTTAGACGCCACAGGAAAAGCAGTTATAACAGCTTATCAAATCGATAATGGTTCTATTGATAATTGTGCTATTGCAACAATGACTTTAGATAAAACCACTTTTGATTGCACAAATATTGGCGGCAATTCAGTGATACTGACAGTAACGGATGTTAATGGAAATTCAGATACAGCGACTGCCACAGTTACTGTCGAAGATAAAATCAAACCAACAGTAGTAGTTCAAAATATAACGGTTCAGTTGGATATCACAGGAAAAGCATTTATAACGGCTTCTCAAATCGATAATGGTTCTACTGATAATTGTACTATTGCAACAATGACTATAGATAAAACCACTTTTGATTGCACAAATATTGGCAGCAATTCAGTGATACTGACAGTAACGGATATCTCAGGAAATTCGGATACCAAAGCAGTAATTGTTACAATAGAAAAAGCGCCATCTCCAAATACTCTCAATTTATTGCAGAAATTTTGCGCAATTGATAAACCATTAGTTTCAGATATTTCAATACCGTATAACGTTTTAAATTGGTTTGCAGATCCATTGTCAACACCGGCGCTTTTATCTCAGGAGGTTTTACGTTCAGGAATTTATTATGCAGAAGTCTCAATTAATGCCTGTAACACCAACCGTATTCCTGTTACTATAATAGTGAATGATGAGGCTGCTCCAAGCGGAAACGCAATACAATATTTCTGCAGAGAGAAAGAGACAGCAATTTCAGATCTTATCACCAATGAAAAAGAAATACTTTGGTACGATACCGCCTCTGGAGGAGTTCCATTAGATAGTGATACATTATTAGAAGATAAACATAAATATTATGCGTCTTACTTTGGTGCAGAGTGTGAAAGCACCAAAAGATTTGAGGTTGAAGTTATTTTTAATTATTGCGATGTCATCATAAAGAATGGAATATCAGCAAATGGAGATGGAAAGAATGACTATCTCGCTATTGAAGGAGTACTAACATTTGCCGACAATCAACTTGAAATTTTTAATACTTCAGGTAGTTTAGTTTATAGCATTACTCATTACGGACAAGGAGATAATTTATTTAGAGGTTTTGCCAATAAAGGTTTAGGTCGCGGAAAAGGATTACTTCCTTTTGGAACGTACTACTACATATTTAGTTTTACGAATAATGAAAATAAACGAGTTACCAAAAAAGGGTTTTTACACCTTAATCCTTAAATCTAAAACCGAATAACAAAATGAAATGCAATTCTATAATAATTTTACTGAACTTATTATTCTCATTTTTAGCAAATGCGCAACAAAACGCCCAATTTTCAGATTACAAGATCAACATGTCCAGCTTTAACCCAGCCTTTGCCGGCTATTATGACGGAAGTATTCTTTTAATACACAGATCACAATTTACAGGAATTGAAGGCGCTCCTGAAACTCAAAACCTGAATATTAATGTACCAATTTCTATATATATGGGAACTGGTTTTAATCTGATAAACGAAAATCTTGGAGTAACTCAAAAGCTGATAGCAACAGCAGATTATTCGTATACAATTTATACTAATGATTACAATATGATAACCTTTGGTTTAAAAGGAGGTATAAGTAACCTTAATGTAAATTACTCCAGGCTTGATCTTGGGCAAGGTAATGACGTGAGTTTCGAAAATAATATTAATAATTTGATCAGACCCCGAATTGGAGTTGGTTTTTTATACAATGCACCCAGTTGGTTTGTTGGACTATCAACTCCCAATTTTATAAAAGAAATTGACGATCCAAGCATCAAAAGCACACCGTTAACAACAAATTCAGAGTTTTATCTGATCACCGGATTTCTAACAACAATTAATAATAATTTGTTGTTTAAACCGTCTATTTTGGCTAAAAAAGCTAAAAACGAACCATTTGTGATTGATCTTGCACTTAATTTTGAATTGCAGGGGAACTTTAGATTTGGAGTTTCGTATCGTTGGGATAATGCAATAACGGCAACGGTAGGCATTAATTTTATGGAAAACTTTCAGGCAGGTTTTACCTATGATCGTAATATAAATGGTTTGGGCGCATATGCTCCCTCATCAAATCAGTTTTATTTAAAATACGTCTTTAAACATGCTAAAGATATTCGTAGAGATAATTTTAGTTTTACGAGTCCAACCAATAACATTGGTTTTTAATGTAAGAATGATTTAAGTTTTTCCGTGTATGTGAAAATTTCTAGGCCTGTCGCATCTGGGAATAACTTTTATCTTTAAAATTTTAAACCAATGGAAAAATGCATATAAAATGTGATTGCTATTATAATAAAGGCTGCATATTTTAAGCCTTAATTAAGATATTTTAATAAGATATAAAAAAAGGCGCCAATTGAAAACAATTGGCGCCTTTTTTCTTGTGTGCCCAGCATGGGCGATAACTCTAGGGTGTAAGTCCCGAACACACCTTTACAGTGGGAAGTGTTAGCTGAATGCAAGGGTGTCCATCGCGAGGTGGAATCTGAAG
>NZ_JAMZNK010000095.1 GCF_027980145.1 Flavobacterium azizsancarii | reverse complement strand
TGCAAATTCCGGTTATATTGATCACCCCATTCCGTTTTAAAGTGAGCACCTGATTCCAGTTCAAAATGACCACCTAATTCCGGAGCAAAATGACCACCTCCGTTTTGATTAAAAACTATATTTTTTCATCTGTTAATTAGTATTCAAATATAATAAAATATCACTCTTTGTTTATTCCTCTTTTCTTTCTCATCGATTCTCCATGTAATTCAAGCCTGTGAGATTGGTGTATCAGTCTGTCTAATATTGCATCTGCTATCGTTTTTTCTCCAATTATATCATACCATCCTTGAACTGGGATTTGTGATGTCACTATTATAGAGCCGTTATTATGCCTGTCCTCTATGATCTCCAAAAGAGTAATTCGGTTATGGCTGTCAAGTGCCTGAAGCCCAAAATCATCAAGTATTATAACATCCTGTCTTTGTATTTTGGTAAGTTCCCGCAGATAATTACCATCTGCTTTAGCCATTTTTAGTCTAGCAAACAATTTTGAGGTATTAAAATAACTTACCTTAAAACCCTGTATACAGGCTTGATAACCTAATGCGGTACCTAAATAACTTTTACCGACCCCGGTACTTCCAGTGATTAAAATGTTTTCATTTTTCTCTATAAATTCGCATTCTGCCAGACGCAGTACCATGTTTCTGTCCAGATTACGTGATACATCAAAATTGATACTTTCAATATTTGATTTGTAATGGAATTTGGCATTAGTTATACTTCGTTCAATACGACGATTGTACCTTTCATCCCATTCTGCATCAATAATCATCGATACAAACTGGTCAAGGGTATAATGATCTGTTTTTCCGCTTTCAATGGCTGTTTTAAAAGCATTAAACATGCCATAAAGCTTCATTTGTTTCATTTTGGTTACTGTGGATTCATTCATTTTTTCAAGATTTAATTTAGTTATAATAATGTTTTCCTCTTATGTTACTGTGATCGGGAAGTTCCTGCTCAGGCTCTTGATCAAAATCAATATGATCCAAGTTGTTTTCTAAAATATTTTGTATGGTCTTAAAATTGTAAATTTTAAAATCAAGTGCCCGCCTGCAGGCATTTATTAATCGCTGTCTGCCTACCTTTTTTTCAAAATTCAGTATTCCTAAACAACTTTTATAAGCCTGTTCTGGATGATTTCTGCTTTCGATTATCTGCATTATATATTCTCCCACTGACTCATCAATATTATTAGCCCATTCAATGAAGCGGGCAGCACTCCATTGGGCTACAAATTGATGTGTACTGGCTAAATGCTCAGGGGTTGTTGTATAGACATAAGGTTTGTAGTTTCTTGGATGTACAGCTATTCGATTGTATTTATAATAAATCTCTACCGTTGATTTGGTATATAACAGCTTTGCTTTCTTTTTTACATATTGATACGGAACGCTGTAATAGTTTTTGTCCTGGCTTAATTGAACATGACCGTTTTGCATTACCGTTGCAAAAGACTGGTATTTAATTTCAAAACGATCTTGTGGCAGTGGACGCAGTTTTTCTTTTTCGTCTTCTAAAAATAATTCAAAGCGGGAATAAGGGCGTCCTGTTAGTTTTCTGTTATTATGAGAGTCAAGTAAATCCCAGATCTGCTGATTTAATTGTTCCAGAGAAAAGAACTTGGTTTCTTTTATGGTTACATAAATCCTTCGATATAATATCTTAACAGCTCCTTCAACTAATGATTTGTCCCTGGGCCTGTAAGCTCTGGCAGGTAAAATTGTAGTTTCGTAGTGTTCTGCTAAATCAGCCAGGGTTTCATTGATTGTCGGTTCAAAACGACTGCTTTTTATTACTGCAGATTTTAAATTATCCGGAACAATGGCAGCAGGAGTACCTTCAAAAAAGCGCATGGCATTCTCTACTGAGTCAACAAAGTTTTCCTTTTGCTGGCTCATGGAAGCTTCAGCATACGTGTATTGGCTAGCGCCTAATATTGCTACAAAAAATTGTACTTCTTTGACTTCTCCGGTATCTATATCAATAATTGAGAGTGTCTTTCCGGCATAATCAACATACATTTTATCACCAGCCTTATGGTTCATATGCATGACCGGATTAACTCGTTTGCCCCATATATTGTAGTGATAATGAAATTGTGAAGTTCGATAACCATCAGGATTTACAGCAATATATTGTTCCCACATATGCTGTACGGTAACGCCAACTTTTTTTAGTTCACGTTCCATTTTAGGAAAAAAATCATAAAGTGTCTGTAATCTCGGGCTAATGGCCTCTACACTAGTCTGGGAGAATAAAAGTTCCAGCTCTGCATCGGTTTTTTGGTCGATTAATTCAAAGCTTAATCCGAGAACTTCAAATAAAGAAATATATTTCTTTACCGTATTTCTTGAAAGGGATAAGTAGCTACTTATAAATAACTTACTCTTTCCATTACAATAGAATTTAATTACTTTTCTAATTTTACTCATGTCTGTTATTTTGTTTGCCATAATCCGTATGTTTTTAACGAATGTATGGTTCTAACAACATGAAAAAATCAATAGTTTTTAATCGTTAATTAACCACAAAACTTGGTGGTCAATTTGCTCCGGAATTAGGTGGTCAGTTTGCTCCGGAACGGGTGGTCAATTTACT
>NZ_JAMZNK010000094.1 GCF_027980145.1 Flavobacterium azizsancarii | reverse complement strand
TAGATATTCCGACGAAAGTACCCCACGATTCCGCGACAATGGTCGCCACTTATTCCGACGCAAAGTACGCCAGTCAAATCGTCCTTTATCATCACTTAGTAAAGATGATATTTTTCAAAGTTAATAATTTTTTCTAGTTCTCAACGATTTACCTGTTAATGCAATTCTGTGTGCAGAAGCTGACAATCTGTCCATTATAGCATCAGCAAGAGTTGGCTCCTCAATAAAGTTATACCAAGTGTCTACTGGTAGCTGAGAAGTAATCATAGTTGATCCTATACCATATCTATCTTCGAGGATATCTAGTAAAGCAATCCTTGCATCATTACTTAATGCTTTTAGCCCAAAATCATCTAATATTAAAAGCTTATATGCTGAGATACTCTTAATCCATTTAAGATATGATCCATCAAGTTTAGCTTGAGTTAGTGCATCTATAAACTTGTTCATGCTAAAATACAGAGTGCGATACCCAAGCAAGCAGGCACTGCGTCCTAAAGCACAAGCCATAAAAGATTTACCACAACCAGTAGCACCAGTTATCAAGACATTCTCTCCCTTTTCTATAAACATACCATCAGAGAGTCGTAATAACTGTTCTCTTGTGATACCTCTTTCTGTGTTGCAAATTATATCTTCTGGTAGGGCATGATAACGGAGTTTACTTGCTTTTAGATACTTCTGTGTTCTGGAGTATTCTCTGTATTCTACTTCTGCCTGAGTGAGCATAGCTATGAGAGAATGAACATCCTCTTGTTCATGTACCGGAAGCGCTAATGCAGCTTCATATCTTTTAGCCATGCCTGTCAATTTAAGGCCTTTGAACTGTTCTAATGTATTTTGTGTATTCATTTATTAAGGTTTTATAAGTTGATTAATTATAGGCTTCAGGGCCTCTGATATTACTGTGTTCGGGGATGCGGAACTCGATGGGAGACTCCTCTTCGAGTAAATCCATATTATTCACCAGGATGTTTTTGATAACACCGTAGGTAAACTTACGCCCTCTTAATCCCCGTTTACATGCAGCCTCCATCCGAATGTTGCCATAGGAGCTCATTAGTCTCAATAATCCAAGACAAGCAGTATATGATTGATCAATGATCAGTTTACTGTTCATTACTTTTTTGAAAAATTCAAAAGTATTAGGGCCGTTTTCTTCTGCTTTTTTGAGATAATATTCTGGACTCCATCCACGTTGATTCTTAATGATCCGATGTCTTTCAGGCATATGCTCCGTGATACTGGTATAACCATGGCTGGTGTAATTCCTAGTATGCACAGCAATCCTTTGTGCATCGCAATAGATCTCCACTACATCCTGATCATAGGCAATACGTACTTCCTTCCCAATATAGCGGTAGGGAACAGAGTAAAAGTGCCAGTCTTCACCCACCAATACATGGTAAT
Source organism: Flavobacterium azizsancarii (assembly GCF_027980145.1). GTDB lineage: Bacteria > Bacteroidota > Bacteroidia > Flavobacteriales > Flavobacteriaceae > Flavobacterium > Flavobacterium azizsancarii. Next base: position 1,210 of record NZ_JAMZNK010000094.1, on the reverse strand, counting down.
GTTTCTGAACTTTTGCTTTGGTGTAATGTCTGATACTGTATGGGGATTCTGGAAGAGGTTGTAGTAGTGTTTTCTCTTGACTTTTAAACAACTCGAGCCTACTGTATACTTTCTTTTGAAAGTTCAATTGATGATGATAATCCAGCTTTTCTCTAATAGCCTTATTGAGTTCTGCGAGACTATGAAAAGTATCGTTACGTAGACTGGCATAAATACGTCTATACGTAATCTTTACATTGTTCTCAACAGAAGCCTTATCTTTTGGTTTATAGGGACGAGCTGCAAGCAGAGCAATATTATTGTGGTTTGCCCATTGTTCGAGCATATCAGTAAATACAGGTTCGTATTTACAACTTTTAGATACCCATTGCCTCATGTTATCTGATTTAACAGTCAAGGGGACCCCTCCAAAGTATTCAATGGTATGATTCAAAGCTTTTACCACTTGAGGTAGTTTTGCATCAGGTAAAGCCTCCACATAACCATAACCGCTAAAGGGAAGAATAGCAATATATACAGGGCACGCGATTAGTTCTCCAGTTGAAGTATCAACATAGTGAAGCATGTCTCCAGCAAAATCAACTTCAAGCAGCTTTGCAGGAGTATGAACAAAATGCATCACAGCATTGTTTATCTTCTCCTGATCTTGTAAGAGTTCACAAAATCTAGAATATTGAAAACCTTCAGGATATTCTTTAATATATTCTTCCCAAAGTAATAATCGTGTTACACCAGTTCGATTAAGTTCCTTGCTGAAGTAACCGATCAGATTATTAAAATGAACTTTGCGCGGATCAGTATCTTCTACTACAGCGGGCTTTAAGAGCCCTAGTATGTTCTCAAGTTCTTGATCTGAACGCTTTAGTAATTCCTTAAAATCAACTCCTGTTTGCGTAAATTTCAGCAAATAAAGTGCGATTGTTTTTCTAGAAATTCTGACTTCTTTTTCAATAGTCCGTTGTGAAACTCCACGCTCTAAAAACAAAAGAATCTGTCTTATCTTAATCATACTAAGTGGTTTATTTGCCATACTGCAAGTGGTTTTTTGATTACAAACCAAACTTATGCTAAATGGCGGTTAAATCTCTACTTAGTGAGATAATGGACTTGAGAAAGGTGGTGTGCTTTGTGTCGGAATGTCAGTCCTTTACAACTCTTAAATCAGAAGTAAAGTGGCGTACTTTGCGTCGGAATAAGTGGCGACCTTTGC
>NZ_JAMZNK010000093.1 GCF_027980145.1 Flavobacterium azizsancarii | reverse complement strand
TCATTAAACGTTTTGTTTTCTGTAATCAATATGTTTGTTATGGGAGGTGTTTTGGCTTATTTTAATTTGCAGATATTTTTTGTGTTTTTTGCAGGAAGTATTCTTTATTTTGGATGGATTACCTTATTCTTAAAACGCAGGGAAGTTCTCGATTATAAGCGTTTTGCAGAGGTTTCGCAAGAGCAGAGCAAAGTTATGGAGCTCATTAACGGAATGCAGGAAATTAAGCTTCATAATGCCGAGAAACAAAAACGCTGGGGATGGGAGTATGTTCAGGCAAGATTGTTTAGGGTTTCTATAAAAGGATTGGTTTTAGAACAAACACAAACGATAGGTTCTTCTGTAATCAATGAGTTAAAAAATATTTTCATCATATTCCTTTCTGCAAAATTAGTCATTGATGGTTCTATAACGTTAGGAATGATGCTGGCGATAAGTTCAATCGTGGGAAGCTTAAACGGACCAATAACCCAGCTTATAGAATTTGTAAGAGAACTTCAGGATGCTAAAATCTCATTGGCCAGATTGTCTGAAATTCATGAAAAAGAAGATGAAACCCAGCAGGAAGTTCATCAGACAAGCGATGTTCCGTATGATTCAGATATTGATATAAAGAATCTTTCGTATCGTTATCTGGGATCTGATATTCCTGTTTTAGACGATTTAACGCTAAAAATTCCAGCCAATAAAGTAACTGCAATTGTTGGGGTTAGCGGAAGTGGAAAAACAACTTTAATGAAGGTGCTTCTTAAGTTTTATGAACCTGAAAAAGGGGAAGTAAATATTGGAAATACACAACTTAAAAATATTTCGCAAAAAGCCTGGAGGTCAAATATAGGAGCGGTAATGCAGGAAGGTTTTATTTTTAGCGATACCATTGCCAATAATATCGCTATTGGAGTTGATAAAGTCGATAAGGAAAGATTGGTATATGCTGCAGATGTTGCCAATATAAAAGAATACATCAGCGGTTTGCCAATTGGTTATAATACTAAAATTGGTGCAGAAGGAGTAGGGATGAGTACGGGACAGAAACAACGTTTGCTAATTGCACGGGCAGTTTATAAAAACCCTGAAATATTATTTTTTGATGAAGCTACATCAGCTTTAGATGCCAATAATGAAAAAGAGATTATGCGCAAACTGGATATTTTCTTTAAAGACAAAACCGTAATTGTTATTGCACATCGATTGAGTACAGTTATGAATGCAGATCAAATTGTAGTTTTGGACAAAGGAAAAATCATCGAAATTGGGAATCATGAGACTTTGGTAAAACTAAAAGGGAATTATTTTGAGTTGGTTAAAAATCAATTACAATTAGGAAATTAAATCATGGCTGAAGACACCACATTCGAACTAAGAAGTGAAGAAGTACAGGACATTCTCACCAAAGTACCACACTGGATGATCCGTTGGGGGACCGTTTTGATATTCATAATTATTTTTATGCTGTTTTTTGTGTCCTGGTTTATAAAATATCCGGATGTTGTAAATACTGAAATTGTAATTACAACCAATATTCCGCCAGAGAAAATAGTTTCTAAATCTTCCGGCCGTATCGAAGCTATTTTGGTAAAAGATAAATCGATCGTGTCAAAAAATAGCACACTTGCTATTATTGAAAATACAGCCAATTATAAAGATGTTTTTTTATTAAAAAAGATAGTTGATCAATATGATATTAATAATCCTAAAAAAGCATTTCCTTTTGCTCTATTAAAAAATACGCAATTAGGAGAGATTGAAAGTGCTTTTGCTGTTTTTCAAAAAGATTATCAGGCTGAACAATTGAATAAGGATCTACAGCCATTTCAAGTTGAAAACAGGGCGCAGGTTTCAGAAAAGGTTCAGATAAAAGAAAGACTGGAAATACTTCAGCAGCAAAAGATAATAAATGAAAGCGAACTGCAGCTTCAGAAAAATGAAATTGCCCGTTTTGAAACTTTGTTTAATAAAGGTATTATTTCGGCTCAGGAGATGGAGGCGAAGAAGCTTGGTTATCTTCAGGCACAAAAGAATTATAAAGGGCTCTTAACGTCTATTTCTCAATTAAAGTCCTCTTTGATTGATAATTCTAAATTAAGTCAGAATTCGCAAATAAGTGGCACTAAAGAAGAAGTTACCTTAGGAAGAAACATGGCGCAATCTTTTTATCAGCTTAAAAAAGTAATAAAAGACTGGGAGATGGCCTATACTTTGAAATCTTCTGTGAGTGGCGTGGTTACTTTTTTGCAGGTTTGGACAGAGAATCAAACCATAAATGTTGGGGATAATGTTTTTTCTATTATTCCGGATACAAAAAATGGTTTTGTTGGAAAAGTAAAAGCGCCGGCGTTGAATTCCGGAAAAATAAAAGTGGGGCAAACTGTAAATATCAGATTAGCAAATTTTCCTGATCGGGAGTTTGGTGTCCTGAAAGGAAAGATTCGAAATATTTCGTTAGTTCCGGATAAAGACGGAAATTTATTATTGGATGTAGCTCTTCCAAGCGGATTGCTGACTTCATATAAAAAGCAAATCGTTTTTCAGCAGGAAATGAAAGGAAGCGCTGAAATTGTAACCGAAGATTTACGATTGATAGAAAGGATTCTATATCAGTTCAAAAGTATTTTTGAGCA
>NZ_JAMZNK010000092.1 GCF_027980145.1 Flavobacterium azizsancarii | reverse complement strand
ATAAAACGAAAAACGCTTATAACGGATATTTTTAAATCCTGTTATAAGCGTTTTTTATTGTCTAAAAAATAAACCTGATCAAAAATAAGGGATGTTTTTCAGTGCCCTCGTTTTGAATAAGATGGCTTTTTTTTTGATTAAATTTCTATTCTAAAGTTACAGAAAGTGTAATTGTGGTATTTAAAAGTTTAGAAATCGGGCAGATTTCTTTTGCTTTTGCAGCCGTTTTTTCAAATTCTTCAGCTGAAATATTTGGAACTTTTCCTTTTAGGTCTAAATGGATTAATGTAATTGTCCCGTCTTCAAAAGTAACTGTCGCTTCTGTATTTAAATCATCTGCCGTAAAACCGCCTTCGTTAAGTAAAAAACTTAATTGCATCGTAAAACAGCCTGAATGTGCTGCTGCGATCAATTCTTCAGGATTTGTTCCAACCCCGTCAGCAAATCTTGTTTTAAATGATAATTGAGCATTATCCAGTGTCGTACTTTGTGTACTTATACTTCCTGTTCCTTCCATGCCTGTTCCTTTCCAATTGGCATTCGCTTTTCTTGTAAATTTCATCTTCGTTGTTATTAGGATTAATAATTGAATTTGTTCATTTATAGAGCATCAAAAAATGATGTGGTTATCAAATATAATCAATATTTTAGAGAATTGTTTTATGAATTTAAGTTGAGATTGTTAAGTTTCAGGTTTCAAGTATGAAATAGGAATGAAAAATTTTACCGCAAAGTTCGCAAAGGGTTAATTTTGGATTGTGCACAGAAAAACACAAAGTTCGCAAAGCTTTGTGGTGAACCAGCTTTGGAAACTTTGTGTTTGTCAATATACTCTATTATAAAAAAAACCTTCGCGATCTTTGTGGTAAAATTCATTCCAACAATAACCACAAAAAAAAGGAGCAATGAAAAATATCATTACTCCTTAATAAATTTAATATATAAATTAAAGTCTATTCCTGACCCAGATTACGTAACTGTTTTAGTTTATCTTTCCAAAGCTCAAGGCTTTCCTTGTGGATAGCAATGTTTTTACGAACTTCAAGAACGATAGAATTCTCTTTTTTTGCATTTTTAGTATTTGCAAAGAACTGAATGTTATTCTCTAATTGGAAAATTTCATTCTGAACTTCTTCAATTTTACGCATTAGGAAAATCTTTTCATTGTCTAATTTACGAGTATCGTTATTATCAGATAAAGAATCAATTCTATTAGAGAAACGCATCATTTCAGTTTCTTTTTTACTCAAACTTAATTTTTCAAAAAGAGCATCTAAAATTTTATTGAATTTTCCTTCGATATGGCGCCTTGCAAAAGGTACTTTTCCATAACCTTTCCAGATTTCGATATGTGCTTTTATTGCATCAAGATCAGTTTTGTGATCACCGGTAAGTTGGTAGGCTCTCAAAACATCCAGATATGCTTTTTTATTGTCAAAAGCAGCAACTTCGTCAACGTTTTCTTCAGATTTGTGTTCCTTTAATTTATCAAAATAATGATTACAAGCATCTTTGAATTCTTTCCAGATTTTGTCTGAATATTTTTTAGGAACATGGCCAATTTGTTTCCACTCTTCCTGAATTTGTTTCATAACAGGAGTTGTAGCGCCAAAATCAGTACTTTCTTGTAATTCCTTGGCTTTTGCAACAAGAGCCATTTTTTTATTTAAATTGTCGTTTTGATCTTTTTTAATGTCTTTGTAAAATGAATTTTTAAAAGAATTAAAATTTCTAACGGCAGTTTTAAAAGCAGCCCACGTTTCTTCATTAACATCAGATGGTACTTTTCCGGCAGCAAAAAACTCATTTCTAAGTGCTTCTACTTTTTGAATTTGTACCAGCCATTGAGAGTGGGAGTTTACTTTTTCAGTTCCTAAAACCTCGATTTTTGCAATGATCTCTTTTTTTGCTTCAAGATTATTTTGTTCGTTTGCTCTTTGGCTTTCAAATAAAACTTCTCTTTTATCGTGAATTTTTTTAGTCAATTCGCTAAATTTATTCCAGATAGTATCACGGTGTTCTTTAGAAACCGGTCCAATATCTTCTTTCCAAATCCTGTGTAAATCCTGTAATTCGCGAAATGCTTTACTGATATCAGTTTCATTTGCTAATTCTTCTACACGAGCAATGATTTTTTGTTTTTGCTCCAAGTTGTATTTGAAATCTAAATCTCTTGCTTCACGATCTAAATGTAGATAATCGTAAAAATTCTCTACGTGAAAGTGGTAATTATTCCAAACGTGATTGTATTTGTCTTTTGGAATTGCTCCTGCATTTTTCCATCTTTCTCTTAAATCATTAAAATGTTTAAGAGTGTCCTTGATGTTTTCCTGTGGGTTGATAAGCTCTTTAAGTTCCTCAACTATGGCAAGCCTGTTTTCTAAATTCGTTTTTAAATTCGTTTGTAAATGCTTGAAATGAGCATTTCTTTTTTCTCTAAAAACATTATAATATTCGTCAAATTTAGATTTTAAGGGAGAATGATATTCAAATTCCTCATTTGGATCTTGATTAGAAGCGTTAAATTCTTCTTTTTTCTCCTCAATAAGGTGATTGTATTGTAATAAAAACGACTTTTTAATTTCTTCAATATGCTCTTTTACAGACATTACTTTATCTGTATTGATCAATTTTTTAAGTTCATCAACAAGTGCATCTAAAGTAAATGTATCGTAATCCTGCATAGGAATGTCATGACGCTCTTTTAGCGTTTCATCTTCACTTTCTTCAGCATTCGAATTGGTAATAGCGTCTAGTGCAGTCTGATGATTGGTTTCTGTCGTGTCAGCTGTATTTTCTGCTTCAGTTTCAGTCTCTGAAGTCGAAATTTCAGCAGCTGTTTCAGGCTCCGCTGTATCAATTGCATTATCTTGAGTAGAATCGCTAATTTCGATTTCTAATTTTCCGTCTGCTTCCTGCAGGTTATCATTCTTTTCTTCTAACATTTTAAATGTATAAGGTTTTTATTTTAAACAGAGCGAAAGATACTAAAGGTGTTTCTAAATACAAAATAAATCGTTTGTTTATACGCTATTTTAAGGTGAAATTCCTATTTGTTCCAGTAATTTACGAATATGATATCGTTTTTTTTGCCGATTTTTTGAAGTAAATTTAAATTCTGAATTATTATAATTTTTAGAAAAATGAAATCAAAATAATATTTTAAGGATGAATTTGTGGTTTTATTTTGATTTGAAAAAAAATGAAGAGTAATATTGAGGTAATAAAAATGTTTCTATTTCCAGCGTTAAAAAGTGATACTTGATCTGATATTATATAAATTAGTTTGTAAGTAGATATTCCGACGAAAGTACCCCACGATTCCGCGACAATGGTCGCCACTTATTCCGACGCAAAGTACGCCAGTCAAATCGTCCTTTATCATCACTTAGTAAAGATGATAT
>NZ_JAMZNK010000091.1 GCF_027980145.1 Flavobacterium azizsancarii | reverse complement strand
CTTAAAAACTGGCTGCATAATCATTGATTTTAGTACTTAAATATAAGAAAAATCAATGTGTAAAACAAAAAAAAACTGCCCGAAATTACTTTTCGGACAGCCTCTTTTTTTTGATCTTTATCGAAATCAAATCAGTAAATAATGAAACTTTTTTATAAAGTAATATAATTACAGTCAAAGATTAAAGGATGAACTTTACTTTTGTAAATTTATATTATAAATAATTGATTAACAGTGTAAAAAAGAGAACTATGAATAATATTTTTAGAGGATTACTAGCGGGCTACGGAGCTAAAAAATTAGGTGGAGGATGTTTTGGTACAATCTTCGTTTTTATAATTATTTGGGTTCTTTTGGGACAATGCAGTTAAATTTTAGATAAAAAAGTCGACAAAAAAAGTCTTAGATTAGCGCACTTAAATAATCAAACTCGTAAAGTAAACCGGATACTCAAAGCCAGTCAATTACGTAGTTTTTAAAACCAAATAAAGTATAATGGCATCAGGTTTTTTCGTACTATTAGATGATATCGCAGCAATTATGGATGATGTTGCAGTAATGAGTAAGGTTGCAGCAAAAAAAACAGCGGGAATTCTGGGCGATGATTTGGCTGTAAATGCTGAAAAAGCTTCGGGATTTGCTTCGTCAAGAGAACTTCCGGTATTGTGGGCAATTAGTAAAGGCTCACTTCTTAACAAAGTGATTATTTTGCCTATTGCTTTTTTGCTAAGCGCCTTTTTTCCTGTTGCGATTATAATAATTTTAGTACTAGGAGGATTATTTTTAGCCTACGAAGGAGCCGAAAAAATTTATGAATTTATATTTCCGCACAAACATGAAGAGTCAGAAGGAATAACATCACAAACTTTTACGGAAGAAGAAATTCTGGAAGCTGAGAAAGGAAAAGTGAAATCGGCAATATTAACTGATTTTATTTTGTCTGTCGAGATAGTAATCATTGCATTAGGAACTGTAATAGGAAAGCCTATTTTACAGCAAATTATAGTAGTTTCAATAATAGCCGTAATTGCCACTGTTGGTGTTTATGGTATTGTTGCTCTTATTGTTAGAATGGACGAGGCGGGACTTAAACTAATTCAGATCAGCAAAAAAGAAAATAGTATTTTAAAAATCATCGGAAATATATTAGTACAGGCACTTCCTATTGTTATTAAAGGCCTAACTGTAATTGGTACAATAGCTTTAATTTTAGTAGCAGGAGGGATATTTGTTCATAATATTGATTTTTTCCACGATTTAGTACCAAACTTGCCATCAATTATAAAAGAATTTACAATAGGAATTATTTTGGGATTTATAGTTTTAGCCATTGTAAATCTTGTTAAAAGAATACTTGGAAAGAAATAGAAAATAAAATTGTCACGTAAATTTTAAAACACCAGTCGAAAGGCTGGTGTTTTTTTTTGGAGCAAAATCATCCTCTTAAACATACCATTTGTCCCGCTGTCAACTGTATCTTTTTATCAGCAAAAAGCAGATAAAAAGGATGCCGTTTGTATCGGGGCTATACGGAAAATTATAATTTTTATAAGAAATAACTGTTGTTGCTTAAAAAATATTATTTAATTAATGTTTTGGTATACAGTTGTTTAATGTTTTTGTTGAATTATTTAACATTTTTAGTAAGCAACCAAAGCAACCCATCTGCATCTTCATAGTAATTAACAATTAATTATTATTTTATATGAAAAATTTTAGATTTAAATCAGCTTTAGTAGTATTATTTTTATCAACTGCATTAATTTCATGCAGCAATGACGATGACAAACCAAGTGTTCCTGATGCTACAACAAAAGTGGCGCTAGTAACAGAAGTTAAAGGACCTGAAACCGGAAAAGTAAATGAAGAGCTTAGTTATGATGTAACTTTTATCGTAGATAATGCTTGTGGAGAATTTAGTAAAATTAGTGACGCTACAATTGGAACAGAAAAAGGATTGCAAGTTGAAGCAAAATATCCAACAGGAGTTTGTACACTACAAGTTCCGGATCCAAAGAAAACAGTTTACAAATTTAAATCAGCAACAAAAGGAACTTTTGAAATCAAATTCAAAAAGTCAGATAAGGAATTCATAACGACAAAAGTGGTTATTGAATAATTAGGTTTTAGGTTATAAATTAGGTTAGAAGCCATTTTGCAAATGTTTGAAATATTTGTAGAATGGCTTTCTTTTTTTATGAAAGTTAGATCTGCAGGAATTTTATAATTAACTAAATAAAAAAATGAGTCAAAATAGCTATCTTTGAATTATTAAAAGATTATAATTATGGGTGCTTTAGAATTAAGAGATAGTGTTTTAGAATATATAAATGCTGCAGACGAACGTCTTTTAAAAGTTGTTAAAGCGGTTATTGAAAGCTATCAGGAAGAAGAAATAGTTGCTTTTTCTGTTGATGGAAAACCAATTACAAGAGCTGTTTATAAAGAAGAATTAGCTACTGCAAAATTAGATATTAAAAAGGATAATGTGATTTCGCAGGAAGATTTAGAAATAGAATCTGAGAATTGGTAATGAGTGAAGTTAAAAAGATAATTTGGACAAATTCAGCAAAAGATCAGTTCAAAGCGCCCACAATATAAAAAATGATATTTTAAAAATTACAAAGGATATTCATTTTACGGAACAATATCAAAAAGATGAAATTGAATCAGAATACCGAAGAATTATTGTTAGAGATTATAAAATATTATATGTAGAAGAGAATGAAGTTGTTTATATTGTTAGGATATTTCCAACAAAACGTGATTCTGTAAAACAAATATGAAGAGCTTAATAAGCTCTTTTTTTATAATAGTAAGTAAAGAAACACTCTTTGCCATTCCTCTAAAAATTACTATTTTTGCAGTCTAAATTTTATGTCATGCCGAAAAGAAAATATAAAATCGCCGTTATACAATTAAATCTTAACGACGTTGCCGAAAATAATCTAAAAAAATGTATCAGTTGGGTAAAAGACGCTGCCAATAAAGGAGCAGAAGTAATCTTGTTACCGGAATTATATAGCAGTCATTATTTTTGCCAAAGTGAAGATGTAGATAATTTTGCTCTAGCAGAACCACTTTACAGTACTTCATTTATTGCTTTTAGCGAATTGGCAAAAGAATTAGGAGTTGTAATAATTGTTCCTTTTTTCGAAAAAAGAATGGCTGGAATTTACCACAACAGTGCTTATATTATTGATACAGATGGTACAGAAGCCGGTTTATACCGTAAAATGCATATTCCGGATGATCCTCATTTCTACGAAAAATTCTATTTTACACCTGGTGATTTAGGTTTTAAAGCAATTGAAACTAAAAAAGGAAAAATAGGAACACTTATTTGTTGGGATCAATGGTATCCTGAAGCTGCACGTATTACAGCTTTAAAAGGAGCCGAAGTATTGTTTTACCCTACAGCTATTGGATGGCATCCAAAAGAGAAAGAACAGTACGGAGAAAACCAATATGGGGCCTGGATGAATGTAATGAAAGGTCATGCGGTTGCAAATGGAGTTTTTGTTGCTGCAGCAAATAGAATTGGTTTAGAAAAATATATCGAAGGTACCGAAGGAATTCAGTTTTGGGGAGCGTCGTTTATTGCAGGTCCTCAAGGCGAGATTTTAGCACAGGCTTCTCATGATCAGGAAGAAATTTTGATTGCTGAGGTTGATTTAGATCTTCAGGAAAATGTACGTCAGAACTGGCCATTTTTCAGAGACAGAAGAATCGATGCTTTCGGTGATATTACAAAAAGAGCAATTGACTAATTCAGTTAATTAATATATAATAGAAAAGAGGTTGTCTGAAAAGACGACCTCTTTCTTTTATTATACTAGTAGATTTACAGAGTGTTTCTTGAAAAATGTAAATTTGGGCTAAAATGGTCTTCTATAAACTTTTC
>NZ_JAMZNK010000090.1 GCF_027980145.1 Flavobacterium azizsancarii | reverse complement strand
TTTACCATGATGTTTCCGTACAGTTTTGGACTTCAGTTTGTGTTGCAACCTTATCCAACATCTTTGGCCTTTTATATAGTTTCTGTTCGTCAGGTCAAGAGTTTGCCTACTACTTCCTTCAGATTCCACCTCGCGATGGACACCCTTGCATTCAGCTAACACTTCCCACTGTAAAGGCGTGTTCAGGACTTACACCCTAGAGTTATCGCCCATGCTGGGCACACAACAAAGAAACCTCCAAAGTCAATGACTTTGGAGGTTTCTAATTTTAAAATTTCATCGATACGATTATTACCAAGGACTTATCCCAGTTTCATCTTCTATATCATTACTAAAAAATTGCCCTGTAGGTCCGTTTTCATCTGTAAGTGTATGCTTGATGATAAAATCAGCAGCACTTTCTAAAGATCCGGGACCATTATGATGATTAAAATCTGTAGCAGTGTAACCAGGATCAATTACATTAACTTTAAATGGTAAATCCTTCAATTCATAAGCCAACACAATCGTGTATGCATTTAAAGCCGCCTTTGATGTTCCGTAACCCGCTGTTTTAAAATCATAGTACTTCCAATTTGGATCACTATGTAAGGTTAAAGATCCAAGACCTGAAGTTATATTACTAATTCTTGGACTATCTGATTTTTTAAGCAATTCTAAAAATGCCTGTGTGACGCTGATTACACCAAAGAAATTGGTATCAAATACATTCTGAATCGCCTCAATTGATGTATCTAAGGCGCTTTGAGGAAATTCACCACTAATTCCTGCATTGTTGATCAAGATATCTAATTTACCTTGTTCGTTTTTGATAATATTTTTTGCCTCTAAAATTGAAGCCGGATTTGTTACATCAATTTGAATGGGTTTAATGTTTTGCAATCCATTCTTATTTAATTCATTTACTACTGCCTTTCCTTTTTCAAGATCTCGAGTTCCTAAATAAACGAATAATCCTTTTTTTGAAAGTTCTTTTACTAACTCTAAACCTATGCTTCTATTTGCGCCTGTAATTAATACTGTCTTCATTTCTCTTAATTTTAAATTATCAAACAAAGGTCACTCCTTTAAAAACAAAATGATTTGCCATTTGGCAAAAAGCGATTTAACGTATATTTTTTCTAATTCGGCTTAAAGAGGATTGAGTAATACCTAAATAAGACGCAACATAAGATAACGGAATTCGATTAATAACATTAGGATAAATTTTGAGAAACATTAAATATCTTGTGGTTGCATCTTCTGAAACCAAAGGACTTCTTCTTTCTACTTTTTGTCTCAATGCTTTTGAAATAATCTTATGCACCATAGCATCCCAACCAACAATAGTATCCAAAAGTTCTCTCCAGTCTTTTTTTGAAAAAACCAATAATTTACAATCTGTAATCGCCTGAACATATGCATTGGAACAAATATCATTGTCAAAACTCTCTATATCAACTACCAGATTATTTTCGTCTATAAAATATTTTGTGATTTCTTCTCCTTTATTATTGTAATAACAAACGCGTATAATTCCATCTAAAACAAAACCAACTTGCTGAGCAACTTTGCCTGCCTCTGAGAAATATTCATCTTTTTTAACTTCTAATACAATAGCTTTCTTTGAAATCAATTCAATTTGCTGATGATTCAAACTTCCAAATTGCAATATATACTCTATAAATTCTTTCATAACTGCAAGTTAGTCAAAGTTATTTTTACTTTTTTTGTCATTTGGTAAAAAGAAATTATTTCGCAAAGAACAATACAAAGTTATTTTATTAAATAATTCATTAGAAAATAAATACAGCAAGTGCTACAAAAAGCAATTTTAAATATCGAATTGCAGAAAAAAATATTATTTATACAATTACATTCTACTCACGATTACCTTTTATAATTCCTCTCTTCGAACCCTTGATAAAATCTATAATAAGATTACGTTCTGTACTTGGCGCAAAACTATTCTTTATTAATTCCAAAGCAAGAGTTGTATTTCGTTTTTCCTGGAAAATAATACGATAGATATCTTTCAATTCTTTTATTTTTCCACTTTCAAAACCTCTTCTTTTCAACCCAATACTATTTAATCCAACGTAACTTAAAGGTTCACGAGATGCCAAAACATAAGGAGGAACATCTTTTACAATCCGACTCATTCCACTTACCATACTATATTCACCAATTAAGGAAAATTGATGAATAGCAGTTAAGCCACTAATATTTACAAAATCACCAACAATAACTTCGCCGGCCATTCCAACATTAAAACCAATGATGCAATTATCGCCGATATAACAATCATGACCAATATGGGTATTCGCCATTATTAAATTCATATTACCTATTACGGTTTTATTTTTCGATACGGTTCCTTTATTTATGGTCACAAACTCCCTGATGATGGTTTCGTTGCCAATCGTCAAAAAGGTATATTCATTTTTATATTTTAAATCTTGTGGAATTCCACCTAAAATAGCACTGGCATGTATTTGACAGCTCTCTCCAATTCTTGTACCATTTAAAATATTTGCATTATTCCCTATCCAGGTATTATCACCAATAATAACATCGTCTTCAATAGTTGTAAAGTTTCCTATGTGTACGTTTTTTCCAATTATAGCATTTTTTCCGATAATAGTATTTTTCAATTTCTCGTATTTTATATAGAATACAAATATTACTAAGAAACAAATTGTATTTCTTGATCTAAAGTCAATTAATTTGAGCTCTGATTCTGCTTAATGTTTCAGGACTTACACCAATAAGTGACGCAATATCTTTCAACTTAGCTTTTAAAATAATTTGAGGTAATGAATTTACCAAATAGAGATACTTTTCCTGAGCACTCATTGAAGTGTACGAATGATGAAATTCATTTAATCTGGAAAGATAAATTCTTAACAGCTTGATATGAAACTTGGAAAACAAAGGATATTCTAATAATTTTAATTCGTCCAGATACGATAACGAATAAACTGTTGTTTCTTCAGAAGCCTGAAAATTTTCAAAAGAGAGCTTTTGTTCAAAATAGCTGGTTAAGGAAGTAACAAATTGGTTATCTGTATAAATCCACTTGGTGATTTCTATACCATCTTCAAGACAAAACCTACGCACCAAACCCGATTTAATATAATAAATTTTTGAACAGATTTTACCTTCCTGAATAATCATTTCATTTTTTTGAAATCTTTCTTCAACAAAATACTCCCTTATCATCTGCTCTGTTTTTAAATCTAGTATCTGAAAGCTATTGATTAAACTTAATAATTGTGTCATGATGTAAACTATTGTGAAAACAAATTTATCAATATAATTTAAGAATCATTCAAAAATACATTTCATCAGTTCAGAATTAATCTACCCAACAATTATTCGAAGTAAAAAGAGAAGATTTAAGAGTGCTTTTTTTTCTATTTGATCGATATTCACGTAAAAGCTAAAAAAACAGTTAAACAATAATAAGCATAGCGTTACCCTCCGGGTCGGGCTGTACGCTAAATCTTTTGCGAAAGATATTTTAGGCTTCTGGAAGTTTGGGTTTAACCGCAAAAGGATATCGCTGCCATCCCTAATGCAATCCAAGATAAAGAGAAGTGTCATTTTTGAAGTTCCAGATTCCAAAGTATCACACCTTGTGTCTTTGTGAACTTTACAAGAACATTGAATTAAAAGATTTTTTTGTGCTTCTCTTTAAAAAAAACAAATTAGAAGCTATTTGAAAAAGATGCATAAGAAATAAGGAAAGCAAAAGAAAGACAACTTTCCACAATTGCATTTGGTAACAAAATATTATCCGGCCCAGCTTTGCGAACTTAACAATTTTCAACAATTACAAACTTTCCTTGCGCGCTTTGCGGTTAAACCACAAACCCATATAAAACAAAAAAAATCCTATCAAATAAATGATAAGGATCCTTAAAAGAAAGGCGACAGACCCCGATAGCTATCGGGGCTCGCCTATTACCCCAGTATTTTGTAAAACAAAAAACCCTGTTTCGCTAGAAACAGGGTTTTCAAAAGAAAGGCGACGACATACTCTCCCACATAACTGCAGTACCATCTGCGCAGGC
>NZ_JAMZNK010000008.1 GCF_027980145.1 Flavobacterium azizsancarii | reverse complement strand
TGTGGAATTAAATCATCAAACGAATAAGGCAAAAGTACCGTTTGTTGTTGGTTATAATGTTTGAATCTCATATATAATCAGTTACTTAACACTGATTAAATTTACAAAATTCTTAATAAAAATACAAATTAAAAAAAAGTAGCTGACTCAGTTTTGAGACAGCTACTTTTTATTTTGTAAGCGATCTCACTGCAAACTGTGACTATAAACTGAGACTGAAAAATGTGACTAAAAACTGAGACTAAAAAAACTACTTAATTTTCTTAATCAGTTTTGCTTCTTCAGAAAAACGAGTCAGGGTAATGACCGGGCTTCCAAAAAGAGAAAGCTCTGCTTTGTCTCCAAGAGCGATCGAAATTGTAGTATCTGCCAAAACTGATCCAATTGCATAATTTTCAGCGGTAACATTAGCTTCTTTCAAAGTAAATTTTGTTCCTGTAAAGATTGAATTGTTGTCTAACCGAATCGTTGCTTTTTCGGCAATTCCTTCAATATTAGCAACAGCTTTCTGGTACAAATCGCATTTGAATTTTATTGCTGATACTAATGTTTTAATTGACGCATTTTTGCTTAGTTGTAAATTAGCGTCTTCTGATTTTAAATTCAATTCGGTTTTGGATTTGTCATCAGCAAATAATGTGAATTTTTTTGAATTTACATTCAGGAATAATTTCGAAAAATCAAAAGTATTAAAAGTGATATCCTCTAACTGAAGTTCTTGTATCGCATAAATCACAGCGTCATTTTTAGCAATTACTTGTTTTAGTGAGTTGGTATAAGTAACACGTACGATTAGTTTTTTATAAATTGTACTTTCTTTTGAAGTGTATAAGCGAAGGACTTTTTCTCTTAAATCCATCCCGATAATATCATGTAAATTATCGTCGGCTTCAATTTTTATTTCGTTTTTTTCTCCTTTTTCCAGGTAAACTTCCAAGTTGTCATCGGCTTCAATACCATCAAATTCCCCTACTTCTTTTACTGAAGTAGTTACGATTTTAGATCCTTTTATTTTTTCTCTTCTTTGAGCAAAAGTTAGCGTCGTAACCAATAATAATAGGAGTAAGGCTGTATTCTTTTTCATTAATTCTAGATTTGATTTTCACAAATATAAAAAAATCATCCACTTTCGATGAATGATTTTTTTATATTTAACAGATTAATAGGGTTTATCCCTGGCTGATACTTCCTCCAGAATTCGAAGTTTTCTCTATTGTTTTAGGTGTAATGTCGTAATTAATACTTGCTCCACTATTGGCTTCCGCTTTTAAACTTACAATTGGATGCACATTTACGCTTGCACCACTTGAAGCCTCTGCATGAACTTCATTTGCAAATAATTTACTGGCGTTTATGCCGGAACCGCTAGATGCTGCAACTTTGAGTCTTAATGCTTTTCCTTTTAAGTCAATTGTACTTCCGCTTCCGGAATCAGCAGAAATATTATCAAATTCCAAATTAATATCTATTGACGCTGCACTTGAAGTTTCAATATCAATATCCTCGCCCTGAAGAAGCCCTTTGCTTACCAGATTAGAAGCGCTTGATGCTTCCAGCTTGTTGATTTTTGGCATTTTTACAGTTACCGTTTTCTTTGTAATATCCCTAAAAGAGCTGTATTTGCATTTTACAATTAGAGTTCCGTTTTCAACAGTAGTAATAATTTCTTTCTGTAAATTGTCATCAGCTTCAACGACGATTTCTGTTGAATCTGATTGTATAATTACTAAATCGATGGCATTACTTACGGATACTTTAGTAAAATCTCCGTTAACGATTCGTTTTTCAGTTGTAACATTTCCGCTTCCTTCAATTGAGTTCACATTAAAATTACAAGAGGCAAACAATAATGCAGTAATAGTTGCAATAAGAAATTTCGTAATATGAATGATTATTTTTATCATGGCTTAGTTAATTTTAATTATAACTCCGTTTTTGTCAGTGGTTAATCTGCCGTTAGTTTTTTTTCCGTTTAAAACTTCTTTTCCGTTAATTTTAATTGAAACTTCGTTTACGCTGTCATTTTCAATTACGTTTTCCTCATCTGAATCATTATAGTCATTTTCATTTGATGGGCAATTCAGACATTTAATTTTTGAACCTTCAACTTTATAATTATAATTACCGCTAAAGTGCAAGTTGAAAAAATCATTTTCTGAGTCATCATAATCTTGTACAGAAGTATCTGGTTTGAATAACTGACCTTCGGGCAGGTACAAATATACATCAACTTCCTGACCTCTAAATTTGTTTTTTACATCAGTAAGGAAGTAATTATCCAAAACTAAATGATTTCCGTTGATCTGATATTTGTAGTTAATTTTCTCCGCCCTTTGTTTCGCAGATGACAATGAATTTCCTCTTGCCGTTTTTTCTATTTGTATATAAGGAGCGGCTTCATCAGTGCGCAAAACATGCAAGCGAACATCGTTTGAGTAGATTAATTGATTGTTTGCTGAATCTTGTACAAACTCAAATTCTCTATGATGATTAAGATCTTTTGCATAATAATCGTTGTATCTGAATTTTACAAATAATGTGTCTTTTGTACTAATATTGAGTATTTTTTTCTCTAGTGATCTATTGTCGTATGAGATTTCAGTCGCTTGTTTAATTCCAATACTAATAGTAATGGCAACTGCTATAATCCAGATGGCTAATAAAGTATACTTTGTTATATTGCCAATTGATTTTAAGTTTGGAGATAACAATTTGAAACCTAAAAGTGTCAAAAAGAAAAACGGAATCCCAACAGCAAAGAACATTAATAAACCAAATGACCATAGAGGATAATCTGTAAAGTTTCCTGCTTCAACGAAGTTTTGCCAAGGGAAATCAATAAAGATATTAGTTCCAAGAGTAAAAACTCCAATCAATAACATGATTAAAATACTTAGTCCTGACATGATTAAGATTACGCCTAAAAATTTAGCGAAGATTTTAAAAACAGTCATAATAAAGTCTCCAAATGAACTACTTATTCTCTCAGCTCCTGACTTTACCTGGTTTCCCATTGCATCATAATCTGCGTTTTTAAATTTATCAGATAAGGATTCAATTTCTTCACGTACCTTTTTTTCAATGTTCGAAATAGTAACCGGTTCACCAGTCATTTCTAATTTTTCTGATGTTGTAACCGCTTCCGGAGTTACGATCCAAAGAACGAAATAAGCTAAAATTCCAGTTCCAAAACCTGCAAAAACAAATACTAAGAATAAGATTTTTATCCAGACAGCATCAATTCCAAAGTAGTGACCTAATCCGGTTGCAACACCACCAATCATACCTTTTTCTTTGTCACGGTATAATTTTTTATGTTTTCTGTTACCATAATCATTAAAAGACTGATTTGTTTTTTCTTCGTCTTCAAGAATATAATCTTCGGGTTGCCCCATAACTGTAATCACTTCTTCAACGTCTTTCAGTCCTACAACATGTTTGTCGCTTTTTTGTTTCTCGATTAATAATTCAGAAACACGCATTTCGATATCCTTAATAATTTCATCCTGACCAGACGAGTTGTTTAGTGATCGTTTTATAGCGTCAAAATAGCGTGTCAATTTTAAATATGCATCTTCATCAATGTGAAAGACCATACCGCCTAAGTTAATATTTACTGTTTTGTTCATGACTTATTGATTTTGATTGGTGATTAGATTTACAGCATCAGACAATTCTGTCCAGGTACCGTTAAGTTCGTTTAAAAATGTTTGTCCTATTTCGGTTAATCCATAATATTTTCGTGGTGGTCCTGATGTCGATTCTTCCCATCTATAATTGAGCAAACCGTCGTTTTTCAGCCTGGTTAGAAGTGGGTAAACAGTTCCCTCAACAACTAGTAATTTTGCGTTTTTTAAAGTGTCTAATATTTCTGATGTGTATGCGTCTTTTTCTTTTAATACTGATAAGATGCAAAACTCAAGAACACCTTTGCGCATCTGTGCTTTTGTGTTTTCAATGTTCATAATTTCATTTTGTTTTTTTTAGATTGAACAATTCGTTTTTTGATTGATGATGATTGATTGATGATTGATTTCGAAACTATTCTTGTTGATTGCCTGAAAAGTTCCAACTATAACTTTTAATTTTTTATGTCACACTGAGCGTTTCTCTAATTACTTTATAAAAGGAATCGTAAGCGGATATTTATATAATTCTCCGTTTGAAGCTTTTACCGAAGCGTAAATCACTAAAAAGAATTCAACAAATTTTAATAATCCAAAAAGTAAAACTGCCGTTGCCCCAATACTTAATAATGTGATGTTTCCTTGAAAATTAAAATTTCTGATGATAAAATCTTCGTCGTTAAAAACGGCTTCCAAAGGAATGTTTTGTAAAAAAACAGTTAGAAAGATGGGTATTGCAATTAAGGCTAAAATTAAAGTATAAAGCAAAATACTTAATTGAAAATTCAATGCCTGTTTTCCGTGGTGATTTACAAATTCTGATTTGTCTTTGTAACTTGTCCAGAATAATACTGGAAAAATATAATTCCCAAACGGAATGATATACTGGCTTAAAGTGCTTAAATGCGTAAACGCTGCAATGTTTTTTTCTGATGTTGTTTCCATGATGAGTGGTGTTGTTGTTGCCATGATTAAAAGTATATAGTATTTTCTTATGCAAATATATATCTAAAAGACAGTATCTTGTTTTGCATAGTACCTAAAATTAACATAATTTTAACAAAGTTAAAATTTGAAATCAACTTATAGTGTTCTGAAAATCATTCGGAAGACTTGATTTTATTGAGGTATTTGGAAAGTAATTGTAAGTTATTGTGCATGCATAGTTTTTTTGTATTTTTACATAAAAAAATAAATATCATGGCAATATCAGTTTCTAAACTCAACAAATTTGTATTATTCAAATTACCATCTGCATACATTTGCGGTGTTCGTGTAAAGGCAATCGACGAAGATAGATGCGTGGTAAGTGTAAAACACAGATGGATTAATCAGAATCCTTTTAACTCGATGTATTTTGCTGTTCAGGCAATGGCAGCAGAGTTAACTACAGGAGCTTTGGTAATCTCCCAAATTCAGCAAAGCGGAAAAAAGATCTCGATGCTGGTAGCCAATAATAAAGGAAACTTTACTAAAAAAGCAACCGGAAGAATAACATTCGTTTGTAACGATGGACATTTAATAGCCGATGCTATTAAACAGACAATTGCAACGGGCGAGGGGCAAACGTTCTGGATGAAATCCATAGGAACAAATGAAGAAGGCATTCAGGTTTCTGAAATGGATTTTGAATGGAGTGTGAGGCTGAAATAGTTTCTTTTTCATCACAGATCAAAGGGATTAAAAAGATTTTTGAATGGATAACTTTTTCAAAGTTAGATGCATAGTTTTTTTGTCGTGAAAATTAGTAAAATTCGTCGCGAAAAAAAAACATAAAAAAGGCTTCGAAATTATTGAGGGCACTGAAAAAGTCCTTTAAAGTTAAAAAGGTAATTTTATAAATAAAATGGAGGCTCTGAGAATCGTCTGTACGAAAGTGTTCTTCGTCATCTATCCGAGGATATCAAAGAAAAAGAAGCTGTTTTCGTATTTGAAAACAGCCTCTTTTGATAAACGGTTACTTTTTCAGTGCCTTCAAATTATTCGAAGCCTTTTTGTTTAAATACGTGTTACGATTATTTTTTAGCGCAACATTTTTTGTCTTTGTCACTTGATTTTTAGAACAGGTTTTTTTCTAGCTTTCTCTTTTTTAGGAGCCGGTTTTGTTTCTTATGCTTGTAATCCAATTGTATATGGTTTACAAAACAATTAATAATTAAGATTCAATCCAAACCCAACCCCCATATCACTATCATAATGTGTTGTAATCCCAAAGTTTCTGGCAACCACATATTTTAGACCCGCCATATATTCTTTATCTGTATTCCACATTAAGTTCATTCGCAAACGTCTTGAAAGCGGAATGTCTTTTCTTTCAAATTTTATTCGCACGTTTCCATCTGTAAAAACTTCTACTTGTGCTTTTACGAGCATTGGCAAAGTATATTCGATACCAGCACTAAAAACCGAACGATTGTCTTTGGTATTGGTTTGTCCAAAAAGATTTTGTTCCTGTTCGTCTATTCCCATTTTTCTGTAACGCCAGTCAAAACCTATAAAAGGCATGAACCATTGCATTTTGCCTATGTATCGGCCAATATGTGTTTCAGTTTCATAACCGTGCTTGTCATTATAGCCTAATCTCCATTCCGTACCAATGCTCCAACGTGTGTTGCCTAACATTGCTTCTCCATCGTTTCCGTTTGACGCAAAATCATTTTCGGCCATAAAATGAAACATTCGATCGTCCATTTTTAGCATTTTGTAGGCCATTTTCGGATCATGAATCAACGGATTGGGAGCTGAGTTTTCATAACTAAAAATACGTCCCATTCCCGCCATCATATGATATAAGATGTGACAATGAAAAAACCAGTCGCCATCAGCATTCGCCTGAAATTCGATAGTATCGGTTTCCATTGGCATAATATCAATTACATTTTTAAGCGGAGAATAATCACCGTGTTCATTCAGAATCCTAAAATCATGTCCGTGTAAATGCATTGGATGACGCATCATCGATCCGTTGTACAATACAATCCTGACGTTTTCACCTTTTTTGATTAAGATTTTATCCGTTTCAGAAATCACCTTATTGTCTAAACTCCAAACATATCTATTCATATTACCTGATAATTCGAAACGTAATTCCTTTACAGGTGCATCTTTTGGAAGCGTTGTCTGGGTCGGTGATTTTAACATTCCGTAATTCAGAGTTGTAATTTCGGCAGTTTCTGTAGTATCAGTTGGCATTTTCATATCCTCCATTTTCATGCCCTCCATATTGTGACCTGCGTGATTTTCCATGTTCATAGATTTGTCTTTGCCGGAAATTTCAGGATACATTACAGCATTCATGTCCATTTTGTTCAAAGACATCTTCATGCCCATATCATTCATTTCACCGTTCATCTTCATCATGCCGTTCATCATTTTCATTCCTTCAAAATACTTTAATTTTGGAAGATGCGAAACAGTCTGTTTTGTTCCTTCTCCCAGAAATAAAGAAGCTGATCCGGTTCTGTCTTCGGCTGTAGCCAAAAAAGCAAAGGCTTTATGATCTTCCGGAATCGTAACCACAACATCATAGGTTTCAGAGACTGCAATAATTAATCGATCGACTTCTACAGGTTCAACATCATTACCGTCGCTGGATACAACTTTTATTTTTCCGCCGCCATAAGTCAGCCAGAAATAACTTGAAGCGCCACCATTTGCAATTCGCAATCGTACTTTGTCACCTGCTTTAAATTGTGAAAGCTGATCTTCATTTTTTCCGTTAATCAGGAATTTTTCATAATAAACATCACTCACATCCATGGCATTCATACGTTTCCATTCGTTCGTGATTTTTGTCGAGAACTGACCGTGCTTAATTGCTTCGGCATAACTTTGAGTAGTTCCTTTTTTTATGGCAAACCAATCGTTGGCATTGTGCAGCATTCGTTGGACATTCTCCGGTTTCAAATCCGTCCATTCGCTTAAAATAACCGGAATAGTTGGCAAATCGTCAATCCCTTTTCTAAAAGTAGTATCGTCTTTCTTTTTATTGATGATAAAAAGTCCGTACAAACCTATTTGTTCCTGCAAACCCGAATGGCTGTGATACCAATACGTTCCGTTCTGGATAATCGGGAAAGAATATTTATGCGTTGTTCCTGCTTTTATTGGCATTTGGGTCAAATACGGAACTCCGTCTTCTTTATTTGGTAAAAATAACCCGTGCCAATGCAGCGCAGTATCTTCGTTTTTTAAATCATTGTGCACATAAATTTCGGCAATATCACCTTCGGTAAAAGTCAATGTTGGCATCGGAATTTGTCCGTTGACTATAAGAGCGCGTTTTTCTTTTCCTGAAAAATTGACAATCGTATCGCGAACGTGCAAATCGTAACGAACTACTTTTTGAGCGTTTGCACTAAAAACAAGCAAAAAGGCAATTAGTATAGTATATAGTTTCATATTGATTTTTAAAGTTTTAGATTTCTCAATCGTAAAGCGTTTACAATTACTGAAACTGAGCTCAGACTCATGGCTAACGCCGCTAACATTGGTGAAAGCAAAATCCCGAATGCCGGGTATAAAATACCTGCTGCGATGGGAACGCCCAAGACATTATATATAAAAGCAAAGAACAAGTTCTGTTTGATATTTTTCATCACATTATAACTTAGTTTTTTAGCTTTTACAATTCCGTTCAAGTCTCCTTTTACAAGAGTAATTTTGGCGCTTTCTATGGCGACATCAGTTCCGGTTCCCATTGCGATTCCAATATTGGCTTGCGCCAAAGCAGGAGCGTCGTTGATTCCGTCACCAGCCATGGCAACAATTTTGCCTTCGGCTTGCAAACGCTGAATTTCTTTTAGTTTATCTTCAGGAAGACAATCAGCTTTAAACGAGCTTAGATGTAAATGATCCGCAACAGCTTTGGCAGTGTTGCCATTATCGCCCGTCATCATAATGACCTCAACGCCCTGATCGATTAACTCTTTGATGGCTTTTTTACTGTTTTCTTTGATCGCATCTGTGATGGTTACATAACCCAAAACAATTTTATCTACTGCGATATAAGAAACAGTTTTACCTAGATTTTGTTCGGCAGCAATCTTGTTTTCGATAGCATCAGAGATAGAAGCGCCAACCTGGATCATTAATTTTTTATTTCCCAGCGCTACTTTTGAGTTATTGACAGTTCCTGTAACTCCTTTTCCGGCGATGGCTTCAAAGTCCGGAACTTCAAGTATCGTTTGATTTTTAGCTTTGGCAAAATTAACTACGGCTTGTGCCAAAGGATGTTCGCTATGTTGATTAAGTGAGGCGATATTTTGCAGTAAATTGTCTTCATTATTATTTACGGCATAGATTTTTTCTACAGATGGTTTTCCTTCAGTAATAGTTCCGGTTTTATCTGTGATCAGAACATCAATTTTGCTCATGTTTTCTAGTGCTTCGGCATTTTTTATCAGGATTCCGACTTGCGCACCTTTTCCCACACCAACCATTACAGACATTGGTGTCGCTAATCCTAAAGCACAGGGACAAGCGATAATTAATACCGCAATGGCATTGATCAGTCCGTAAATGTAAGCGGGTTCAGGACCAAATTTTGCCCAGACAAAAAAGGTTATTATGGAAATAATGACAACGGTTGGTACAAAATATTTGGCCACGCGATCTGCTAATTTCTGGATTGGAGCACGTGAGCGGCTTGCGTCATTTACCATTTGTATGATTTGCGAAAGCAAAGTTTCTGAACCCACTTTCTCGGCAATCATGACAAACGATTTTGTTCCGTTTATGGTTCCGGCAATTACGGTATCGTCAACTTTTTTATCAACCGGAATTGGCTCTCCCGTAATCATAGCTTCATCGATACTGCTTTCCCCTGTAGTAATTTTTCCATCAACCGGAATTTTTTCTCCCGGTTTTACACGCAGTAAATCTCCTTTTTTAATATTATGGATTGAGATTACTTTGTCATTTCCATTTTCGACCAAAGTTGCTTCGGTTGGAGCTAATTTCAATAATGCTTTTATGGCGCCATTGGTTTGTCCGTGAGCTTTAGCTTCTAATAATTGTCCTAATAAAACCAAAGTTATAATAACAGTTGCAGCTTCAAAATAAAGATGAATGGTACCGTGATGCGATTTAAATTCAGAAGGGAAAATATCAGGAAAAAACATTCCCGCAATACTAAATAGAAAGGCAACACCAGTTCCAATCCCAATTAGGGTAAACATATTTAGGTTCCATGTGATGATTGATTTGTAGGCACGAACAAAAAACATCCAGCCTGCGTAAAAAAGTACCGGAAGCGTAAATAAGAACTGAACCCAATTCCAGTTTTCAATTTGCATTATTTTAAAAAGAGGATTATTAGGAATCATTTCTGACATCGAAATAATAAAGATAGGAAGCGTAAATAGAACAGCAATCTTCATCTTCTTTAATAAGTCGGTGTAGGTTTTGTTCTCTTGGTTTTCAGAGGCTTGCATGGGTACCAGATCCATACCGCAAATTGGGCAATCTCCCGGTTCGTTCGAAACAATTTCCGGATGCATCGGGCAAGTAAATTGCGCAACATTAATGGCAACTTGCTGCACTAAATCCATACCGCAAACCGGACAATCTCCGGGTTTGTTATATGTTTTATCTCCTTCGCAATGCATTGGACAATAATAAACGCCAGTTGCATTATGATTATGTGATGCAATTGATTCTTTTTTATCATGATGACCAGTATGACTTTCTTTGTTGTCACCTGAACAACAAGATTTAGCTGCAGGTTCTGAAGTTTTTTTAGAATTAGTCATCTCAATAGTATATTTTCCGGCTTCGGACAGGACTTTCTGAAATTTTTCAGTCGGAACATGTTTTTCCATTGTTATAGTGGCCAACGGAGGATCTAATGTTACTTCGGCCTGAATTCCTTCTATCGAATTCAAAGTTTTTTCGACTTTCTTACGACATCCATCGCACGACATTCCTGAAATTACATATTGATGAGTCATTGTTTCTATTTTTTTAAGTATTACAATGCAAAGTTCCGAAGTAACTATTAGTTCGGGTTGTATAATTTTGAGAATGATTTGTAAGATTTAGAAATTCTCAGGATTCAAAGTGGTTGATTTTGTGGGGTATACAAAAATAGTGATATTTTTACTTACAGAATTGTATCGTAATAAAATAGCATGATTTTTGTGTCTTAGTAATAATAAAAAAATAAAGATTATGACAACGATAACTATAAACGAGCGAACCAAAGCGGGTAAAACATTGCTTGAACTTGCAAAGTTGTTGGCGGCTACAAATAAAGGTGTGAAATAGAAGAAAAAAGTCCATATAATCCTGAATTTGTGGAAAAAACAAAAAAGATAGAAGCAGATTATAATAGTGGAAAATCTAAAAGTATAACACTTGATCCAAATGATATATGGGGAAGTTTAGGGTTGAAATAACTGCAGAAACTCAAATGCATATTTCTAAACATTTGAATCAGGTAATCATTCCAGCATAAATAAGATTACAAAGATATTAGAAGAACTAATTGAAAATCCGTTTGAAGGAGTAGGAAAATCTGAGGCATTAAAAC
Organism: Flavobacterium azizsancarii; assembly: GCF_027980145.1. GTDB lineage: Bacteria > Bacteroidota > Bacteroidia > Flavobacteriales > Flavobacteriaceae > Flavobacterium > Flavobacterium azizsancarii. Next base: position 150,216 of record NZ_JAMZNK010000008.1, on the reverse strand, counting down.
ATGAACTTTCAGGATTATGGTCAAGGGAAATAAATAAAAAAGACAGACTTTTATATAGAGTTAAAGAAGAGCTGGTTACCGTTGTGGTGATTTCTGCGATGGGACATTATTCTGATAAATAGAAAACGTGCTAAATTTTAGCACGTTTTTTTTATGAAATCAGATTCATAAATTCTCAATCTGAATGCGTTTTTTATCTTTCGACTGTTTATAATGCGTAGGTGTAAAGCCCGTGATTTTCTTGAACTGATTGCTTAAATGCGCGACATTACTGTAGTTTAATAAATCGGCAATTTCGCTTAATGATAATTCATTGTAAAGTAATAACTCCTTTACCTTTTCTATTTTTTGACTGATAAAATATTTCTCGATAGTAGTATTTTCAATTTCAGAGAACAGATTACTTAGCGTGCTATAATCCTGGTTGAGGTTTTTGACTAAATAATCAGACAAATTAATTTTGAGTTCATTGTTCTTATGATGAACTAAATCGACAATAAGATTTTTTATTTTCTCTATAGTCTTACTTTTTTTATCATCAATAAAGTCAAAACCCAAATCTTGTAAGTTTTTAAGTAAAACTTCTTTTAAATTGTCCGGAATGTCATTTTGCAATTCTACTTCACCCAATTCAACAGAAACAGTCTGAAGCCCGAGTTTATCCAACTCAGACTTCACAACCATTTTACAGCGACCACACACCATGTTTTTGATGTAGATAGTCATATTTATTTAATAGTTTCTACCACATTTCCGCAAGTCAGCATTGAAGAACCGTAATACGGATTCTTAACTGCTTTTTCTTTGCTTAACCAATCTGCATCTGCCATTGGACAATATTGTTTGTAAACGGCAACATCAGATTTAGAAACTTTAATTAAATCGTATGTGTTTTTTGAAAGTGATTTAAAAGTCTCACGTTGTTTTTTAAGATCTGTTGTAGTTGAAATACTTTTTGCATCAGCTGTTAGTTTTTTTACCACTTTGATCCACGCGGTGTGTTCTGTAGTTTTTAGTTTATCCATTTTTATGGCAGTAATTGCAGCCAATAAATCTGTGGCTTTCGCTGAAGTTAGCTTAGCATCACTTTTAATTAAGGCATCTTTTACTGTAAAATAAGCATCATAAACAGATTGCAATTGACTTGAATCTGCAACTTCGATTGCAGTTGTTTCTGTTTTGATTGTATTTGCCTGAACGAAATTTGCAGTAAATAACAAGGCGATTGCTGCAGCTATAGTTGAAATTGATTTTTTCATTTTATGTGTTTTTGTAGAGAATATTTTTTTTCTCTAAGTTAAATAATTTTAATCTTTATAAAAAGTCATTCTCTGTAAAGTTACAGAGGGATACAAAGGACTGTTTTTTTTCTTGAACCTTGATGTCTTTTGGCAAAACGTAATTATGGCTGTCAGAAATAGAATTAATTTATTTTTGGCGGTAACCAGATAGAAGTAAACCCATCAGAAATACTGATGTTTTTATAATAGGGAGTTGTTTTCTCAAATGAGAAATTGAATAGATTATTATTGAACTCAAATTCATTTGCAGTTACCAGACTATAGAGTAGGCCGGAAGTTGTACAACCGGAATGATCACATTTTCTGTTGCAGCCATGTTGGTCTTTTTTAGAATTCTGATTTTTTTTGCAACAGTCTTTTTGACAAGAATCAGCAACATTCTTTTTTGAAGTAGTGTTCTTTTCATACGAAGTTTTTTCTTCTGCTTTTCCACATGCATAACCCGTATTTGACATCATAAAGAAGCCAAAAGTTATAAACAGAAATAATATGTGGAATTTTTTTGCCAATGAAAATGGTATTTAATAATACAAATTTAGATATTTTTTTTAACAGCCGCTATTTATTTAAGATTTCGAATGTTATGTTTTTTTAAAGTCCGTTGGTTTCATGTTTTTTCTCTTTTTAAAATAATTAGATAAGTGACTTTCGTCTGTAAAACCAAACTCGTATGCTATTTGTTTAATAGGCAATTGATTGTTGTGAATTCGTTTTTCGATTAAGGTAGTTCTTAGATTGTGAATATAATCGCGGTAATTAATTGTAAAGGTTCTTTTAAAATAAGCACTAAAATACGTTTCGGCAATATTAAAATGATTCGCAATAACTTTTATCTGAACTAATTTTGGCTGATAAATATTCTGATGAATGTATGAAGTGATTTGTTCGTTATCGATAGAATTTCCTTTTACGACAAGATTCATACCGCGCATAGTTTCCTTGATTAATCCAAAAATCGAAAGAATTTGATAAAATACAATAGGCGAGGTCGAAACATCGGTTTTGCAGTTATAGGCAGCAATATTTTCGATTGTGTTTTTTAATATTGTTTTGCAGGGATCGTCTAATTTTAGAACCGTTTCTTTTAGTGTTTTGTCCCTCATGAAACTTTCCGGAGTATGAATTAAAAATTCATCGCAGGTAAGGTTTTGCTTTGAGTTAAAATAATTGTCAGTAAACTTAATATAGAAAAATCGGGTTGATTTTTTTATGTCAAAATAGTGTTCGTCTTCTGGCGAAATCACAAACAGATCACCCGATTTATAAGGTAGCAAGTTGTTGTTCAGGTGATGGACTCCACTTCCTTTTTTTATATAAATAATTTCATAATAAGTGTGCGTGTGTGGTGGAAGGTGAAATTTTTCATCTTCAAATTCATCAATAACCAGGGTTTTGAATTGATTTAATTTTGGCATAACCTAAATTTACAAGTTTATATCACAAATGTACAATTTATTTTAAGCAGAACGGTCTTAAATTTGCACCATAGAAAATCTATTCCTTTCTTATAAAAACAAATGAAAAAAAGTCTTATTGCACTCTCATTAGGAGGTTTAACAATCGGTATTACCGAGTTTGTTATGATGGGTTTGTTGCCGGATATAGCCTCAGATATGAATGTTTCGATTCCCGTTGCAGGATATTTAATTTCTGCTTATGCCATTGGAGTTGTTATTGGAGCTCCTTTATTAGTAATCTTAGGGAGAAATCTTGCTCCAAAAAAAATGCTTCTGATATTAGCTTTGATGTTAACTGTTTTTAATGCGCTTTCGATTATTGCACCTACCTATAATTTTTTATTCGCGTCCAGATTTCTTTCCGGTTTACCACACGGAGCCTTTTTTGGCGTTGGTGCTGTAGTTGCCAGCCGTTTGGCTGATAAAGGCAAAGAAGCGCAGGCAATTGCAATCATGTTTTCAGGTTTAACACTGGCTAATTTAATAGGTGTACCTATTGGTACTTATATAGGACACAATTTTATATGGCGTTATACCTTTATATTAATTGCTGTTGTAGGTTTGCTAACCTTTTTGTTTATCTCTTTATGGATGCCAAATCTGGAGAAAGATCAAAATGTAAATATGAAAACGCAGTTACTGTTTTTTAAGAAAACAGAAGCCTGGTTAATCATCGGGATTACCGCTATAGGATTTGGTGGGTTGTTTGCCTGGATTAGTTATATCGCACCTTTATTGATAAATGTGTCTAAATTTTCTGCCGAGGATGTTTCGTATATTTTGATTCTAGCCGGTTTGGGAATGGTAGTAGGAAACTTTTTAGGCGGTAAACTAGCCGATAAATATTCGCCTGCACCAACAGTATTAGCTTTATTATTTGTAATGTCAATTGATTTGATTTTGGTTTATCTGTTCTCTTCAAATCAATATATATCGTTATTCCTTACTTTTTTAACCGGAGCGATTTCTTTCTCAGTTATTGCACCTATTCAAATGTTAATGATTAAAACTGCTAAAGATGCAGAAATGATTGCTTCGGCAGCATTGCAGGGAAGCTTCAATATTGGTAATGCTTTGGGAGCTTTTCTGGGAGGATTACCTTTGGCAGCGGGATATAGTTACGCGTCCCCAAATCTTATTGGCGTTGCAATGGCTGTCCTTGGTATGATTATTACGTTTGTTTTAATGCAAAAACATAAAAGTAATCTGCAGCTTCAGCGTGCTTAACATGTAGATTCTTCTTTAAAATAACAGAAGCCCTTAAACAAAATTGTTTGGGGGCTTTTTTGTGTTATGTTCCTAATTCTTTTTTAGGTTAAAGTTTTAATCGTAGGAATAGTACTGGTTTTTTGAAATGTATTAGTTCTATGATCTTTCATATTGTTTTAAATCTTCATCACTTTAGTAAAAATTTTTTAAATTTTTATCTTTTTTAAATGTTAAAACAACACTTAATAATATTGCAAATACTTTTAGTGTAATCGATTGTTTTAATTCGAAAATCGCAACAAATTTCGAAATATTAAAAATATATTTAATATTTATTTGCAACTTAAATTACATATGTCATATAAAAAAGTGCTTTTATTTTTGATATTTTATTTATTTTAGGAAATTTTTATGAGTTTTAATTTTTTGTATCAAAAAAATATTTATGTTTGTGTAATCGATTACAACTTTTTTATTGAATGAAATATTTGGCTTTACAGATATTCTAAAAAAAGCAAATTCCCACAGTATAACTGAAGAAATGAAACTTTAACAGTAAAATAAAAGTTGAAAGAGCATACTTAGAATGACCACAAAAAACCACTTAAAAACAAAAAACTAATTAATAACTTAAACAATTAACCATGAATTTTAAAGATTTATTTAACAAAGGAGCAAATTGTTGCTTTGCAGTTGTTTTCTTATTGTGTTTACTGACGAGCCATCAAATGAATGCGCAGACAGTAACACTTGAAGGAACCGTTAAAGATGCTGCAGGACTCACTTTACCGGGTGTTAATATATTAGAAAAAGGAACTAAAAATGGAACTTCTACAGATTTTGACGGGCATTATAAAATAAAGCTTACCAGTTCAAAAGCTGTATTAACCTATTCTTTTATAGGTTTTAAAACCAAAGAAGTGGCCGTTGACGGAAAAACTAAAGTTGATGTTGTTTTATCTGAAGATTCAAATGCTCTAAATGAAGTTGTCGTTGTTGGATACGGAACTGTGAAAAAAAGCGATTTAACAGGTGCTGTCTCTACTATTTCAGGTAACGATTTGAAAAAAGTACCGGTGGCAAATGTTGCTGAAGCCTTAACAGGTCGTATTGCAGGTGTACAGGTAACCTCATCAGAGGGTTCTCCCGATGCTGATATAAAAATTAGAGTTCGTGGAGGTGGTTCTCTTACTCAGGATGCTTCGCCTTTGATTATTGTGGACGGATTTCCTATAAATAATATGAATGATATTTCGTCATCTGATATTGACTCTATGACGGTTTTGAAAGATGCTGCTTCAACTGCAATATACGGATCACGTGGTGCAAATGGGGTAATTATCATTACAACTAAAAGCGGGAAAGATGGTAAAATGGCAGTAAGTCTGAACATGTTTTATGGTATGAAAAAGATGGCCAATGAAATTGATGTTTTATCGCCGGAAGATTATACTAAATGGCAATACGAGTATGCGCTGCTTTCGCAATCAGGGACAAAAGTAGCTTCTGATCCAACTTCATATACCAAGTATTTTGGAAATTGGCAAGATCACGATATGTACAAAGGTTTAAAAGGAGATGATTGGCAAAAACAAATTTTTGGACGTACTGGAGAGGTGCAAAGTCGTGATTTAGGAATCAGAGGAGGAACTGATAAACTTAATTATAATTTTAATTATGCTCATTACGATGAAAAGGCGATTATGATAGGTTCTAATTATAAACGTAACAACCTTTCCCTGGCTTTAAAAAGTAAAATAACAGATAAGATTGATGTCGCTTTTACGGTGCGCTATTCAGATACTGAAATTGATGGTGGTGGTGTAAATGAGCAAAACGAAAAATCTTCATCAGATTCACGTATGCGTACTATTGTTGGTTATGCGCCACTTCCGGTACCAGGTTTAACTTCAGATGATACATCCGGAGACGGTTCAGATGTATTGATAAATCCTTTAACATCTGTTGCAGACAATGATCGTCAACAGTTTCGTAAGAACTATAATATGTTAGGTAGTTTTGGATGGGAGCTTGCAGAAAATTTAAAATTGAAAGTAGATTTAGGTCTGGATAATTTTAACAATCTGGATTATCGTTTTTACGGATTAACTACTTATTATATTGCTAACGCTCCTGTAGGACCATTGCAAAATATGCCTGCGATGATTATGAGCGATACTAAAGACAGACGTTTTAGAAATGCAAATACATTGAATTATGATTTCAAAAAAATAATGGGTGGAAATCATCATTTGAGTGCTCTTTTAGGACAGGAAAGTATTGAATATACTTCTAATACTGTAACAAATACGATTCATGGATACCCTGTATTTTTTGATTTTGATCAGGCAAAAAAATTAACAACACAAGGAACACCACAATCAATAGATAATTATTACAGCCCTGATGATAAATTATTGTCGTTTTTTGGACGTGCCAATTACGACTACAAAAACCGTTACTTATTAACAGCTACATTTCGTGCAGATGGGTCAAGTAAATTTTTAAAAGAGAATCGTTGGGGATATTTCCCGGCTTTTGCAGCGGGATGGAAAATTTCTGAAGAGAATTTTCTAAAAGATAAAACCTGGATGAATCTTTTAAAAGTAAGAGCCAGTTATGGTGAAGCAGGAAATAATAACATACCAGTTGGACAACAAGTTCAAATTTTTCAATCAACACCAACAACATGGATCAATGGCGTTACCAGTATTTGGGCACCTTCTAAAACAATGCCTAATCCTGAATTGAAATGGGAAACAACAGTTACCCAAAATGTTGGTTTGGATTTTGGATTTTTCAAAAATCGCTTGAGCGGTACTTTTGATATCTATAAAAATATTACAAGTGATTTATTAATTAACTTTTTAGTTCCTGGATCCGGATACGATTATCAATATCGTAACATGGGTGAAACACAAAATACAGGTTTTGAGGCTACTATAAATATTGTTGCAATTGATAAAGCCAAATACGGATTGAATTTTTCATTCAATATGGGAATAAACAAGAATAAAATTAACTCATTAGGTGTTATGGATAATTTTGGACAGGCTACAGGATGGGCTTCTTCACAAATTGGAGATGATTATCAGGTAGCGGTTAATTCTTCTCTAGGGTCTATGTATGGTTATAAAAATGATGGAAGATACGAAGTGTCGGACTTTGATTTTGTGGGAGGAAAATATATTTTGAAAAGTGGCGTAATGAGTACTGCTACCACTCTAGTAGGAGACGGAAGTGGTCTTAAACCCGGAGATATGAAATTGAAAGATGTTAATGGAGATGGTAAAGTAGATATAAATGATAAAACAGTTATTGGTAATGTTAATCCTAAAAGTTATGGTGGTTTTATTATCAACGGAAATGCTTATGGTTTTGATTTAATGGCAGCTTTTAACTGGAGTATTGGAAATGACATCTACAATGCTGATAAAATCGAGTTTTCGACAGCCACTGCTTCAGGAAAGTACAAAAATTTAAATTCTACTATGGCTGATGGACAGAGATGGACAAATTTAGATCCTGTTTCTGGCCAGTTAGTAACAGATCCTGCTGCATTAACAGCTCTTAATGCTAATACCACGATGTGGTCGCCATATATGAGAAGTGCTATTCTTACTGATTGGGCTGTTGAGGACGCGTCGTTTTTAAGATTGAATACTTTAACATTAGGGTATACAGCCCCTCAGATGTTTACATCTAAACTTGGAGTTTCTAAATTAAGATTTTATCTGACAGCAACTAATGTTTTTGTCTGGACAAACTACTCAGGTTCTGATCCGGAAGTGTCAACGAAAAGAAAAAATCCATTGACACCTGGGGTTGATTCAAGTCCTTATCCAAGAAGCAGACAAATGGTTTTTGGGATGAATCTTAATTTCTAATTTTAAATTATCACAAAATGAAACATAAAATAATAATAGCAGGATTGATTATTTCTGGTTTATTCAGTTCTTGCCAACAATTTGAAGACGACTATTTAGAAGCACCTGCACAATCAACATTAGACGCGTCTGTAATTTTCTCTACAGCCGGACTTGCAAAAGGAGCTATTGATGGAATAAAAGTACCATTTGCCGAGACTAACTCTTACAGAGGACGTTTTTTACCTTATTACGGATTAAACACAGATGTAGAATGGTATGCTACTTCGCAAACAGCAGGGGATAAGGCAGATTTGTGTGTTTACGATACAAAGCCAAGCAATACAGAGATGAATACTACCAATAATGCTTATTCAATGATGTTCTCAGGTATTGAGCGTGCTAATATTTGTATTAAAGGTTTACGTCAGTACGGAAATCCTTTGCCGGGAACAGAAATGGGGCAATTATTAGGAGAAGCTTTAACGCTTAGAGCTATTTACTATGCTGATTTAATTAAAGCATGGGGAGATGTTCCGGCTCGTTTTGAACCTATTACTTCTGCAACTTTATATTTGCCTAAATCAAGTAGAGACATTCTTTACAAACAATTAATTACAGATCTAGGAGAAGCATCAACATTAGTGGCATGGCCTAACGAAACTGCATATACAAGTACAGTAGAGCATATAAATAAAGCTTTTGTAAAAGCATTTAGAGCACGTTTGGCTTTGGTTTCAAGTGGTTTTCAGCAATATCCTGACGGAGTAAGAAGAAGTACAGATCCGGAACTTTCAGTGGGTAATATGTATGGATTGGCATTAAGAGAATCTCGTGAAGTGATTCAAAGTGGTGCAGCTCGTTTAGAATCTACTTTTGAGGGATTGTGGAGAAAATACAATGAAGAAAATACTACTGCCGGAGGAGAATCTCTTTGGGAGCTTCCTTTTGCTGACGGACGTGGTAGAATGCTGTTTACTTTCGCTGTAAAACACACAGCAGCCAGTGATCAATTTCAAGCTAATGGAGCCAATCGCGGTGGTGTAGCAGGTCCATTACCATTTGTTTTTTATGACTATGACCAGGCTGATGCCCGTAGAGATGTTACTTGTGTGCCTTATAAATATGGTGCAGCGGTTAATAATATTGCTAAACAAGAGTTAAACACGCTAGATACGTGGTATTTTGGTAAATACCGTTACGAATGGATGAAACGTTATGTGACTTCTACCAATGATGATGGTGTAAATAAAATGTACATGCGTTATGCAGAAGTACTTTTAATTGCTGCTGAAACAGCTAACGAATTAGAAGGTCCGGGTGCAGCTGCACCTTATCTGAAAGAAATTCGCAGAAGAGCATTCCCTGCAGCAGCACAAGCTGTTAAAGTAGATCAATATGTAAATGATATTACTAGTAAAGAGGCAATGCTGAATGCAATCGTTGAAGAAAATAAATTTGAGTTTACCGGAGAAATGGAGCGTAAGCAAGCACTTATTCGTTGGAATTTGCTGAAAGTAAAATTGGATCTGGCAAAACAAAAAATGACAAATCTGTCAGCTCGAACAGGTGAATATGCTGATATACCGACAACCTTGTACTATAAATATAAAGCTGATAATGTTTCTCTTGATATCTACGGATTAAACAGAGGAGAAACAACAAATCCGGGAGCACTATATTCATCTGCTACCTGGACATGGACAGGAACAGCAGCAGATGCTAAGATAAATTCATTGTACAAACCAGGCGTGAATCCTGATAACAGACAATTCTGGCCAATATGGCAAGTGTTTATTGATGGAAGCAACAATCAATTAAAAAATGATTACGGTTATTAAGATCTTAGAAAAAATTAATAAAGTTATTATGATGAAAACAAAACATATGCTTAAAGGATTAATAGCCACATTAGTACTTGCATTTGCAGTCTCAGGCTGCGAAAGTTATAATGAGGGATTGTTAGACGGTATAGGCAATACAAGAGAATTTTCTCCAATCGCTCTAACAGCAAAAGTAAAAAATCAGACATTTGTCGAACTTAACTGGACAGTGAATCCGGCAGCGGATCATTATACAGTAGAATTTAGTGCAGATGATATAGATTTTAAAGTGATTTATAAAACGGTACAAGTTACGGGGTCTCAATTGCCATTAACAGTTCAGCTGGAAGGCGAAACAACTTATTCAATACGAGTAAAAGCAATTACAACCGGATTAGCAGATTCTAAGTGGACAGTTGCAACTGCAACTACACTTTCTGAGCAAATTTTATTTCCTGTTGCTGATGCTGATATTGAGGCAAAGCAAGTTACACTAAGATGGACTCCAAATAGTGCTGTAACACAAATTACTTCTAATCCCGGAAATCTTATTCATACGATAACTCCAGCGGAAAAAATAGCGGGAGTTGCTATAGTATCAGGTCTAACAAGTGAAACTGCTTATACCGCAACTTTGATAAACGGAACTAAGACAAGAGGTGTTAGAACTTTTACTACCGGAATCGATATAGGAACAGGTATTTTGGTTAAACCAGAAGACGACTTAAATGCTAAAATAGCAGATGCACCTGCTGGTTCTGTTTTGGTATTAATGCCAGGAGATTATACCGTTTTTAAAGGGGAAATCGTGTTGAGTAAACCTATAACAATTAGAGGGTTAAGGGTTTCTGATAAACCGAAATTATATGTAAGATTTACATTCAATCCAGGTGTTACCGATGTAAGTTTAATCGATTTAAATTTTAATGGTGAAAAAACTCAAACAGATTTTGTAAGATACAATCAAAGTGGTACATATGGTAAACTATTAGTTAGCGGATGTAAAATTTATGATTATCTTGGTTCGTTTGCTATTGCAGGAAGTGCAATTGGAGCTAAGATTGAATCAATTACTGTAGACAATTCAGAACTTACAAATATCGATACTGCAGCAACAGGAGAGTTTATTGATTTTAGAGTTGGTTATGTGGCTAATATTACTCTGACAAAAAGTACATTTAACAATTGTGCCTCAACAAGAGCTTTTATTAGAGAAGATGCTACAACTTCATTTGGGACTGGACTTACAACAAATACCTTAATTGATAGTTGTACTTTCTATGGCGTTACTAATACAATTGCAGCTAGTGGATATCAAATTCTATATATTCGTTTTGCCAGTAATGCTACAATTGTCCGTAACTCATTATTTGCAGAAACAATTGCAAGATATATCAATCAAGCGACAACAAATGCACCAACATTTTCTAATAATAATTATTTCAATGCAGCTACCCTTAATCAGGCTAGTCCTGTGTCACCTCTTAAATCGGATACTGCCGGAACGGCATTAAATCCTCAATTTGCTAGTGCTGCTACCGGAGATTTTACTCTAGGTAATCAAACATTAAAAGATAATAAAGTAGGAGATCCACGTTGGATTAAATAAGAAATTTTTATAGAGTTAGTTAAAAAGGGATGCAGTTTTTTTGAACTGCATCCCTTTTTTTATACAACTAAATGCTGTTATAAAGTATCAATAATATTTACTACTTCTATAAAGGTTTCAGTAAAAATAAAATCTGTTTGAATCTATAAAAATCCGTGTGTCTTCTTAGCGGAATTCTTACTCAATATCCAGATCAAATTTTTCTAATAAACCGGCAAGTGCCGTTTGAGAAACTCTGGTTCTTTTTATTTTATTTTCAGAGGGATCAAAGGCATAATTTCTGGAAGAGCGAAAGTCTGTTTTCTCTAATACACAATCCTGAAAAGTAGCGTTCGCCAAATCGCAGTTTTTAAAAATGGCCAAAGACAAATCAGTGTTCGAGAAATCGACATCTTTAAGAGAGCAATCAATGAAGTTTGTTTTCTTCAGTTTTTTGTAAATAAAAGTGGAATAATCCAGAAGACAATCCTGAAAATTCATCGAAAATAAAAAGCTGTTACTGGCACTAAAGTCAAGCCCCATTAATTTGCAGCCAATAAATTTAATGTTTTTTAATCCTGTACCTTTTAAGGTAGAAAGCGAAAGATTACAGTTCTTGAAAGTACAGTCCAAAAAATCGATATAACTGAAATCACTTTTCGAGAAATTACAATTGATAAATTCACAATTTACAAATTCGTTATCTGATAGTTTCTGATCGGAGTAATCAATAGTGTCAAATGTTTTGTTCTGATGCAATGCCGTTTCCATATTAATAAGCTAAGGTTTAAAAAGAAGTGTTTGTAAAGCAATTTATTCTAGTTCGATACAATCAAAAATGTCATTTTTCAATGCCATTTCATTTATATCAGCGTCGCTGTCAATTCTTAAAATATTATCGCAATCCTCAAGATCAAAATTCCATAAAGCATCTGGAAGCAATTGTTCGAGTAACACGTTTGCGAATTCTAATTTCGATTTTGTATCAACGGAAGTTTTAAAAACATAAATCATAACTTGCTTTTTTTTACTTGGCAAATTTCAATAAATGCTTCTCAATTTGATAGGATTCTCTAATCAATAATTAGGACTTATCAATCAATTTTCGATATTGAACAGGGGTAATGCCCTCGCGTTTTTTAAAAAATCTGCTAAAGTAAGAATGATCCTCATGACCCACCTGCATGGCAATTTGGCTGACAGAAAGAGAGGTTTGAAAAAGTAAATATTTGGCTTCTAATAAAATGGTTTCATCAATCCATGAAGCCGCTGTTTTGTTCGTGACAGCTTTAACAGATTTGTTAAGATGATTGGGTGTCACATTCAGTAGAGAGGCATAATAACTAACCTGATGATAATTTTTGACATTTTGATGAATTAATTCTCTGAATTTAGTAGTAAGAATTTCTGCTGCCGACACATTTTTAGAAGCTTTTACCGTGTTTCTATTCATCTCATAAAACAGGGCAATTAAATAAGCTTGTACAATATCCAGATTGGCTGTTTCAGTTTCTGTATATTCAGTTTGCAGTCTATTTAAGATCGTAATAATTGATGCCGTGTCATTGGCTGATAAACTCACTTTTGGGTTTCCGGATATTTTCAGAAAATCAAAATCATTCAATATTTCACGATTGGCATATTTTCCAATTAAAATATCAGGATGAAATTGACAGACATAACCGGTATGTGAATTATTAATGTTTTTTATCGAAAAAACCTGACCTGCCGGTACCACAATAATTTCATTAGGAACAGTTTGATATTCCTGGTATCCCACTTTCATTGTTTGACTGCCGGATGCAATAAAAAGTAAAGTATGGCAACTGTGTTTAGATGGAGGAACAGGATATTGCAGACCCACTATTTCATTCATTTGTAAACAAAAAAAGTGATCAGAATTTGATTTAAAAAGCAAATGTGCAGGATTATCTTCGCCCAAAAACTTCTCCCTGAATCCTTTTGCTTCGTAGGTTTTTACCTTTTCGATTGTTTTGCTTTTCATCGTTTAATAGTACAATCTAAAATCGAGCAATTTGCACAAAGCATAATGTTTTTGGTACAATTCCTCTACCACTTCTGTAATGTCGTCATTGTCCTGATAGAGACTAAAAAAGGCTTTGTCAATAGTGCTGCAACTGGCAATTTTATTATAAGTAGATCCGTAACCGGAAATGGCTCGCGCGCCGGTTATGTCCAGGAAATATTGTGCTTCTTCGTTGTTGAGGTCCAAAACCTTTAGATTCGCAAAATGAATAATTTTTCCTTTCATTTTCCCCTCAAAAAGTTCTGCTATTTCTTCTAAACTATAGTAATAATCATGAAGGCATATCGTATTGGCTTCACCGGGCATAACCAAATAAATGATTTCATAATCCTTAAAATTATGATCTTCATAAAGCAATACATTCAAGCTTTCTTCTAATCCTTCGATAGTATCGCAGGTTTTATAAATACTGGCAATACCCTGATCAATTGCAATTTCTTCTAAGTTTTGTACCACTAAAGTTGCTCTGTCGTCGTCTACGTCTGGAACACCTTCGAGGCAGAAGATGAATTTTTCGTAATCCATACCATTATGTTTTCCGGTTGCTGATAAGTCTTTGTTTTTCCTTTCTCACAAAAGTATTTTTTATTGTCGAAAAACTGCTATCCGAAAAGTTTTTTAACGCATTTTTGACATTGGATAAATAAATAGCGATTCACCGCTGCTATAATTACAATCTTTTCAACTTCAACGAAAGAGGTATCTGTAAAAATAAATCTGCAAAAAAGATTATTAATTTTTTTTATCAGTTTGAACCAGCCTTATTCAAAACCAATAATTTTTGCCACCATTTTGGTTTTTCTTTGTGTAAAGATTCAGTACAGTTATTAGCTTTTTTTTTGTTTCCGCATGCAGCACAAAAAGAAGCTTTGGGAGTTCTGTAAGGTTTAGAACAATTTTCGCAAGCCGCACCATACAAGTCAATTCTGTGATGCATGATAGCATTAGGATTAGTTTCTTCAAATCCTGTTAAGTCTTTATAATAATCAAGTAAGTCTTTAAAACGTGTCTTTCTCGTCATGTTGCACTTTCCTGTTTCAAAACCATTGCGATACAGTTTAGATGCAACTTTATATTCCTCTTGATCAAGCATAGGAACTTCTATTTTACAACGCCAACACCAAAGATTTTTCATGATTATCTTTTTAGGTTAAAATGTGTAATGAATTTTTTTGACTTAAATGTCTTGCTAATTTATAATCGTTTATTGAGAATAACTTACGGATTGTCACATTTTGTAAACAAAAATCGTTTTTTTAATAATTAGGGAACCAAGTATAAATACCTGATTTTCAAAAGAGGTTTTAAATAACGGCATAAAAAAGCGGATTAGTATTTACTAACCCGCTTGTTCTATATCCTTTTTCTTTAAATTAGTGAGATACCGCTTTTAATCCTACAATTGAACCAATAAGAGTTGCAATAAAAAAGAGGCGCCAGAAATTCGTTGGATCTTTAAAAATTAAAATTCCAATTATAACAGTTCCAACCGCGCCAATACCTGTCCAGACAGCATAAGCAGTTCCCAGGGGTAAAGTTTGTGTTGCTTTCATTAAAAGTCCCATACTAACAACTAAAGAAATAAGAAAACCCGTATACCACATATACATTTCGTTTCCCGTTGTTTCTTTTGCTTTTCCTAAACACAAAGTAAAGCCAACTTCAAATAAGCCGGCAATAATCAAAATAATCCAGTTCATATCTTTTTTTTGCAAAGGTTAGAAAAGAGATTCGGAGAGCATTTTACATTTGTTAAAAAATAAAAGTTATTTAATGTCGGCGCGAATTCTGCTCAGGCTTACTTGGGAAATGCCCAGATAAGAAGCAATATGACCTAATTGTACACGCTGAATTAAATGTGGATAATCAATAAGAAGTTCTTTGTAGCGTTCTGTAGCAGTTCTAAATTGACGAGAAATAAGGCGTTCTTCGGTTTTTACCAATTCCTTTTCTGCAAACTTTCGTCCCCAATTGGCAATATGAATATCTTCCTGAAAGAGCTTTTGCAGCTTTTCAGATTTCAATTCATACAATTCACAATCTTCCAAAAGTTCGATATCCTCATATCCTTTTTGGTTGGCAACATAACTCTTCATCGATAAAACCGTATCGCCTTCTTTACCAAACCAGAAAGTAACTTCATTATCATCCCGATTAGAATAAGCCCTTGCAATCCCTTTTCGGATAAAATAAATATTCGTTTCAATTTTGTCAGCCCTCAATAAAAGATGCCCTTTAGGATAATTTATTTCAGTCACACAATTTTGAAGTTTCAATTTTGAAGTTTCAGGTAATGCGTATATTTGATCGAGAATTTGTTCTATTTCCATATCATTTTTTTATTTTAATGCGACATTATTAGAAAGCATTAATTGTATTGTTTAAAGAATCGCTTCGAGAGATTGGCGTAAAATTGCTACAGCATTCTCCATTTCTGTTTCATCTAAATGTCCAAAACCTAAACGTGTTGCTGTTAGATTTTTGGTTTGATATAAAACCGTCTTTGGCAAGAATAATCCATTTGCAGCACATTGCTTTTGTAATTTTATCAAATTAAAATTATCCAGCCATTCTACCCAAATCGCCAAACCCCGAACTGGAATCTGAAATT
This sequence comes from Flavobacterium azizsancarii, assembly GCF_027980145.1. GTDB lineage: Bacteria > Bacteroidota > Bacteroidia > Flavobacteriales > Flavobacteriaceae > Flavobacterium > Flavobacterium azizsancarii. The sequence goes on along the minus strand of NZ_JAMZNK010000008.1, from coordinate 134,314 downwards.
TGATTCTCCCGTCTAACTTTTCTTTTAATAATAAAATAAAATAATCCCTGCGCTCCTTATATACCTTTTTATTTTTCTTAGAAAGGCGATGCACTTCACCTTCCTTGATCCATTCCGTTAAAACCTGTTCTTTGATGACATCTATTCCCGGTTCGAGAATATTTTGATGCTTTTCGAGTTCTTTTATAAATGCCGATGGCGCGGCAATAAAACCATAACCAAAACCTGCCGGTAATGATCTGCCAAATGATCCGATATAAACAACTCTTTCGTTTGAATCTAAAGCGGCAAGAGGTAAAACGGGATTATTGTCGTAATGAAAATCAAAGTCATAATCATCTTCGATAATCACAAAACCATAACGATTGGCCAATTCTAATACCTCCATTCTTCTTTTGGCGCTAAGAGAAGTGGTCGTTGGATAATGGTAATTTGAGGTAAGATATAAAATCCTGATTTGGTGTTCCTCGCAAATTTGTCTCAGTTGTTCCGTATTGATTCCCTCCTTGTCAACAGGTATTGTCATAATTTGAGCTCCGCTATCAGACAATGTCATATTTGATATGTAGTAACCCGGAGAAGCAACAACTACCTTATCGCCAGGCGAAATAAGTAATTTGGTAACCAGATACAAACTAATTTCATGACTGCTTGTAGTGAGCAAATTTGATGTTGAAATCCGAATACCTCTCGTTAGATTTAAAAAATTAGAAAACTGGGTTTTAAAATTGAAATGAGATTGTGTCTGAAATTGTTCGCCAGTTTTGGTACTTTTTTGTCTCTTTAGTTTAGAAACGTACAATCTTGCCAGCACATCTGTTTGAACAAGTCGCAGATCAGGTAAACCATCGTTGAATTGATAAGGCAAAGTACTTACTTCTTTAGGGTTTTCGAGAATAGTAGAATGCTTGAAAGTAAAACCTGTAGATGCTTTTGCAACATTTTTGTTTTCTTCAGAAGTAAATTCCGCCTTGTTTTTTTGTTGTTTTTCAGATAAGATAAAAGTTCCTTTATTGGGTAAAATTTCAATCCATCCTTGTAATTCTAAATCCTGAAAAGCTTTGATCAATGTGTTTCTGTTAACGCATAAAAGTTTGCATAATATGCGGGTTCCCGGAAGTTTTGTGCCCTCAGGAAGTAAACCAATTTGTATCGCTTTTATAAATTCAAAAACGATTTGCAGATATAAAGCAGTCGCTTCTTCAGGCTTAAGCTGAATGAAACTTTTGAAAGGAATTTGAACCGGACTATCCATTTTTATAAAACTGGTACACATTAGTAGTACGGCAAGATACTACTTTTGCAAAAAATTAAAACAAATGACAAAACTTTATTTTGCTGCACTGACTCTGATATGTGTTAGTTTACAAGCTCAGGTGCAAAAAGATACCATTAATATTGATGAAGTAATTATTCATGAAAATAGGTTTAGTACGCCAATATCTAAGAAAAACAGAAACGTATATGTAATTGATAAAGCAACAATTGCAAAACTGCCGGGACGATCTGTTCAGGAAATTCTGCAATATGCCAATGGCGTTGATCTAAGACAAAGAGGACCGTTTGGAAGTCAGGCTGACGTCAGTGTTGATGGCGGAAGCTTTGAGCAAACCGTTGTTCTTCTGAACGGAACTAAAATAATAGATTCCCAAACGGCACACAATATGCTAAACCTGCCTATTCCGGTTGAGGTTATCGAGAGAATCGAAATCATTCGTGGTCCGGCAGCGCTTACTTACGGGATTAATAGTCTGACCGGAGCGATTAATATTATTACCAAAAAGCCAACAAAATCAGGATTTATGGTAAATTCTTATGCAGGATCGAATTTCGAAAAAGACACCCAGGATACCGGAGATACATTTTACGGTACCGGAATTCAGGTGGGCGGTGTTTTGAGCAAAGAGAAACAGCAACATTCACTTTTTGCTTCTCACGATAAAAGCAACGGATATAGATACAATACGGCTTTCGAAAACAATAAAATATTCTATCAGGGTAATTACCAACTCAACGATAAAAATGAAATTTTAAGTTCGTTTGGTTACATCAATAACGGTTTTGGTGCCAACGGATTTTATGCAGCACCAGGCGATAAGAATTCAAGTGAAGTCGTGCAAACTACATTTGCATCTGTACAATCTAAACATCAGTTGTCTGAAAAATGGACATTGATGCCAAGATTGAGTTACCGATACAATTATGACGACTACCGCTATTACGGAATTGCAAACTTAAATGCCGGAAGAAGCCAGCATTATACCAATTCATTTGCTGCAGAAGTTAACACATCGTACAAGATGGAAAATGGTGAACTAGGATTTGGTGCAGAAGCAAGAAGTGAGGACATAAGTTCGTCTAATATTGGAGAACATAATCGTGAAAATTACGGACTTTATCTACAATACAGAACCACTTTTATAGAAAAACTGGATGTAAATTTAGGAGCTTATCTTAATTATAATTCAGATTACAAATGGCAGGTCTATCCTGGGCTTGATGCCAGTTACGCCATAACAGATGCTTTTAAGATCATAGGGAACATCGGGACAAGTCAGCGTATTCCTTCGTTTACGGATTTATACCTCAACCAGCGTCCGGGAAACATAGGAAATCCTAATCTTGAAACCGAAAATGCTTTTCAGAGCGAAGTAGGATTCAAATACATCAAACGCGATTTTACTTTTAATGCCAATTATTTCTATAGAAAAATCAACAATTTTATCGACTGGACCAGAAATGTTACCACAGAACCTTACCAGAGTAATAACTATGGCAATCTGAATACAAACGGTTTTAACCTGCGTACCAATTATAGTACACACTTTTCTGCGAATTCGAGATTAAATATCAATCTGGCGTATTCGTATTTAGATTTCAAATTTCAGGATGTTATTCCGGTAGTTTATTCTAAATATCTGGTTTCATCATTAGAACATCAAATAACCAATACAATAGATTTTCAGCATAAAAATTTTACTGCTTTATTTGCGACTCGTTTCAGTCAGAGAGTAACCGGACCATCTTATTGGGTAAATGATTTTAGAGTAAGTCAGGCGATCAAAAAAGTAACAGTTTATGTCGATGCACAAAACATCTTCAATACCACATATTATGAAGTAGGAGCAGTTCCTCTTCCTTCGAGATGGTTTAGTTTAGGAGTGAAATTTGTGACTTTCTAAGCTTCACTAATATTTTAGATAAAGAAATAAAAGCCTTTAATCCGTTTGTGGTTAAAGGCTTTTTGTATTTCCAGGCCTATTAAAGAATATTGAAAATCATTTTAGAATTAATTTTCTAAGTTTGTATAACATCATCCGTCATAAAGTTTACGTACTTATAATTTTAAAAAAGATTCAAACTTGAAAATTCCTATTTACAACCAGAGATCAGAAGCAGTAGGAGGGATCTATATTGGTGAGTTATCTGTATTAGTAAAAGATTCTGATGTTATAAAAAAATTAGGAGCACATCGGGATGATTTTTATATTTTTTTTGTGCTCACAAAAGGAAAAGTCATCATGAAATGTGATATGGTAGATGTAAAGATAAATGCTCAAAGTGTTGTCGTTATTAAGCCATTTCAAATTCATTCGCCACAATTTATTTCGCCTGATGCTGCCGGATATTACATAGGTGTGGCACCATTTTTAATTCCGAATAATTGTGCTACCGTTTTTCAGAACTTGAAAATTGCGAATCAGGTCAGTAAAATTGATAAATTTCAGAAGAAAGATGTTTTAGAAACGGTGTCGTTGCTACACCGTTCTTTTGAAAATAGTACTTCGAATAAAACACCTATTGTCAATGGTCTTTTTAGTGCTTTGGTCTATCGTTTTGTAAATATATATTCAGAATCAAATAAGTTAACAACGGAAATTAAAAATCAAGCGGTACAGATTTATTCTAATTTTAAAAAATTACTATCTGATTTTACTTTTTTAGAAAGTCCCTCTTTCTTTGCTGAAAAATTAAATGTCACCACTTCGCATTTAAATTATTGTGTGAATGTTGCGACGGGAAAATCGGTAACGTATTGGCTTCAGAACGCCATGATTTTAGAAGCGCAACGATTATTGTACTACACAGATAATGATGTAAAGGAAATCGCTTTTATGTTAGGATTTGAGGATCATACTTATTTCTCCAGATTGTTTAAAAAAATAAACGGTGAAACACCTTTAGCCTTCCGGTTAAAATTCCGCGAATAGTCCAATCATCCCTATTTCTTCTTCAATTAATTCTTTTTGTTTTAGTTTCAATTTTGTATCGAAATTAAAACATACCATTATGAATTCGATGCCCAAGATTATTGGAGATTTTATGGAACTGGCGTTTACTAGCAAGATTTGCAAAGTAAGCGTTGCAGCGACTAAAATGCTCAGCGAAAATGTAAAAATGATCCAGTTCAGAGGTCATTTTCCCCACATTAATTTTAAAATAGGACAAGCCATAGTCATTAGAATAGATGATACAAATTATCGCAATTACACGCCCAGTAAATGGAATAGTGCACAAGGATGGTTTGAAGTTATTTTTCATATTCATAAAAACGGTCCCGGAAGTTATTTTGTAGAAAACTTAAAACCCAATGATCAGGTAACAGTGGGATTACCGCGAGGTTTTGAGTTTTTTAAAAAGGAAGAAAAGTATCATTTCTTTTATGGAGATGAAACTTGTATCAGCGTTTTTAAAAGTATCAAAGACGAAATTAATGCCGGCGAAAATAATTATTTAGGCATTTTAGAATTAGATGCAAGTACCGCTGAAATCCCAAAGATGTTGGGACTTGAAGTGGATATCGTGCAAAAAACAAACATAAAAGCCGAATTTGCAATCGAAATGCTGAATAAATTAGATCCTAAAATTTGGGATTTATGGCAGCATGGACAATTTTATTTAATGGGAAATGCGAAGTCAATTCAGGCCTTTAGAAAAGTCTTAAAAGAAAAAGGTGTTCTAAATAAAAAAATCTATACGCAGCCGTATTGGGCAGAAGGAAAAATTGGACTTTGATTTATTATTAACTGGTTTGGATGATTCTTCGTTTGGGCCTTGAAAAAATAAATACATAGAAACATAGATTTTATGTGTCGCAGAGACAAAAAGAAATATATTTCTTCTCGATATATAGTTATGTGTGTTTTAAATAAATGAAACGCCTTTTTTAAGCAAGTAAAGCTATTTTTCTACGTATTAAAGTTTTTATAATCAGTGGGTTATTATTGTAGTTGAAAGTGAGTTGAGATTGTCTTATTGAAATTTGGTACAATTTAGAACAACGGATTTCAGGATTTTTGTATCGCAAAATAGTAGTTTTGAGGTCAAACAAATTTAATTCCTTAACCACTAAAAAGGTTCAAAATGGTACATGAAAGAGTGATGGAGAAGTTGGGCATATTGGCCGATGCTGCAAAATATGACGTATCATGTTCATCAGCTTTAAGCAATAGAAAGAATAAAGACAAAGGATTGGGAGATTCTAAAGGATATGGCATTTGTCATTCGTTTACCGAAGACGGACGTTGCGTCTCTTTACTGAAAATCCTGCTGACCAATCATTGTATTTTTGACTGTGCATATTGTGTAAGCCGAAAAAGCAACGATATAAAACGTGCTGCTTTTACAGTAGATGAGGTGGTTGATCTTACTATCGGTTTTTACAGAAGAAATTATATAGAAGGACTTTTTTTGAGTTCCGGCATCTTTGACAATGCCGATTATACAATGGAACGCTTGGTTCGAATAGCGAAGAAATTACGATTAGAGCACAATTTTAATGGTTATATTCACCTTAAAGCGATTCCCGGAGCTAGTGACCAATTGTTGAAAGAAGCCGGAATGTATGCCGACCGTCTGAGTGTAAATGTCGAAATGCCAACAGAACAAAGCCTTAAATTACTGGCGCCGGATAAAAATCATATCGACGTGATCAAACCCATGGAATACCTCAAGAATGAAATTGTTGGTTATCGGGAAGAAAAAAAACTCAATTACAAAGCGCCGCTTTTTGCTCCTGCAGGTCAAAGTACCCAAATGGTTATTGGTGCAACAAAAGAGAGTGATCTTGAAATATTGGGCATGGCAGATTATTTCTATCAGCAAATGAATATGAAACGTGTGTATTATTCCGGATATGTGCCAATAAGTAATGACAATCGTCTTCCTGCAATTGGAACACCGGTTCCTATTATACGCGAAAACCGTTTGTATCAGGCCGATTGGCTAATACGATATTATGGATTTAATGTAAATGAGATTGTTGGGTTCAATCAACCAAATCTCGATCTGGATATTGATCCTAAACTAGGATGGGCTTTGCGAAATCTGAATCAATTTCCTGTAGATATAAACACCGCAGATTTAGAACTTATAAAACGCATTCCCGGTATTGGTTTTTTAAGTGCCACTAAAATAGTCGCTGCAAGACAATTTAAAAAACTGATGCCACAGGATTTGCAAAAGTTAGGAATTGCTTATACCCGTGCCAAATATTTTCTGGCATTTGCAACACCGTTTCAAATGCAGAAAGATTTAACTTCTATACAAATCAAAAGTCAGATTTTAAATTCTCAAAAGAGTAAGTATAAAAATGATTTCTCAAATCAACTTGCTTTATTTTAGTTGATTAAATGTCATGCTGTAATTTTTAAAACATAGAAACGTAGCCTTTTTTTATTAAATAAATCGTTGCACTTGATTAAAATGCACATAGCTACGCGAAAGAAATGTATTTCTTTTTTAGATATAAATCTATGTTTCTATGTGTTTAATTTCGTGCAAGCGAACATACGAAGTAATTGTAATAACTGAATTAAATTAAATGACACAAGTAATTTATGACGCAACTTATGAAGGATGGCTCACAGCTGTATTTGAAATTTACGAATATAAGCTTGGCGATATTGTTTTTGTAAAAAACGAAGTTTCTAATTCTTTGCTTTTTTCAACCACTCATTTTGTAACAACAGATCCTGACAAAGCAAAGCGCGTTTTAAGTGGTTTACAAAAACGCCTGTCGGCAGAAGGAATTTCGAATATTTACAAAGCTTTTTTATCAGAAGTAAATCAGATAGAGGAAACAATGTTTCAGTTTGTAAAATATGTACTCGCCAGTTCAATAAATATAGAAAGAGATTTAAGCAACAGTACAGTTTTAGATATAAAAAAGGCGGCTCGATTAACGGGCAAAGAAAGTCACCGAATGGAAGCATTTGTGCGGTTCAAATTAACCAAAGATCAATTGTATTATGCCATTGTTGAGCCGGATTGTGATGTGTTACCACTTATAGAAAGCCATTTTAAAAACCGTTACGCAGATCAGCGTTGGTTAATATATGATGCAAAGCGCAAATATGGAATTTATTATGACCTCGAAAATGTTGCAACCGTACAATTGCAATTCAATCCGGAAGCTGCTTCTTCGAAATTCTTAACTGAAATCTGTGACGAAAAGGAAGAATTTTTTCAAAATCTTTGGAAACGTTATTTCAGCAGTGTCAATATTGAATCGAGAAAGAACATGCGACTTCATCTTCAGCATATGCCAAAACGATATTGGAAGAATTTGACCGAGAAAATTCCTGATTTCAAAAAATAAATAATGACCAATTTCGAGGTGAAATAGCAGTAAAATTAATGCTAAATATACCTTAGTTTCTCTTCTTCGATATCTAAATAATGCATTTGTCGTCTTATAATGGTTTCATCAAGAGTTTGATCTTCTTTGTTTTTATTAATCAGCCATTGCCTTTGCTTGTCTAATAAGTCGAGATAGATTACTTTAAGTTCTTTTCCTATTTGTTCGTCATCAATGCCATTGCTGTATTGTTCCCATTTCTGGATAAGATGCTGTAGCGAAGAATTGCTTTCGATCTGATCGCTGTAATTACTCTTTAGATAATCTAAAGCAAATTCGGCTAATTCGTGGCGCAGGTTATTATGAGCTTCTTCTTTTGGCAGAGGATCATACATATCAGTAAGATTGATTTTTTTAATAAAATAAGGCAATGTGAGTCCCTGAATTACCAGAGTTAAAAGAATAACGATAAACGTGATAAACAAGATGAGGTTCCGTTGCGGAAAACCGTTGCCATTATTAAGATAAACAGGTATAGATAAGGCAGCAGCCAATGATACAACACCTCTCATTCCCGTCCAGCCCAGTATAAACGGAGTTTTATAACCGGGATTTCTGCTGTCAGCAACCGTGATAAAATTTCGTGCAACAAGCGTCACCAAAACGGCTCCGTAAGAAGATATCATTCTACTGATTATTAAGACAAATGTTATCAGAACGCCATAACCAATTGCGGACGAAATGCTAACATCTTCGACTTTAAGACCGTTTGTAATTTGTGGCAGATCTAAGCCAATCAGCATAAACACAAAACCATTCAGAATAAAAGTAAGGCTTTGCCAAACATTGATGCCCTGCAAACGAGATTTACTGCTCAAAAATCGGTGTCGGTTATTAGACAAAAGCAATCCGCCACATACTACGGCCAATACACCGGAACTATGAACTTCTTCGGCAGCCAGATAAATAATATAGGGTGTAAGCAAAGACAAAACAATATCGACATTTGCATCTGTAGGCAAATATTTGTGCGCTTTCATAAAAAGCCAGCCAATTAATAACCCAATTCCAACTCCGCCAAAAATCATCCAGCTAAAACTAACGGCGGCTTTATAAAATATAAATTGCTCTGTTGCAACGGCAATCATTGCAAATCTGAAAATAATTAAAGAAGAGGCGTCATTCAGCAAACTTTCGCCTTCTAAAATTGATGAAATAGTTTTGGGTACTTTTACAAATTTCAAAATAGCACCGGCACTTACTGCATCCGGAGGAGATACAATTCCGCCCAAAACAAAACCAAGCGCCAATGAAAATCCGGGAATAATATAATTAGCAACTAAGGCAACAGATAATGCCGAAACAAAAACAACTACAAAGGCAAAACTGGTAATAATGCGTCGCCAGCGCCACATTTCTTTCCATGAAACCGTCCAGGCCGCTTCGTACAGTAAAGGAGGCAGAAATATAAAGAATATTAAATCAGGTTCGATTTGTATTAAAGGCACCTTTGGGATAAAGCTGATTGCCAATCCGGCCAATACCAACAATATCGGATAAGCTACTTTTATTTTATTGGCCAACATAATCAGTAATAAAATAACAATTAACAAACCTAAATAAAAAGGGAAATTCTCTAGCATTCTTGTGGTTTATGAAATTTGGTTTATGATTTTTTAGTTTAAATTTCTGTATTCAATTGGTGTAAAATCCGTATTCTTTTTAAACATTCTATTAAAGTGCTGTGGATATTTAAAACCCAGTTCAAACGCAATTTGACTGACTGATTTATCAGTATCGAAAATTCGTTCTTTCGCCACATTTATCAACTTTAACTGAATGTGTTCCTGAGCTGATTTGCCTGTTTCTTTTTTTATTAAATCGCCAAAATAATTAGCCGAAAGATGCAAACGATCTGCAAAATATCCCACCGAAGGTAAACCTGTATCTTGTGCGCTTTCAGATTGAAAATAATCCTGTAATAAATTTTCAAATTTTGATAAAACGTCAGTATTAATATTTTCTCTGGTAATGAATTGTCTGTCATAAAAGCGAACACAATAATTTAGTAACAACTCTATATTATTACTTATAATGCTTTTGCTATGTTTATCAATAGACTGGCTTAATTCGTATTGTAATTTACTAAATAAATCTTTTATTATTTGCTGTTCTTTTAAAGATAAATGAAGAGCTTCATGCGATTCATAAGAAAAGAAAGAATACTGACTCATGTTTTTTGCCAGCGAAGTGCCTTTTATCAGATCAGGATGAAATAGAATCGCTAATCCTGTAGGATGATAATCTTCGGGGTTATTTACTTCAATAACTTGTCCGGGCGAAACAAACACCATTGTACCATCATCATAATCATAATTATTGCGGCCATATTTTAATTCGCCGCAATTTCCGGCCTTCAGGAATATGGCATAAAACCCAAAATGCATGCGCGTATGATTGGGTAATGCTTTTGTTGCAGAGTTATCAAAAACACTTATTAAAGGATGTTGCGTTTCAATACCTTTTAATTGATTGTACTGAGCGATTTTTTCGAGTTTTATAATAGGATCCATGATGCGACTTTTAAAATTATTAATGCAAATATACTACTCAGATTATTAATAACTTAGCGTGATAATTCTAATCAGTAAAAATGGTATTAATAACAGTAATTTGTATAAAAGAAAGCTTTTAATATTGAATGAACTTTGTATTGACAAGATGATAGACAATTTAGTCAAAAAAAAAGCAATATGAAAACAAGAATATTAGGAACACAAGGATTAGAAGCTTCTGCATTAGGAATGGGATGTATGAACCTGAGTTTTGGAACAGGAAAAGCAGTTGATATAAACGAAGGAATTAAAGTAATTCGTTCAGCATATAAAAAAGGAATCACTTTTTTTGATACTGCAGAAGCTTACGGACCTTTTACAAACGAAGAGTTAGTAGGAGAATCATTGAAACCTTTTCGAAAAGAAGTTGTTATTGCAACAAAATTCGGAATGATTTCGGATACCGGAATTAACAGCAAACCGGAACACATTCGCAAAGTGGTTGAAGCCTCCTTAAAACGATTACAAACAGATTATATTGATTTATTATACCAACATCGTGTAGATCCAAATGTGCCAATCGAAGATGTTGCAGGAACCATAAAAGATTTGATTCAGGAAGGAAAAGTAAAATACTTTGGACTTTCAGAAGCGGGTGCAGAAACGATTCAGCGTGCCCATGAGATTCAGCCGGTTTCAGCAGTTCAGAACCAGTATTCGATCTGGACAAGAGAGCCGGAAGTAAAAGTTTTGCCATTATGTGACGCATTAGGAATTGGTTTTGTGCCGTGGGGGCCAATTGGTACTGGTTTTTTGACAGGTAAAATTACGCCGGACACCAAATTTGACAGCGATACAGATTTACGTGCTGCTTTCCCACGTTTTACTTCGGAAGCCATTAGAGCAAATATGCCTGTTGTGGAGTTGCTGACAAAAATTGCTAATAGAAATAATGCCACACCTGTGCAAATAGCCTTGGCGTGGTTATTAGCTCAAAAGCCTTTTATAGTGCCAATTCCCGGAATGGATAAAATAGAATATTTAGATGATAATATTAAATCTGCAGCTGTCGAACTTTCGATAAAAGATTTACAGGAAATAGAAGAAGGACTTGCAAAAATAACTTTTCAGGGAGCAAGACTTAATGGAGGATTACTCGGTTTATCTGAAGAATAAATAGAAAGCTCTTAACTTTTTTTAACTACTATAAATTATATAAAATGAAAAATATTATTTTAAATAACGGTCTCGAAATGCCATTGTTAGGATTTGGGGTTTATCAAATTCCAGATGCTGACGAATGTGAAAAAAGTGTGCTAAATGCTATCGAAGCAGGTTATAGATTAATTGATACCGCTACGGCTTACGGTAATGAAGAAGCGGTAGGGAAAGCCATTCAAAAAAGCAGAGTGCCACGTGAAGATTTGTTTATTACTACAAAACTTTGGGTTTCAGACACAGGTTACGAAAAAACTAAAAAAGCGTTTGAAACTTCGTTAGAAAAACTACAATTAGAGTATCTTGATTTGTATTTAATTCATCAGCCTTATGGAGATGTTTACGGTTCATGGCGCGCAATGGAAGAATTATATGAAGAGGGGAGAATAAAAGCTATTGGCGTAAGTAATTTTTATCCGGACCGTTTGCTGGATCTGATTATTCATAACAAAATAGTTCCGGCTGTTAATCAAATTGAGACACATCCTTTTCATCAGCAAATTGAGACACAAAATTTTTTGAAAGAAAACAAAGTGCAAATAGAAAGTTGGGGACCATTTGCAGAAGGTCGAAATAATATGTTTACCAACAAATTATTGGTTTCAATAGCGGGTAAATACAATAAAAGTGTGGCACAAATTATCTTGCGCTGGTTGATCCAGAGAGAAGTTGTGGCGATTCCGAAATCAGTTAAAAAAGAAAGAATTGCTGAAAATATTGATATTTTTGATTTTGAATTATCTTTAGAAGATATGGATGTAATTTCGATTTTAGATACTAAAAAAAGTGTTTTCTTCGATCATCGCGATCCTGAAATTGTAAAATGGATTGGTAGTCGATAGTGTGGAAACGGATAAAACAGCAGATAATAAATCGCAAATTCTGGAGATAACGCGCCAATTGACACAGTTGATGATTGAAAGGAATACAATAGAAATCAATGCTATTTTGGATGCAAACTTTACGCTCACACATATTACGGGATATGTGCAGTCAAAAGAAGAATGGTTTTCTGAAATTGAAAGTGAGCGAATGAAATATTACTCCTTTCAGGAAGTTAAAACTTCAGTAACAATTGATGGAGATAAAGCGGTGTTTGTTGGTCAGAACATTTTAGATGCCAGAATTTGGGGAACCAGAAATAATTGGCGTTTACAGCAAACAATGCAATTGGAAAAACGAAAAGGAAAGTGGATTATACTAAAATCGGTAGCTACCACTTTTTGAATAAAATTAATATAAAAAATGAAATTATGGAAAAGAGAATATTAGGAACACAAGGATTAGAAGTTTCTGCACTGGGATTAGGTTGTATGGGATTGAGTTTTGCTTATGGTGCGGTGATAGAAAAACAACAGGCAATAAAAATAATCAGAGAAGCACACGAGCAGGGAATTAACTTTTTTGATACTGCCGAAGCTTACGGAATTGCCAACGAAGAACTGGTAGGAGAAGCTTTAAGTCCCTTTAGAAAAGAAGTTGTTATTGCGACAAAGTTTGGTTTTAAAGGAGGAAATGCACTTAACGGACAAGATAGCCGACCAGAAAACATCAGGGCCGTTGCCGAGGAATCTTTAAGACGTTTGAAAACTGATGTTATTGATTTGTTTTACCAACACAGAGTAGATCAAAATGTGCCAATAGAAGATGTGGCCGGAACGGTAAGAGATCTAATACAAGAAGGAAAAGTAAAATACTTTGGAATGTCTGAAGCTAGCGTGACCTCTATTAGAAAAGCGCACGCAGTTCAACCTGTAACAGCTTTGCAAAGCGAATATTCGATTTGGTGGAGAGAACCGGAATTAGAAATTTTGCCGGCACTAGAAGAATTAGGAATTGGTTTTGTATCATTTAGCCCGTTAGGAAGAGGTTTTTTAACCGGAGCGATTACTGAAAACACAAGCTTTGAGTCTACGGACTTTAGAAGTACTTTGCCTCGTTTTAGTGAAGAAAACAGAAAAGCAAATCAGAAATTAGTTGATTTACTGGCGATAATTGCTTCTCAAAAGCAAGCAACTCCAGCGCAAATTGCCTTAGGTTGGTTATTGGCACAAAAACCTTGGATTGTACCAATTCCGGGAACAACAAAATCACACCGATTAACAGAAAATATTGGTGGAGCCTCAATTAATTTATCGACAGAAGACGTTAAAAAAATTGACGATGCTTTTGCTCAAACCACAATACAAGGAGATAGATACCCGGCTCATTTGCAAAAAGCAGTAGGTAAATAAAATAAACAAACCCCTTAAATAGTAATTATTTAAGGGGTTTGTTTTTATATGAAAATTGATTTACAAAGTAAAACTATTTGTCTTTTAATAATTTTTCTAAATATTCGATTTTAACTTTTTTAGCTTGTAATAAACGTTCGTAAAGTTTTTTGTTTTCCTTTACTGATTCCATTAGTTTTTCCAATGGATTGAAAGTGCAATGATTTGCATTGTTAACCAGTCCGTTCGCAATACTATTATCATTAAAAGTATTAAAATAACTAATCATATTTTCTTCTGAGAAATTTTTAATTACTTCTACACTCACACCAAGTGCCTTGCGATATCAGTAAGTTTTTCCTGATCAATAGTTTCGCCGTTTTCTATAGCCGAAACTGATTATTGATTCGTTCCTAAAGCTTGCACCAAAGCTTCTTGTTTAAGGTCTTTCAGTTCATGAATACGGCTAATTTTTCGCCCTATATGATATGGTTTTCTTACTGTGCTCATAGTTCAAAGATATTTAAAATTCTTTAAAATTTTTCGGGTTTGGTAAAACACATTGCTTTAGCTGTAAAATACATTTTTATAAAATTGTATAAAAATGTAGTGTTTTGAAAAAAGTACAATTTTTCAGACAATGTAATGCTTTGAAAATATTGAATTATGAGGTTTGTTGTTTATTCCTCTTCTTCTAAACCATCAACGGCAGAAATCTGATCCAGTATATTGGTTTGGTTGGGCGAAATGTAGTTTTTTACTTCAGGAGTGTTTTCTTTCTTAAAAAGAATGTCTAATGCGTTGTAAAGTCTTAGTAAAACATCTCTGTCTTCTTTTTCAATTTCTAAAGCTGTATTAAAATTAAAAACGTAGTTATTCGAATTGCGTACTTCTACTTTTATCGTTTTTGATGTGATTTTAAATTTAACTATATCCATTGTTGCTTCTTTTTTAGATATTTGAGATGTTCTTATGAAGTTTTTTAAACAAAACTACAATAAAAAAACCCTAATCAATTGATGATTAGGGTTTTGTTTTTATGTAGCGAGGACGGGAGTTGAACCCGTGACCTCAGGGTTATGAATCCTGCGCTCTAACCAACTGAGCTACCTCGCCAAGATTGCAAGTGAACCGTGTTCCTCATTGCGGGTGCAAAGATAGAAATATTATTAAAGCTTACAAGAATAAAATGAAGAAAAAATAATTTTTTTAAAAATGCATTGTTTTTGGACATATATTCTTATATTTCCAAAAAATTAAAAGTAGCACATGGAGTCAAAAATACGTTACGAAATCGAGTTTCCCATAAATTCTTCGCCGCAATTATTGTATCAATATATATCAACGCCGTCAGGTTTGTCAGAATGGTTTGCAGATAATGTAAATTCAAGAGGCGAATTTTTCACTTTTATCTGGAACGACTCGCAGGAAAAAGCGCGTTTAGCTTCTAAAAAAACAGGAGAAAAAGTAAAATTCAAATGGGTTGATGAAAGCAGTAAGGATACTGAATACTTTTTTGAACTTCATATTTTGGTTGATGAATTAACAAAAGATGTATCATTAATGGTAGTCGATTTTGCTGAAAAAGAAGAAGTAGGAGAAGCTAAACAATTGTGGGAGAATCAGATTTCAGATCTGAAACATCTTATAGGTTCTGTTTAGTGAATTTCTATTTTATACCTTATATTTGCCCTGAACAAAATTCAGGGTTTTTTTATGATCAATTTTAACGGAAACATAGTAGCGCAGGACGATAATATATTAACTCAAAATCGTGCTTTTTTGTACGGAGACGGAGTTTTTGAAACGCTAAAAATAGTCAATAATAAAATCTTGTTTCTTGAAGATCATTATTTTAGGTTAATGGCTTCGATGCGTGTAGTTCGAATGGAAATTCCTATGAACTTTACAATGGAGTATTTTGAAGAAGAGGTTTTAAGCCTGGTGAATCAAAAAAGTATTTCGGCATCAGCCAGAGCAAGAATTACTGTTTTTAGAAAAGACGGAGGTTTGTATTTACCAAAAACGAATGAAGTTTCATATTTAATTCACGCAACTGCACTTGAAAGCGTTTCTTATGCTGTAAATATTGCCGAATATGAAGTTGATTTGTATAAAGACTTCTATGTAACCAAGCAGTTATTATCGTCTATTAAAACGACTAATAAATTGATAAATGTTACGGGAAGCATTTTTGCACACGAAAATGGTCTTGCCAATTGCATTTTAGTAAACGATACTAAAAATGTTGTAGAAGCATTGCAAGGCAATTTGTTTATGGTTATGGGTAAAAAACTGATCACTCCGCCAATTTCCGAAGGATGTCTGAACGGAATTATGCGCAAACAAATAATAGCTCTGGCTAAAAAAGTTGAAGGCATAGAAATGCTTGAAGAAATAATTTCGCCATTTGATCTTCAAAAAGCTGACGAATTATTTCTGACAAATGTAATCACAGGGATACAACCGATAACTAAGTATCGAAAAAAGGAGTTTACAAGTAATCTGGCGCATTTATTAGTGCAGAAACTAAATGAATCCATTTCTGAAAATTAATTCAGATATGGATTTTCAGGTGCATTCGACCAAATAAGATAATCGCCTCCGAGCTCAATAATCTGCTCTTTCCAAAAATGGGTGGTTGACTTTCCGATAATTTTATTTTTATAACTATTATCAGTGATGATCCATGAGTTTCCTTGCATTTCATTCTCAAGCTGATTTTCGTCCCAACCAGTATAACCTAAGAAAAAGCGAATATTGTTTTTGCCAATAGATCCGTCGTTTATTAAGTCTTTGGTCGATTCGAAATCACCTCCCCAATAAATCCCATTTGAAATCTCAACACTATTTGGAATCAATTCCGGGATATTGTGAATAAAATAAAGGTTGTCTTGTTCAACCGGCCCCCCGTTGTATATCTTGAAAGTGGCATCAATCTCAGGAATTAAATCATTAATAGTATACTTTAATGGCTTATTAATGATAAAACCTATCGATCCTTCTTTGTTATGGTCTGCTAATAAAATTACCGATCTATTAAAAGATAAATCTCCAATTATAGAAGGCTCGGCAATAAGCAGGTGTCCTTTTTTTAATTTTTCTGAAATCATACGGCTACAATTTTTATTAAATTTAATAATAAAATTTTTAAAATCACAAATAAAATCGTTAAACCGCATAAAAAAACCCTCCATGGGGAGGGTTTTGATTATATTATAAGTTTAGAGAACTTTCTTACTTAGTTCACTGCACCTTCTAATTCAGCTCCAGCTTTAAATTTTACTACATTTTTAGCAGCAATCTGAATAGTTTTTCCTGTTTGAGGGTTTCTTCCGTCTCTTGCAGCTCTAGCAGATACAGACCATGATCCAAAACCTACTAATGAAACTCTCCCACCTTTTTTCAAAGTAGCTCCTACGTTTCCTAAAAATGACTCTAAAGCTAATTTTGCCGCAGCTTTTGTGATTCCTGCATCAGCAGCGATAGCATCGATTAATTCTGATTTGTTCATAATAATTAGTTATTAATTGTTGGTTAAAAAAAATTGTTAATACACAAATTTAGTAGGAAATCCGTTCCTTGCAAGTGTTTTCTTTAATTTTAGCAAAAATTGTTGATAACTTGCTTTTTTTGTTCATAACGCAAGTCGTTTTCCGCTCAAAATCAGGTAAAAACCCCTGTTTTACTGACCTTAATAGACCTTTGTGCTATCAGAAAATGTTATACCGTTCAATAATTCGGCAACTTGCATTCTCTTTTTTCCTGGTAATTGCAAACCTAAAAGCTGAATAAAGCCATCTTTGATCGCGATCTTGATTTCTTTTTTGCTGCTAATCAAGCTTCCAACTTCATAAGAATGGGATTCCTCAATAAGTTTTGCCTCGTATATTTTGATACTTAATTCTTCCTCCTTGTCTTTTAAGAAGCACCAGGAAGCCGGATATGGACTTAATCCGCGAATTAAATTATTGATTTCTTCTCCGGATTTGGTCCAGTCGATCTTACAATTTTCCTTATTGAGTTTGTAAGCCGTTTTAATTTCGGCATCATCTTTCTGGATTGTTGTTGTTACATTTCCGCTTTCGATAACCTTTAAAGTTTCAATTACCGTTTCGCTTCCTAGCAACATTAATCGGTCGTGTAATTGTCCTGCATTTTCTTCCGGTTCAATAGCAATTTCCGAATTTAAGATCATTGCGCCGGTGTCGATTTTGTCATCAATAAAGAAAGTGGTAACGCCCGTTTTTGTTTCTCCATTAATAATAGCCCAGTTAATAGGTGCAGCGCCACGATAATTTGGTAATAAAGACGCATGAAGATTAAAGGTGCCCAAGCTTGGCATTTCCCAAACTACTTTTGGTAACATTCTAAAAGCAACAACAATTTGTAAATTAGCATTCAGAGCCTTTAATTCGGCAAGAAAACTTTCATCTTTTAAATTTGTGGGTTGCAATAAGGTAAGATTGTTCGCCAGTGCATATTCTTTTACTGCCGAATATTTTATTTTTTGTCCGCGTCCAGCCGGTTTGTCTGCAGCGGTAATAACGCCAACAACATCGTAATTGTTTTTGATAATGGTGTCCAAAATGCCAACAGCAAATTCCGGAGTTCCCATGAATATGATTCTCAATTTTTCCATTATAATTTTAAAGTGTATTTATTATTAGGCTGAATGATAATGTAATTGTTTTCAAGTAATTCCTGAAGCGCCAAAATTACATCCTTTGTATCTAGTTTTATTTTAGCCTCGATCTCTCTCGAAGTCAAAGCTGCTGTTCTCAACAAGTGCAGGATTTTATCTGCAATCGAATCCGCTTCCGTTATTTTTCCCTTTTGGGTAATGCAATACGAGCAGACTCCGCAATTTTTAATTGTTTCTTCTCCAAAATAATCCAGGATCAATCGGTTTTTACATGTTTTATTGTCCTTTATATAATGCAGGACAGATAAAAGCTGATCTTTTTTGAGTTGATTTTGTTTTTCGAGATATTTTGCAACCCTGTTTATGGTAAGGTTGTCTTCGCGTACTTCATTAAATAATATAGTAGCGTCGTTGTTTTTTGCTTTATAATCGATAATATCTTTCTCTTTTAGTTTGTCTAAAACAGCTGAAACCTGTGCCTCGGTATGATTTGATTTTTTTGCAATCAGCGAAATATTAAACGGAGTTTTCATTTCGTAAATTCCGGGATAAGTTCTCAGAATTGCCAGAATAATTTCTTCGTCATTTGAATTCAGGCTCATGTACCGAATTACTTCTTTTGATTCAATCAAAAACTGCATTGTAATTTTCTCAGAGAATTCCTGAGACATCGTAATAATTCCCTGCTGATTCAAAAACTGCAAAGCATTGTAAGTTTTAAGGGTAGGGAAGTCGTACTTCTGGCAAAAATGATTTAGTTTAAACGAAAATGATTCGTCCAGACCTTCGCCGTAAGCAATCTGAAAATAATTGCAAAGTTTGATATACATCGCATTCAGAAATTTTTTATCAGGAAGAATACTTAAAAATTGTTGTTCTGTTTGATTCCCATCTGATGAGTTGGTCAAAACAACCGAAAATGCTTTTTCTCCATTTCGTCCTGCTCTTCCGGATTCCTGGTAATAGTTTTCTATATTTTCAGGAAGCTGAGTATGAATAACCGTTTTTACGTTGTCTTTGTCGATTCCCATTCCAAACGCATTCGTGGCAACAATAACCTGAGATTGTTGTGACATCCACAATTGCATGTTTTTGTCTTTTTCTTTTGATGAAAGTCCACCGTGATAATAAGTCGCCTTAAATCCTAACGATTGCAATTGCGTCGACATATTCAGGCAAGATTTTCTATTTCTGACATATATAATAGAAGGCTGCGGATTTTTCTTTAAAATTTGCTCTACACGGTACAATTTGTCTTCAACTTCAAAAACCATGTAGGCAATATTTTTCCTTTCAAAAGATTGCTGAAAAAGTATAGGGTCTTTTAGTCCTAATTCAGTTTTAATATCTTCAATAACCCTTGGAGTTGCTGTGGCGGTCAAAGCTAAAAATGGAATTTTCGGGAAGTGTTTTTTAAGTTCTGAAATCTTCAAATAAGCAGGACGAAAATCATGTCCCCATTGCGAAACACAATGTGCTTCATCAATGGCGATTAAGTTTATTGGAAGATTTTTGATACGTTCCAAAATCCAGTCGGATTGTAATCGTTCGGGAGAAAGATATAGAAACTTGTAATTTCCGTATTGGCAATTGTCAAGAAGGTCAATGATTTCCTCCGTGTGAATTCCTCCTGTAAGGGCGATGGCTTTAATTTCCCGCTTCTGCAAATTCCCTACCTGGTCTTTCATCAAAGCGACCAGAGGCGAAACGACCAAACAAATACCTTCCTGCATCATGGCCGGAACCTGAAAACAAATCGATTTCCCGCCACCGGTTGGTAGTAAGGCAAAAGTGTCCTGGCCGTCCAAAACCGAGTCAATAATCTCCTTTTGCAACGGTCTAAAACTGTCGTGTTTCCAATATTTTAAAAGAATTTCTTGCGCTTCTGGCATTGGTGTCATTTTAAAGTTAAAAAATTTAGAAATCAGTTTCTAGTTTTGCAACTTTAAACACCTGCCTAAATTTTATCTAAGATATAAAGAATTCTGTTCTCAACCGTATCTTTTGGTACTTCAATTAAGTCGTAGCCATATTTCTTATACGTTTCAACAAGGTGTTTTTGAATTGTTAGTGCCTGTTCAAAATTTTCGTAACGCTCTGTATCGCATTCGTAAATTTCTTCCCAAGGTGGTAAAATAAAAGTTTTGGTGTATTTAAAATCCTCGCACGCCTTTACAAAATGTGCTGGATAATCATCACCAATATAATCCATATAAGCGACAACATCTGGAATACCGCGATCTATAAAAACTACATCATCAGGTTCTTCAAGAGCATCTTTGAATTGTTTAATGCGTCCTTCAAGTAACATTTCGCTAAATAATAAAGGTTGTTCCAGAAACAATTGGTCAATTCCCCGTTGTTGTGCTTCGAGTGTAACTTGTCTTGAAATTTCAGGATAACAGCAGTAGCCACGAGCTACCAATTCGTTAATAAGAGTAGATTTTCCCGTTCCCGGGCCACCAATGAGAACTATGATTTGTTTTTGCACTTTCTTAAAATAAAGCGCAAATTTACCTAAACTTATTGTATTTAAAAAGATTATTTTGCCTTGAGCGAACGATTTCGCAATTTTATGTGAATTAGGAGGTTTGGAATCAGTTATTCGTTGCAATCTTTTGCTTTTTAAAGAAAAAAACGAGAGGTTTTTTCTTCATGCTTCGGAACGTTGAAACAAAACAGTTCAAAAATGAAAATAATCCTATGCAAATGTTATCGCAACTGGACTAAAGTCCAGCTCTGTAAAATAGATCGTTCCTCCGGAACTAAATAAAAAAAAAGTCGTAGACTCGGCAAATATTGTAGGGCTGGACTTTAGTCCAGTTTATATTGGTCGGTAGAAAAACAAAGATGGGTTGGCGAAAATGTCCTGTAAGGCCTATTCGCAAAACAAATATTTCTCAGAACCCACACCTTTCTTTTGCGAAGGAATAATAATATGGGACTCAAATTTCTTTCCTTTCAACACATCATTTACAAAATCCAGAACATATTGTTGACCTTGGTGGAAAAGATAACCTGATAATTCATGTCCGCCGCCGCAAAAAGTGATTAGTTCAATGTCTTTGTGTAGATCATTCATATGATTGTAAACCGCATAAGATCCAAAAAGAATCATCCAGCCCGATGCATTTGTAGGGCAGGAGCGATGCGAACCAGCACTATACGGAACGGTATCATCGTTATTTCCGTGTGCCAACAACATTGGAATCGCTTTTTCTTTTGTAATTAAATTAATATCCTGAATGGCGCCTGATCCTCCAATAAAACCTTTGTACTTGAAGTTTTCCGGAAGATTGTTTTTGTATAAATTCATGAGTTTATAATCCCAGAACGAAGCATGAAAACCAATTTCGGCTCCCGCACTAATTCCTGAGATGAATATTTTAGAAGTATCAATATTGTATTTATTGGCATTTTCGATCAAAAACGAAGTTGCCTGCCACATATCGCTCACGCCAATCTGGATTGCTTTTATCTTTTCGGTCAACGTTCCTTTACAACCAAAATCTTTTCCTTTCATATATAAGCTGTACGAAATACTCGCAACCGCATAGCCATTTTTTGCCATGAACATTCCAAATTCTTTTTCGCTCGTACGTTCTCCGCCAGAAAATCCTCCGCCGAATGCAAAAATAATTAACGGAAGTTTTTCGTTTGTTTTCTTTTGAGGTAAGTATAAATCCAGATCCAGTTTGATGGTGTCATTCTGAAAATAAGTCATCGTTTTGATTTCCTGTCCGTGAATGTTATTGATTGTAAGTGCGATAAAAAATAAGAGAATTTTTTTCATTGTAATGTTTTTTTTGAATCGCAAAGTAGCGAAGGAACAAAGTTTTTTAACTTATGACTGTTTAAGCTTTGCGCCTTCGTGACTTTGTTGCAAATTTAGAAGCAAAGTTTCTCAAATATAAAAGTTTGCCGCCAGTTTTACGAATTTTTACGGATTTTAACTTTAGGATTAATCAAAAAAGAGTGAAAGCAGAGGATACATTTACCACAATATAATTCGTGTAAATTAGTGAAATTCGTGGCAAAGAATCGATGCTTTCTTCAATGAAAAAAATCTAAAACCGAAAATCTGAAATCTGAAATCAAAAACGTATATTTGCTTTCTATTTTAAAGTGCAAATGGAGAACGATAAAGAAAAAAACACCGCCGAATTTTACGAAAGATTAAAGGTTGAGTTAGATAACTCAAATACTTGGCCTGCAGAATATTTGTATAAATTTATAATGCCTTCGGTAGACGATAATGTGGAGCGAGTTGAAAAAGCTTTTGACAGTATGGGCGCGGTAATTAAAACAACAAAATCTAAAACAGGTAAATTTACCAGTGTTTCTATAGATGTTACAATGCATAGTGCTGATCATGTGATTAGCAAATACATTGAAGTTTCTACAATAGAAGGTATAGTTTCATTATAAGTTATGGTCGAAAAATATAAAAAAGAAGTAGCGAATGACGTTGTTTTCAATTTAGAATATAATTCTGAAAGACAGCGTTTACTTATTCCGGAATATGGTCGTCATTTGCAAAAACTGATTGATCAGGCAACTATTATTGAAGATGATGAAATGCGCAACAAAGCTGCGAAATACATTATTCAGGTTATGGGAAGTCTGAATCCTCATTTGCGTGATGTACCGGATTTTCAACATAAATTATGGGATCAGCTATTTATTATGTCTGATTTTAAATTAAATGTAGAATCGCCATATCCAATTCCGTCGAGAGATGTATTGCAGCTAAAACCGGATGTTTTACAGTATCCGCAAAATTTTCCTAAATACAGATTTTATGGTAACAATATCAAATACATGATTGATGTTGCTAATAGATGGGAAGATGGTGAAATGAAAAATGCATTGATATTGGTAATTGCCAATCATATGAAAAAATCATATTTAAGCTGGAACAAAGACACAGTAAAAGATGATGTGATTTTTGAGCATTTATATGAATTGTCAGGAGGTAAAATTAATTTATTACAAAGCACAGAAGAGCTTTTGAATACAACAGATTTATTGCGTACCAACAAACGCATGTCTAATAAAATTACGCCAGCCGGACCTCCAAAAATCCAAAGTAATAAAAACAATATTAAAGGCGGAAAACCAAAACCTTTTCAGAAAAACAACAATCAAAAGTAGAAAAAGTTGCTAGTTGTCTAAGATGTTAAGTTGCTGGGTCTTTCTTAAACTTAGTAACTCAGAACCTTAGTAACTCAAAACCTTAAAAAAAACAATCAGAAATAAAAAGTTGCTAGCAGCTAATCTACTAAGTACCTCAAAAAAAACTTAGAACCTTAGAACCTCAGTAACTCAGAACCTAAAAAAGAAATATGGGAATTTTTAAAATCGAAGGAGGAACTCCTTTAAAGGGAGAAATTACTCCGCAAGGAGCAAAGAATGAGGCATTACAAATTTTATGTGCCGTGCTTCTAACGGGGGATAAAGTAAAAATTAATAATATTCCCGATATTATTGACATTAATAAATTAATCACATTGTTGGGTAATTTAGGAGTGAAAATTCAACGAAATGAACCGGGTTCGATTACGTTTCAGGCCGATGAGGTTAATGTTGGATATTTAGAAACCGAAGCTTTCAAAAAAGAAGGTGGAGCATTACGTGGTTCTATTATGATTGTTGGACCACTATTAGCACGTTTCGGAAAAGGATATATTCCAAAACCGGGAGGAGATAAAATTGGACGTCGCAGATTAGATACACACTTTGAAGGTTTTATTAACCTTGGAGCGAAATTCAGATACAATAGAGAAGATCACTTTTACGGAGTTGAATCTCCGGAAGAAGGATTACAAGGAACAGATATGCTGCTTGACGAAGCATCAGTTACCGGAACAGCAAATATCGTAATGGCTGCTGTTTTAGCAAATGGAAAAACGACAGTTTATAATGCTGCCTGTGAACCTTATTTGCAACAATTATGCAAAATGTTAAACTCAATGGGAGCTAAGATCACAGGAGTTGGATCTAACTTATTGACCATCGAAGGTGTTAAAAGCCTTGGCGGATGCGAGCATAGAATTTTACCGGATATGATTGAAATTGGTTCTTGGATTGGTCTTGCGGCTATGACAAAAAGCGAAATCACGATCAAAAATGTAAGCTGGGGAAACTTAGGTTTGATCCCGAATACTTTTAGAAAATTAGGTATTACAATCGAAAAACGCGGAGACGATATTTATATCCCTGCTCACGTTGATGGGTATGAAGTAAAAACAGATATTGATGGTTCTATTCTGACAATTGCAGATGCGCCATGGCCAGGATTTACACCTGACTTATTGAGCATTGTTTTGGTTGTGGCAACACAAGCGAAAGGAGATGTTTTGATTCACCAAAAAATGTTTGAAAGCCGTTTGTTCTTCGTAGATAAATTAATTGACATGGGAGCTAAAATTATGTTATGTGATCCGCACAGAGCAGTTGTTATGGGACATAATTTTGAATCTCAATTAAAAGC
Source organism: Flavobacterium azizsancarii (assembly GCF_027980145.1). Lineage (GTDB taxonomy): Bacteria > Bacteroidota > Bacteroidia > Flavobacteriales > Flavobacteriaceae > Flavobacterium > Flavobacterium azizsancarii. The sequence goes on along the minus strand of NZ_JAMZNK010000008.1, from coordinate 109,611 downwards.
TACAACAATGTCATCTCCTGATATTCGTGCGGGGATTTCATTATTAATTGCTGCATTATCTGCAAAAGGAACAAGTACAATTCAGAATATTGAACAAATCGATCGTGGATATGAGCGTATCGACGAGCGTTTGAGAGCGATTGGAGCAAAAATTATAAGAGCATAAATAAATATTTAGTCAAATAAATATTCAAAATAAACCATTAGGAGGTTAAGGAAAATTAAGATTGCAATATCTTAATGAAACTTAATATCTTAATGGTTTTTATATCTTAAAACTTGATTTTAAAATCCGTTAAAAGTCTCACATGACAAATGAACAAAAAGCTATAAAAGCTACTATATTTAGTATAGTTGGAAACACCTGTTTGGCCGTTATAAAAGGTTTGGCAGGTTTTTTTGGCAATTCCTATGCCTTGATTGCAGATGCAATCGAATCGACTACAGATATATTTTCGTCTTGTCTGGTTTTGTTCGGAATAAAATATTCAAACAAACCCGCAGATGAAAACCATCCTTACGGTCACGGTCGTGCAGAACCACTGATTACCTTTTTGGTAGTTGGTTTTTTAATTACTTCTGCGACCATTATTGGTTACGAAAGTATTGCCAATATTCAAAATCCGCATGATTTGCCAAAATCCTGGACCTTATATGTTTTGGGAGCTATTATTGTCTGGAAAGAATATTCGTTTCGTTTAGTGATGAAACGCAGTAAGCAAACCAATAGTTCATCATTGGCAGCTGATGCATGGCACCATCGAAGTGATGCCATTACTTCTGTAGCGGCATTTGTCGGGATTTCGATTGCACTTATTATGGGAAAAGGGTATGAATCAGCAGATGACTGGGCGGCACTTTTTGCTGCTTTTTTTATCTTATATAACAGCTATAAGATTTTCAGGCCGGCACTTGGCGAAATTATGGACGAAAATTTAAACGATGACTTAGTTGAAGAGATTCGAATAAAATCTCTAACCGTTATTGGTATTCTGGGAACTGAAAAATGTTTTATCCGTAAAGCCGGAATGAAATATCATGTCGATCTCCATGCTATTGTATCAGCCAAAATTTCGGTAAAAGAAGGACATGATTTGTCACACAAACTACAAGATACTTTAAAAGAAAAAATACCTCAATTGGGGAATGTCTTAATACATATTGAACCGGATGATTATCACTAGGAGAGCTTCAAAGTGACAAGGTTTCAAAGTAGTTGCAAAGGCTTGTAATATGTTATGAACCGCTGTCAAAGTTCAAAACTTGTCAAAGATAAAATCTCAAATCCGCTTATTCTTTCAGAGAGTAAGCGGATTTTTTTATAGTCGTTTTCGCCGTGGCGAACGGGCTATCCGCCATATCTTTTACTTTTTAAAGAAAAAAGCAAAAGGATATCGCTTCTCCCTCTAACGCGATCCGGGATAATGATAACATTTGCGGTTTTTTTGTCACTTCGACGAAGTAGAAGTCACATAAAGAAATTCGACTCCAATAATAAAATTTTGAAGAAAAATCATAATTGATTCCTTTGTGATTATGTACAAGACGTGAAAATCGTGATGTGATTTCTACTTCGTCGAAATGACAAGATTGTGCTTATTTAGATAGAAGCCTAATTCAATACATTTAGAATCTTCAAGCCAAAAACAACACCATTTTGCTGAATTCCGCCTTGATAAGAATGAACATAATCCAATCTGAATATCTTGAATTTTCCAAAGCCTAAATTGTCTAAACCAACAGTAAATTCAGTATAAGGTTTCCTGTCCGGAATTGCCAGGGAGTGAAATCCAAGATTCATCGTTGATTTTAAAAGATTCAGCAAAGGAATCTTGTTCATGATAAATCCCGTATCATTATGTTCCAGATGCATTTCAAAATAACTGTCATTTGTACTATTGGCGTAATAAGGCATTAGGTTAAAAACGTTTAGGTAGCGCTCACTTGTGCCAATATGAGTTTGATTTCCGTTAAAATGTCTGTAGTCGATAAAAGAAATATTTTCGGCATTAAAGAATTTTCCCGCTCTTAAATTCATGCCAAGAATTCCTTTGTTTCCTAACGATAAATCGTAAAGAACAGAAGCTCCAATTCGTTCAAATTCGTACTTTTTCTCGCTTGCCGCAAATGCTTTTTCAAAAGCTAAAAATACTGTCGGATATTTTTCGTCCTTAATATTATATCTTCCATCAGGTCTTGAAATGTATTTATTGCCAAAGTTGATTCTGGTACTTAGAGCGGCTTTAAATAAATGATGAGGATCAAATGCCGGCGTTGTAAAATCATTTGGCGCTAACGGATTATTAGAAGAATAGACATCGTCTCTTTTAAAGAAAGAGTAATCTGTTGTATTAAAAAGGGTTTTTCGTTGTTCGTATGCTACTTTTCCAACGATATTAACGCCATTCAGAATGTTTTGCGAGTAATTGATCTGGGCAAATTCGAGATTATACAGCTTCATGTAATTGTCCTTAAAAAATAAAGAACTTATAGAATTGATAAGCTTGCTGATAGGTTCGAAACTATTGAATTGCGCTGTTTTTGTTCCTCCTGAAACTCCAATAGTAGCATAATTGATATTATTAAATTTATGATTGAATTCTCCAACCGCCCTAAAACGTTCGTCTGAAAAACCGTAATTAAAAGTAGTACTGATCGAAGTGCTTTTTCCTTGTTCTTCATTCCACTTTTTAAAAGAAAAACCAGAATCTAAATTAAACCCCTGAACAGTATTAAAACTCAATGATGTGATATTCAATAAACCTTTGTATTCAAAAGAATGCTTCTTGAAAGTATTCTTGTAATCATAGCCCATTAATATATCCAAAACCTTAAACTTGTTGTTTTTTGCATCAAGCGAATCAGTATATTTTTGGGATTTTCTAATTGTTTGAAGACTGTCTTTTTTTGTGTAATCCGTACTTTCTTCAATCGTTAACGGAATGGGTCTGATTTGATTCCAAAAAGCATCGTCTTTTTTATTCGCATTAAGTTCGAACGCAACAACTTCATTTCCAAAAGTCTTTTTTTCAAACGAAGCAGGGAACTCATAGTTTGAATATACATAATTGAATTTCCCCGAGAATTTTACACCAAAAATACCTGCACTAAAATCCAGGGTTTGCGCATTTTTTGTCCAAATTTTGTTTTTTGGATTATAACTAAAGCTTTGTTTTAAGTTCATTACTTCAGTGAATTCATTTTTCATGCGGTATCCTTTTATGACTAAATCTATGGCATAAATGGCAAAACTATCATCGACTATATAAATGTAACCTTCAAAAACAGGTTCCTTATCACGTTTAGGAATTACTTTGATTTTGTAAATCTGTTGATTATTATCGTCATAAAAACTCCCCTCAAGTTTGTATTTGTAATAGCTGAAAGCATTATCTGCAATAGGGGAGATCAGCTTAACGTCAAAGTCCAGCGTATTGTCATAAAAATCGTAAGTCGATAATGAAGCGGTATTGTAACTATAACCCTTGTTGTTTCCGGATATTTTAGAAGCAATGATTTTCTCTTTTAATTTGTCCGGTTTTTCGAAAATAATTTTAGATATGGTTTCAGATAAGTATAAAATCCCCGATCCCGTAGAGTCCAGATTTGATGCCATGTCAACTCCAAGATCTACTTTTTTGCCAAGAATTTTTTTAGGTAAATCTTTGACTTTAAACATTCCTTTAGAATAAAAATCAGCCGTGTATCGTGCTGTTTTATCTGAATTGTCTTTTTTGTTCGCAATAGCATTTTTTATGATTGCAATTGCCGGATTATTTTTGGGATCAATTACGACTTCGTTTAATGCAAAACTTTCTTCATGCATTTTTACATCCAACGTAAAAGTTTTCGAATCAGGAGAAACTGAGATTTTTTGTGTTTTGAAGCCTAAATACTGAAAAGTAATCTTGTTCTTGCCCGGTTCTTTTACGTTAAGTTGATATTTTCCCTGTTCGTTAGAAGTAGTTCCGCTATAAGTGTTTTCTTCAAAGACAGAAACAAAAGGCAGCGGATTACACTTTTCGTCAGTGATAGTTCCCTTTATTTGAGCAAAATTGGAGATCGAAAAAAATAAAAAGGCTAGTAAAGTATAGTTTTTCATGAAAGTGGTTTCTCTCACAAAAATAGAATAAGTTAAAAACGAGCCTATTAATTATTTGTTAAATTGTTTGTCAGGCTGAGCGGACTGAAAGCTCTCTCATTTTCAATAGTCTTCGACTTCTCTCAGGGTGACATTCGGTTAGAAAGTTATAAGTATTTACAGGAATGACTGAATGGCCAATTCGTAGCTTTTTAATCCAAAGCCTAAAATTACACCTTTCGCGTTTCCGGACAAATACGATTGATGTCTGAAACTTTCGCGGGCATAAGTATTCGAAATGTGTACTTCGATAACAGGAGTTGTAACCGCTTTTATAGCATCGCCTAAACCTATTGAAGTATGAGTATAAGCACCGGCATTCAAAATAATTCCGTCATATGTAAAACCATGTTCCTGAATTTTTCCAATCAACTCACCTTCTATATTACTTTGGTAGTAAGAAAGTTCTATGTTAGGGAATTTAGTTTGCAGCGTTTCAAAATAATCTTCAAAAGTTTGGCTTCCGTAAACTTCCGGTTCTCTTTTTCCTAATAGATTCAAATTGGGGCCGTTGATTATAGCGATTTTCATATTTTAAAGATATTTTGTGCGATTTAAAACATTTAGTTTTTTAAACCATATAAGAAATAGAAGTTCAATTAAGCTAAATTAATTTTATTGGTTGAAATTGTTTTTGAAATTGTCATAGAACTTGGTAAAAATAAAAAAACCGTTCTAATTAATAGAACGGTTTTCTTAAAAGTATGTGATAAATTTTTTTAGAACAACATTATTCCAGCTGAAAGTTGTATAACAGAGTTTCTTACATTTGCATCTTTTGATGCTTCTGTAAGTCCGATTCCATAACGAGCTTGCACAAAAATACTTTCTGTAAGTTTTAGACCTAAACCAGCATTAAGTCCGAAATCGAATGTTTTAGTGTCTCCAAGGTTAACATTATCTTTGTCGCTTACTAAAAATTGAGCTTGTGGTCCCACCTCTAAGCTAAATGATTTACTTAAATAAATTTTAGCCATTACCGGAATAGATATATATCCCAAGTCATTTTTTACTTCTTGGTTCACATCTTTAAATTTATAAGATGCTCCTTGAGTAGAGTATAAAAGTTCAGGTTGAATAGAGAATTTTTCTAATAATTTAATTTCAGCAACTAAACCTGCATGAAAGTTTGTTATTCCTTCTTTGTCAATATTCTGACTTGGAAATGCGTCTCCAGTTTGGCTAGCAAAGTTAACCCCTGCTTTTACCCCAATTTTTAGTAATTGTGCCTGAATTGTAGCTGATGTTGCGATGAACAGAACAGCCGCTAAAATTATTTTTTTCATAAAAGTGTTTTTAAATTTGGTATTTTTTTAATGTTATCTATTAGTCAAAACTACATTATTTTAATTTTATTGTTTTATATATAGCTTTAAATAATTAACAAAAATCTCACGTATTTATGTTTTTTATTAACCTTCGTTTTTTACTTCATTGGCTAATCTGTTGAAATTCAGCTTTTTGTTTGTAATTAAATTCTGTCTTATTTTAATGCTTTTTGTTTTTATTATGTACTTGTTTTAACAAGTATAAGATTAGTTTTGTTAGGTAATAAATAAAAACACAAACATGATAAAAAATATTTTAGCTGCTATTGCAGTAATGACAATTGGTTTTGCAAGTGCACAAGAGCAAACTAAAAAAGGAAAGTATCTTATTGAAGGTAATACTTCTTTTGGAGCAACGGGAACTGGTAACACAGGCTTTGCATTGCGTTCAGAAGATGGTACTACTTCTTGGAATGTTGGTGCTGAGGGTGGTTATTTTGTAATGGATAATTTAGCTGTAAAAGTAGGATTAGGTTATGGTGATAATGGAGAAGATTATAAGTAAAATAGAGGCTCTGAAAATCGTCTGTATTAAAGTGTTCTCCGTCACCTATCCGAGAATATCAGAGAAAAAGAAGCCGTTGTCATATTTGAAAACAACCTCTTTTGATAAACGGTTACTTTTTCAGTGCCCTCCACATGTGAGAAGGCTTTTTTAATTTAGTATGCCTAATGTGTAACAAATTGTGATTCGTTAATTAATTTTTTAACAGGATTAAGTTTCTAATTACCAATTTATTTGTTAAAATAAAAATTATTTTTTATGAAGTAAATTTTTATATTTGATTATTAATTTAACCAAAACAAATATTATGAAGAAAATTATTTTAGCTGCTATAGCGGTAATGGCATTTGGATTTACTAATGCACAGCAAACAAGATTTGGAATAAAAGGAGGTCTTAATATTTCAACTTTAGTTGGAGGAGATGTTGAAGATACTAAATCGTTAGTCGGTTTTCACGTTGGAGGTTTTGCTGAAATCAAAATTTTTGACAAATTCTTTATCCAGCCAGAGCTTTTGTATTCAACTCAAGGAACTAAGGTTGATGGTCCTTTAGGGACTGATGCAGATCTTAAATTAAATTATTTGAATATTCCGGTTTTAGCTAAATATTATATCGTGGATAAATTTAGCGTTGAAGCTGGTCCACAATTAGGTATTTTGTTATCTGCAAAAGCAAATGGTAGCGATTTTAAAGACTATACAAGGTCTGTAGATTTTGGGTTTAATATTGGTGCAGGATATAATTTTACAGATAATCTTTCTGTAGGTCTTCGTTATACTATAGGATTGTCTCCTATTACAGATAACGAAATTGATAATACAGAAGATTATTATGATAGTGCTAAAAATAGTAACCTTGCTTTATCTTTAGCTTATAAATTCTAATTACTTCTAGAAAATAAATTTTCAAAACCTTCCCTAATCAGGAAGGTTTTTTTTATTTTGTTATTTTTAAGTTGTTGAAAAACAATCGTCTAAATGAATTGTATCAAAAATAAATTTCTATATTTGTATAAGAATATTCTGTCATTATTGTTGTGTTTCTTTTTCTTTAATTTAAAATCTATGAAATGAAAAGAATTATTTTACCAATTATGGCATGTATGTTATTTGGATTTGCAAGTGCCCAATCTACTAGATTTGGAGTAAAAGGCGGACTGAATATCTCGAATTTTACAGGTTATCAGGAAGATGTTAAATCTTTAGCTGGTTTTCATGTTGGAGGATTCGCTGAAATTAAAGTGGCGAAAAAAATTGCGATTCAGCCTGAATTTTTGTTCTCGACTCAGGGTACTACTGTCGAAGGTTAAGGTGGTAATTCGAATGCAAATGTCAAAGTGAATTATTTAAATATTCCGGTTTTGGCTAAATATTATATTACAGATGCTTTTAGTGTTGAGGCTGGACCACAGATTGGGTTTTTGTTGTCAGCCAAAAGTAGAGGGGAAGATATTAAGGATTTGTTTAAATCAACAGATTATGGCCTTAATTTGGGAATCGGGTACGACTTTACGGAAAATTTTGCTCTGGGCGTACGTTATACAATAGGATTGTCAGATATAGCAGATGTTCCTGATGACATTCAGGATTATCCATTTGTTTATAATGCAAGCTTTAAAAATAGCAATTTTGCATTGTCATTAGCATATAAAATTTAATATTTACAGCAACATACTTTATAAAACCTTCTCTAATACGGAAGGTTTTTTTATGCCTAAAAATGTTTTACTTTGTAAGTATGAATTGGAACAGCTATATTAAAGATTATCAGTCGTATTTGCGAATCGAAAGAGGATTGTCGAAAAATACAATCGAGAACTATGGCTTTGATATCGAACGATTATGTTTTTTTTTAGAAACGAATCAAATAGAGGTTTCTCCCTTGAAAATTTCAGATGAAACCGTTCAACAATTTATATATGCTGTTGCAAAAGAAGTGAATCCACGTTCGCAAGCCCGTATTATTTCAGGTTTAAAAAGTTTTTTTGGCTATCTTGTTTTCGAAGATTATAGAAATGATAATCCATTAGAATTAATCGAAACTCCAAAAACAGGACGTAAACTCCCCGATACTTTATCTGTTCAGGAAATAGATTCGCTTATTGCAGCTATTGATTTAAGTACAAACGAAGGCGAACGAAATCGTGCTATTATAGAAACATTATACGGTTGCGGACTTCGGGTTTCGGAGTTGGTTTCGCTAAAGATTTCCGATTTGTTTTTTGACGAAGGGTTTATTAAAATTACGGGAAAAGGAAACAAAGAACGTTTTGTACCAATAGGAAAATATACCCAAAAATACATGCAGATTTATCAAAAAAATATTCGGGGAACCCTAACGATAAAGAAAGGTTTTGAAGATACTTTATTCTTAAACCGAAGAGGAAGTCAGCTCACACGGGCTATGATTTTTACGATTATAAAAGACCTGGCTGTGAAGATTAATCTAAATAAAAATATAAGTCCGCATACGTTGCGACATTCTTTTGCAACGCACTTACTCGAAAATGGCGCTGATTTAAGATCAATTCAGTTAATGTTAGGGCATGAATCGATTACAACTACTGAAATTTATGTTCATTTAGACAGAAGTTTTTTAAAAGAAGTAATGCATTCTTATCATCCCAGAAAATAATTTTATGTGAAGACCTGCCTTTTTAAGTGAAAATTTAATATATTGTGTAAGGTTTTGTGTTAATCTTTAAATAGGAGAGGCATAAAGTGGTTCTTTTTCGTTGAGATATTATTCGAAATAATTGAATCTACTAAATAAGTGATATATGGTTTTTGATTTATATGGAAATGAGGATTGCTTAGAAGTAAATAATTTTTATAAAAAGTTGTTTGCAGAAATGCCTGATTTACTTTTTCAGTTTGTTATTGATTGTGATAACAATTATACTTTTCCTTTAGTCGGTAAATCGGCTGACGAAATCTTTGAGCTTGCAGCTGATATGTTTTCAAATAATCCCAAGCTAATTATTTATGACAGGATTTTTCCTCAGGATCGCGATTTCTTTTTCCAGTCCCTTGTAAAAGCAAGAAAAGAAGTAAAGCCATGGGATATTGAATTTAGGGCAGTTTTGCCTAAGAAAGGATTGCGCTGGTTTAAAATTTCGTCTAAAACTGAATTGGCTCACGATGGTTGTGTTAGTTTTTATGGACACGTTTCTGATATTACGGAGCTAAAGGAAAAAGAAGAAAAACTTCGTATATCCGAAGAACGTTTTCAGTTTGCTCTTGAAGCCGGGACAGCAGGAATTTGGGATTGGGACATGGTTACCAATACTGTTTTTTACTCTTCATTATCATTAAAAATTTTAGAATTAGAATCAGCAGATATTTTTGATGATCCTGAACGCTGGGACAAGATTGTTCATCCTGATGATTTGCCAAAATATTACTCAGATATTCAGGAACATTTTGACAATAAGATTCCGTACTACGAAAATTATCATCGTGTAATGACTTCCAGTGGTAATTATAAATGGATTCTGGATCGCGGAAAAGTGATTAAAAGAGACGAAAATGGTAAACCATTACGGGTAATAGGTACACATACCGATATTTCTTTGCAAAAGGAAAAAGAATTAGAGCTTTTAAAAACGATGAAATTATATAGTGATCAAAATAGCCGACTGGTTAATTTTTCGCATATCGTTTCGCATAATCTAAATACTCAGGCAGGGAATATAAAGTCTATTTTAGATTTTATTGATGCAGATGTAGATAAACAAACTGTTAGCGAAATGTTGGAGCATTTACGAACAGTTTCTAATGATTTGAATGATACAATAGCTAATCTAACGCAGATTGTAAAAACGCAGAGTAATATTAATATAGCGGTTACTCCGTTAAAGCTCTCTGATTATATCGATAAAACAATCTCTACAATAAAAGGATTTGACAAACAGAAGAATGTAACGATTATAAATAATGTGCCGAAGTATTTGACTGTAAATTTTAATCCGGCGTATATGGAAAGTGTGCTGTTGAATTTTGCGACGAATGCCATAAAATACGCACATCCTGATCGTGATCCGGTTATTGTTTTTGATTTTGCCATTGAGCCGGAAGGTTATAAATCATTAAAAATTACAGATAATGGTTTGGGAATAGATTTGAGTGTTTACGGAGAGTTGTTATTCGGAATGTATAAAACGTTTCATAAACATCAGGAGGCCCGGGGAATTGGTTTGTATATTACCCGAAACCAAATTGAGGCCATGAAAGGAAGTATTTCTGTAGAAAGCGAGGTTGGAGTAGGGACGAGTTTTAAAATTGTCTTTAATGATCTTTAAAATTTATTTAAAGACATAGAAATACTGGTTTTAACGAAGAAAGCACAAAGGTTTTTCGCAGAGTTACCTAAGATTTAAGTTGTGTTTACGCAATCTAAGTTCGCAAAGCTTCGTGGTTTTAACGTAGCATATTTAAAAAAAATTGCAATCCCTGTGGTAATTTTTTTTCTCTCCACAGGTTTTTTATTTATAAAATATAGGCAACGTTGCCTTTGGTGCAAAACAATAAAGGCTATCCGGTTAGGATAGCCTTTGTTGTTTTTATATAATGTTGAGATTACTTAGCGATATTAACAGCTCTTGTTTCTCTAATTACTGTTACTTTAACCTGACCCGGGTAAGTCATTTCAGTTTGAATTTTTTGTGAAATTTCAAAAGATAAGTTTGCTGCATTATCATCAGAAACTTTTTCACTTTCTACAATTACACGAAGTTCTCTACCTGCCTGAATTGCGTATGCATTTTTTACACCGCTAAATCCGTAAGCTACTTCTTCAAGATCTTTCAAACGTTGAATGTATGAATCCAGAACCTGACGTCTTGCGCCTGGTCTTGCACCTGAAATAGCATCACAAACCTGAACGATAGGAGAAAGTAATGATTTCATCTCGATCTCGTCGTGGTGAGCTCCAATGGCATTGCAAACTTCTTCTTTTTCACCGTATTTCTCTGCCCATTGCATTCCTAATAATGCGTGAGGTAAATCACTTTCAGTATCCGGAACTTTACCAATATCATGAAGTAAACCTGCTCTTTTAGCCAGTTTTACGTTTAAGCCAAGTTCGGCAGCCATGATACCACAAAGTTTAGAAACTTCTCTGGAGTGTTGCAATAAGTTTTGTCCGTAAGATGAACGGTATTTCATTCTACCAACAACTTTAATCAATTCAGGGTGTAAACCGTGAATACCTAAGTCAATAACAGTACGTTTACCAACTTCGATAATTTCGTCATCAATTTGTTTGGCAGTTTTAGCAACAACCTCTTCAATTCTTGCCGGGTGAATACGTCCGTCAGTTACCAGTTTGTGCAATGCCAAACGGGCAATTTCTCTACGAACCGGATCAAAACAAGAAAGAATAATAGCTTCCGGTGTATCATCAACAATGATTTCTACTCCTGTTGCAGCTTCAAGAGCTCTAATATTACGACCTTCACGACCAATAATTCTACCTTTTACATCATCAGATTCAATGTTGAATACTGAAACGCAATTTTCAACTGCTTCTTCAGTTCCAACTCTCTGGATTGTATTAATGATGATTTTCTTAGCTTCTTGTTGTGCAGTAAGTTTAGCCTCTTCAATCGTATCCTGAATATGAGACATTGCTTTACTTTTAGCTTCGGCTTTTAAGCCTTCTACTAATTGTTCTTTTGCTTCTTCGGCAGAAAGTCCTGAGATTACTTCAAGTTGTTGTAATTGACTTTTATGTAATTTGTCAACTTCAGTTTGTTTTTTGTCTAAAACCTCGATTTTGTTGTTGTATTCTGCTGTTTTAGCTTCAAAATCATCGTTTACTTTTTTAGCTTTCGATAATTCATTTGAGATTTGAGATTCCTTATCGCGAACTCTTTTCTCCACTTCTGCTACTTTTTTATCTCTTGATAAAATAACTTGCTCGTGCTCAGATTTTAATTCGATAAATTTTTCTTTCGCCTGAAGGATTTTATCTTTTTTAATGTTCTCGGCTTCTAAATTAGCATCTTTTAAAATTGAAGAAGCCTCTTTTTTTGCGTTCTTGATTAGATTAGAAATATTGCTCTTTTCGATAATTTTAGCGATTGCAAAACCTGCTGCAATCCCTATAATACCTGAAATAATGATCGTTATTATGTCCATGTTTGTTAAAATTTATATATAAAAAAAGCCTACATTAATTGCTTGAATAAACTCGTAAAGACAAGTTTTGAGCTAACTCACTGTTCAAGTTTCCTTGCCGAAGCATGGCATACTATAGTAGCGAAGATTCACTCACTTTAATTTGTTAGTGTTGAGTTTACCAATTGTGAACTAATGTAGGCAGTATCTTAGTTTCTGTAAAGAACGTTTAATTTTCGAGATATTGATCTAATAGCGAATTTAATCTTTTAATTCTTTCAATGGTTTCTTCTCCATCGATTGCGTTATCAATTTGTTTTTGCTCTACTTGTGATGCAAATTGCAAGGCACACATAGCCAGAACATCTTGTTTGTCACGAACCGCGTAACTTTCTTCGAATTGCTTGATCATAGCATCAATTTTTTTAGAAGCACTTCTAAGTCCCTCTTCCTGACTTGGTTCAACCGTTAATGGATAAACTCTGTCTGCAATTGATATTTTAATTCTAAGCTTTCCGTCCATGTCTTTCTAGTCTGATAGTTGCGCTATACAGTAATCGATTTCGCGAATTAATGAATTTATTTTAAGCTTTGTCTCTCTCTTGTTATTGTCGCTGCCAAGTAATGAATTAGCGATTTTAAGGGTTTCATATTGCTTCTTCAAAGCCTCCATTTCTTCAGATTGTTTCTGGATAATTTGCGCAGCTTTGGTTAGTTCTAATTGTAAAACCTGATTGTTTTTCTCCAGGCCTTTTGATTTCTCAAAAAGCTTTTCAACTTTATATTCAAGAGTATCAATTATTTCTGCAATTACACTCATTGTAAATCCTATTCATTACTTAATCATACAAAGTTAGTATTCCTTTTTATTAATGCAATTTTTTATCGATTTTTTTACATTAAAAATAACCAAATAAATGAAATTCAATCAATTGTATTTTTGTAGCTTTATACTCGGATTTGGCTTCTTTATTTTTTATCTTAGCAAAAATGTTGCTTATGAAATTCTCACTACTCACCCTATTTTTTTGTCCGTTTATTTTTGCTCAAACCCAATATCCTAAAGATGATTTCCGCGCTCCGCTTGATATTCCTATGCAGCTTTCCGGTAATTTCGGGGAGTTGAGACCCAATCATTTTCACGCAGGTTTCGATTTGAAAACCAATCAAAGAGAAGGATTAAGTGTACATGCAATTGCGGATGGATACGTTTCGAGAATAAAAATTTCTACTTTCGGAAACGGAAAATGCATCTATATTACACACCCAAACGGATATACTTCGGTCTACGGACATTTGCAAACTGCCGTTGGTCCAATTCAGGATTATGTAAAAAAAACGCATTATAAAGAAAAAGCATATGAAATCGAAATGTTTCTGAAGCCAGGTGAATTGCCGGTTACAAAAGGACAAATAATTGGACTTTCCGGAAACACAGGTTCTTCTGAAGGACCGCATTTGCATTTTGAAATTCGCGATTCTAAAACAGAATTTGTTATTAATCCGATATTCTTCGGGTTTGATAAAAATATAAAAGACACGAAAAAACCTACTGTTTCAAGTGTTTATGTATATCCGTTAGATAATTCGACAGTCAATCAGTCTAAACTGCCTTTGCTGCTGAATCTCGCATTGCAAAAAGACGGAACCTATCTGGCAAGTAAAGTAAAAGCAAACGGAAAAATTGGTTTTGGAATCTCTGCGGTAGATTATGATAATGTTTCGTTTAATAAAAACGGGGTTTTTAATGTCTCTACTTTTTTTAACGGAAATCAAAATTATAATTATCAGTTCAATACCTATTCATTTGATGAGATGCGTTATGTAAATGCTCTGATTGATTATGCTAAATATAAAAAATCAGGTCAGCGCGTTCAGAAACTTTTTATGAAAACGCCTTTTGCATTAAGCATTATTAAAACGGATTCTCTTCGCGGAATTGTTCCGGTTAAACCAAATTTAGCTTCGACGTACAGAATTGAAGTTTCGGATTATTTCGGAAACCTAAGTTCTATTACAGTTCCTATTGAATATGATGCTGCAACGCCAATTGTAAAAGCAGAACCAATAACGTCAAAGTATTTTATTAAAGTCAATAAAGATTCTAATTTCGAAAAAGATAATATGTCAGTGTTCTTTCCTGCAGGAACTTTTTATGATGATTTTAATTTGAATTTTGATGTCAGAAATAATCGAATATATATTCACGACGATACTGTGCCGGTTCATTCTAATTTTACCATAACGATAAAAGATGATTCGTATCCTGAAGCATTGAGAGATAAGCTTTTTATTGGTAGAAATGGTTCTGGTTATAATGGCACAATTAGAAAAGGAGATGTTTTTACAGCCAAATCAAAAGTATTAGGGCAATTTGGACTTGTGCTCGATACGATTGCACCAACAATTAAAATTTTAAAGCCTATTGAGGATAAATGGATTAGTGACCAGAAAAAAATTGAGTTTGTTATTAATGATTCTTCTTCAGGGATTAAATCTTATAATGGTTATTTGAACGGAAAATGGATTTTGTTTGAATATGAAAATAAAACGAAAAAAATCACACATACTTTTGATGAGTCCTTACTTGCAGAAGGAGCCAACGATTTAAAAATTGAAGTCACTGATAATGTGGGCAATTCTGCTATCTTTGAAGCTCATTTTTTTAGAAGCCAACAAAAATAAAACCAAAGCGTTTGAACAGTAGCAGGATAATATTCGTTTTTCTTTTTTTATGCATTTCTTGTGTTTCATTTGCTCAAAACGCTTATGTTAAAGGTATTATTTTAAATAGTCAAAATCGTCCTGTGGCCGATGTTAATATTACATCACTGGGTAAAACAACACAATCAGATGCAAATGGTTTTTTTGAAGTCGATGTGCCTTCAAATAAAAAAACTTCTTTAGTTTTTACTCATATTTCATTAAAGATGATGAGTTTGACGGTAAATCTGGAATCTAACGAAGTTTTTATTTTTAATCCTGTAATGAGTAATTATGAGGAACAAATGGGAGAAGTTTTTGTGTCTTCCGGAAATAAAAAACGTGTTCAGGGAATTGCAACTATCGATGCGGCAACCATTAAGAAAATTCCGGGTGCCAATGCAGGAATAGAAAATATTCTGAAAACATTACCCGGTGTCAATTCAAATAATGAACTAAGCACGCAATATGCGGTTCGTGGTGGTAATTATGACGAAAATTTAGTTTATGTAAACGAAATCGAAGTCTATCGTCCGTTTTTAATTCGTTCCGGTCAGCAAGAAGGGTTGAGTTTTACCAATACGGATTTAGTTCAGAATGTTGATTTCTCGGCTGGAGGATTTCAGGCTAAATTTGGCGATAAGTTATCTTCTGTTTTAGATATTACCTATAGAAAACCTACTCAGTTTGGCGTTTCTTTAGAGGCTAGTTTACTTGGCGGAAGTGTTGCTGTCGATGCCGTTTCTAAAAATAAAAAATGGTCTGCCGTGACAGGTGTTCGTTATCGAAATAATAGTTTGCTGGTAAACAGTCAGGATACACAAACCAATTATACGCCCACTTTTGCAGATATTCAAACTAATATAAATTACGACATTTCGAATAAATGGCAAGTAAGTTTTTTAGGTAATATTGCTAAAAATGAATATTTATATCAGCCGTTAACACGTGAGACGAAGTTTGGAACGGTAGATAAGCCAATGGCGCTTGCTGTGTATTATGAAGGAAGGGAAAGAGATAAATACGACACTTATTTTGGTGCTTTCAAAACAACTTATAAAGTTTCGCCCACCTTTACCCTAAAGTTTATAGGTTCTTTATTTCATACGATAGAACAAGAGTATTTTGATATTCTGGCACAATATCGTTTAGGAAATGTAGGTAATGATCAAACAACTTCTGTCGATTTTACCCGAGCAATAGGCTCGCAATTGAATCATGCCCGAAACGATTTGGATGCCCTTATTGCAAATGCTGAGATTAAGGGTTTTAAAGAGTGGAAAAATGACAGCCAGTTAGAGTTTGGTTTAAAATATACCAGAGAATCTATTCGTGACAGAATTGTGGAATGGGAAATGATTGACTCGGCAGGGTTTTCTATAAATCCGCCAATTGTTATTTTACCAAAAAACAATCAGCCTTACGATCCTTATACAGGACCGCTTTTGCCTTATCAGGATGTTCGTGCTACAAACTTTAATACCATTAACAGGTTTTCAGGATATGCACAATATAATAAAAAATCAGCATTAGGATCCAATCAGGTTTGGTATAATATAGGAGCGCGTTTTCAGAGCTGGAATGTTTCTGGAGCTGCAGTTGAAGGAAAAAATCAAATCGTTTTTAGTCCGCGTGCTCAATTTGCAATAAAACCCGATTGGGATATGGATATGGTTTTCAGGCTTTCCGGCGGGTTGTATCATCAGCCCCCATTTTACAGGGAACTTCGTGATCCGGATGGAGTGGTAAATCCAAATGTAAAAGCGCAGGAATCGGTACATATTGTTCTGAGTAATGATTATAATTTCAAGATGTGGAATCGTCCCTTCAAATGGGTTACAGAATTGTATTATAAGTCACTTTCAGATGTCAATGTGTATTCGATCGATAATGTCAGAATTCGTTATATCGCCAATAATAATGCTACAGCTTATGCGCAAGGTCTTGATTTTAGGCTGAACGGAGAGTTTGTTCCGGGAACAGAATCCTGGATCAGCTTTGGTTATCTGAAAACCGAAGAAAATTATGCAGACAAAGGATATATCGCGAGACCAACAGATCAGCGTTTGAAATTTGCGATGTTGTTTCAAGATTATATGCCCAATATCCCGAGTGTCAAATTATACCTGAATTTGGTTTATAATACTGGTTTGCCTGGTGGAGCTCCGGCATATTCTGATCCATATCAGTATCAGGGTAGATTGAATGATTATCGTAGGGCAGATGTTGGTTTTGCAAAGGTTTTTGTTGATAATAGTACTAAAGTAGCAAAAGCAAAATGGCTAAAAAACTTCAAAGAATTATCTGTTGGGTTAGAGATTTTTAATCTTTTCAATAATCAAAATGCAATTACCAATACCTGGGTTCGTGATGTGTATTCTAAAAATCAATATGCAATTCCAAATTATATGACTTCAAGAGTTTTTAATGTAAAGCTGAATGCGAGATTATGATAAGTAAACGTGAGAAAAGAAAAAATATTTTTTACGTGCCGGGAATAATATCTTTGGTTTTTATTCCGTTGTTGTGTTTGTATTATTTTTATAGAATTGATGCTTTTAAGGTTTATCGTAGTATTGAATTATATGTTCCTGTTGGAAACGAGTTTGAAGATTATAGAATTCTTACTTTAAGAAAATATAAAGTATTTAATTTTGATGGAAGCCATTTAGAAAACAATAGGCTGAAAGAAATGAGGCTTTATTTAAGGAAATTAAAAATTGAGAAGGATACGATAAATGGAATTAAAATACATTTTGGTGTAAAATCTAATTATCAAACTTTTATTACCAGTCTTGATGTTTTAACTGAAGAAAATGCTCCTACATGGATTGCAAATAAAAATGATATTTATATTTTAGGAAGTAGCAACAATTATAAAAAAGTTCAAGATACTATTGAACATTATACAATGAATTGTGGTACTGGAGAGATTATGAGGCAACAGGCTTATTGGGAGCAAAAAGCGAAAAAAGAAGAAGAAATAATTAATTTTCAAGCCTCTTTTTTCAAACAAAAATGGGAATTACTTTTTATAGGCTATCTTGGACTTGTTCTTCTCAATATCTTTGCCCTAGTAAAATTCAATAAAACTAGATAATACAATCAAAAATACTATATTTGATATTATAATATAATTAGCATACATGAAAAATTCTTTAAAATATATAGCCTTAGCAATCGTCGGAACATTAGTGAGTTGTAAAGATGAAGTGCAGAAACCAAAAGTAATTTATGATGGTGCCAATAAAGTAAGTGTTGTAACCAAAACGGATTCAACGCAGATTGAAGTGGCAGATTTGCCTATTCAGATGACGGGAACGAATTATTTGATTCATCCTGTTGGGGATTTGCGTGTTTTTGAAAGAGGAACGAAATCCCGTTATGGATCTTCAAGCGTGAACGATGTAAGTTTTACTATTTCTAATTTAGGCGAATATGAAATTACGGGTTATTTGCAAAACCTGAAATTTCAAAAAGTAGATTCAGATTCTATTCGACCGTTAACTGATAAACCGGCTTTAATATTAACTGCTACTTATTTGAAATCAGTTGCAGAGAGAACGCAAAATCAGATTATGGTGTATACTTTGGCAGATGCAGATACCAATAAAGATGGTAAAATTGATAGCAGTGATATTAAAACGTTGTATTTGAGTAATATTAGTGGTGAAAATTTTACTAAGGTTTCAGAAGACTTTCAGGAGTTAATAGATTGGAGTTTAATTGAATCTAAAAACCGTTTGTACTTTAGAACAATTGAAGATACGAACCAAAACGGACAGTTTGATAAAAATGATGTTGTACATTATAACTACATTGATTTAGCTGCTAAAAAATGGGAAGTTAAAAGTTATAAGCCGATATAAATTTTAGATTGAAAAATTAGAATCTCAATCTTAACGATATAAAAAAGACCATTTAAAAATCACTTTTTAAATAGTCTTTTTTTTTGTTTAATCACGATCGATAGAAAAGAGCCGTCAGGCTCGATCCATATTGTAGGGCTGGACTTTAGTCCAGTTTAGAATAACGAATAACGAATAATCAAAAAACAACAAATAGCAGTCTAAATCAAAATATCGCTCTCAAGATCTGATTTTTCGATTTCAAAACCAAATCCTAAACGTTCCACCAATTCAATAACGAGTTTTTTGTACCAGTTTTCAGATTTTGGATGAATGTAAATCTTTTCAATTAATTGTCTAAGGTCAACATTGATTTTCAAGCCGTCATTTAGTTTTATGGTACTTTTAGAAGTATCCGTAATAATGCGGACTTCACGCTCGTATTGAAAGCTTTTTCGTTTGAATAGAAACGGGAAGAACGAATCATCAAACGGGATGTATTCTTTTTTATAGTCGATATAATTGACCTCGCCAATATACTGATCAAAGTTATTCTCCGGATTCAGTGCTTTCTGTAATCTTCCAATAGTAGACTGAATGGCTAATCCTTCGCTGTTTTGTGTAAAAATCTGCCACATGGCAAACGATTCATATTCGTTAATATGCCAGCTGCTTATAGCGACTTTTTCCCGATGTGTTTTGTAATAGTTTAAAAAGTCTGGATTTTCATTGGCCAGTTTCTTGATCTCTTCATAAGTGGGTTCGCTAAAAGTGCCTTCGTACTGATCTTCGAATTTATCAGAACGGGACATGAATAATTTCTTAGACAATAATAAATCCAGGAATTTAGATAAGTCTAAGTATTTCCAAACAATGGTATCAGGATCATCGGGAAGCTTTATATTCTGATTGTTGAGATACATTTTTTTTGTTTTAGATTTATTTTTTAAAAAAAATAGCCACAGATTATACAGATTAAAATGATTTATTTCGTTAAAAAAAGAATCTGTGTTAATCTGTGTAATCTGTGGCTAAAAGATGTTTTTCTTTTATTTACGATTCAAAAGACTGCATGGTTACCAGTTTGTTATAGGTTCCGTTTTGTGCGATTAATTCGTCGTGTGTTCCTTGTTCAACGATTTTTCCTTTTTGCATTACGACTATTTTGTCAGCCTTCTGAATGGTAGACAGTCGGTGCGCAATCACAATCGAAGTTCTGTTTTGCATCATATTCTCTAATGCAACCTGAACAAATTTTTCACTTTCAGTATCCAATGCAGAAGTAGCTTCGTCCAAAATCATAATTGGAGGATTTTTCAATACAGCACGGGCAATCGATAAACGTTGTTTTTGTCCGCCTGAAAGCTTGTTTCCGCTATCACCAATATTAGTATAGATTCCTAAAGGCAAATCTTTAACGAATTCAAAAGCATTTGCAATTTTTAGGGCTTCAATAATTTCGTCATCTGTAGCATCTAATTTTCCTAACGAAATATTTGCTTTTATAGTATCATTAAACAAGATGCTGTCCTGAGTTACTAATCCCATCAAACTGCGAAGCGATTGTAAATTCATGTCTTTGATGTTGATTCCGTCAATAGAAATTGTTCCGTCATTTACATCGTAGAAACGCGTCAATAAGTTGGCAATGGTACTTTTTCCACTTCCGGATTGCCCAACAAGTGCCACAGTTTGTCCTTTTTTAATAATAAGAGAAAAGTCTTTTAAAACCGTTTCGTCTTCATATTTAAAGTTTACATTCTGAATATTGATAGAATCATCAAAAGTAGTTTTTTCGATTGCATTTGGTTTAGAAACGATAGTGTTTTCCTGCTCAAGAACTTCAAGTACACGTTCTGCTGCCGCATTTCCTCTTTTAACTCCGTAAGAAGCTTTAGAGATTGCTTTTGCAGGCGTTAAGATGTTATAAGCCAATCCCATGTAAGCGATAAAGGAAGGGCCGCTTAGTGTCTTGTCAATCAAAACCATTTGTCCTCCATACCATAATAAAATAGCGATAACAGTAATTCCCATAAATTCACTTGCAGGAGAAGCTAAGTTCTGGCGATTGCCTATAGAATTTGATAAATTGAAAAAACGCTCTGTTGAATTTTGAAAAACGGTATTGAAATAGTTTTCAGAATTGTATCCTTTTACCACTTTTAATCCGCCAATAGTTTCTTCGATAGTAGATAGAAAAGCACCTTGTTCTTCTTGTGCTTTTGTTGATTGTTTTTTAAGCTGTTTTCCAATTAATGAAATAATGTAGCCTGAAATCGGAATAAAAATAAAAACAAATAACGTTAGTTTGGTGCTAATGATTAGCATTGTAGTTATTGTGAAAAGTATCGTTAATGGTTCTTTTACAATAAGCTCTAATATTGCTAAAAATGAGTTTTGAACCTCGTTGACATCCGCGGAAATTCTTGAGATAACATCTCCTTTTCTTTTCTCCGAATAAAATGCCAAAGGCAGTTCAAGTGTTTTTTTGTACATAGCATTTCGCATGTCTTTTAAAACCCCATTTCGTAAAAAAGTAATAAAAAACATAGCCAGATAATCTGCTAAATTTTTCAATAAGAAGATAGAGATTATAATGGCTACCATTATGGCTAAAATATAACCAGGATCGTGATCGCCTTTTGTTGTAGTGATGTAATAGCTTAGATATTCTTCTCCGTATTTCTGGAGTTTGAAAATTCCCTCATATATTGGTTTTGCTTTTCTCTCTTTTGCTTGGTCAAACAATACCTGAAGCATTGGTATTAAAGCGACAAACGAAAGTGTACTAAAAAGCGCATACAAAATATTAAAAAAGATATTTAAGAACGCGTATTTTTTATACGGATATATAAAAGGAACTATTTTTTTGAAATTACTCATTTATTATGGATGTTATTTTCTGCTATGGCAATGGCTCTTTCGAGTTTTTCCAGCAATAATTTTTTTTCTGGTAATTGAGTTAAGTAAGCTGATACTTTGATTTGTTCATCGTTATCAAGCATTAGATAATTTATTTGTTCTGGAGATTTTTCACTGCACAAAATTAATCCAATTGGTTTGTTTTCTCCTTCTTTTTGCTCGTTTTTCTCTAACCAACGCAAATAAAGCTCCATTTGACCTTTGTATCCGGCTTTAAATTTTCCTAGTTTTAAGTCAATGGCAACCAATCGGCGCAGGCCGCGATGGTAAAAAAGCAAGTCGATGTAGAAATCTTCATCGTCAATAGTGATCCTTTTTTGGCGGGCAAGAAAAGCAAATTCACTGCCCATTTCAGTAATGAAATTTTGTAATTGGGCTAAAATTGAACTTTCTAAATCCTTCTCAGAATAACTATCGTGTAATCCTAAAAAATCCAGGAAGTAAGGATCGCGAAAGGTTAAATCAGGACTTATTTGTTTTTCGTTTTTTAATAACGCTAAGTCATTGAGTATTGTGTCTTCTGGTTTTTTGCTGATCGCAGTTCTTTCAAAAAGCATACTGTCAATACGTTCCTGCAAGGTTCGTACACTCCAGCGTTCGTGAGCGCTCATCTGAATATAAAATTCACGCTTTATATCATTTTCAATTCCTAGTATCGAATATAAATGAGACCAGCTCAATTGTGCAGACACTGTCTGCACAATTGTAAAGTCTTGAAAAACAGTATTTAGTTTTATGAAACTATGTATGTTTCTTTTACTAAAGCCGGTTCCGTATCTTTTTGATAGTTCTGAGCTCAGGATTTGAATTGTTTTCTTTCCGTAATCGGCCCGATCATTTTTTAGAATCTCTTCATTAATCGTTTTTCCAATCTTCCAATATAATAAAGTCAATTCCTGATTAACCGTTTTGGCAACAAAATGACGAGTCTGATCTATTAATCCAATGATTGAATTTAATAGTTCGGGCTGATCATTCGTTTCCGGTTTGTCACTCATTATTTTTTATTTCAAATGCATTCCTGCAATGATATTTTGTATTTTTTCGTCTAAGAAACTTTCGGCAGCATCAAAATTAGTAACTGAATCTAATTCTGCATTAACACTAATGTAGAATTTAATTTTAGGTTCAGTTCCGCTTGGTCTTGCACAAATTTTAGAACCATCTTCAGTATAATAAATCAATACGTTAGATTTTGGGATATCCATTGTAGTTTCTTCGCCGGTCAATAAATTCAAAGCAATAGAAGATTGATAATCTTCTACCATAATTACTCTTTGTCCGCTGATTTCTTTCAAAGGATTTTCACGTAAATCAATCATCATCTGAGTGATTTCCTGTAAGCCTTCGATTCCTTTTTTAGTTAGCGAAACCAGGTATTCTTTATAAAAACCATTTTCAACATAAAGTTGTAAAAGTTCTTTATAAACACTGCTTCCTGCTGCTTTTGCCTGAGCCGCAACTTCGCAGATCAATAAAGTAGCTGCAACAGCATCTTTATCTCTCACGGCATCGCCAACCATAAAGCCAAAGCTTTCTTCACCACCGCCAATAAATTCAAGTTCCGGGAAGTCCTTGATCATTTTAGCGATCCATTTAAAACCGGTTAAACCTACTTTGCATTCAACACCGTAACTAGTTGCCAGTTCCATCATCATTGGAGTCGAAACGATTGTAGAACCTACGAATTGTTTTCCGTTAATTTTACCCGCTTTTTTCCATTGTTTCAATAAAAAAGAAGTCATTAAAATCATGGTTTGATTTCCGTTAAGCAAAATCATTTTCCCATCATTATTTCTAACGGCAACACCTAAACGATCACAATCAGGATCAGTTCCAACAACAATATCTGAATTAGTTTTGTCTGCCAAAGCCAAAGCCATAGTCAAAGCTTCCGGTTCCTCGGGATTTGGAGATTTTACTGTTGGGAAATCCCCGTTTGGTTCAGCTTGTTCCGGAACAATATGCACATTAGTGTAGCCTGCCTGAGATAAAGTATCAGGAATAGATTTTATAGAAGTTCCGTGAAGCGAAGTAAAAACAACCTGTAAGTTGTCTTTGGCAGCAGCCGGAGTATTAAAACTTGCGTTTTCGATAGATGATTTTATAAATGCTTTGTCAATTTCAGTATCAATATATTCAATCAGCTTTTCGTTAGCATTGAATTTGATTTTATCGTAATTTAAATTTTCGATTACATTGATAATTGCAGCATCTTCAGGAGGAACAATTTGTCCGCCATCTTCCCAGTATACTTTGTAACCGTTATATTCCGGAGGATTGTGCGATGCCGTAAGAACAATTCCGCATTGACAGCCTAAATATTTAAGCGCAAAAGACAATTCAGGAGTAGGGCGTAAGTCAGAAAACAAATAAACATGAATTCCGTTTGCAGAGAAAACATCTGCTACAACCTTCGCTAAAGTATTACTGTTATGACGACAATCGTAAGCAATAACTACTTTTAAAGGTTGATTTGGAAAAACCTGATGCAAATAATCAGATAATCCCTGAGTATTTTTCCCAAGTGTATATTTGTTAATTCTGTTGTTTCCAACACCCATAACACCACGCATTCCGCCAGTTCCAAATTCCAGGTTTTTATAAAAACTTTCCTCAAGTTCCTTTGGCGATGTGGTCATTAATTCCTTAACCGCAGCTTGTGTATCGTTGTCAAATGTAGGAGTCAACCATTCGTTTACAGCATTCAAAATATTAGGTGCTATATTCATCATTCGTATATTTTTATATTTAAAATAATAATAATTTTCAGGAGCTATTTCCTGCTGTCATTCCAATCTTTTTTATCCAACGCGGAGGATAAAAAAGGATTTTCCCTTCCATCAGGGCTAGGGCTTCACGTTAAAAATTAACTTCTCGTGCTACTTTATAACGTGCTTCGTTGTTTTTAGTTCTCAAAATAATTTCTCCCAGAAAACCTGCAAGGAATAATTGAGTTCCTAAAATCATAGTTGTCAAAGCAATAAAAAACCAAGGGTTACTGGTGATTAAACTGTATTTCATTCCGTTATACATATGGTATAATTTCGAAATTCCAACATAACCTGCCAATAAAAATCCAATGATGAACATTACAGATCCCATTGCACCAAACAAGTGCATTGGTCTTTTTCCGAATCGCGATAAAAACCAAATCGTAATCAAATCCAGGAAACCGTTTATAAAACGCTCCATTCCAAATTTGGTTTCACCATATTTTCGAGCCTGGTGAATAACTACTTTTTCGCCAATTTTATTAAAACCGGCATTTTTTGCCAAAACAGGAATGTATCGGTGCATTTCGCCCGAAACTTCAATGTTTTTTACAACCGTATTTTTGTAAGCTTTTAATCCACAGTTAAAATCGTTCAACTCAACTCCGGAAGTTTTTCTGGCTGCCCAGTTAAAAAGTTTAGACGGAAGGTTTTTTGCTACAACAGAGTCGTAACGTTTCTTTTTCCAGCCTGAAACTAAATCAAATTTTTCTTTGGTAATCATTTCGTATAATCCCGGAATTTCGTCCGGACTATCCTGCAAATCGGCATCCATTGTAATAATAACATCACCTTGTGCTTTTGCAAAACCAGCATGTAAAGCCTGTGATTTTCCAAAGTTCTTCATGAAACGAATACCCTTTACATTTGGGTTTTCGTTAGAAAAACTCTCGATAATATTCCAGGAATCATCTGTACTTCCATCATCTACAAAAATGATTTCATAAGAGTAATTGTTAGATTGCATCACTTTAATAATCCAGGAATAGAGTTCTTTTAGTGATTCCTCCTCATTTAGAAGCGGTATAAGTATAGATAAATTCATTTAATTTTTTATAAACTTTGAGGATTGTTATTCTTAATAATTGCCCCTATAAGAGATGAATACAATAATCCGAAGAAAGAGTACATAACAAGTGTTACAGGGAAAACAATAAACGGGTTCATGAATTTTTTTATCATTTCGACTCCCATCTCCATTTCTTTGGCCGTCATTTCAGGATTTTTAGCCAGCATTCCTTCTTTCGAAATGTCAATCATTTCGTTGATGAACTCTGGGAAAATGAAATTAAATATAACGCTGAACGCTGCATAGACAAAAGCAGCAACAAACGTGATCGAAATTCCAATTTTTAAGCACTCACTAAAAGAAATGAATCCGTTGTTTACGTTTTTCTTATAATTAGTACAACCTATATATATAAACAGGATTGGTAAAATAAGATAGTTCGCAATGTTTACAATTGAGCCGGCACTAGAATTTACCAGTGATTTCATACCAATTATATACATAACCACGAATTCTAAAACCATGATAACACCAAACAAAACACCATATATAATTGATGATTTAGCAGGAGAAGTATTTTTTTTCATAAAACGATGATTTATTAATCCACAAATATAGCAATTCCCAATATAATGAGAGAGAAAAAAAGCTTTTTGAATTTTACTAAAAAAAGTGTACTAAATGTTTGTTTATTAAAAAAGAATTGTAAATTTGCACACTCAAAAATAATTAAATTTTTAAACAAAAAAAGAGTATCCTTTGTTTACACCTTTTTCTAACCACGAAAAAGCTTCAAAATAAAAATGCTCTAAACAATAAATAAAAGAAAAGATGAAAAAAGGAATTCACCCAGAAAATTACAGATTAGTTGCATTTAAAGACATGTCAAATGACGAAATTTTTATCACTAAATCTACTGCAGATACAAGAGAAACAATTGAAGTTGATGGAGTTGAGTATCCAGTTGTAAAAATGGAGATTTCTAGAACATCTCACCCTTTTTATACTGGTAAATCTAAACTTATCGATACTGCAGGACGTATTGATAAATTTAAAACTAAATATGCAAAACACGCTAAATAATAAAAGCTGTTTTTACTTATATAAAGCCTTCCAATCGGAAGGCTTTTTTTATGGAATTGTAAAATTTAATCGCAAATTGCGCAAAGATTTTTATCTGGTATTATATTTAGAAAACACAAAGTTCGCAAGCTAAATCTATATAAAGCTTTGCGAA
Source organism: Flavobacterium azizsancarii (assembly GCF_027980145.1). Lineage (GTDB taxonomy): Bacteria > Bacteroidota > Bacteroidia > Flavobacteriales > Flavobacteriaceae > Flavobacterium > Flavobacterium azizsancarii. Next base: position 83,023 of record NZ_JAMZNK010000008.1, on the reverse strand, counting down.
CTTTACTTTTTTGCAAAAACGTAATAATATAAACTTTGCGCACTTTTTGGTTAAATGATTATCAATATAAAAAATAGGTTTAAAAAAAATGCAATTATTTTCTTATTTTGAATAAGAGTACTTTTAATAGAACAAAAAAAATATTTGTAACTTTGATCGCGATAACCAAATCAAGATTTTAACAAGTTTCCAAATTTAATATTTATGAATTACATTCTTTTTGACGGTCCCGTCCGGAATGCTTTGTTACCTTTTACCTTTACAAGACCTGTTGCTGATATATTAATCGGAATAATGACAATTCGCCAGAAATGGGAGGCGCGTTTAGGTTCGACTATTACCACTATTACCGAAGATTATCTGGCAGAGAAATTTCCAATGGTAGAATTAGAAGAAAACATAATGATCAATGCAGCGTATTTACCAAATGATACTCTTGCAGAAATGGTTTCTGATCTTACAGCCAATCAGGCAATTTTTAAAGGCGATGATGTAATTGCTTTTTTTACAACAGAAAATCAGGAAGAAGTTGATTTTGATACGTACGAAATTATTCAGTACAACGAAAATGTTTTAACTGTAGAACATACGTGGGATATCTTTTCTAAAAATGATGCTGCGATTCGGGAGGATTTTATTTATTTGACCGAAGACAGAAAATCACAGCCAATCCCGAAAAGCGTAAATGTTATCGCTCCCGAAAATGTATTTATTGAAGAAGGTGCAAAATTAGAGTTTGTAACCCTAAATGCATCCAACGGTCCTATATATATAGGAAAGAATAGCGAAATCATGGAAGGAACCGTAATTCGCGGTCCTTTTGCTTTGTGCGAAAATGCACAGGTAAAACTCAATGCTAAAGTTTACGGAGCAACAACAGTTGGTCCGGGATCAAGAATTGGCGGAGAAGTTAAAAATTCAGTTCTGTTCGCCAATTCAAATAAAGGGCATGACGGATTCTTAGGGGATTCGGTTTTGGGCGAATGGTGCAATATTGGAGCAGATACCAATAATTCGAACCTGAAAAACAACTACGAAGAAGTGAAGTTATGGAGTTATGAAACCGAAGGTTTTGCTAAAACAGGACTTCAGTTTTGTGGTTTAATGATGGGTGATCATAGTAAATGCGGAATTAATACGATGTTCAATACCGGAACTGTAGTAGGAGTGAGCGCTAATATTTTTGGAAGTGGTTTTCCCCGCAATTTTGTCCCTAGTTTTTCCTGGGGAGGAGCAGCAGGTTTTACAACTTATGTAACCAAAAAAGCTTTTGAAACTGCAAAATTAGTTATGGGACGAAGAAATATAGATTTCGACGAAACGGAATCAGCAATTCTGGAACACATTTTTGAGGAAACTAAAAAGTGGAGAAAAGACTAAAAAAACAAACCCCTCAATTTCTAATAATTGAGGGGTTTTGTTTTTAATATGGTTATTTATCAATTCTAATAAAATTTCCCTGAAGATCAAAAACGAGTTCTATATTGTTAGAAAGTTCTACTTCAATAGAGGTTTTCTCATTATCGATTGATGTTACAAATTGATTGGGATAATTAGCCGTTAGATAGTTTTGTATCTTTTCAGAAATCAGATCTGCGGGAATCGGCTGGTTGTTTCCGTCAATGTCTATCCAGTTTCCATTTGCATCAAAATCAATTTCGAAATTATTGCTAAGTTTTACCTCATAAACAGATCCGTCGCTCTCTGGGATATTGTGTTTTTTTACGGTCAAATAAGTGATACCGGGAAAGTAAGTGGTGACAAATGCACTTGCTGATTTTGGTAAATCTGCAGCGCTGATTACAGAGTCATGATTGCCGTCCTCGCCACTATCGCAAGCTGTGGCCAAAAATAGAAGTGATACAGCAGTAACAAGAGTTAAGATTATTTTTTTCATGATTGTATTATTTAAGTTATATGCTATTTATCGATTTTGGTAAAATCTCCTTTTAGATTAAATTTTAATTCTAAATCGTTGGTTAGTTTCGTTTCATAACCAAAAGTTCCTATTTCTATTTTGGTTATTTTTTCTTTGGGAAAATTGGTTTTTACATAAGAAGCGATTTTTTTAGGGATAATGGATGCGGGAATTTTAGCGCCTTTTGCATCTACTTCTTTCCAGTTTCCTTTTTTATCAAATTCGATTTCAAGTTTATTGTCAAATTGAACTTTGTATTCTGTAGAAAGAATTTCTTTGTCTTGCAATACATAACTTGGTTTCTTCGACCCAAAGTGAGTTTTCAGGAAGGTTTGTGCGTTTGCGGGCAAAGCTTCTTTTTTAATTACAGTTTTTTGCGCATTTGCAGAAAGTCCAAATATTAATCCTGCAATTAGACATATAGTCAACTTTAATTTCGTTCTCATATTTTGCTGATTTTTAAATTCTTATACAAGATAAGGCTAAATTTTTAAAAAATGTAAGAATATAGGTGTAAATTAAAAATCAGAAGATGTCCGTAGTCTAAAATAGTATTGCCTAATAGTCTAATTAATCTATCTTTGCGCTTTCAAAAAAATACTTGCCCGGAAATGTAAAATCTGAGCAGTCTAAAATCTAAAAATCTAAATGATTACAGTTAACGATATTTCGGTTCAGTTTGGTGGAACTACATTATTTAGCGATGTTTCTTTTGCTATAAATGAAAATGATAAAATTGCCCTTATGGGTAAAAATGGTGCGGGAAAATCGACACTTTTAAAAATAATTGCAGGACAAAGCAAACCTTCAACCGGAAGTATCTCTGCTCCAAAAGATGCAGTTGTAGCTTATTTGCCTCAGCATTTGTTAACTAAAGATGGTTCGACTGTAATGGAAGAGGCATCAAAGGCATTTGGTGAAATTTTTCAAATGAAAGCTGAAATAGATGAGATCAATGAGCAATTGACTGTTCGTACAGATTATGAAAGCGATGCTTATATGAAATTAATCGAAAGAGTTTCTGACTTAAGCGAGAAATTTTATGCTATTGAAGAAGTAAATTACGAAGCCGAAGTTGAGAAGATTTTAGTTGGTTTAGGTTTTGAACGTGAAGATTTTACACGTCAGACTTCTGAGTTTTCAGGAGGATGGAGAATGCGTATCGAATTGGCGAAAATTCTTTTGCGTAAACCTGATTTAATTTTATTAGATGAGCCAACCAATCACATGGATATTGAAAGTATCCAGTGGTTAGAGGATTTTTTGATTAATTCAGCAAAAGCAGTTGTGGTAATTTCGCACGATAGAGCATTTGTAGACAACATTACAAATCGTACTATCGAGGTTACAATGGGAAGAATCTACGATTATAAAGCAAAATATTCTCACTATTTAGAGTTAAGAAAAGACCGTCGTGTACACCAGCAAAAAGCATATGATGAGCAACAAAGAATGATTGCAGATAACAGAACGTTTATTGATAGGTTCAAAGGAACTTTTTCTAAAACAGATGCAGTCCAGTCCCGCGTTAAGATGCTTGAGAAATTAGTGATCGTACAAGTTGATGAAGTAGATAACTCAGCATTGAAACTTAAATTCCCACCGGCAGCACGTTCAGGTCAATATCCTGTAGTGGTAAAAGAACTTTCTAAATCATATGGCGATCATGTAGTTTTTAAAGATGCTAATATTGTTATAGAAAGAGGAGAAAAAGTGGCTTTTGTAGGTAAAAATGGTGAAGGAAAATCAACCATGATCAAAGCGATCATGAAAGAGATTGGTATCGATGAAGGAAGTGTTGAAATAGGGCACAATTCTCAAATTGGATATTTTGCCCAAAACCAGGCTTCTTTATTAGATGAAAATGCTACAATTTTTGAAACTATTGATGCAATTGCAGTTGGAGATGTCCGTACACAAATAAAAAATATTCTTGGAGCTTTTATGTTTCAGGGCGATGATATTACCAAGAAAGTAAAAGTACTTTCCGGTGGTGAAAAAACGCGTTTGGCAATGATAAAATTATTGTTGGAACCGGTTAACTTATTAATTCTCGATGAGCCTTCAAATCACCTTGATATGAAGACTAAAGATATTATTAAAGATGCATTGCGTGACTTTGACGGAACTTTAATCCTGGTTTCTCACGATCGTGATTTCCTTGACGGATTAGCGACTAAAGTTTTTGAGTTTGGAAACAAACGTGTTAAGGAACATTTTGAAGATGTAGCAGGTTTCCTTGCGCATAAAAAAATGGATTCTATGAGAGAGATCGAGAAGTAATCTAGTTAAAATGTAATAATAAAGAGGGCGTTAGTTAATTCTAACGCCTTTTTTTTGCTTAAAATAAAAATAAAGTGATTAAAGAGTAAATGTTTAAAACATGATATAAATCAGATTAACAACTGAATAGTTGCGATAACTTTAATATAGCAAAAAAGCTTTTTTGTAGCTTAAAATGCATTAAAAATAAAACTAATCTAAAGTTTATCATGAATGTTTTAAATAATTTTTTTTTAAAGAGATTTATATTTGTAATCTTTTTATTCCTTTTTTTTTTTAAATGGACAAACTTCCGAGTCCAATATTCAAAATGAAGTAAAATATCCCCAATTTAAAGTTCAGGGACTTTTCAGGCGCGATATCTAAGTGGTTTTACAAATGGAATAGATGCTACAACAGGACTTCAGCATCCGGATGGTAATGCGGTAAAATTTACCCGCCTGAACTGAAGAAAACGGGTGATGCGCCAAAAATTGCGGCAGAGAAATTAAAAGAAATGGGAGCAATCTCTAAAAACGAATGGCTCATGCTTATTACTTTTGTTATTCTACTATTTCTTTGGATGACCGGAGATCTGTTTTCTATCGATGCTACAACTACAGCATTCATAGGTTTTGTAGTGTTATTGCTGACTTCTGTTTTAACTTGGGAAGATGTAAAAGCCGAAAAAGGAGCATGGGACACTATTGTATGGTTTGCGGTTTTAGTAATGATGGCAAGCTCTCTGGATAAGCTGGGATTTATTGGTTGGTTTAGTGAAATTGTAAAAGGGCAGATGAATGGTATGAGTTGGCAATTGGCATTTATAATAATCATAGCAGTCTATTTCTTTAGTCATTACATTTTTGCAAGTGCAACAGCTCACGTTGCAGCTATGTACGCGGCATTGCTTGCTGTTGGAATATCATTGGGAGTTTCTGGATTGTTTTTGGCATTTATGTTAGGATTTGTAGGCTCTCTTTATGGAACATTAACCCATTACGGTCACGGACCAGCACCTGTATTTTTTGGTAGTGGTTATGTGTATTTAAAAAGCTGGTGGGTCAAAGGGTTGATAACAGGACTTGCAATGTTGGCAATTTATATGGTAATTGGTGGTTTATGGTTGAATTTTTTGGGATATTTGAATTAATAATTCATTATATAAATTCAAAAAGCACAAGAAAAATCTTGTGCTTTTTATTATTTTTAACGGAATGTTTTATGCTTCTTTCAGAGCCTTTTTCTTCTTGAAATATAAAGCGATATATGCTGCAATAGAACAAACCGCACCTATAATTATCATATTCCAAATGGGTGTAGTAGTTTGAGAAAAATTTCCGTTCTCGATAATCAGAATCCTAAATGCTTTGAGGAAATGAGTTAACGGAATTACATTTGCAATTGCCTGAACTGCTTGTGGCATCTGGCTTAATGGCCAGGTAAAACCACTTAAGATAAAACTTGGAGTTGCAATAACCATCAAAATTTCAGTAGCTTTCAATTGACTTGGAACCAGAATGCTCACCAGTATACCAATAAAAGAAACTGAGAGTACAAATATTCCGGCAATAAAGGTAAGTGGAAGTAAGTTTTCGTAAAACGGAATCCTGAACCATAAAGTAAAAAGCCAATATATCAGCCAAATACCAAAACTCATGATCATGTAAGGAATGATTTTTACCGCGAGAAGTTTTAAAATTGAAGGGCATCTTTTGACTAATTCTTTAAAAGTTCCGTTTTCAAATTCCGATGCAAAAGAAAGTGCCAGTCCTAATAATAGTACTTGTTGCAGAACCGTTGCTAAAACGCCCGGCCATAAAAAGTACATATAATTAGTGCTTCGGTTGTATTTTTTTATGAAAGTAGTTTTAAAAGGTTCGTATTGTGAGGCGAGCAAATTTTCGGGGACGCCTTGTTTTCTTAAAGTCTCAATTTGAACACCTGCTTTTAATGTTCCAAGACAGACCTGTATTGCAGTTGATGCATAATTGGCAGTTAAAACATTGGATGTATTTACTATAGTAGTAATTTCAGGATATCTTTTTGTAAGTGTCAATTTCTCAAAACCTTTAGGAATAATGACAACACAGGTAGCTTCTTTCTCGATAGCAATCTGCGAAAGATTATTCTGGTCGTATAGAATTGAAGAAATATGAAGAACTTCATTGTCTTCAAACATCTGAATTGCTTTTGAGCTTAATTCAGATCTGTCCTGATCCACAATAATTATGGATAAATCAGTTACCTTGCCTTTTCCATAAACATATCCTAGTAATACGCCATAGAGTATTGGTGCGCCAATAAATAGCAGTCGGAGTACTTTATTGCTCCAAAATAGTTTGAATTCCCGTTTAAGCAATGAAAAGAAATTTTGCATAGTTAAAGAGATAAGGTAACAGTTGTTTTTGTAATAAGATCTTTTGTCTGGTCGTCATTCGCAGGCATTATCTTTATTTCGAATAAACTTTCCTGCATTTCATAGTCTGGATATGCAGTTGCAATATTTCCATAAGCCCCCAGTTGTTTTACGGTAGAGATAGTTCCTTTAATGTCTTCTTTTTTATAAGGAACATGAACGGTAACTTCTTGCCCTTTTTTGAATTTTGCCAGTTGATTTTCAGGAATTGTAAAACGGAAATAAGTACTATTGGCAATATAGCCATTAAACAAGGTATAGCCGGGTAAAGCCAGTTCGCCGAGATTAAGCGTAATAGTTTCAATACTCATGTCCTGCGGGGCAATAATATAACGTTCCTTGTCGGCAGTTTCTACTTCCTGCAAAGCTCCAAGAGCCCTGTCTTGTTGTCCCAAAGCCATAGTTTGCTGTTCGATACGAGCACCTTTTTTTGCATCATCCAGTTCAGCAATAACCGCATTATATTGCGCTTGTGCTCCTTGGTATTTAGCAAAAGTCTCGTCATAAGTTTGTTGCGATATTAAAGAATCTTTAAGCATGTTATTCAATCGTCTGATCGATTTTTGAGCAAATTCATATTGTTCCTTCAATCCCATTTTTTTAGCCTCAAGCTGTTTGATTTGATTTTCGGTTGCGCCTTTTACAGCCATTTTGTATTGCGCTTTTGCAGAGATAACGGCACCTTCGGCCTGACTTTTTTTAGCATCTACTTCCGGAATATCAAGCAGCGCCAGCGTGTCTCCTTTTTGCACTATGTCACCTTCTTTAACAAAGATTTTTAAAATCTTGCCAGGGATTTTACTGACAACTGCAATTTGTTCCTTTTCTGTTTTTCCCTGAATTACATTTTCTTTTTTAGCTTTTTGGCAGCTTATAAAAATGAAAATTAAACTGATTATCATAATTGCTTTTTTCATAGAACAGAACTTTTATTTAGATAGTTTTTTTGATAAATCGCCGGTAGCGATGATAGTTTCAATAGCCGCTAATCGTTGTTCGATTAAGGTAGTTGTCTTGTTTACAGATGCTTTATATGAATCATTTTCAGCTTCAAGACGTTCTGATATATTGATAAGACCTTCTTTATACTGTTTTATGGCTAAGTTTAAATTATTAGCGGCTACTTTTTCCTGTTGTTGGGTAATGTCAATTTTTTGAGTCAGGACACTATAATCAACTAGGTTTTTTTCAAGAAGCAATTCCAGTTTTTCTTTCGTATCATCAATTTGGTTTTGTACCTGTTCGATATTGATCTTAGCTTCGTGTACTTTATGTTTTCTTTCAAAACCTGAAAATACTTCCCATTTCATTGCAGCACCCACAACCCAGTTATTGCTTATTGTTACTTCGTTTAAGCCTAAATATAGTGCCTGATTGATTCCCGTAACGATAGGTGTTGTAGCATTTGCATCAAATAAACTTGAGTAAGAAACACCACCAAACGCCCCTAAAGTTGGCAGATAAGTACCTTTTTCCTTCTTTAATAAAAATTCATAGGCGGTTTTAAACGACTCCAGAGCTTTTATTTCCTGTTTGTTTTGGGTACTTAGCTTTTCATCGGTAATCAAATAGGGAATTAAATCGTATTTGACATTATCTGTTTCAGCATTGGAATATCCCGTTAAATATTGGATTTTTTTATAAACTAATTTTCGTTTTCCATCCAGTTCAATTTTCTTAGAGGCTAATTCAAGAGACGCCAGTTTTATTTTATCCCGGTCATAAGGAATTGCAAGTCCTTGTTCTATTGCTTTTGTAACACGTTTGGTTTCTGTTTCAAGTCGTTTTTCGCTTTCTTTTATGAGTCTGTCTATTTCTTTTAAGAGTTCTAACTGATCAAAAGTATTAATAACGTCTTTTGTGATTTGATCCTTTTCTGATTCTTTTAAAAATACGGTTCCTTTCGTTTTTTCATGAATTGCTTTTGCTCCGTTTGGAATTTGCATACCGCTAAATAAGACTGTTTTTGCCATTACGCTTCCATTAAAAATATTTCCGTAATTTTTAAAAGCAGTTTTTCCATCAAACAAAGGATAATTTACAATAGGTATGGTAGCCGTAGGAAGATCGACAGTCAATTTGTTGTCAAAATAAGAGTACAGCGCACTGGCTTCTACAGTAGGAATGTATTTGTTCCAGACTCCTTTTTCCTGAAGATTTAATTTTTCAATATCCAGATCTTTGTTCTTTAAAGAAGCGCTTTTTTCTATAGCTTTAATAATAGCATCTTCAAGAGTGGGTGAAATTTCTATCTGAGCATATCCGGAAGTTATGGAAAGAAAGAAAAAGAGGAATGGTAGATGTTTTCTCATTGTAATTTTTGTTTCTATTATATGATAAATCGTAAACAGATTTTTGTAAGGTATTACAAACGGAATAGGTACGTATAAAATACGGCTATTTACAAAGTTAAGCATATTAGTCTTACATTCTACGATTATAAAAGAGAATGATTGATTGAATTGCAACTTTTTAGTAGTTATTAATAAGAAAATAGAAAGATTTTTGATGTTGATGTACTTTATTTGTTTTTTTATACCTTAGTAGGAATATTTGTAAATTAATTACTAATTAGCATGAAAAAGAAAGCCTTGTTTTTAGCTATTGTGTTGACTGGCTTATTTAGTCTTCCTGTTTTTTCTCAAACTGATAATGAGCCTGTTGCTTTGGGGCTGCCTGGAGATAACCTTAACTTATATGCTGTTTTAGATCTTTTTCAAAAGTCTAAAACCCTTGAGGATTTTGAAAAAGCATTAAATGATCCGGATAATAAGGTCAATAATTTAGATCTGAATAATGATGGAGAGATCGATTATATTGAGATAGAAAGTCACAAAGAAGGAAATACGCATGTAATTGTACTTCAGGTTGCAGTAAATAATAGCGAAACACAAGATGTTGCTGTTATTGAAGTTGATAAGGATAAAAAGAACAATATTCATGTTCAGGCTATTGGTGATGAAGATTTATATGGCAAAAATTATATTGTAGAGCCTGCAAACAATGTTTCCGGAACACCAAATCCCGGATATACAGGAGGTAGCACTGTAATTGTAAATAATAATACAACCAATAATTATAATACAACAACAAGCCCAAGTTATGTAAGCGCCAGTGTTAGTGCATGGCCGGTTATATTATTTTTGTTTTCTCCTGTATATGTTGCGTATCGGTCTCCTTGGCATTGGGGATATTATCCTCCTTACTGGCGTCCTTGGCGTCCGGTTTATTATCATGATTATTGGGGATATCACGGCCATTATTACAGAAGCCCATATTATCGAAGAACTGCTGTTATAAGAAACCCAAGGTATTATAATAATTATGCGAGCAGAAGAAATACATCCGTTATTGTTAGAAATAACCGAACTAACGGACGTTATAACACGACCTATAATGGCAGGGACTATAAAAGACCGGCTCCGGTTACAGCAAGACCAACCAGACCGGGAAACAGTAACAGGCCGGGAACACGCCCAACAAACCCATCAACAAGACCAGGAAATACAACAAGACCGGTAACACGACCTACGAATCCATCGACCAGACCAGGAGGAACCACCAGACCAACAACACGTCCGGTAACACCAACTAATCCATCGACACGACCAGCTGTAAGACCAACGCAGCCTGTAACAAGGCCAGTCACGCGTCCTGTTACCCCGGCTGTTCCGTCTACGCGTCCTGCTGTTAGGCCAACACAACCCGTAACAAGACCTGCAGCACCCAGACCTGCAGCACCCAGACCTGCAGCACCCAGACCTGCAGCACCCAGACCAGCTAATGGCGGTTCTAACAGGAGGTAGGTAGAGGTGATTGATTTTTAAGATGTTAGTAATGGATGAATTTTTAATAGACAGAGCTTATGAATAAAACTTTACTAATAAAACTAATTTTTGTTCTTTTAATAGTGCCCTTTTTTGCAAAGGCGCAAACTACTGATACCCAAGCACTCGAAGATGCCGAAAATACTATCAAATATCCTCAGTTTCAGTTCAAAGGGCTTTTGCAGGCAAGATATTTAGAAAGTTCCGGTAAAAATGTTGATGTTTTGGGTGTGCAGCATTCAACAGGAGAAGTTACTCAAAGTTCGTTTGATATTAAAAGAATGCGTGTTGGTCTTAATACTAAATTAAGCAACACCACTGAAGTAGTAATTTTAGTAAATCTGGCTGATTTTAAATCCGATCCTAAAGGAAAGGTACTTGAAAATGCTTACGGAAAATATACTTTTAATAAATATATTGCTTTAACCGGAGGTCAATTTCGTCCCGCATTTGGTATCGAAGAATTAGTCCCGGTGGATATTATCAAATCATTTGATTTCTCAAATCAATATTATGAATTTGGAAAAAATGGCTGGACGAGTTTTCAAATTGGTGCTTCTGCAAGCGGAAGTTTTGATATTGGTAAAAATCCTGTAAGTTATGCGATTTCCATTTTAAACGGAAACGGGAGAAATCAGGAAATGGATAATGATAACGGAAAACAATATTCGAGCAGATGGGTTTTTGAATTGTCAAAACTTCATAAAATAAATTTAGGATTAAACGGAGGTATCGGTAAAAGATCAGATCAGAAAGTATTTGCTGTGGGGGCTGATATAACAAGTGATTTTAAGTTAACTGACAGGCTTACATTTGATTTGCAAATTGAATACAAACAAGGAACTAATCAAAATCTGTATTTTTCTTTACCGGTTGATGGCAGAACGCCAAATTTGGATGATTACCAAATGAGAGGGGTTTATTTTTTGCCAAATTTCAGATATGTAGTTGATTATAAAAAATTGACCTCTCTTGAGCTATCCTGTCGTTTTGAATCTTTTGATAATAATTTTAAGGTAAACTCGAATGTTAGAAAAACATATACACCAATGATAAGCCTTGAATTTGGGAAAGCTTATTTAGGTCGTATAGAGATGGGATTTGAGATTGATCGATTCGATAAAAATATTCCTGACACCTCTTTTTACAATGATGATTTATTTATCATTCAGTTACAACTCCGACTTTAATCTAATTTAATTCTTGTTTTTATGAAAGAAGTAAAAATTCCTCAAACCTTAATTACACTTGCAATTGGAATTGCAATTTGGCTAATCCCTGCGCCAAATGGTGTAAAAATTGAAGCCTGGCACTTATTTGCAATTTTTGTTTCTACTATTTTAGGAATCATCTTGAAAGCTGCTCCAATGGGTACGATGTGTATGATTGCGATTGCGTTAACAGCTTTTTCGCAAGTTTTGGCTCCCGGTGAAGCCGGAAAATCAATTACTTTGGCGCTAAGAGGTTTTGGAGATAAAGTGATTTGGCTTATCGGGATTTCATTTTTTATTGCAAGAGGTTTTATCAAAACAGGTTTAGGAAACCGAATTGCGTTTTTATTTATTAGAGTATTCGGAAAAAGCTCACTTGGATTAGCTTACGGTTTGGGTTTAGCCGATTTGGTTTTGGCCCCGGCTGTACCAAGTAATACCGCCAGAGGAGGAGGGATTATTTATCCCATCATGAAATCAATGGCAATGAGTTTTGGTTCGATGCCTGACCAGCCGGAAACGCACAGAAAATTAGGTTCATATCTGACATTAAGCAGTTATAATGCAAATTTAATAGCTTCGTCTATGTTTCTTACCGGAACAGCGAGTAACCCGATGTGTCAAAAATTTGCCCTTAACTTAGGAATTAAAATAACGTGGATTTCGTGGGCAACGGCAGCAATTGTTCCCGGTTTAGTTGCCTTTTTTGTGATTCCGCTTGTGTTGTATAAAATTTATCCGCCAGAATTAAAAAAAACTGGAGATGCGCCACAAATTGCGGCTCAAAAGTTGAAAGAAATGGGGCCAATAAGCCGTAATGAATGGCTGATGCTTTTGACTTTTTTTATCTTATTATTTCTTTGGATGACAGGAGATTTATTCTCTATCGATGCTACAACAACAGCATTTATTGGTTTAGTGATTTTATTGCTGACCTCAGTTTTAACCTGGGAAGATGTAAAAGCCGAAAAAGGAGCCTGGGATACAATTGTATGGTTTTCGGTTTTGGTAATGATGGCAAGTTCGCTCAACGAACTGGGCTTTATTGGCTGGTTCAGTAATTTGGTAAAAGCAGAAATTGGCGGATTAAGCTGGCAAATGGCTTTTCCTATTATTATACTGGTATACTTTTTTAGTCATTATCTTTTTGCAAGTGCAACCGCACACGTAGCAGCGATGTATGCGGCTTTACTTGGTGTAGGTGTTTCACTAGGGATTCCCGGATTATTATTAGCTTTTATGCTTGGTTTTATAGGATCGCTTTATGGAACTTTAACGCATTACGGACATGGGCCGGCACCCGTTTTTTTCGGGAGCGGCTATGTCGATTTAAAAAGCTGGTGGGTCAAAGGACTCATCACCGGATTAACAATGTTACTTATTTACATGGTTATTGGTGGACTGTGGCTGAGACTTATTGGTTATTTTTAAAAATTAAATTCTAATTCCGGGAGGAAGTAATTCCTTGTAAGTAGGGTTTTTTTTGATAAATAATACAATTCTGGGATGAATAGGCATTAATTTGAATTTCTTTTCGATAATGATATCCATGATGTTTTTAAGTACTACATCAATTAATGCTTGATTGTCAAAACCTTCTGGTGAGTTGATTTTAGTTAGAAAGATTTTTTTCTCCTGAAATGAATATTCAACAGAAAGTAATCCTTCGGGTACTATGGTTTCAAATTGTCTTGCAAAAGTGTTGTCTTTGATTTCCATAGTTTCAATAGGTTCCATATTAGTCATGTTTTTTGGGGTATTGGATTAAAAAATAATAGAAAAAGAACGTTAATAGCACTATGTGAAACATCTTGGAATGATGTTTAAATAATGATTATAGTATCTACAAAGGTAATCATTTGATTTTCAATATAAAATTATTTTTTGAAACCCCATATATAGCTGGGTTGGCCGTGTTTTTTGTGATTTTATTTCGTCTAAAAAACAATTATGGTGTAACATTTGTAGTGTATATTGCTAAAAAAATTAATTTTATCTTGAAATTAAAACCTATAACTATAAACCTTTTTCGAACAAATGAGTAAAATCCCTGTCTATTTTATGCCTGGTCTGGCTGCTAGTCCGGCTATTTTTGAAAGAATCAAATTAGATGAATCTGTTTTTGAAATGTGTTTGTTAGAATGGGAAATTCCACTTCCAAAAGAGTCTTTGTCTGATTATGCATTGCGAATTGCAAAAAATATTAAACACGAAAATCCTGTTTTAATTGGAGTTTCCTTTGGAGGAATTTTGGTTCAGGAGATATCAAAACATATCCAGACGCGAAAAGTAATTATTATTTCGAGTGTCAGAAGTAATGCTGAATTTCCGAGAAGAATGAAAATTGGAAAGAAAACGAAAGCATACAAGCTGATTCCGATGAAGCTGATCTTGAATATCGAAAATCTTGCTAAATACTCTTTTGGAGAAAAAGTAAATAAACGGATTAAATTATACGAAAAGTTTTTAGCTGTTCGTGATCTCAAATATTTGCAATGGGCCGTTGAATCTGTTATTCGGTGGGATAGAAATGAGATTGATGCAGCCGTTGTTCATATTCACGGTGATCAGGACGATGTTTTTCCTATAAAGTATATTAATAGTTGCATTGTTGTAAAAGGAGGGACTCACATCATGATTCTGAATAAATACAAATGGCTGAATGAAAATTTGCCTTCGATTATACTAGAAGATTAAATACTATTTTTTATCCCGAAGCTTCGGGACTAAATTCTAAATGTTATGATTGGGAACCTTTTTTCAAAGTCTCAAACTTTGACAAAGGTAGTTGCGCATAGTAAACCCGACAGGTTTTTAAAACCTGTCGGGTTTCGATGTGTAATCTTTGTCGGTTTTTTTATGTGATTGCTCATTCTTCGAAATGGTAATATTGGGTTGAGACTTCGACTTCGCCAGCCTGAAAACAAAAAAATCCCAAACTCTTTTGGAATTTGGGATTTTAAAATATTTTGGAATTTGAGAAAGTTCTAGATTTTCTTCATTTGATCTTTCATCATTGTAATTTGTTCTTTCAGCATTCCTTGCTTGTCTAATTTTTTAGCTTCGTTGAGCAAATTAGTCGCTTCAAGTTTTCTGCGGCGTGACATTGCAACTCCGGCAAGGTTTAATTTTGCTACTGCTAAATCCATATCCATAGACAATCCAAGTTCGATTGCTTTCTTGAAATGTTTCTCGGCCTGATTGATATTGGTTTGAGATAACATGATTCCGTGCAGATAATTAAAGTATCCTTGTTGTTTTCGTACTAAAGCGGCTTCCGGATTTTTGATGTATGCCAGCCATTTTTTAGCACCTTCAAAGTCTTGTTTTCTTAATTTAAGGAAGGCTAAAAGGATAAATTCATTTTTAAAGTAAAGAAAAATTGGAATTGCCGTCAATAAAATAAGGAATATTCCGTTCCCGATATTACTCTCTGTAAATTGCCAAACGCCTGCGACTACTAGAAGTCCGGCCAAAATAAGTTTAATATTCTTGTGAAACATAATAGATGTATATTTATGATTGCAAATATAGTAAAATGAATTAAAAATATTTTTATAAAACTACTTGCGAGAAAAAAAAGTCTTTGTATATTTGCACTCGGTTTTGGAACAACGATATTCAAAACAGAAAAACAGAAAATAGACACCATTTTAAAGATACAAAGCAATGAGCAAAAGAACATTTCAACCATCGAAAAGAAAAAGAAGAAATAAGCACGGATTTATGGACAGAATGGCTTCTGCAAATGGAAGAAAAGTTCTGGCGCGTAGAAGAGCTAAAGGAAGACATAAATTGACTGTTTCTAGCGAACCTAGACACAAAAAATAATGTTTCTATAAACATAAATAAGGCGTTACTTTTTTTAGTATCGCCTTTTTTTATACCTTGTCGGTAAAAAATTCTCAACGTTCTAGTTTAGAATAGACTACGAATGTTTTTTAAAGTACTTTATATAACTACACAATACAAATAAAATGCCTAAAGACACATCAATAAAATCAGTTTTAATAATAGGGTCAGGACCTATTGTTATTGGTCAGGCCTGCGAATTCGATTATGCAGGTTCTCAATCTGCACGTTCTATTCGTGAAGAAGGAATTGAAGTTATCTTGATAAACTCAAATCCAGCGACTATCATGACCGACCCAACAATGGCCGATCACGTATATTTGAAACCTTTAACTACTAAATCGATTATTGAAATTCTAAAAGCACATCCACAAATTGATGCTGTTTTGCCTACCATGGGTGGACAAACGGCTTTGAATTTATGTTTGGAAGCTGATGAAAAAGGAATTTGGGCAGATTTTGGAGTGAAATTAATTGGAGTTGACGTAAACGCTATTAATATTACAGAAGACAGAGAGCAGTTTAAACAACTTCTTGAAAAAATTGATGTGCCAACTGCACCTGCAAAAACAGCTACTTCTTATTTAGAAGGAAAAGAGATTGCTCAGGAATTTGGTTTTCCACTTGTAATACGTCCTTCGTTTACACTTGGAGGAACCGGAGCTGCAATTGTTTATAAAAAAGAAGACTTTGATGAGCTTTTAACACGTGGTTTAGAAGCTTCGCCAATACATGAAGTTTTGATTGACAAAGCTTTGATGGGTTGGAAAGAGTATGAATTAGAGCTTTTAAGAGATAAAAATGATAATGTTGTAATTATCTGTTCAATCGAAAATATGGATCCAATGGGAATTCATACCGGAGATTCGATTACGGTTGCACCAGCAATGACATTATCAGATACCACTTTCCAGAAATTACGTGACTATGCAATCTTAATGATGCGTAGTATCGGAAACTTTGCGGGAGGTTGTAATGTACAATTTGCGGTTTCACCAGACGAAAAAGAAGATATCGTAGCAATCGAGATTAATCCTCGTGTGTCACGTTCATCAGCTTTAGCATCTAAAGCAACTGGATATCCAATTGCTAAAATTGCTTCTAAACTGGCTTTAGGATACAATTTAGATGAATTGCAAAATCAGATTACAAAATCAACTTCGGCTCTTTTTGAACCGACTTTGGATTATGTAATCGTGAAAATACCTCGTTGGAACTTTGATAAATTCGAAGGTGCTGACAGAACTTTAGGTCTTCAGATGAAATCTGTTGGTGAAGTAATGGGTATCGGACGTTCTTTTCAGGAAGCTTTACACAAAGCAACTCAATCTTTAGAAATTAAAAGAAACGGTTTAGGTGCTGACGGAAAAGGATATAAAAACTACGAAGAGATTATAGAGAAACTAACTTTTGCAAGTTGGGATCGTGTTTTTGTAATTTATGATGCAATCGCAATGGGAATTCCGTTGAGCCGTATTCATGAAATCACAAAAATCGATATGTGGTTCTTAAAACAATATGAAGAACTTTATACTTTAGAGAAAGAAATTTCGAACTATAAAATTTCGAATCTTCCAAAAGAACTTTTGCTTGAAGCGAAACAAAAAGGTTTTGCTGACAGACAAATTGCTCACATGGTGAATTGTTTGGAAAGTGAAGTGCATACTTTACGTATGAATTTGAATGTTAATCGTGTATTTAAATTAGTAGATACTTGTGCGGCAGAATTTAAAGCAAAAACTCCTTATTACTACTCCACTTTTGAAGCTGAAATAGAAAAAGCAAACGGCGAGCGTTATGTAGATAACGAAAGTGTTGTAACTGATAAAAAGAAAATTATCGTTCTTGGTTCAGGACCTAACAGAATTGGACAAGGAATTGAGTTTGATTATTCTTGTGTTCACGGAGTTTTGGCTGCCAAAGAATGTGGTTACGAAACCATTATGATCAACTGTAATCCTGAAACTGTTTCGACAGATTTTGATACAGCAGATAAATTATACTTCGAACCTGTTTTCTGGGAACATATTTATGACATCATTCAACATGAAAAACCAGAAGGTGTAATTGTGCAGTTAGGTGGTCAAACAGCTTTGAAATTAGCTGAGAAATTATCTAAATACGGAGTAAAAATCATTGGAACTAGTTTTGATGCGCTTGATTTAGCCGAAGACAGAGGTCGTTTCTCTGAATTATTGACTGAATTAAAGATTCCTTTCCCACAATTTGGAATAGCAGAAACAGCTGATGAGGCTTCTGCTCTTGCAGATACTTTAGACTTCCCATTATTGATTCGTCCTTCTTATGTATTAGGTGGCCAGGGAATGAAAATCGTAATCAACAAAAAAGAACTGGAAGAACACGTTATCAATTTGTTGAAAACAATTCCTGGAAATAAATTGCTTTTAGACCATTATTTGGCAGGAGCAATCGAGGCAGAAGCAGATGCAATTTGCGATGCTGACGGAAATGTGTATATCATAGGAATTATGGAGCATATCGAACCTTGCGGAGTTCACTCTGGAGATAGTAATGCAACATTGCCTCCTTTTAACTTAGGAGAATTCGTAATGCAGCAAATAAAAGATCATACAACAAAAATAGCAAGAGCGCTAAAAACAGTTGGTTTGATCAATATTCAGTTTGCGATAAAAGACGATACAGTTTATATTATCGAAGCAAATCCTAGAGCTTCACGAACAGTACCGTTTATTGCAAAAGCTTACGGAGAACCTTATGTAAACTATGCTACGAAAGTAATGTTAGGACACAATAAAGTAACTGACTTTGATTTTAATCCACAATTAAAAGGATATGCAATCAAACAACCGGTTTTCTCTTTCAGCAAGTTCCATAATGTAAACAAAGCATTAGGACCGGAGATGAAATCAACGGGAGAAAGTATCTTGTTTATTGATGATTTAAAAGACGATCAATTCTACGAATTGTACTCTAGAAGAAAAATGTATTTGAGTAAATAATCTCAAATCCTGATATAAAAAAAGCTCCATGAAAATGGAGCTTTTTTGTTTTTAGTATGGATCAGCTGTTTAATTCATGAAAGTTCTGATCTAATTTTTTAATTAATTTTAGGTATAGTATTTTGTATATCAGCCATATTGAGTACGTGATCGCGGAAAGAAAAACAACTAAAATGCTATAAAAAATAAGCTGAAATAGAAGTGGACTGTTTTGTGAATTAGCGTGGCTGATGAATTGCTTATAAGAAGAATTGTTCTCTAAATATAAGTAAGCAAAGACAAGCGAGTTTAAATTAAAAATAATTAAACTGACATAGATGTAGTTATAAACTGATTTTCTTGTTTTTAAAATGTTTTTTGATAATTCATTAAGGTTAGAGTTGGCATTAATTTTCTTAAAGTTGAGGTAGAATTGTATTATGAAAAAAATAAAAATAGCGTAATACAAATAATCTAAGTATAGCATTATCCTACTGTTTTGAATATCTAGTATTTCTTTCGTAAAAAACTCTTTCCCGTCTAAAAAGAAGGGTAAAATAGAAAGAGCAAATTCAAATAAACTAATAATAAAAATCTTTTTCACGATTGAATTTGAATTCAATTGTATTAATTTTTTTAATTCGGAGTATTCAACATAGGTCTTTCTAAAATCTAAATTCACCCATGCTAATTTTAAAACACTTAGTTTATTTTGGTTTTCCATTACTAATCTTTTATGATTAGTCTCTTTTTTTTGTATAAAGTTACAATAGGGAATTAGAGTTAATATTATGCGTGTTTTTCTTTTATGCTATCCATTATAATCAGTTAAAGTGGGGATACTGTTTTTGGGATAATCGAACATATTAGTTCAGCTTAAATTTCTTATTATAAACTTTGAAAATTCGATATGAAAAGGCTGCGAATAAAAAAAAGTCCCATTTTCATGGAACTTTTAAAGGTTAATTTGGAAGTTGGTTTAGTTAGTTTTTTTTAATGTTATTCATTAGAGAATGACATATTATCTCTTGTGTTTTTTTGTACTGAAATTGCCCCAAACAACGCTAGTAAAAAAGCAAATGCATAAAAACCTTTTTCGCTTGGTAAAATTGTAGCGTTCCAAAGTCCAACAGCTAATAATACAATTGATAATAGCGTTCCGAACCAGCAAATTCCGTAGTAGATATCTGTTACCGGAAGTTTTTCAAGCCTGTCTCTAACACTTTTTTGTAATGAAACTACAGCAAAAAGACCAAACATTAAAACGGTAAAATAATATCCTTTTTCATTTAACAGCATTTCTGCTCTTGCAAGCCCAACGATGTATCCAACCATTCCTGCTCCAAGAGCTACCCAAGATGCCGCTATAAAGGCATTCGATGTTTTTTGTACCATGTTTATATTAAAATTTATTTATATTTCGAAAAAATTCCAGAATCCAGAGCCGTCCAGTAACAGCATTTTTGTCCACTTGCTTTTAAGCCGCTATTGGCCCACGTATTGCAAGTGTGAAACAAACTATAGCTTCCGTTAGCTTCATAGAAAGCATCGGTTTTGCCATAGATTGCATTTGTTTTTATGTTTAAGAAATTTCCCGAAGCATCTTTTTGAAAACTGTCCGAGATGTATTTTATCAAACGATCATATTGTTCTTTACTGATCATCATTCTCTTGCAATCATCGGCTTCTTTTAACTTTTTATAATAAGTAGCATGAATAGCAGTATTGCTTAATCCGGATACCGCCTTGAATGCGACAGAAGCTTTTAGATCTGACCATTCCGGTGTTTCGAGATAAAAGCCTTTATCTCCCCAGCCCATTGCGATATATTTATAAGTTGAGTCGGCAGCTTTTGTGTTCTCAAATTTTACTTGTTGGCTCCAGTCGATTTGATCATTTTTAGTAGGCATAACAATATCTGTATGCACCCCATTTGTTAAAATATAAATTTCGACTTCAGGTTTTGTATTCACTTCTTGATTTACTGTGATTTTAGAAAGAGAAAATACAGCTACTAAGTATATTGCAATAAATGCAAAAAGAACCAGAAATATTTTAAGCGTGATTTTTAATACTTTTTTCAACGATTATTGGTTTTATTTTTTAATTCCTTATTTCGCTAATTCGTAAGTTTTAATTTAATAAACTTATTTGATCGGATGCAAATATAACCAAATTTGATTCACATCAAAATAAATCGAACTAAATATTATGCAGTATAATCTTTCAAATAATTATAAGAAAATAGCTCGATAATTTGTTTCTTTTTTGAGTTAATATTTATTTTTTTCTATGTTCAAAAAGAAGAATAAATAAAAAAAGCTCCATAATTATGGAGCCTTCTCGTTTTAAAGTAAGATAGATGTATTATTTAACCAATTGTTGCAAAGGTTTCAATTGTTCCATATCGATTTTTGATTCTTTCAATACAGACATTAAGGTCATGATATTATTTGGATTCATGTTTTTTCCCAGCACGCGAACTACAGCAAAGCCGCTTTCTTTTTTGTTGGCAAAAACTACGAATTCTTCAATATTATCATCAGTACCAACATAGCTTATTGATGCACCGTCTTTTCCTGAGCCAAAACTCATCAACTGTTGGTATTTTGGATCTTTAAGTATTGCTTTAACTTTAGCTCTTTCTGTTTCGAACTCTGCCTGATTTTTATCGTTTGATTTAAAAGCTAAAATATTCATTTTATCAAATGATTTTAAAGCTTCATTTTGTTCAGCAGTTAGTTTTGTTTTTTCTAAGTTCAAAATACCAGGTGAAACATCCAGGGCAATAAAGTTTTTATTATCTGTGTTCTCTACAAAATACTTTTGCAGCGAAGGATTAGAATTACAACTTATTAAAGTTAGTAGTACTAAAAGGGCTGAGGTAATGATGTTCAGTTTCATCTTATTTTTTGCTTTTAGAAGCTTTTTTTAGTTCAGTTCCGCCAGGAAGCTGCATTTTGTCCGTAAGAACTGAAATTTCATTTAGATCGAAGTTACCCGTTAAAGACAATAAAACAGTATCATCGTTTTTGCCACCGTCCATAAACATTAGCAATTCTTTTATCTGAGTATCAGATGCACCGGATCTAACCAATATTCTTACGTTTTTACCACTGTCATTTACTCTCATTAATTCTTCTAAACCAGCTGTTTTAACGTACTTGTCAGCAGAAGCTTTCATATCTGCTTCAATTTTAGGGTTTTTAGTAGTAAACACTTTTAAGTAATCTAATTTTTTAATCAGGTTAATGTATTGTTGCGTTTCTTTATCAGAAGCATCAACTTTTACCTTACTCATTAAGTCAAACATTTTTTTGTTTACAATTACTGATGTCACGTCATCCTGGCCATCAAATTTGTCAAATGCTCCCTGAGCATAAAAAGCGTGGCTAACAAATGCTAAAACTAGTGTTATGATGAAATTTTTCATTTTTGATTGAATTTTAATTATTGTTTAAAAATTTTGTTTTTTGATTCTTCATATTCCTTAATGTATTGTACACTTTCTATACCTACATTAACATTGCTTGATAATAAGGCCAAAGCTTTTTGCGTCGCAGCGAGAGCTTCTTCCGGATTATCGTAGGTTCCTAATTCTGATTGCGCCACAACCGGAGGTGTATTTTTTTCGCTCACGTAAAAATAGGACCCAATTCCCAGTAAAACAACAGCCGAAGCCGCAATTGATAACCATGCTACATTTCGTTTTTTAGTTTGTAATGGTATTTCCTGCGTCGATTTTTGTTCTTTTACCTGAGAGAAATAACCAAACATAGGTTTGTATTGCTCTAAATGCTGCGCAACATTTGGTGAAGAAAAATATTCTTTTAATTCTTTTTCTTCGGCAATAGTCGTTTCTCCCTGAAAGTATTTTTCTAATATATCCTCTATTTTATTGAATTCCATAACCGTGTGTATTAAGCATTGATTCTCTTATTTTTTTTCTCGCTCTCGAAAGTGCTACCCGAATAGCCGTTTCATTCATATTGACAATTTTCGCAATTTCTTCAAATTCATATTGTTCAACATCGCGCAACTGAATTAATATTTGCAGTTGTTCAGGCAACTGGTTTATAATTTTTTCCACCCATTCTAAACTATTAGAATCTTCTAGTTTTTTATCTAATAAAGGTTCCCGATCAGTATAGTTATTATGAACAATTTTAAGATTTCCGGCTCTTTTTGATTTTAGCTGATCCAGACAATAATTTTTGGTCATGGTCATCGCAACAGCTTCTACGTTGTTATAATCGCTTAAATTCTCTTTTTTATTCCATAATTTTACCATTACTTCCTGAGTTGCATCTTCCGCCTCTTCGGTACTGGTTAATAATCTTTTTGCCAGACGAAAAACTTTGTCTTTAAAAGGATTTATTAATTCTATAAACACATTTTGATTCATAAAATTTGGTAGTTATTCGTTGGTTACTCGTTAGCTTATATAGTCAAGACGAAGCACTATTATTTTTGTTACATGATGATGTGTAAATTTTATAACAAAAAACACTTTAAATTTATCATTGTTAAAACTAAAGATACTATTTTTACGTTAGTACTAGATATACCCACTATATGAAAACAATATTAAAGAGCGTCCTGTTATTATTTTTACTTGCCTTTTCTTTGCAATCTTGCGAGGATCAGGATGATGTGGCGGCTCCTGCGGCTTTGCAAGTAAATGATTTTGTTTGGAAAGGATTAAATCAATTCTATTTATGGCAAGCAGATGTTCCTAATTTAGCAGATGATCGTTTTAATAATCAGGAATCTTTAAATTCTTTTTTAAGAGGATATTCTAAACCGGAAGATTTATTTCAGGACTTATTGAATAAACCAATTAGTAAATTCCCAAAAGGTCAGGCAATCGATCGCTTTAGTTGGATTGTTTCTGATTACAGCGTTTTGGAACAAGAACTTCAGGGAACTACAAAAAATAATGGTGTAGATTTTAGATTGGGCTATAGACCGGGAAGCGCGACTAATTTAGTGGGCTATGTGCGTTATATTATTCCAAATTCTGATGCTTCGAACAAAGATATCAAACGTGGAGATCTTTTTACAGCCGTAAACGGAACCCAACTTACAGTTTCAAATTATCAGGCACTTTTAGCGGCTGATAGTTTTACTTTAAATATGGCTTCTTATACCGGAACTGATTTTGAATCTAACGGAAAGACAGTTGCACTGGTTAAGACAACTCTCAATGAAAATCCAGTTTTTATTAATAAAGTAATTCCATCAGGAAGTTCAAAAATTGGTTATTTAATGTACAATGGTTTTTATGCCAATTATGATTCACAGCTTAATGCAGCTTTTGCTGAGTTAAAATCACAAGGAATTACAGATCTTGTTTTGGATTTAAGATATAACGGAGGTGGTTCTATACAAACAGCAACACGTTTGGCAAGTATGATTACGGGACAATTTACCAATAAGATTTTTGCTAAAGAAAAATGGAATGCAAAAATTAATGAGTTTTACGAAAGCGAAGATCCGGAATCATTGAATAACAGGTTTGTTGACAAAATAGACGGAGCTGCAATTAATAGCTTAAACTTGTCAAAAATATATATTATAACAACAAGCGGTACAGCATCTGCGAGTGAATTAGTAATAAACGGATTAGCGCCTTATGTTTCTGTAATTCAGGTAGGCGAGACTACTGTTGGAAAAAATGTAGGTTCGATAACTTTATATGATTCTCCAACTTTTGGAAAAGCACAAAGAAATCCTAATCATAAATATGCAATGCAACCCCTGGTTTTGAAAATTGTAAATGCTGCTGATTTTGGTGAATATACAGACGGTTTAAAACCTACTTACGAACAATTAGAGCGCATAACTAATTTAGGTGTTTTAGGAGATTCGTCAGAGCCATTACTAAGTGTTGCCATTTCGAAAATTACCGGATCAACGGGTAAAAAAGTACAATTAGATAAAGGAATAGTTTTAAGGAACTTTACAGATAGTAAAGCAATGACCGGAACAAGAGATCAAATGTATATAGAGAAAGCGCCGGAAGGACTTTTAAGAGCATTAAAATAAGACCAATAAAAAAGGCTTTCAGAAATGAAAGCCTTTTTTTTATGTTCAGGAACTAAAACTTAATCTGCTTTTAGATTAGTTATTAAAGTAGAAACCGTTTGGTAAAATAGATACTCCAAATTTATTTAAAACCGTTCCTGTTAAAGAATAAAGATAAATGTTTCCGTTATCCTGATAGTTTACTGCGTCAGCCACATATAATTTACCATTTTTTGCAGCAAAGCCATAAAGAGAACCAACCTCTTTTGCTTTAAATGTTTCTGCTGTTGGTAAAGCCGTTGCGTTTGTTGCCATAGAATAAATACTGTTTCCAATAGTATAATATATTTTGCTATTGTCAATATCTAAGAAATCAGGATGCGTTAGTCCGGGAAAATCAAGAGTAGATGTTACTGCATTCGTGCTTAAATTAACTTTAACGATTTTACCGGTTGTTTCCGGCGCTGCATAACTAGGTCTTCCGTTGCACAATACATATAGAGTTCCGTTTTCTTTTACTAATGAACTAGGAACATCACCTACTACAAAATTTGATGTAACTGTATTATTTGCAGCGTTTATTATACTCAGTGAGTTTCCTTGTCCGCCTCCGCCTTTGTGCGCTACATAAAGTTTACCGTTGTTCTCAACTATTTTTTCAGGACCTTCAACTACAGGAATTGTAGAAGTAACAGCATTTGAGGCAAGATCAAGAACCGCTACATAATCATCTGTTTTAATAGCGATATCTCCCCAGTTTGTTATATATCCTTTTCCATTTGCAAAAGCAATGTATCTTGGGTTTTTTATGTTTGTAGTAATAGTGGTAATACTTTTGAAAGTATATCTGTTAACGACTTCGATTTTATTAGAACCGTTTACAACAATATAAGCTATATCACCATTAAAACTAACAGATAAAGGAGTGTCACCAGTAACTTTGCCTGGGTTTACTAAAGTAAATACGTTGTTTTCTATTTGTAAATCATCTGATAAATAAGAGATACTTCCATTTGGCGTTAAAAAATTACCTTCGTTAACAATGAATAGCCCACCATCATAATCTCCTCTTGGTGCTTGATTATCATTGTCATCATTGCTGCACGACACAAGAAATGCCGAACTTATCGCAATGGTTAAAAACAGTTTATTAAATCTTTTCATGATATTTAAAAATTAAGGTTAATGTATAAAGTATAGTTTGTTCCGGGCATCTGTCTGCTTATGACAGGTTGATAGTTTTCGTTCCAGATATTAAATATTTGCAAGCCAATTTTGTAACTGTTCTTTTTTCCAAAATCATAATCAGCTCCAAAATTTCCAACGTTATAATCTTTTACTCTGGTTGCAGGATTATTAAAAGGAGTGCTGTAAACATCGCCATTATATAAATACTGAAAATAAGAGGATACTTTTTTCCAATTGTACGAAACCGATCCTGTTAGTTTATGATAAGGAACATATACAAGTTGCTTATAGACCAATTCACCGCTTATTAACTGTTTGCTTTCTGAAACGGTATAGGCATAAGTACCATTAAGCGTAAAATTATGGTTGTCTATTTTAGTTCTCCATTCCAGAAGTACTTCCGCTCCATAAGCTCTCACTTTTTTTGTGTTTTCAGGCGACCAATTGTCTCCGCCTCCTTGTGATGGTACCCAGCGCAATAAGTCTGTGATCGAATTGTAGTAAGTAGTTACAGATAATGAAAAGTTTTTCGTGAAAAATTCATTGCCAATTTCCGCCTGATAAGATGTCTCAGGTTTTAAGTTAGGATTACCGCTTCCTTCCCAAAACAAATCATTGTAAGTAGGCATTCTGAAATTTTTAGAAGCATTGAATTTTATGCGATAAAAATCGGTAAACAAATACCTTGTTCCTAAAGAAAAAAGAAAAGGATTGCCATAATTGTCGGTTACTTCCTGACGAATACTAGCGTTATAATCCCATTTATCAGTTACTAAATGACTTAATAATAAACTTGCAGAACCTATTTCTCTTTTTACATTATTGATGCTTGATCCGTATCCTTTATTACGATTATAGTCAATGATCGAATTAAGTTTTATTTTGTCATTTACATCAAAAGCCAAATCATATTTTATAATTGAGGTTTCGACTTTTCCATAAGTAAACAAATCAGAATCTATGTCGGAGAAATATTTATAAGATTCACCAATATGAGCCAATTTTACTTTCGAAGTAAACCGATCAAATTTATTTTCCCATTCTAAAAGGTTTCGGGTATTAAAATCGCCGTATTTTGTTTTGGATGCTGTAGGAGTAGTTAAAGAAAAATGACGCTCAGAATCATAAAACTGGCTGTATAATTTTATAGTATTCTTAGAATTGATTTTATAACCAAAAGTGGTGTTCATACTCGTATTGTAGTATTCTCCATTGATGTTTTTCTGATCCGTATTTCCAGGATATTTAAAATCATTTTCTGAACTGTTTCTGGAAAAACTTACTTGCAGACTATACTTATTTGATGAAACCATAGTGCGATAATTGGCACTGTAAGTATCGTAACTGCCGGCACTAAAAAAGAGATGGTTTGAAAACTCTTTTTTAAATTGTAAATCATTGTTAAGGTGTATGCTTCCGCCTATGGCACTGCTGCCGTACAGAACACTTCCGCCCCCGCCTTTTACAGCTATAGAATTGAAATCTCTTGTTCCGATGGTGTTGAAATCTGTCTGACCCAGAAATTGCGAATTGATATTGATACCATTCCAGATAACGGCAGTTTGTGATGCGGTAGTTCCTCTAAAAGAAGGGCCGGATGTCATGCCAAGACCATTTTCTTTAAAATAAATAACAGTATTGTAATTTAAAAGGGAAGTTAAGGAAGATTGATTTTTATTAATGACAGAATCATTCAATACCTGAACTGATTGTGAGTTCGAGTATTTCTTAAGATTGGTATCAGAAACGATGACTTCTTTTAATTTATTAATAGAATCACTTTGCGCCGAAATAATCTGGCACAACAACAGTAAACAAAAAGCAAAAAGTTTTTT
Source organism: Flavobacterium azizsancarii (assembly GCF_027980145.1). Classification (GTDB taxonomy): domain Bacteria; phylum Bacteroidota; class Bacteroidia; order Flavobacteriales; family Flavobacteriaceae; genus Flavobacterium; species Flavobacterium azizsancarii. The sequence goes on along the minus strand of NZ_JAMZNK010000008.1, from coordinate 55,524 downwards.
TAAAGTCATAATTTCAATACTCTTTTTCCCGAGAGCTCGATATTTGTTACAAAGGCAGGTCTCCTGGCTTGCGTCTTGTTGTTTACCTTCCCATTCGCCGGGGCGAGCAGTGGTTTTGTAGTTAACAACAAGCATTCGTTTAAGAACAAAGCTTACAGTTGCGGGTACAGCTCAAGATTTTTTTAATTATTTACTTGATTCCCTTTTAATGTGTTAAAAATGAACACAACCTTAATTTCGTGCAAAGATAAAGTTAAAATTGTCGATTTTTCAAATTTGTTTGAGTTTTAAAAACAAATTCTGAACAAAAAGACGTTTATAGTTCAATTTTGATGACTTGCCCAAAATCTACCTTGTTTTTAAAGGCGTCTTTTAACGGCAGCGAACTATGATGACATAATATACTTCGAATTAAACCTGCATGCGCTACAATAACGACAGGCGTTGTTATTTCTTTTGAAATCTGCGATAAAAAATCACCAGCTCTTTTATGTAATTCTATAAATGATTCCCCGTTTAAAGCATTAATATTTACAAAATCTTCCATCCAGGGATTGAGTTGTTCCGGTGGAATATCGTTCCAGTTTTTCATTTCCCAATCACCAAAATTCATTTCTAGCAGTCGTGCATCTTTTTCGAATGAATTTGCCTGTATGTTTTTCTGAATGTATTCGGCCAAAATCATACAACGTTTTAAGGGACTCGAAAAAATAACAGCTTCTGAGGGTAATTGCAAAACAATGTTTTCGAAAATGTTTTCAAAAGGTTCTGCTAAACCCACATCCGATTGTCCGTAGCAAACTCCTTTCTCGCAAATCGTTTCGGTATGACGGACTAGATAAATTTCCATATCAAAAGAATGCTTAAATAATAAATAACTTCACAAACTTGTTGTGTTGCTCCCAGGCAATCTCCGGTATAGCCGTCGATCCATTTTTGAAAATAACGAGCTAAAAAATAGCGCATTACAAATACCGGAATTACAGCTAAAAGAAATTGATATTGAAAATAAGATAAAACCAATAACGGAATTAACCCAAAGAAAAATGAACCTAAAATTTCTTTCCAGGTATTTTCTTTAGCAATAGGTTTGCTTTTGCTCGAAGCGTCTTCGCGAGAATATTCGTGAGTAAAAATAATCGATATAGCAGCAAGACGACTTAAAGCATGCGCGGAAATAAATAAAAGAAAAATCTGGAAAAGAGCGATAGCATTATCTGCCTTAAAAAGCGAAACAGATTCTGAAAGCAATTTGAATTTTAATAAAAAAAGCAAAACCAAACCAATTGCTCCATAAGCGCCAATCGCACTATCTTTCATAATGATCAGGATTTTTTCTTTCGTCCATCCTCCGCCAAAACCATCGCAAACATCAGCAAATCCATCTTCATGAAAGGCGCCGGTTGTTAGTACAGATATAATAAGAGCAATAATCACTGCAGTTTCTGTTGAGAGAAAAAAAGAAGAAAGATAAAAAGCCAGAAAGGAAATGGTTCCCACAATCCAACCAATCAAAGGAAAATAACGTGTGGCTTTATTCAAATAATCAGGATGATGATCAATGTTTTTAGGACAAGGAATTCGGGTGTAGAACATTAAGGAAGTGAAGAAGATATGTAGTTCTTTTTTCATTTTTAATATAAATTTAATTTAGTCTTGTCATTTCGACGAAGGAGAAATCATACTCGGGGCTCGACAAAGATTGTTGATTTTCTTTGGGGAATTTCTAGTGTGATTTCTCCTTCGTCGAAATGACATAGATTGTGGCAAATGATTGTTTTTTTTCTGAAAACTGAAAACTGGGACTTCATCACTTCCTGCTAACCCCGGCACTTTCAAAACTAGCCATATCATTCAGAAAAACTTCAGCCGATTTTAAAATAGGAAAAGCAATGGCACATCCAGTTCCTTCACCTAAGCGCAAATCAAGATTTAAAATAGGTTTTGCATCAAAATAATTCAATAATCCTTGATGTGCTTTTTCGGCAGAGCAATGACAAAAAACAGCATTTTTATGAATGTCGGGATTTATTTTAGAAGCTATCAAAAATGCTACGCTGCAAATAAAACCATCTACTAAAATCAGCATTTTGTTTTCATAGGCAGTTAACATTCCGCTGGCGATTTGCAGGATTTCAAAACCTCCAAAGTAGGCGAGATGTTGTTTTAATTCGGCTTGGCCTGAATAATTTTCAATTGCTTTTTTGAGTAATTCTTGTTTCTGAAGTAATTTTTCGTTTTCAATCCCGGTTCCTTTCCCAGTACATTCCTCAATAGGAGAATCTGTTAAAAGACTCATCAAAACAGAAGCTGTAGAGGTATTACCAATTCCCATTTCGCCAAAACCAATACAGTTGCATCCCGTTTTTGCAATGTCTTCAACAATAGCTTTTCCTTTCTCAAAACACAAATTCAATTCATTTTCGCTCATGGCAGGAACATGCAAAAAGGATTGGGTTCCTTTGGCAATTTTGGCATTAATCAAATTAGCGTTTGTAGGGAAATCATAATTGACTCCGGCATCAACGATCGATAAATGAATATCGTTTTGATTACAAAAAACATTTATGGCAGCTCCGCCTTCCAGAAAATTCGCGACCATTTGTCGGGTTACATCTTGCGGATAAGCACTAACGCCATGATTTGCAATTCCGTGATCAGCGGCAAAAACAACGATATTGGGATTTATTATTTTTGGATTTAGAGTTTCAAAAACCGTTGCCATCTGAAAAGCAAGTGTTTCCAGAGTTCCCAAAGCTCCAAGTGGTTTTGTTTTAGAGTCTATTTTTTCCTGCAAAAGTGTATTAAAATCACTTTCAGTTTCATTTTTAGCAGAAATTTTGTTAGGTAAATCAGATATGTGACATTCAGTAATATTTTTGATTTCTTTGCAATCAGGAGCTTCAGATTTTTGTTTCCAATTCAGTTGCTGCAACATGGGTTGATTGTCGTAATTTGTGGCCGGTTTTCCAATACAGAAATAACCCAAAGGCTCAATGTTTTCGGGTAAATCAAGAATCTTTTTAAACTGATAATAATTCAAAATCGAAACCCAGCCCATTCCGTAACCTTGCTCAGTTAGCGAAAGCCAGATATTTTGTGCAGCACAAACTGAACTAAATTTTACTGCTTCGTTGCTGCCCACAGTTCCAATCGTAAATTGGTTCAAAACAGATCGGTCATATGCAATAATAAGTCCAATTGGCGCTTCTTCAATCGCTTCAAGTTTCAAGGATTTGTATCGTTCCTTTTGTTCAGGATTATCAGTTAGTTCTTCGGCCTTTTTATTATAATCTAAAAAGAGATTCTTTACAGCCGTTTTAACTTCAGGAGATTTAATAATAAAATAACGTGTAGCATCTGTCAATCCTACAGAAGGTGCCCAATGTCCGGCTTGCAATGCTTTTTCGATCACTTCATCAGGAACTTCGTCAGTGGTAAAATGTCGGGTGTCCCGACGCGATTTTAAAATATCATCTAAGTAGCTCATTTTTAAATTCCAATTTTTTAAATTCTAAATTCCAATTCAATCTTAAAAAGGATTTAAAATTTAAAGATTTAAGTAAAGATAAAGGATAGCGTTGGAATTTGGAATTTAAAAAAAATGGATTTTTATTTTTTAACCTTTTATCTTAACCGGGATTCCGGAAACCATCAAAACCACTTGATCTGCATTAGAAGCCAAAAATTGATTCATCCAGCCTTGCAATTCAGTAAATTTTCTGCCAATATGAGTTTCGGCATGAACGCCCATTCCAATTTCGTTGGTTACAATAATTAGTGTAGCATTTTTTTGATTCGCGATCGCAAGAAACTCCTTTTTTGCTTCCTCCAAGCTTAAATTTACATCATATTGATGATCTGTAAAAAAGTTTGTCAGCCAAAGGGTAACACAATCAATAAGTGCTGTTTTTTTAGTAAAATTAATTTCGCTTAAGTATTTTTCTTTCTCAATATTTGTCCAGCGTTCATCACGTTCCTGCTGATGACGATCGATTCTGTTCTGGAAATCAGCATCCCATTTTCTGGCTGTTGCGACATATATTGGTGAATCTGAAAGTTGTAAGGCTAGAGTTTGGGCATAACTGCTTTTTCCTGATCGCTCGCCTCCGGTAATTAAGTAAATCATTTTTAATTGTGAATTGTAAGTTGTGAATTGTTATGGCGTTCCCTGCGGTCGGGCTATCCGCTATATCTTTTATTTTTTAAAGAAAAAAATAAAAGGATACCGCTGCTATCCCTAACGCAAAAGACTAATTGCATTAAAAAAACAGTTATGAACTTATAACTAATAATTCATAACTCATAACTTTTAATAAGGGCAATGGCGGCAATCATTTCCGCAACAGCTTCCTCTTTTTAGGTGAAACCAGGTTTTAAAAACATAATTGTCGTTTTCGATATAATAATCAATTCCTTCAATTAATTTTTCTTGTTTTGGCAAAGATATCGCTTTGTTTTTAAGGGCTTTTTGTGGCGTAATTGTTTCTACATAAGCATCAATTTTGTCCTCGCAAGCTTCTTTAAAACAAACCGGACAAAGGCAATCATTTCCTTCAGAAAGATTAAAAATAGGAGGGAAGTCATTGCACCAACACTTGCTTTCTGCTGATAAATCTCCACAACTAAAAGAAGATTCGCAGCTGGAGCAAACTTTTGTTTTTATGCTATTCATAGGTTAAAGGTGGCGTTTTTGGTTTTTGTAAGAATAAAGATAATCATAAAAAATAGAAATTACGTTACCTTTGTCACTATCAAAATTTAAATTGTCAAATCGTAATAATTCATATTACGAGCTAAAACCGAGAAGCAAAAACTATTCCTTTAAAAAAAAATATAACTTAAAGATGAAACATTTATTACCTAAATTAATTTTTATTTTACCTTTTTTTGTTCTTGTTGGATGTAAAAAGAATGAAACTGCAGAGATTGAAAAAACGGAAATTGCAAAAAATAGTATCGAATATGCTGCCGGACTTTCTATTGTAAAAAGTAAAGGATATTCAGTTGTAACTGTTTCAGATCCGTGGCCAAATGCCAATGCGAAATTCACTTATGTATTAAAAGAAAAAGATGCAAAAGTTCCGGATAGTTTGCAAAAATATACGACCATAAAAGTTCCTTTAGAATCTGTTGTTGTAACCTCAACAACAAATATCCCTTTTCTTGAAATGCTGGAAGTCGAAGATAAATTAGTTGGTTTTCCGCATACTGATTATGTTTCATCAGAAAAAACAAGAGCTCTGATCGATAAAGGAGCGGTTAAAAATGTGGGTGAAAACGAGAAGTTGAACATCGAACAATTGATCGAGTTATCTCCGGATCTGATTGTAACTTTTGGTGTAGACAACAATAATCCAACGTTGGATAATTTGAAAAAAAGCGGTTTAAATATTTTGATTCAAGCAGATTGGATGGAGCAATCGCCACTAGGAAAAGCAGAATGGATTAAACTTTACGGCGTTTTGTTTGGTAAAGAAGATAAAGCCAAAGAATTGTTTGATAAAATTGTTTCCAGTTACGATCAGGCGAAGAAACTGGTAGCTGATAAACCTGCAACGTCAACAGTTTTATACGGTTCTATGTACGAAGATATTTGGTATGTAGCCAAAGGAAATAGTTGGGTAGCTCAATTTATGAAAGATGCTCATGCCAATTATTTATGGTCAGATCTAAAAGGAACAGGAAGCGAAGGTTTGTCTTTTGAGAAAATATTAGTAAAAGGTAAAACGGCTAATTTCTGGATTGCTTCGGGTTCGTTTAAAAGTTTAGCAGAAGTAGAAAAAGCAAATCCGCACTATAGTCAGTTTGATGCTTTTAAGAACAAAAACGTATATACATTCGAAGGAAAGTACGGAGCAACAGGAGGAACAGTTTATTATGAACTGGCTCCAAGTCGTCCGGATTTAGTGTTAAAAGACTACATCAAGATCTTTCACCCTGAGTTATTGCCAAGCTATGAGTTTACTTTTGCCTCTAAATTAAATTAATAGCATTGATTAATAAAAAGCGAAATATAATCCTGTTTTCGGTACTTAGTCTTGCCCTTTTATTTATGTTTTTTCTGGACATTAGTTTAGGATCCGTTACAATCCCATTCAAAGAGGTTTATACGAGCTTAACCGGAGGTCAGGCAAGCAAATCGACTTGGGAATATATTATTATTAATTATCGTTTGCCAAAAGCAATTACTGCTATGTTAGTGGGTGTAGGATTATCGATAAGTGGTTTGCTCATGCAGACCTTATTTAGAAATCCGCTGGCAGGTCCAGATGTTTTGGGATTAAGTTCAGGAGCAATTTTAGCAGTGGCAGTTGTAATTTTGGGAGCAGGGTTATTGCCACCGTTTCTGAATTCAGTTTTATTATCACCGTACGGAATTGTATTGGCTTCTACGTTAGGAAGCGTTTCAGTTTTATTGCTGGTTTTATTAGTCGCACAACGCTTACGAAATACAATGGCAATTTTAATTGTAGGACTTATGTTTGGTAGTTTTACCAGTGCTATTGTTGGCGTTTTAACCTATTTTAGTTCAGCAGAACAATTACAGAAATTTACATTTTGGTCTTTAGGAAGTCTCGGAAATCTTTCCTGGACATCCATTACAGTTCTGTCAGTTTGCATTGGTTTGGGGTTGCTCTTAAGCGCAAGTAGCATCAAACCGCTGAATGCATTGCTTTTAGGTGAGAATTATGCTAAAAGCATGGGATTGAATTACAAAAAAGCGAGACTAACCATCATATTTGCAACAAGTATTCTAGCCGGAAGTGTTACAGCTTTTGCGGGTCCGATAGCTTTTATAGGGTTGGCGGTTCCACACATTGCAAAGCTGACTTTCCAGACGAGTAATCATTCCGTTTTATATTGGAGTACGTTTTTTTATGGTGGAATCATTATGTTGTTTTGTGATATAGCATCTCAATTACCGGGATTAGATACCACATTGCCTATTAATGCCATAACATCTATAATTGGAGCGCCAGTTGTGGTTTGGTTGTTAATGCGAAAAAGAAATTTTCAGTAAATAGTATTGGCACACAGATTGTACGGATTAAACGGGTTTGCACAGATTTTTAAATCATTTAACCGTAGCAATAAAACTTAGCAACTTTAAAAAGATGAAAACTATTCTAAAAACCTCAAATTTAAGCATTGGTTATAAGTCCAAGAAAACAACCGTGACTATTGCCGAAAATTTAAATTTGAATTTAACTTCAGGAAAACTAATTTCATTAATTGGAGCGAACGGAATAGGGAAATCGACTTTGTTGCGAACTATTACCGGAATTCAGCAGCCTTTATCCGGAAACGTTTTATTGAACGATAGAGATATAAATACCTATAAACCTTTAGATTTAGCACAAAATTTAAGTTTGGTTTTAACCGAAAAATTACCGCCAAGCAATCTTTCCGTGTTTGAATTAGTGGCTTTGGGACGTCAGCCTTATACAAACTGGATTGACACATTAACCCAAATTGATATTGAGAAAATTCAGGAGGCATTAGAATTAACCCAAATCGAGCATTTGGCCCAGAAAAAACATTATGAAATCAGCGACGGACAATTGCAAAAGGTCTTAATTGCAAGAGCTTTGGCGCAAGATACGCCGCTAATTATTCTGGACGAACCCACAACACATCTCGATTTACTGCACAAAGTTTCGTTATTTAAATTGCTGAAAAAGCTCACGCAGGAAACCCAAAAGTGTATTTTATTTTCTACACATGATATTGATCTGGCGGTTCAGTTAAGTGATGAAATGATTATTATGACGCCGGAATTAATTGTTCAGGACGAACCTTGTCATTTGATTTCAAAAGGAAGTTTTGCTACTTTATTCAAAGACGAACATATTGTTTTTGATGCTGAGAAAGGAAAGTTTGTAATTACTTAATTATTTCAGGAGCTATTCCTGCTGTCTACTATATCTTTTGTGGCGAACCCCGGCACAAAAGGATGCCGTTTCCATCAGGGCTAGGACTATAATTTTTAGTAGAATTTTAGTGAATTTGTATCCTGCAAGGTTTTTATCTATTTAGTAGAAGTTATTTTTAAATTGGAATTATTTAATTTTCTAGTAATGAGGGTGAAGATCCTAACAAACAATAAAAAGATTGTAATTTTCATTATTAACTCGACAATTAAGTTTGAAGGATAAATGTCTAAATCATTATACATTGTCCAGGTACTTGGTAAATAATCTCGCTGAAAAGAAGTTTGAATTATTATCATTTTTTCAATTGAAAAAATAAGCAATACACTAAAAAGTAATCTCACGAGTGTATTTTTTCTGATTTTTTCAAATCTCAACAACTGAGTTATTAAAACCCAAAGTAAGGGTTGTATCCAAAATCCAAACCAATATTTTCCAAACATACGGTTTAGAAGATTAAATTTATCTTCTGCATCTAAATGTTTTAATTCAACACATAATCCAACTGACCATATTATTAAATATACAATTCCTAAAAATATAATAAAACGACTTGACTCTTCATCAACGTTTTTAATAAATTCATTTTTTGTAAAAATTGAAAGTACAAAATATAGAATTGTCAAAAGCCCAAATGCAGTAAAAAAATCTATTTGTATAGCTTGTAGTGTAAATATTATTCTTTCTGTCATTGTTATGGTATGATTGCTAAACTATATCATTTTCCTTCTTATATCTATTTCTATGTATCGTTAGAGCAAGCGATAATTCATTGATATCTGTACTTAAATTTGAAAGATTAAATTTCATTACTTGACCTGAATCAATAATGTAGTAAATGAAATAATAACTAATATCTTTTTCATCATTATATTCAGTAATTACTCTTTCGTTTTCAATATTACTCCATGAAACCAGAATTAAATTTCGATACTGAATTCCTTTAGAATTAATTCTAAATTGAATTTCATCAATTCTTTTTATTTCTTTAATTAGATAAGGAATTTGAAATAGAAAAATACCCAATAACACAAGAGCTGCAAGAGATTGATTCTGATTAAGAAAATATATTGCAGCAACGGCAAGTCCAATTAAAAGTAATATTCTTAATAAGATATTTGTTCTTGTATCGTAAATTAAAATTTCTTTAGAATAACTTAAGTTATTTATATCAATAATTGGTCTCATATTTAAACCTTCAAACCAATCTGTCTCTTAGCTTCTCCAAGCACAAAAGCCACAGAATTGGCAATATTAAAACTGCGGATTAATTTCGACATCGGAATCGTTAAATGATTTTCAAAACGGGCTAAAACTTCCTGACTTAGACCTATACTTTCTTTTCCGAAAACCAACCAGTCGCCATCCTGAAAATCTGTTTCAAGATAAGATTTTTCGGCATGAGAACTCATCAGGAAAACACGAGACTGATCCGGAATCTGCTGAATCCATTCTTCAATATTTTGATATTCGGTAACATCAAGATGTACCCAATAATCCAAACCGGAGCGTTTTAGGTTTTTATCATTAATTACAAATCCAAAAGGATGAATTAAGTGTAATCTACTTTCTGTACCCACACACAATCGTCCAATATTTCCAGTGTTATTTGGTATTTCAGGTTCTACAAGAACAACGTTTAGCATTATCGTTTATTTGTTTATTCGATTAATTTGAGAATTATGTAATTTTCAAATTGACACATTATCTAATTATTTTTCTAATTTAAAATCCGTCACTTCCAGAACTTCTCCTGCTTTTAAGTTTTGTAAATATACATTTCCTATTCGAACACGAACCAATCTCAAAGTAGGAAAACCAACCGCGGCAGTCATTTTTCGAACCTGACGAAACTTACCTTCATTAACGGTTATCGATGCCCAAGTAGTTGGTCCGTGGCGTTCGTCCCGTATCTTTTTAGCTCTTGGACCAAAATCCGGAATTTCGGTAACGATAAAAGCAGAGCAAGGTTTCGTTTTGTATTTTCCACCATCGAAACCTATTTCGACACCTTTTTGCAGTTCTTCGATAGCTTCGGGAGTAATAATGCCATCAACCTGAACATAATATTCCTTGTCAACTTTTTTGCTTCGCACCTGTTCGCTTACTTTTCCGTCAGTTGTGAGCAGGAGCAATCCTTCAGAATCTTCGTCAAGTCTGCCAATAGCCATTGTACCTTCGGGGAAATCATGTAATTCTCCCAAAAGCTTTTTCTTTCTTTTTAATTCATAGATAAATTGGCTCAGATAGCCATAAGGTTTAAAAAGAATGAAATGTTTATGCATGCTGTATTTTTTGACTGCAAAGATAGTTTTGTTTCGGCTGTAATTAAAGAAGAATATAAACGGAGTAAAATAATTATTGTATCTGTTACTGATTTCTTGCTTTCATTTTCTTCAGCCATAAATACACAAACCAAATTAAGGTTATACCAAAAACTATTAATAAAGGAGCATAATAATCTTTGATGAAATTATGAAAGTAGCTTCCAATTAAAAGATAAGCAGATGCAATGCATAATTTTATGATAGTAAATTCAGCATTTGACCAATTTGTTTTGATTTTAAAAAAGTTCATAATAAGTGATTTATACCTTAAAAGTTGTTTATAAATATAGCTCTTATTTAAATCGTATAAGGATATATAAATGTATGATTTTGAATGTTAATCTACAATTTTATCAGGTCAATGTTTTGAAAATGATATTGTTATTGGTTTTGAGGTTTGAAATATAAAGTTTAAAATAAACTAAAAGCAATGTTAAAGGACTTAGTTTTGAGCTTAAGAATTCGTAATATTATAAGACTAACACTAAAATACAGAATTATGGAAACTAATAATTTAGGATCAAAAAAGATAAATGGCGTACAAAAAAATATAGATGAATCTAAAGGAAAAAATATTTCTCACGATACAGAAGTAGATAAATCGAAACTAAAAAAAGAGGTCGTCACAGATGAGGATGGTAATAAAGAAGTTGTAGAAAGAGCCAGAGATGTAAATGAAGAAATAAAAGAAGTTCCAGATAAGAAGAGTACAAATAGTGCAAATGCAAACCGTGGAGTTTCGACAGATGAAGAAGTAAAAAAAACGGTAGAGAACAAAGACAGAAACTCAGATGTTACACCAAATCGTTACCCAAATTCTAATCCTGAAAGTCATAAAGACAGAGGAAATATGAAATTAGATGAGGAGTAAGGTTATTCTTTAAATAGTGAATATTTTGCTGATTTCGAGCATTTTTCTTTGAAATAACATTTGATTGGCAAATGGAGTTAATGTTATTCTAAACTTAATATTTAGAAAGATTGTCTGTCAATATCTTCGTAAATTGTAGTACAAATTTTAAATAAATTAAAGATGGCACTTTTAGAAAACAAGGTAGCTTTTGTATCAGGTGGAGGTTCAGGAATTGGACGTGCAGTAGCAGAAGCATACGCTCGAGAAGGAGCAAAAGTAGTACTTTCAGATATTAATGTAGAACATGGTGAAGCAACCGTAAAAACGATAAAGGATAAAGGTGGAGAAGCTTTTTTTGTAAAAGGAGATTCATCGAGTGCAAGCGACAATAAACATATGGTTGAAGTAACTGTTTCTAAATATGGCCGACTTGACATTTCTTGTAATAATGCAGGAATGGGCGGACCGGCGAAACCAACAGGAGAATATGAACCGGAAGACTGGGATAAAGTAATTGCCTTGAATTTAAGCGGTGTTTTTTATGCCTGCCGATATCAATTAGAGCAAATGGAAAAAAATGGTGGAGGAAGTATTGTAAACATTGCATCGATTCACGGGCAGGTTGCAGCTCCTCTTAGTCCCGCTTATACAGCATCAAAACATGGAGTAGTAGGTTTAACTAAAAATATAGCAGTCGAATATGCTTTAAAAAACATTCGTTGTAATGCTGTTGGGCCAGGTTATATTGAAACTGCGTTGTTAAAAGATCATTTAAATAATGATGCTATGAAAGCCATCGCGGCAAAAGCGCCAATGAATCGTTTGGGAACCGCTGAGGAAATTGCAGAGCTGGTTGTTTTTTTAAGTTCCGAAAAGTCATCGTTTACAACCGGAAGTTATATCATTGCCGATGGTGGTTATACAGCAATTTAGCATTTTTTCTTATATTAACTAAACAAGGCTATCTCGATTTTGAGATAGCCTTGTTTACGTTTAAAATAGAACTTTGAATTTATTTAAATCCGGATCCGGATTTATTGTATAAAAATAATCCAATTGCCATTGTTGTGTTTTTTGTGCTTGTTTACTGGTTGTCTCATCCCAAGGTGGATAAACCCTTGTCGCTCTTTTGCCTTCTTTAGTTGCTGTCGAAAAAATCCCTTTTTCCAGTAAAATGCTTTTAGGAAAAATGAATTGTCCAAATAAATCATCCTTACGAACACTGATAATTACAAAATCTATTGCATCTGAAAAATCAAAAGGTTCGATGATTCCAGTTTTATTCCGCTTCCACAACGTTACAAACTGTCCCGTTTTTGTTGGAGTTATTTTAGACATTCTGTAACAAATGTGCTTTCCGTTCAAATAAAAAGTGTAAGCATCATAATCAGCACTTTCAGCTTCCGGTTTCGGCTGAGAAACTTCATAATCACAACAATCATAAATCACGTCTTTGGCGATAATTAAATCTTTAGGCAATGATTCCGGAATAGTCCAGTTATTTCTGGTTGTCATTTAAGAAGCTCTTTTAGGTTGTTGTAAAATTAGGACAAAAAGAACTTTAAAAAGATACATTCAATCCAAAATTCAATCCCCACTGAAACTGATTAAAAGATTGATTGCTTAAAGGATTTACATAATAATTCATCGCAGGTTCAACAAAAACATTTGTTTTTTTGTACACCCTGTATTGTATTGTACTGCTCAACGTAGATCCATACACAAAATCATTAGCATTTACATTCTCACCAATAGAACTTCCGTCTAAAGCCACATTGTTAGAAATTAATTTCCCAATAAAACCACCAGTATTTAAATTAATACTAGCCTTGTTTCTGCTAAAAATAGCATACGAAACTTCTAAAGGCATTTCTAAATATCGTAAGTTTTGATCTAAATTTCCTGTTTGCATATTATTGCTTTGAATACCATTTTGTTTCAACGCATCAGAAGTTGTGTTGGGAACAAATACATAACTATCATTAGTACTAATATGTGGTGCTGCATCTGCCGTAGCTTTTTGATTAAAGTAATCGCTGGAGCTAAAAAAAGTATTGTTTTTAGCGTTTAAGTACGAAACATTCGCAACGCTCTGACCCAATTCATTTATTTTTAAACCAGAAGCAACCGCCCATTTCTTAGTGATTTTGTATTTAGTTTTTACTCCATAAGAGTTACTTTGTTTAGAATCATTTGCATTGCCAAGAGTTTTGTCATTTTTATAATTTTCAGAATTTGCCACTCCGGCAAAAACTTCGACAGCCCATTTTTCGGCATTCGAAAGAGGTTTTTTATCTGTTTCTTTTTTATCATCATTAGTAACAATGCCTTTTTCTAAGTTTTGAAGTTCTGCTAATTGTACAGAATCCTGTTTGCTCAAAACATTATTAAATTTTGAATTGCTTTTCTGATTGTTCGCTATTTGCTTCTCAGATATTAAGCCTGAACTATTTTCTTTTGCTTTATTCTCCATGATAGTTCTTTGAGTACTGTTTAAATTCGCACCATTTAAAGCGATGTTGTTATTGTTTTTTGAAATTTGTTTGTCTTCAAAAACAGATTTCGATATTTGATTTTTTGAAGTAGAATTAAATGGATTTACATTGCCAACAGCAAAAGTTTTTTCGGCTAAAATTTTGTCTGAAGCTTTTTTGTCAGCATTGGCAACTTGTTTAGCAGAGCTTGTATTAAAACTGTTTGATTTACTTGTAATAAATGCTTTTTCAGGTAATGTTTTACTTGCAGTTTTTTTATCGGTATTCGCAATTTGAATTTGTGAACCTGTATTAAATCCGTTTTTTTGATCTGAAACAGATACCTTTTCTGTAGCAGCAACTTGTGTTTTTTCTGTTACAGGCTTATTAATATTTGATTTTGCAGTATTTGATTTTAGATTTGTAATATCAGAATTATTATTGTTTTTTGTGTCAGAATGTGCAACTGTCGTTTTATTGCTTTGAACCTTTTGAGAATTATCAAATTGCTTTTCATTGCTTTTTAAAGGTGGTACATTCTCATTCGCAATTGATTCTTTTGTATGCGGTATTTGCCCGGAATCCGTTTCCTGAGTCGGAAGTGTTTTTGTATTTAATTCATTTTTTTTCTCGTCAAGAACAACACTATTGTTTTCTGTAGAACCATTATTTATAGTTTTGATCCCTGAATTCGAAGTAAAATGTAAAACAGAAGGGAGTAGCAGGCCTAATAATAAGCACGCTGCAGCCGACCACCAAAGAATAACTCTTTTCTTCTTTTTAGGTTTGTCTAATTTTTTCTCAATTTCGCCCCATAATTCAGGAGGCGGAACACTTGAAAAGTCTTCCATCGATGAAAAAATATCTTCTATATTTTGCTTTTTCATGCTATTTTAAAATTTTTTATGCTCAATATTCTTTTTTGCAATATGTGTTTGGCTCTATTTAAATTTGATTTGGATGTTCCTTCTGAGATTTTTAATAATACTGCAATTTCCCGATGCTTCATTTTTTCAAAAACATACAAGTTAAAAACAGTCCTGTACTGATCAGGTAAATCCCTGATGTATTCTAATAACTTGTCTTGTTCAATAGGAGGAACGTCTAATTCTTCCTCTTCTACAAAATCAGTATCAGCATCAAAAACATCCAGAAAGAAACTTTCTTTCTTCTTCTTATTTAAGGTTTCGATTAGTTTATTAATAAAAATACGTTTTAGCCATCCTTCAAAACTTCCTTCAAATTTGTATTGACTTATTTTTTGAAAGACAATGACAAATGCTTCCTGAAAGACATCCTTTGCATCATCTTCATTTTTCATATACTTTAGGCATATACCATATAAAACAGGAGAGAACAACTGATAGATTTTCAGTTGTCCCTCTCTGTCATTTTTTATGCACAGCCGAATGTATTTTTCTAAATCGTCTTTCAAAAAGTGGTATTGTTTGGTTTTGCAAAAATAGTTTTTATAAGCTTATAAAACTATCTTTTAAAAATAGTACGGGCTGCGTCCTGGTTGTTGCTTACAATTGTTAGGTTTTGATTGTCAAGACTTTCTATGATGTAAGTCTTACCTTCAAAAGTAATTAAGTCATGTTCTGACTGGTCGAAAAAGCTAATGCCTTTTTCTATTTGATATGTACTATTTCTAATCTCTACATTGTTCTTGTAGGTAATTACCCTTCCGTCAGAAGTAAATATTACTTTCTTGGTAAATCCTATGGTTTTAGGAGTTGCCGTATACGGATTGCTATTTCCTCCAATTGATTTTTGCCAGATCCACGTGTTTACAATAGAACCGGAATTCATGGTAGTTGACTCTAGTGAATAAGCAGTTGAAAAAAGACAACATACCATAATAAATAATAAGAATTGCTTTTTCATAGTCGATTATTTTTGAGTTGCGATTTTGTCCTGAATTACTTTTTTGAAAGCTTTTATTTCAGCACTCTGATCTGCAGTATCATTATTATCAATAAAAATCTTAGTAGAAGTTCCTGCCTGACGAAGTTCAAAATAAGTACCTCCCTGGTTAGCAGAATCCGGCGTACCATAAGTTTTTGTTTGTCCTTTTAAATTTAAAATTTCTGTAGGAACAGTTTTCAATAACAATGCATACTCTCCTTTTTTAGTTGTAGACGTATATTTATATTGATTAAAATCATAACCATTAGGTACAACATTTAAAAACTTCAAAATATTGAAATCATTTACCTGATAAAATTTCTGGCAATCACCACCAGCACATTGGTTAGAATAACTTCCTATTACAATGTTGTCCGGATTCTCTATCGTTTTATTGAAAAGAATCGCTTTTGTAGTTTTTGGGATTAAGATAAAATCACTAGGATAGTTTACTATTGCAGTAATAGGCTCTCCCGGTTGAGGTGATTTTTCGTAATAGTTTACTAAAATTTCGCACTTATTTTCTACGATACTCGTTATTTTTATACCATATCCGGTTGTGTTTTTAGGACCTGAGAAAAGACCAACAAGGTAGGTTTTTGTAAAATCAATTGTAAGATCACCTGAGTTAGGACAAGTGCTTTCACGCTTTGTAAAGAAAGTTTTTAGTTTCTCATCAGAAGATACTAAAATATAAGTTGGAACAGTAGGATAAGTATTGACACTGTATGAACATAAAAGAGGAGTATTAGTAAAAGCTGATTCTTCGCTTGCTCCACAATCAACTCTTATATCGTCATTATTAAGAGAGCATCCACTAAATCCAAAAGCTATAAATAAGCTTAACATTAATTTTTTCATGATAAATTTAATTAGGTTATATTACTGTAGATGGTCATCTTTTGAAATGGTTGCGTTAAAAAGGAAAGTTTTTTTGTTTTTTTAAATAAGATTAATTTTCACAATGTTTATTAAAATCAGAATAAGCACCAATTAATGAAATTTCAATTTTAAAAATTAAGTACTACGTATTATTGCTTACTTTTACTTTTTAAAAACAAATGTAATTATGTTCGATTTTCTGCCCGGCTTATTAGCTTTTATTGTCGCTTTATTCGTAGGCGTGTACTTAGGTAAATTGCTGTTTTCGGCTAGGTTTCAATCTGATAAAGTAGGTTTAGAAGAACGGTTGACAGCGAACGTAAATCAAATGCAATTGCAAAAAGAGCAATTTGAAAGAGAAAGAAATAATTTCGAAAAACAACTTCAGTTAACGAATGTTGAAAAAGAGAGTATCCGGACAGAAAAAGATAGTCTGGCCATTCAGCTTTCTAAAAAAGAAGTAGATTTTGAAAATTTATGGGAACGTCATAAAGAACAAAAAAACGAGATCACAGAACTACAGGAAAAATTCACCAAAGAATTTGAAAATTTAGCCAATAAAATCCTCGATGAAAAGTCCGCCAAATTTACAGAACAGAATAGTGAGAATATGAAAAATATCTTGCTGCCTTTGCAGGATAAAATTCAGGGTTTCGAGAAAAAAGTAGAACAAACACATAAAGAAAGCATCGATTACCATGCAGCTTTACGTCAGCAGATTATAGGACTTAGCGAGATGAATGCTCAAATGAGCAAAGAAACCTTAAACCTGACCAAAGCTTTAAAAGGCGATAGTAAAATGCAGGGAAATTGGGGAGAACTCGTTCTGGAACGTGTTTTAGAAAAATCAGGCTTAGAGAAAGGACGTGAATACGAAGTACAGCAAAGTTTTACGAATAGCGAAGGTAATAGAGTTTTACCTGATGTCGTAATTAATTTACCTGATGGTAAAAAAATGATTGTCGACTCGAAAGTTTCTTTAGTGGCATATGAAAGGTGGATTAACGAAGAAACAGAAATCCTAAAAATTGATTTTTTAAAAGAACATATAAATTCTATTAAAAGACACGTCGAGCAACTTGGTAACAAAAATTATCATGACTTATACCAAATAGAAAGTCCGGATTTTGTATTGCTTTTTATTCCTATTGAACCCGCTTTTGCGATTGCCTTAAACGAAGATCCAACGCTGTACAATAAAGCTTTTGATCGCAATATTGTAATTGTTACACCAACAACTTTACTGGCTACACTTCGAACTATTGATAGTATGTGGACCAATCAGAAACAACAAGAGAATGCTTTTGAAATTGCCAGACAAGCCGGCGCATTATACGATAAATTTGAAGGTTTTGTTACTGATTTAGTTAGAATTGGCAATAAGATAAAAGATACTAAGACAGAATACGAAAGTGCAATGAGCAAACTCGTTGATGGCAGAGGAAATTTGATTTCGAGTGTCGAAAAATTAAAAAAAATGGGAGCAAAGGCTAAAAAGTCGCTTCCGGAAAATATTATCGCAAGAGCCTCAATTGAAGATGAAAATCAATTATTGAATTAAGTTACCCCGATTAAAAAAAATAAACCTATCCTATAAAATAAAAATATGACTGCAGATTTTAAACCCGTTTCTTCTTCGAAAATAAGTATTTCTGAATTAATGCTGCCATCTCATACTAACTTTAGTGGCAAAATCCACGGAGGTTATATTCTGCAATTACTCGATCAGATTGCTTTTGCATCCGCATCAAAATTCTCAGGAAATTATTGTGTAACAGCATCTGTTGATACGGTTAATTTTTTAAAACCAATTGAGGTTGGTGAATTAGTAACGATGAAAGCTTCTGTTAACTATGTAGGTCGAAGCTCAATGGTTGTAGGTATTCGTGTCGAAGCCGAAAATATTCAGACAGGTGCGATCAAACATTGCAATTCATCTTATTTTACAATGGTAGCTAAAGATAAGGAAGGTAAAAGTGTTCCGGTACCCGGATTAATCTTATCTAATCTTGATGAAGTTCGTCGTTTTAGAAAAGCAATCAAACATATCGAACTTCGAAAAGAGGTCGAAGAACATGAAAAAGTAACCAATGTAAACTCTATCGAAGATCTTGCAGGTTTAGCTAAATACAATGTATTGTTAGAAATTAGCTAGAATAATTCATCAAATTAAAATTAAGGAAAATGGTAAAGTTTGGATATACAATTTTATACGTACAAGATGTAGAAGCGTCTGTTGGGTTTTATGAGAATACATTTGATTTTTCAAGAAAATTTGTAACTCCCGAAAATGATTACGGAGAATTAAATACTGGCGAAACAACAATTTCGTTTGCTTCAAAAAAACTAGCCGCACAAAATTTGAAAGACGGTTTTATCGAAAGTAATTTAGAAGATAAACCTTTTGCAATCGAATTGGGTTTTATTACAGATAATGTTGGAGAGTTGGTTCAGAAAGCAACTTCTTTTGGTGCAATACTGGTAAAAGAGCCAACGCAAAAACCATGGGGGCAAATTGTGGCGTATGTCAGAGATCTGGATGGTTTCTTAATCGAAATTTGTACAGAAGTGCAGGGTTAGATATTTATTATTGGTGCTATTTCAGAAAAGAATTTTGTAGTTTGTATGAGGAATGTCATCACAATTTTATTTGAATAAACTCCAGCTTTAGCTGGGGTTTATTCAGAATTAATATGAAAGGCTTTAGTCTAAAAAAAGTGATTTGGCTAAAGGCTTTTTCCTGCGTATAATAAGTGCCTCCAGCTAAAGCACAATGTCATTAAGTTAAGGAATGAGTAATAATAGAGAGAAGTAAGCACAAAGTTTGTCATCTCGACGCAGGAGAGATCACACTAATATTTCCGTTCAGCTATTCGCCAACCTTTGTCGAATTTTTTGTGTGATCTCTCCTGCGTCGAGATGACAAGATTGCAGATTCTGATAGAGTTATTGAGGCAGAAAGAGTTAATTAGCATTAAAAAATTTCTTAATAGCAAGACGATATGTTCTATAAACAAAAAATCATTTTGCAAACTACATTTTCACTTTTTACACAAAAAAAACATTTCACAAATATTTAGGAGAAATCGGCAACCGTATCGCATAAAATTACGTAACTTTAAGTATAAATGATTGGATTACTGTTTTTCACGGAGTATTGCCATTCGATTTTTCCCGAATTTAATTAAGTCCAGTTTTTTCTCTTCTTATAAATAAAAAAATCGATTGACATAATTGTTTAAATATTGACGATTATGAAAAAAATTACTTTATTTATTTTGCTATTTACAGCGTATTCTGTTATTGCTCAGGATAAATTTTTTACTACTACAGGAACAATTAATTTTGAAGCTTCTGTACCATTTTTCGAAGAAATAAAAGCTGTAAACAGACAGGTTGCGATTATTTTAGAGCCACGAACAAGTACATTTATTTGTACTGTTATTGTAAAAGAGTTTCGTTTTAAGTTAGATATGATGCAAGAACATTTTAACGAAAACTACATGGAAAGCCGCCGCTATCCCAAAGCCATCTTTAAAGGCAAAATTGAAAAATTTGATTTAAAAGATATCAATGAAATCGAAAAGGAATATCAGATTAAAGGAAAGCTTGTACTACGCGGAAAATCGAAAGAAGTAATTGTAAACGCTCTCATTAAAAAAGTAGGCGATGGAATTCAGATTATATCTGATTTTCCAATTTCTGTGTCTGATTTTAATATTCAGATTCCCAATGAAATAGCTTCTAAGATTTCAAGAATTGCAAATACAGAATTAATTGGAGTCGTTCATACTGATGATTTAATGTATCTGACTCTAAAATAGTTTTATGTAAGGCAGCTTGCAAGCGCACGTTCCAGATCAGTAAATTGAAAAACAAAACCGGTTTTTTGTATTTTTTCTGATGAAACCCTTTGTCCTTCTAAAACAGCTGCACTCATTTCGCCTAAAACAATCTTAAGGATAAATGCGGGCGCTTTAGGAAGCCAAATTTTGTATCCAAATAAATTGGCTAATGTTTTAGATAAACTAGCATTTGTAGTATCATCTGTAATGCAGGCATTATAAGGACCATGCATTTCATTAGTAACAACTGCTTTTAAATAAATCTCGCACAGATCTGCAATATGAATCCAGGGAATGTATTGTTTTCCTGTACCTAATATTACGCCCAGGCCAGATTTAAAGCTGGGAACAATTTTTTTAAGGAAACCCTCATCTTTCCCTAAAACAATTCCCGTTCTTACTTTTACAGTTCTAATACCTAATGAATTAATTTTATCAACAGCTTTTTCCCATTCCTGACAAGTTATGCCTAGAAAATCATTTGCCGGCTGCGTCGTCTCCTCACAAATTGTTTCATTCGTATAAGCGCCATAAATTCCAACTGCCGATGCTGAAACAAAAGCATCTAAAATTTTATTGTTTTTTTTAAGAATAGAAAAGATAAGATCAATGGGCTTTGTGCGGCTTTCGAGAATGTCTTTTTTGCGCTTTTCTGTCCATCTTTTTTCTACAATTCCTTCACCTGCCAGATGAATAATACAATCTGCCTTTAGTATCGCTTCTTCATTAATATAATTTTGGGTTAAATCCCATTTGTAATAGGTGACAGATGAGGTGTTTTTTCGATCAGAACGGCTTAAAACAGATACTGAAAAACCATTTTCTATGAGCAAATCAGTCAAATGCTGACCTATAAATCCCGTTCCTCCGGTAAGTAAGATATTTTTAGCCATAATAGTTTATAATATATTTAACATCATATTCTGTTTAACGATAAGTAAAGATAATTAAACATTGATTACCTTTAATGCAAATTTAAAACTTTAATAAAATGGTAACTAAAAGCAAGGTAATCAGTAAAGAAGACATCGTTTCAATATATATGAATGAAGTTTTAGAAAAAGGAGAAAAGCCAAAATCGGTATATCATTTTGCAAAAGAAAATGATTTTACTGAAGCTGAATTTTATGCTTTTTTTGGAACATTAGAAGGATTAGAAAAAGAAATATTCAGATTGTTTTTTGCCAATACAATCGATTTGTTAAACAAAAACGCAGAATATTTAGAATATGATATGAAAAACAAAATGTTGAGTTTTTATTTCACTTTTTTCGAAATTTTAACCGCCAACAGAAGTTATGTTTTACAATCGTTAAAATTCGACAGAAATCCGCTAAAGAATCTTGTACAGCTTACTACACTTCGAAATAGTTTTAAAGAATATGTTTCAGAAATCCTGACTGATGATTACAGATTAGAACAGGAAAAATTGCAAAAATTTCAGGAAAAAGGAATTCAGGAATCAGCTTGGTTACAATTAATGCTTACGATCAAATTCTGGGTTGATGATGAATCAGCAGCTTTTGAAAAAACAGATATTTTTATCGAAAAATCAGTTAATGCTTCATTTGAATTAATGAATGTTGCGCCCTTAAATCATTTAATAGATTTAGGTAAATTTCTTTTTAAAGAAAAAATCTACAGCAAATAATGAAAACAATCGATTATATACCAACATCAAAAATAGAAAGAGCCAGTAAATTGGTGCAAACAGGTGCCAAAATAGGAGTAAACTACGTAAAGCATTATGCCGAAAAAATGGTTAATCCTGATTTGACACGCGATAAACTTAATGAAAATAACGCCGAAGATATTTACGACGGACTAAAAAGCCTGAAAGGAAGTGCGTTAAAAGTAGCCCAAATGTTAAGCATGGACAAGAACTTTTTGCCGCAGGCCTATGTAGAGAAATTCTCTTTGTCGCAATTTTCAGTTCCGCCACTTTCAGCGCCATTGGTTTTAAAGACTTTCAAAACCAATTTTGGAAAAACGCCTTATGAAATCTTCGACGAATTCAATGCAAATTCAGTTAATGCAGCCAGTATTGGTCAGGTACATTTGGCAGTAAAAGACGGAAAAAAGTTAGCCGTTAAGATTCAATATCCCGGTGTTGCCAATAGCATTTCATCAGATTTAGCTTTAGTAAAACCTATCGCCATTAGAATGTTTAACCTTCAGGGAAAAGATTCTGATAAATATTTTAAAGAAGTCGAAGATAAACTGATAGAAGAAACCAATTATTTGCTTGAATTACAACAAAGTCAGGAAGTAGTTGAGGCTTGTAGTAAAATCGAAAATTTACTTTTCCCGAGATATTATCCTGAGTTTTCGTCAGAGAAAATCATTACAATGAATTGGATGACCGGAATTCATCTTTCTGAATTTACTGCTATAAATACTGATGCAGCAGTTGGCGACAAATTAGGTCAGGCACTTTGGGATTTCTATATGTATCAAATTCACGTATTACGAAAAGTACATGCAGATCCGCATCCCGGGAACTTTTTAGTAGACGATCAAAACAATTTGATTGCACTTGATTTTGGATGCATGAAAATAATTCCGGAAGAGTTTTATGTACCATATTTTGAGTTGATCAATAAAAACGTAATTACAGATAAAGCACTTTTCAATCAAAAATTATTCGAATTAGAAATTCTTCGCCCGGATGATTCACCTGCCGAAATAGAATATTTTACCGAAATGTTTCATGATTTACTATCACTTTTTACAAAACCTTTCCAAAACGAAACCTTCGATTTTGCCGATGAAACTTTCTTTGAGAGCATTGCCAAATTGGGAGAGCGTTTCTCTAACGATACCAATCTCAAAAAAATGAACGGAAATCGTGGCTCAAAACATTTTATCTATATGAATCGTACTTTCTTTGGTTTATATAATTTAATGTTTGATTTGAAAGCTAAGATTGCTGTTAATAATTATCTCAAATATTAGAACCTAATCGTCCTCCGGTAATCAAATAAACATCAGAAAAATGAGAAATATATTAATCATCGGAGGAAGTAAAGGCATAGGAAGTGCTATTTTGTTGCAACAGCTAGAGACAAATAGGGTTTTTAATATCAGCCGAAGCGCGCCCAAACTTACACATCCTAATCTTACCCATTTTGGTTTAGATGTTTTGAAGGACGAACTGCCGGATATAGCAGAAGTTGATGCTTTAATTTATTGTCCCGGATCGATTACGCTTAAACCCATTTCGAATTTAAGCGTTGATGATTTTAGAAACGATTTCGAAATTAATGTTATTGGTGCTGTAAAAGCCATTCAGAAATACTTGCCTGTTTTAAAAAGAGGCGACGAGCCTTCGATCGTTTTATTCAGTACGGTTGCCGTAAAATTAGGAATGCCTTTTCATGCCAGTATTGCAACGGCAAAAGCGGGTGTCGAAGGTTTAACAAAAAACCTTGGTGCTGAGTTGGCAACTGTAGTTCGCGTCAATGCCATTGCGCCCACAATTACAGATACTTCTCTTTCGGCTTCTATTTTGCGAAACGATCGTATGAAAGAAAATATGATCGATCGCCATCCTATGAAAAGTTACTTAAAACCTGAAGAAGTCGCTAATATGGTTGATTTCCTGATTTCGGAAAAAGCGAATTCCATTTCAGGTCAAATTTTCGAAATGGATTATGGTTTAGTGACATTTAAAATCTAAACAGCCATGAAAATTCTCTTAACAGGCGCAACAGGTTATATTGGCAAACGTCTTTTGCCCATTTTAGTCGCGCAAGGACATCAGATAATTTGCTGCGTAAGAGATAAAAACAGATTTTATATACCCGAAAATTTTCTGCAAAAAGTACAAGTCATAGAAGTCGATTTTCTCGAAAAAGAAACTTTATCGGCAATTCCTGCCGATATCGATGCTGCTTTTTACCTCATTCATTCCATGTCAGGACCTGATACCAATTATGATGAACTCGAAAGTATTTCGGCTACTAATTTTGTTGAAAGACTCAATCAGACTCAGGCGCAACAAATCCTGTATTTAAGCGGAATCGTAAATGATAAATCGCTTTCTAAACATTTGGCTTCCCGCAAAAATGTTGAAAGTATTTTAGCCAAAGCAAAAGTGCCTTTGACTACTTTAAGAGCGGGAATTATCGTTGGGTCGGGTAGTGCTTCGTTTGAGATTATTCGGGATTTGGTCAACAAACTTCCGGTGATGATTACACCCAAATGGCTCAATACAAAGTGCCAGCCTATTGCAATCACTGACGTTTTGGAATTTCTGTCAAAATCACTTTTAAATCCTGTTACGTACAATCAAAGTTTTGATATTGGAGGTCCTGATATTTTAACTTATAAAGAAATGTTGTTGGCATTCGCCGAAGCAAAAAAACTCAAACGATACATTTTTACCATTCCGGTTATGACACCTAAGTTGTCGTCGTATTGGTTGTATTTTGTTACTTCAACCTCTTATAAACTGGCATCGGCTTTGGTAAGCAGTATGAAAGTCGAGGTTATTTGCAAGGATCACCGCATAAATGAGCTTTTGCAGGTAAAACCAATGACGTACAAACAAGCACTTTCGAGAGCTTTGCTAAAAGTCGAAGAAGATAAAGTAGCTTCAAGCTGGAAAGATTCCCTTGTAAGCGGACGTTTTAACCGAAATATCTCAGCACATCTAAAAGTTCCTAAAAAAGGCTGTTATATCGACCGAAGAAAAAAACAAATTGAAAATCGCGATTATACGATTGATAGAATTTGGTCAATAGGAGGCGAAACAGGTTGGTATTACGGCGATTGGCTCTGGAGTTTACGAGGTTTTATCGATAAACTTTTTGGTGGCGTAGGTTTACGTCGCGGCCGAACCAATAAACACGACATTCATTCCGGCGATGCTTTAGATTTTTGGCGTGTTTTGTATGCCAATAAACAAGAAGGAAAACTGATTTTATACGCCGAAATGAAACTTCCAGGTGAAGCCTGGCTCGAATTCAAAATTATACACAACACTTTATATCAGGCCGCAACCTTTAAGCCTAATGGTATATTAGGAAAACTATATTGGTATTCCGTTTTGCCATTCCATGGTTTTATCTTCAACGGAATGCTTAATAAACTCATTAAGTAGTTTTAGGAGCTATTCCTGCTATCCTCTTGTATCTTTTGTTAAAAAAAAAACAAAAGGATACCGCTTCTATCAGGGCTAGGGATTTAGTTTTTATTAGAAGTTTCATCGATTAATGTCATAACAGCGAGCTTGTCTTCCCTGATTCTTCTTGAAATCTGATTTTCGTTATATCAAAAATCATCGTTGTAAGTCCCACAGGGACGATATATTTATAGAAAATTATTTTTTTTGAACAGAACCCCAGCGGGGTGGTATATTTTATAATCTTAAGGGCAATTATATGTCGCTCCGCTGGAGCTTTAGCATGATGATGTGTATCTTTTCTATAAATATATCGTCCCTCTGGGACTTGAATTGTCTTTATATTCTGTTGGTCTAAATATCAGGCAATTTGTACTTGCGTACTCAAGTTTTAAAGCATCAGATGTTTGGAATTTGGTCCCGAAGCTTCGGGATAAAAAATTGAATTTATTTCAAGATTCCCTTCTTATAAGTCGCAATTGCCCTGTCTCTCGCAAAAGCATGCTCCACCATTGGTGCATTATAACCCAAATCAAATTCAGGAATCCATTTGCGAATGTAGATGCTTTTTTCGTCGAATTTCTTTTGCTGTATTTCAGGATTAAAAACCCTGAAGTATGGCGCGGCATCGCATCCTGTTCCTGCTGCCCATTGCCAGTTGCCAACGTTTGAGGCCAATTCAAAATCTAATAATTTCTCTGCAAAATACGCTTCTCCCCATTGCCAGTTAATCAGTAAATGTTTGCATAAAAAACTGGCTACAACCATGCGAACTCGATTGTGCATATATCCGGTTTCATTAAGCTGACGCATTCCTGCATCGACCATTGGGTAACCTGTAGTTCCTGAACACCAGCGTTTGAAGTCGTCTTCGTTATTGCGCCATTGAATGCCATCATAAGCTGATTTGAAATTGTGATTGACACAATTAGGAAAATTAAACAGAATCTGGATAAAAAATTCTCTCCAGATTAATTCGCTCAAAAAAGTTTGGTTTTTCTTGTTTGCCCAATTAACCAGTTTTCGAATACTCACAGTTCCAAAACGTAAATGTGGCGAAAGATAAGAAGTGCCATCTATAGCTGGAAAATCTCTTATTTCTTTATAATTGCCTATTTGAGTTAAGTTATGTGGAAGTACTTTTATCGTGCTTCTTTCAAAACCAATGTCAGATAATTCAGGAAATGTGAATTGATTTTTAGCAAAATTGATTAATAAAGGTTTTGTGTCATATTCCTGAGCATGTCCTGAAAGATGGTATTTCTCGAGCCATTTATTTTTATAAGGCGTATGAATAGTGTACGGAAGTCCATCGGCTTTTGTGATTTCTTTTTCTTCGAAAATCACGTGATCTTTGAATGAAAAGGATTCCGTATTATTTTCTTTTAATAAAGCCGAAATGGCTAAATCTCGTTTTATCGCATAAGGTTCGTAATCTTTATTGAAGAAGATTTGCTGAATGTCATATTCTTTGATAAGTGATTTCCAAACCTCAAAAGTTTTTCCTTTTTTGATCAATAGAGAAGAATCGATTGTTTGAAGTTCTTCGTTTATTTTCTGAAGTGAATCGTAGATAAAACTAACACGGGCATCATCTTTAGGAAGATTTTCTAAGATATCTTCGTCAAAAATAAATAACGGAATTACGGGAAAATCAGATTGCAAGGCATTGAATAATCCGATGTTATCATCAAGACGTAAATCACGTCGAAACCAGAAAAAAGTAACTTTTTGTTTAGTCATTATATTGTATTCTTTTTTTATGCCACAGATTATAAGGATTTATAAAGGATTTTTTTTCATGCAGATTCTGCAGATTAACACGGATTAAAAAATCATTTGAATCATTATAATCTGTGGCAAATTTTTTTTGAGTAATTATACTTTTGAATTGAATAACTCTTCGATTTTATTATGGCGATATTCGAAAATTGATTTCAGTTTATTTTTGACCATTATTGTATTGGCAAGTTGGCCCAAGAAACCAAAAGGCAATGCATAATGAACAACATCGATCATTTTTGTACCATTTTCTGTGGCTTCAAAAAAGTGTTTGTGATGCCATAATGCATAGGGGCCAAAACGCTGTTCGTCTACAAAATATTGATTTTTCTGTGCAACGGTGATGATCGTCATCCAGTTGATTTTGATTCCCAAAAGTGGTTTTAATGTATAGGTAATCACTTGTCCGGGATACATGCGTTTGCCATCGAAATCCTGAATTACAAAACTCATATCATTAGGCGTAATCGCTTCGAGATTTTGTGGACTCGAAAAAAAGTCCCAACATTTTTCGATACTGGCGTTTAAGTGTTGTACGGTTTCTAGTTTATATACTTTCATAAAATCGATTTACATTTTACTTGTCGGTTATTTTTTGAACACATAGAGACATAGATTTTGTATGTTCAAAAAAGGCGTTTCACTAGCATTAACAAACATAGCTATGTGTGAGAAACGAGTTTCTTTTTATTTTACTTTTTCACAATCATAAATTCTATGTTTCTATGTGTTTAATTAGAACATTTAGACATTTCACCCAACGGGTTATTATTTTTTTAACAGAAGCAGTTTACATTTTATAATATTTGAATGGAACGAATAACATCCCGAAACATTCTCCGTGTTCTTTTCCCAGATGTTTGTGGTGAATTTTATGTGCTTTTCGAAGGCCAATCAGGTATTTGTTTTTCGTGTTTTTGAACCATTTAAAGCGCTGATGAATTAAAACATCGTGAATTAAAAAATAACAAGCACCATAAGTGGTGACTCCGCAGGCGATGAAAAATAAATAATTGAATCCGGCCTGAACGCCAAAATAAAAAAGAACGATACTCGGGATGGCAAAAATGACAAAGAAAATGTCGTTGCGCTCAAAAGTGTCTTCGTATTTGGGCTGGTGGTGATCTTCGTGAAAATACCACATCAATCCGTGCATGATGTACTTGTGCGTAAGCCAGGTAACACATTCCATGAAAAGAAAAACGCCTAAAAAGATTAAAAAAGAAATCATTTTTTATGTTTTGAATTGTTGAAAATTAGTTCTTGATTTTTATTATGTAGTTTATTTAAACTCATAGAGACATAGCTTTTGTTAGCTTTAAAAAAGAGGCGTTTCACTTGTTGAAATACACATAGTTATGTGAAAATGATTTGTCATTTTATTTTGACTTTTATTCAAATGGGAAATTCTATATTTCTATGTGCTAGAAATCGATCCTACACTAATTTTAACTTGTAAGTTACAAAAGATTGCGCTAAAAGTCCCGCTTTGGTGTAATTTGAAACTCTGATTCTTGAATTCCCAATTTCATAATACGGTGTGTTTTTTAGTTTTTTAAGCAATTTTTTATAATACACATACGCAGTATAAACGCCAAATTGTGCTTCGATAGGTAGTTTTACTATTCCCTGATAAGCAATCCTGAAATCTTCTTCGATCTCATTGATAATAGTAGTTTTTGCATTTTCGTCGAAAGAATTTAAATCGACCCCAGGAAAATAGTTTCGGTTTAAAACCAAATTATCATCTTTGAGATCTCTTAGGAAATTCACTTTTTGAAAAGCTGAACCTAATCGCATCGCTTCGTTTTTTAGCTGTTCGTATTTTTGATTGTTTCCTTTTACAAAAACTTTCAAACACATTAAGCCCACCACATCGGCAGAACCATATATATAATCTTCATATTCAGTTTGTGAGCTGTAAGTTGATTTTATAAGGTCCAGTTTCATACTTTTTAGAAAAGCCTGAACCAGATCGTCTGTAATATTGTATTCTTTTACGGTATGTTGAAATGAGTTGAGAATTGGGTTTAAGCTAATTCCCATTTTCATGGACTTGTAATATTCTTTTTCGAAATCATTGATAAGACCTTCTTTGTCATAGTCATGAAAAGAATCGACGATTTCGTCAGCAAAACGAACGAATCCGTAAATGCTGTAAATGGCTTCGCGAATGCTTGGTGAAAGCATTTTTACAGCCAGCGAAAATGAGGTACTGTAGTTTTGTGTGACTAACTTGCTACATTTGAAAGAAACGGTGTCGAATAGTGATTTCATTTTTTAAGATCTAAAAGATTTTTGAATTAACTCAGCTACTAGTTTTCCTGAAATTAAAGCAGGCGGAACACCTGGGCCAGGAACGGTTAATTGTCCTGTGAAATACAAATTGTGCACTTTTTTGCTTTTTAATTTCGGTCTTAAAAAAGCCGTTTGCAATAAAGTATTGGCCATTCCGTAAGCATTTCCTTTGTAAGCATTATAATCTGTTACAAAGTCATTTTTGCAGAATGATCTTTTAAAGATAATATTATTTTTAATTTCCTGCTTTGTTAATTGCTCAAAGCGAGTAATGATTTTTTCGAAATATTCTTCTCTAAGTGCTTCGCTATCATTTATTCCAGGTGCTAGAGGGATAAGGAAAAATCCGCTTTCCATGCCTTCCGGAGCAGCAGTCAAATCTGTTTTTGATGGAAAATTGGCATAAAACAAAGGTGCGTCAGGCCATTTTGGTTCGTCGTAAATATCTGCTGCGTGTTGATTAAAATCGACATCGAAAAACAGTGCGTGATGAGAGATGTTCTCTATCTTTTTATTAAAACCAACAAAGAATAAAAGCGAAGATGGAGCAAAAACTCTGCTTTCCCAATATTTCTCAGAGTAGGCGCGATGTTCGTTATCCAGTAAAGTTTCGGTATGCTGATAATCGGCTCCACTTAAGATAATGTCTGCATGGATTGTTTGTCCGTTAATTACAATTGCGTTTGCAGTATTGTTTTCTACTATTATTTTTTCGATGGGAGAATTCGTTTCTATCGTAACTCCAAGTTCTCGAGCCAGTTTTTCGATTGCGCAAACCACATCAAACATTCCTGTTTTGGGATGCCAGGTTCCTAAACCAAAATCGGCATAATTCATAAAATTATAGAAAGAGGGTGTTTTAGTTGGTTTTGCACCTAAGAATAAAACGGGAAATTCAAGAATCTGAATTAGTCTTTCGTTTTTAAATTTCTTATGTATATCAGTACTTACGGTACTAAAAAACTGGTTGAGTTTTAAAGTGGTTTCAAGTGTGATTAATTCAAGTGGAGAAACTCCGGGACGATAAACCAAATCTTTAATTGCAATGTCATAATTGCTTTTGGCTTGTTTGATGAAAGTTTCAAGTTTTTGACCACTTCCTTTTTCAATAGATTCAAAAGTGGCTTTTATTTCTTCGAGATTATCATAGATATTGATAAAATCGTCGACTCCAAAATAAACCCGATATGCTGGATTTAATTTTGTAAGTTCGTAATAATCAGTTGTTACTTTGTTGAAATCCTGAAAAAAACGCTCAAATACGTCAGGCATCCAATACCAGCTTGGTCCCATATCAAATGTGAAACCTTCTTTTTTGAATTGTCTTGCTCTTCCGCCAATGGTATCATTTTTTTCATAAATAGTTACCTTGTTTCCTTGCTGCGCCAGGTAACATGAAGCGGCTAAAGCAGAGAAGCCCGATCCTATTATTGCTATTGTTTTTTTCATTTGTTTAACAAATATACAAAAACTTTAAACAAAAACTTTATAGCATACTAATAGTTTCTTCCATAGAGTCAAAAACGCGTATTTTGTCTGATAGCATTTTCTGATCGATATGCTCTGTCATATTTCCCATAAGCCAAATTTCGTTATTGTTTAGTAGTAATTTTTGGCCCATCGATTTTACATATTGATTGATGACATTGCGATCTGGCTGAATTGTCATAAAAGATACAAACGTAATATTTTCAAAATGTCTGGTGAGATCTTCAAGGTTTTCTATTGGCATACTTTCGCCAAGATAAATGGTTTTATAGCCTTTAGATAAAATTTCATATTGCAGGTATAACAATCCTATTTGATGAATTTCATTTAAGGGCAATGAGAGTACAAAAATTCTATCGGTTTTACTTGGCTTTAATATTTGAAGGCTTTCCGTGTAAATTAATATTTTTTGTTTGATCAAATGACTCATGAAATGTTCATTTGCAGGAGTTATGGTTTCTGATTGCCATAATAGTCCCAATTCTTTTAGTAAAGGAAGAAAGTGATCTTTGAAAATTTCTTTAAATGACTTTTCGGAAATTAGCCAATCAAAAGTATTGAAGAATATTTCCTGATCAAAATTCATCATGGCCATTTTGAAAGAAGTTATGGCGTAATTCTGAGAATTTTTCGTCGAAATAATTTCACGAACTAATTCCGGAATTTTTTCTTCAGGATAAGTTGCAATTTTAGAAATCTTATAACCGTATTCGTGTAATAGCGTAATGTTTAAAAGCTTCTGGAGATTTTGTAAATTATAAAGCCTGATATTCGTGTCAGTTCGCATTGGCTCTAAGATGTTGTATCTTTTTTCCCAGATACGAATGGTATGTGCTTTTATTCCGGATAAGTTTTCGAGATCTTTTATGCTGAAAACAGTCTTAATATTGTTTATCATTTCTGGCCATTTGGTGAACAAAAATAGAATAAAATATGAAAATACCTTTATAACTTAGTCAAAATGATAGATTACTAGAGGTTTACTGATTCGTAATGGTTTAGTTTGTCTAAATGCAGGACGGTTTTAGAGTTGTCTTTACTTCGGTTATACATTGTTTCAAATTTTGCTCCGTAAACAATTTCATTAAAAGTATAAGAGGTTCTGGCTGCGACAGTATTGCTGAACATATTGTCAAAAGTGGTGATGAAAACTAGTATTTCGCCCTGAGCTTTTTTAAAGTCTTCTGCAGAAAAATTAAATAATGGACTATCTTCTGTAATTGGATGCACCAAAGTCCAGCTTAATGAAAGGGCATTTATGTGGTCTAATTCAAGTTTTAAGCTGTAAAATTTATTGGTTTGTACTCCATTTTCTTCTAAACTCAGTCCTAGTGTGATTTTTGCTGTTGCATCTGTAAAATTGGTATTTTTAAAAGGTACCAGACGTATCATAAGTCCTTTGTTTTCTCCATAGGGTGAAATCAATGCATTGTCTGCGAATTTTAAATAAGCTACTGGTTTACTGAATCTTCCAAAAAATAAACCTGTTGCAATGGCAAAACTTAATAAACCAATTAAAGCTTCGGCAGCGGATAAGGCACTTGTCAAAAATCCCGTTGGACTAATATGTCCGTAACCAACCGTTGTAAAAGTTTGAGCACTGAAAAAGTAAGCCTGACCAAATTGAGTCAATACACTTTGAGATTGTTCAATCCCGTCCAGATGTTCAATTCCGATAGCGTAGTAAACGACTGCAAATATAAAATTCATTGCAATATAAAAAGCAAACAAAATAGACATGAATTTCCAATTGGGCATGTCGATCATGGTATGGTACCAGCTAATTCGGCGGAACAAATGCATGCCTCTTTTTTCTATATTGGGAGTTCCGTCCTTGTTTACAAATCTTCCGCCATAACTATTTGCATTAGCGCTAAAACCGGAATTTTTGTCAGTTTGTGCCTTGTGATTTATCTTTTTTAAAAGTGCCATTAAAGTTGTTGCTTTGAACAGCAAATGTAAGAATAAGTTATGGATGAAATCAGATCAGTATTTCTAAATAAAAAAGCAATCTGTAAATGTTGAATTTATAGATTGCTTTTTTATTCGATAACTTTAATCTTGTCTATTTACAAAAAGTTGCTTTGTTTTTAATAGCGCTTTGACTTCCTAATTCGATTGCTTTAGAGAAATCCTTACAAGTGTTTTTCTTGTCGCCTAGTTTATTATATGCTAAGGCTCGTAAGTTATAAGCAATATAATCTTTTGGATTTAAAGCAATAGACGATGTGCAATCATCAACAGTTTCTTTAAAGTTGTTTAATTTGTAGTTTACATTCGCTCTTCCGGTAAAGGCATCCGCGTTCATGGTATCTAACTCGATTGTTTTGCTAAAATCAGCCTGAGCACCTTTTAAGTCATTCAGTTTTAGTTTTGCAACGCCGCGATTTTGGTAAGCTTCCACAAATTTAGAATTCATGCTAATGGCTTTTGTATAATCAGCAATTGCGCCTTTTGTATTGCCGGCTTCCGCTTTTTTGATGGCCTTGTCAAAATAGCCGGTTGCAGATTGTGCCCATGTAGAGCAAGTAATCATAATAAACGATAGTAGTAATAAATGTTTCATAAACCAATTTGGGATTAGGTTAGTAGGTTAATAATTCTAAAACGAATTTAGTAAACTTTTTTTGTAAGAGAAGTTCTTTTGCGAAATAACTATTGTTTTTTATTTATTTCTGCAGACTATATTTTTAATATTAAGAAGATATTCCTAAATAATTTCTTAACTTAGCTAAATTCTTATGTTTTTTAGCACTGTTTTTCTGTTAAAAAAAAGAATAATTTCCTCCCAAATCGATTTCTATTACTCATTAAATATAAATTAAGATAATATGAAACAAGTTTATTGTTATTCGCAATTATTATTTTTCGGTTTAGTTTTTCTGTTCAGCATTACTTCCAGTGCCCAGGAAAAAACAAAGTATTTAGATGCAGAACAAAGTGATCCTGTAAAGATGGGGTGGATGATTGGTTCGCCCCCGCCAGTCAATCGTATTCCCCGTTTTGATGATGGCAGTTTTTTTCAGTTTCCCGCTCTTAGATGGAGTGTTGCACATATGCGTCAATTCATGCCAACTATAAATGTTTCTCGAGGATTGGGAACTTCATACCCACTCGTGACAAATAGTAAGAACGATATTGATAAAGTTACCTTTGTTCCGCTTGGGGAAACTAAAGCAATTACCTGGCAAGAATCACTGCAGAAAGTCTACGCTGATGGCGTGATCGTTATGCATCATGGAAAGATTGTTTATGAAAAATATTTTGGAGTATTAAAAGTTGACGGACAGCATGCTGCAATGTCAGTTACAAAATCTTTTACCGGAACACTTGGTATTATGTTAGCCAAAGAAGGTTTGATAGATACTACAAAAAACGTTTCGCATTATATCCCGGAACTTAAAAATTCAGCTTTTGGCGATGCTACAGTAAGGCAAGTGATGGATATGACGACAGCTTTACAATTTAGTGAGGACTATGCAGATCCAAATGCCGAAATATGGAAATTTTCGGCTGCTGGTAATCCTTTGCCAAAACCTAAAGATTATGACGGACCAAAAACATATTACGAATATCTTCCTACAGTAAAGAAAATTGGAGTTCATGGTGAGAGTTTTGGTTATAAAACGGTTAATTCAGATGTTTTGGGATGGATAATCGCCAGAGTTACCGGAAAAACAATCGCGGAGGTTTTGTCTGAAAAAATCTGGAAAAAATTAGGAATGGAGCAAGATGGTTATTATTCTGTAGATGCTATTGGGACACCTTTTGCCGGTGGCGGACTTAATTTTGGTTTAAGAGATATGGCACGCTTTGGTCAGTTAGTTTTAAATAATGGTAAAGCAGGCAAGGAGCAAATTATTCCTAAATCAGCCATTGATGATATAAGAAAAGGCGGAAGTAAAGAAGCATTTGCAAAAGCCGGTTATACTCTTTTGAAAGGTTGGAGTTACAGAGATATGTGGTGGATTACCAATAATGATCACGGAGCGTTTTGCGCGCGTGGAGTTCACGGACAAGTTATTTACATAGATCCAAAAGCAGATATGGTTATTGTGCGTTTTGCATCTAATCCGATAGCGGCAAATGGTGCAAATGATCCGTATTCTTTGCCAGCTTATGATGCTGTTGCAAAATTCCTGATGACCAGTAAATAAAAATGAAATGGCTAATCGCTTATAAAATAAAATGATTTAATTTCTTATTTTCCTCTGATGGACATTAAGTGTGTTTGTCTTATTTTGGTTTCTTATTCCAGAATGGATTAGAATCAAACCTCCATATATAAGCGATTTGAAAATTACCGGAGGATAAACCGATATTGCTATTGTTGCTTTCTGAAAACGAAGAAAAGATCAGGTTATTAACGTATGATAATCCTAGTGACCACTTTTCTTTATTGTATCCTGTTGCGACTCTTGGAAAAAAAGTAGGATATATTTCTATCTTTTGTTTACCGAAATCATTTATTCGTTCAGTACCAAAATTTGCGCCCACTGTGGCTGATCCGCTAGCGAACCAACGTTTGTTAATGGCCCAGGTGTAGGCGTAACCTCCGCTTACTCCAAACTGAAAGTTACGCAACGAATTCCTCGTTTTATGAACAAAAGAACTATCAGATCCTATTTTTGTAAAATAAACTCCGCCACCAAGTAAAAAACTTCCTGCCGATTTCAATTGCCTTTCGTTCTGATTAAAAGCAGCTTTATAGGAGAATTTTTTGTTATTAAAAACATATTGACCAAATGCACCATATTGCTGAATGTTTAAATCCGGATATAATTTTATGTTTTTATCGTTTTCATCCGCAGTATAAAATCCCTGATACTTTTGAACAAAAAGATCAATTATGAACTTTCGTCCGTAATTATGAATCTGGAAATCTAATGCTTTTGTCTTTCCCTTCTCTTTTTCCTTCATAAAATTCAAGCCATATCCGTAACTCAGATTAATTATGGTATTATTTACAGAAACTCCAAAGCCTAAATTCATTGGCGTGTTAGGCATGAATTTCTTAATTTCTCCATCTGCTTCCTGTTCCATCGAAATGAATTTCATTGAAAGATAGGTTCTTATTGAAAGTTCATCCTGAAAAGGTTTAATATAGGTCGTATCAATTTGCGCTTTGCAAAAATAGGGAAGGAGAAAAATAAGGAAAAGGAAAAAATAGGATCTCATTCTAGTATCAAACGGAAAATAATTACTCTTATTATTTCAGGAATAAGCTTGTTTGAAAAGAGTTTGTATGATGTAAAAATACTGCATAATGTTATTGTTTTAAGAATAAATTTTCTGGATAATAGAGGCAGGTCAAAAATGTGTTTTTTTCTTTAATGAGAACAAATGATTGATAGGATTTATGAATTTTAAGGAATGAATTTTTATTCTGGTTGTTTTCTAAAATAATATTTTTATGTAAATTTGGTA
Source organism: Flavobacterium azizsancarii (assembly GCF_027980145.1). Classification (GTDB taxonomy): domain Bacteria; phylum Bacteroidota; class Bacteroidia; order Flavobacteriales; family Flavobacteriaceae; genus Flavobacterium; species Flavobacterium azizsancarii. Next base: position 19,181 of record NZ_JAMZNK010000008.1, on the reverse strand, counting down.
TGTATGTGTCTGTGTAGTAATTGTGTAAGGGTTTTTATGATAGCTTGCTGCAAATAAAAAGTACGGGCATGTTACCGTAATGAAATGTTTTGATTAGTAATCCCCAAATTATTAAAAAGGAATGAAAAAAAATCTTATCATTATTTTCTGGGCGCTCTATATGTTCTTTTTTGCAATTCCTTTTCCTATGATAATCTATTATGCTGTCAATAGTGAATTTGATGTAAATACGCTAAAAGATAAAAATCCCTGGCTGGCATTAAGTTTTGTTTTGGTGTCCGTTATTCTTTGGTTAATTGTCTTAATTGGTTATTTTAGAAAATGGATTTTAGGGATTTTTATAACCAAGAGAAATTTAGAAAGAATAAAAAGCAAAGGAATATCGAGAGAAGCAAAAATTTTAAGTGCTGTAAAAATTTCAAAACCAACAGCAAAATTTAATTCCTATGAACTTGAGTTGTTGTTTAGAAATCTTGCTGATGCCGAAATTACTCATAAAACTATTATTACGGATAGTAAACCTCATGAACGTCGTTTCGAGGCTGGAAAGAAAATAAGTTTAATGCTTGACAGGAATATGAAAAAGCCTCCGTATTTTGTTATTGCTGTTGCACAAGCGAATATAAATATAGGAAGTCTTTTTTTTAGAATAGTTGCCTGGCTTGTTCTTCTCATTGGTTTAATTGGATACTATTTTTATTCGTATCAATTAGAAAGTTATGGTGCAGGATGGCGTTTTATGAGTTTTGGTCATCCATTAATTATTTGTCCGATCGTGCTTTTATTTTATCGCTATTTTTTAAAATTTATTTTAGGAAAATTTACTGGTGTAAATTACGATTCGATGTTGATAAAATTTAAAGGAGTTAAAACCTGGGCAAAACTGCTTAACGCAAGCCAGACCGGAACTTATATAAATGAACAGCCTATGATTCGTTTTAATCTTGAATATGTCGATAATAAACATCAGGTTCATAAAATTAGTTTAAAAAAAGTGGTGGGACTTCTTGAGTTAGATCTTACTAAACAATCACAAATAGAAATTTTTTATCTCAAAGAAAATCCTAACAAAATTGCTTTTGCAAGCGATTTAAATAATATTGTATGAAGAAATTAATTCTCTTAATGATTTGCATTTCGTTTCTTTTAAGCTGTGACCAGATCTCTAAAAGTATTAGCGAAACATTTAAGTCCGGTGATTCTTTAGTAATTAAGGAAATAGTAAATCCCGCTTCTGAATCTTTAGGAGGTGATAAGCCGGATGTTCGTGCAATTGGAAATAGTGTTATCGAAAAACACACAGCAGTTGAGACACAAGTGCATGTTGAAAGTGAAAATGTAAACTTTTTAACGAATGCAAATGCATTAGAAAAAGCTGAAGAGGCTTTACGAAAGTTACCTCAATATGCAGGAAAAGAGATTTTTGTCTATTCGATTGCTTATTTTTATGATAATGGAACTATTAATATTATGCTTCAGCATCCTGTGAATCCCAAGTACGTTGATGGTTATGATTATAGGGATAATAAATGGTCTGATCCCAGACCTATTCAATTATCGATTAGAGACGATGTTCAGAAACGTTTGATTCCGCTTAATAAAATCAAATTTGTAAATGTTGCTAAGCTAACGGGTATTTATAATAAAAAAGCGCAAGAAATAGAAGGGGCTAAATCTCTTACAAGTGCTTATGTATCGATTTGGGGAAATGCAATGCAATGGTATCCAACAAGTATTAGTGGAAGCAGGGAAAAGTATTCAATACAATTTAATGATGACGGAACGTTAAAAACATTCAAACAGGACTAGTTTTTATGTAAAATTGTTTGTTGTCGGAATATTAAAATCAATCCAGTTTTAGTTTAAAACCTTCATGACTTGCTTTAAAGCCTAGTTTTTCGTAGAATTTAATAGCTTCTGTTCTTCTTTTGTCAGATGTTAACTGAATCATTTGACAGCCCTTTTCTTTTGCGCGATTAATGGCGTAATTAAGAACGTTGGTTCCTATTCCCTGACCTCGATAATCAGAATGTGTTCTTACGGCTTCGATTTGTGCTCGCAATGTTCCTTCAAAATTTAGATATTGTATAAAAGTAAGTTGAAACGATGCTACTTTATTTTCGTTTATTGTTGCGACGATCAATTCCTGATTAGGATCTTCCTGAATTTTTTTAAATGCGTTGAGGTATTTTTCAGAAACTATGGAGGTATTATTTTCTCTTGTTGCTCCGTAAGTATCATCAGCAAGCATACTGATGATTTCCGGTAAGTCTTCGATTGTTGCAAGTCGGAAAGTAAGATTGGTATGCATGTTTACAAAAGTTTTTTATCAATATAAAATTACTGAATAAAATAAGGCTAAATAAAAAAGGCAAAATACATTTTTATATATTTTGCCTTTTAATTAAGTTTGTCTTTTTTAGACCAGTTATTTTGATGTAAAATTTTATTTCAAAATCGCTGGCAATAAATAGTCATGTACTATTTTATCAGCTTGCGGATGTCCATAAGGTTTGTTAAATGCTTTTGACGTGATTATAATGACAAGTGGTAAGTCTTTGAAAATAATAAATTGGTTTCCTCCATTTCCGGCGCAGTAATAAGTTTCATAATTTTTGCCTTTATAATTAACCGTTTTATTCCAGAATAAATAACTATAAAATTGATTGTCTCTTTCCGGAATCTGAATTTGCTTTGTTAAAGTTTTTTCGACCCATGCCTGAGGAATTACTTGTTTGTTATTCCATATACCATTGTTTTTGTACAACTGGGCGTATTTTGCGTAATCCAGGGAAGTCATTTGTAAGCTACCGGCGGTATTAGGTACTTTTTGTGGTGTATATTGCCATTTATAATTGGTAATGTTTAATGGTTTGAAAAGTTTTTCATCAGCATATTTTTCTAATCCGTCAGGAATATTTCTGTCCAGAATATCTCCTAATAATATGGTTCCTGCTGTAAAGTAATCCCATTTGCCTCCGTTGGTTTTAGAAGGGTCAATAGCTAAGTTCAGCGTAAATTTTACCCAGTTATCTGTAGGATACATGTTTTCTTCATTTCCTGGTGATTCGCTATGTGCATCTGAGCCGTCAAATGATGAACTCATCGTGAGTAAGTCTTTTATTGTTATGCTGTCTTTTTTTGCATTGTAATTTGCGTAATCTCCTAAATTATAAAATGAACTTAGTCTTTGGTTTTCATTTTTAATATATCCATCATTTATAGCAATGCCTATAAATGTTGAGGCAAAGGATTTTCCCGTTGATCGCGTATCATGCAAAGTATTTCTGCTGGCATCATTAAAATACTCCTCTATTAAAAGTTTTCCATCATAGATAGCAACTACACTTGTTATTTCTTTTAGATCATAAGAAGCAATCTCCTTATTTAGCATTTCTATTTTCTTGCGGTCAAATTGAAAATTAGAAATCTCCCATTCGCTATTGGGTAATATCGGTTGTATTTCAATTTGCTTTGCCGTTACTTTCGGCGTTTTTATGATTAGTTTAATTTGGCCTTTCGCAACCAAATTTCCAACTAAAGCTTCTGTATTTGTGATGATGTATGGTCTAATTTCAATTCTTAGATTGTGAGTTCCGTTTGTTAGTGCTTCTCCACCGCCATTAAGTTTAAAACGATCCCACATATGCAATGCCCAGAGGTTCTCGTCTTTAGAACTCGTAAGAGGAATTCTGAATATTACTGATGTGTCTTTGCTATTGCCATAGCCAAAATTACATCCTGAGTTAATATTTTCCTTGTATATGGGTTTGTTGTCGATGTAAAAAGAAAATTGAAGATTACCTTTTTCTACAAGTTCTTCAGCTGATAAATTAGGGGCTAACTCATGTAAGTAGTTCGTTATGGAATTATTTAGAAAAAATCTAATATTAAGGTTTGATTTGTAGACGAGGTTAAAAGACGTAAGAAAATCAGATTTTTTATATTGATTCAGCGGGATATTTCCATCCATAAAAGTGACCTTTCCAATGTTTGATTGATAGAGATCTCCGGTAATTTCTTCAGTTTTAAAAAGATTAGTATTTTGGCTAAAAGCTATAAGTCCAAAAAGATTGATTGTCAGCAGGAATAATGTTCGTTTCATATTTTGTTTGATTTGATTGAAATGTAAAATTATTCTGCCGCCAGCATTAAAAATTGTACAAGATTAACATTTGCATTATTTCATTAAAAGCAATTTTAAATGTGCAGAAGGATTTAATCCGTTTACTTCCTTAAAGCATCTTGTAAAATGGCTTTGATCAGAAAATCCGCATTCATAGGCAATTTCAGTTAAGGACTGTTTTTGTAAAGACAGCAGCGAAAGTGCTTTTTCTACTTTTAATTTTCTTCTATATTCGCTCAAAGTACAGTGAAAATATTTAGAAAAATCTCTTGAAAGATGAACAGGATGTATTCCGACTATTTGAGACAAGTAGTCTAAGGTAATAGTGTCTCCAATCTGATCATGAAGAATTTCATCAATAATTGTTACCCATTTTGGATTTTTATATAATAATGAATTGTTGTGTATGTCTAGTTTTGATAAGATTTCTATCAATAGTGTCTGTGTTGAAAAATCTACGGCTGGACCTTCAATTTTAGCAGCTCTGAATACTTTATACATCAAAAACTTAATTTCCGGTTTTAAGATATTGATGCTTCCTTGCAAATTATCATCTGATAATGATAGGGTCTCAAACCAGTTTTTTTCGATTTCAAGATGAAACCCTCTTGTAAATCCGTCGGGTTTAATATTATAATGAGGTTCCTGCCAGTTATGAAAAAGTAAGCTTCCCGGAGAGCAATTGTAAACCTCCTTTTTATTGCCTTCGACAACATTTCCTTCAAGGATAAAAGTAAAATAGGCGTTTTCATGATAATGCCAGTCTACTTTACTGTGTGTATAAACTGTATCCGTCAATGTTATTCCGTCCAATATAATCGTCTCGTTCGTTTGTCCGTAAAATGTACCTTTTTGTAAATGTTTCATAGGATGACATCGGTTATCTTTTTTTAGTAGGCTGAGGTATTTTTAGATGAATCTTAAATATGCCGTGAGCTAGTTTTGAAAGAGTCAGGTCTGTCTATTAGAAGAAATAAATAAAAGAAAGTTACAAAAAAGGTCGTGTTTAATTCAGATTGTTTTATTTTGATCTGATTTTTAAAATTTAATTACAAAAATGCAAGCACTACTTACAACATTCTGTTTCCTGTTTTTTACTTATAATCTATCGCTGGCACAAACAAATCATAATGATCTAAAAGATGTTAATCTGAAGGGGAGTGTAAAATCATTTGGAAAATGCCTTCTTGAAGGCACTTCGATCCCTCTTGCAGTTGAGAATAAAATATGCCGAATGGGAATTGGTAATACTTACAATGAAAAAGGGTTTCTTATTTCTTCTAATTCCATATCTTATAATGCTTCTATTGTTGAAATAAACTATCATTATAATACAAAGGGTGATCTTAGTGCTACCGACTATTATTATCCCGAAAAAAAAACTAGTAACTCTTATCTTGTTACTGTAAAATATGATTCGGCTAAAAACGAAGTAAGCTATTGGTTCTATCGGGAGAATATCCTGCAATCAAAAACCATTTTTATCCGTGATAATAAAGGGAATTTAATAGTAGAGCAGAATTATGATGCCAATGGCAAACTCAATACAGAAAAACGTTACGAGTATGATGTTGATAATTATAAAATAAAAGAATCGTTTTGGAGTATTAGACCTCCCGGATATTTAGATAAACCAACATTTGAAAGTGTAGTTACTTATCATAATGATGAACGTGGCAATCCTGTGATAAAAATTGATTCTGCGAGTAAAGAAAAGACCACTTATGTGTATCAATATGATAATGTTGGTAATTGGTTATTGTGCACTGCCTATAATGACAAAGGGCAGATTAAACAAGTAACTGAACAATATTTTGAGTATTATTAAATAATCATTCAGAGAATTTATTCTAAATCATTTTAAGATATGGCTCCTGAAGAAGTTTGTCTTTTCCGGATATGAACTAAAATAAAAAAAGGTCAAGTAAATTAATACTTGACCTTTTTTGTGACCCGACTGGGGCTCGAACCCAGGACCCCATCATTAAAAGTGATGTGCTCTACCAACTGAGCTATCGAGTCGTTGCTTTCAAGAATCTTGTATTGTGAATCACAATTTGTGACCCGACTGGGGCTCGAACCCAGGACCCCATCATTAAAAGTGATGTGCTCTACCAACTGAGCTATCGAGTCATATTCGATTCTTGAACGCGGGTGCAAATATAAGAAGTTATTTTTGATAAATCATAGCTTATTTAAGTTTAATTTAATGTAAAATTTATGAGGTAAAATGGGGATAAAAGCGTAAAAAAGTAAAATACGTTTTATGTATTTTTATCTCTTTTTATTATTCTAAGATTGAAAAAAAAGAACGTTTTTGTGAGGGATTTTACCAGTTTTTTTAGAGTGTTTTTAATTAGAATGTGCTGTTAATTGATTTATTTAGAGATTCTTGTAGTGAAATGATATGGATTAAAAGATAGCTGGTAAGAACTTTTGATGAATGATGTTTAAATAATATGAAATAGCTTTTGCTTGGGTAATTAGTGGTAGGGAATAATTCATTTTTACATTGAAATTAGTTTATATTTAGCTGAAATAAAATCGATTTATTCTTTATGGTTGGCCGAAATAAAAATAATTTAAGCATTTTGTAATGTGTAAATAGGTTCGTTTTAGTAATAAAAAACTGTTATGATAAAAAAAAAATTTTTATTAGTATTTGCAGTCGTGGCTATTTCTTGTAATAAAAAAACTGAAAGACCAGAAATTCAAATAAAGAATGAAAAAAATGTGATAGATTTTTTTCAACCTGCCGACCTCGGAGCATTTGGTTCAGCTACTAGACTATTTGTTTATGCAAATTTTGATGAATGTGGAGAATGGGGTGGTCATAAAGAGAGTTTTGAAATATTCTCGAAAGGTGATAAACAATTTTATGCAAACTATAAAAGAACAAAAGTTGATTGTGATAAACTGGGAAAGTTATATGGAAAACCAGAATTTCAGCAACCTTATGTAGATAAAGTAATAAAATTAGAGGATAAGCAAAAAGAGGCTATCAATAATTATTTATCACAGCTTATTAAAAGTAAAATTAAAGAAGGTTTTCCTGGAAATGCCGGGCAAAATTTTGGTGTGATTAAAACGGATTCAACTTTAGTAATTGATGTTTACGACAGTGATAAAAAGAATCTTGAAAATTACAACCAATTACTCAAATCATTCAATTTAGAAATTGTGAAATATGAATACCGTTAATTATTAAAGCTAAAGTAGGATTTGAATTATTTAGGATTATGCAGTTTTAGAAAAAAAGGACATAAAAAAACCTATTTCATCACGAAATAGGTTTTTTGTTTAGTGAACTCCTTGGTACAAAATTCGAATCTTTTATTAGAAGATTTTCAGATTTTAAGCGATTTGGCAGAGGTTTGAAAATAAAAGTATTTGATTTTTTAAGTTCGTCATGAGGACTAAATAGATCAGATCCAAATCTCTTACTAAAAACTCGCACCACTGGTGCGAGTTTTTAAACACTTATTTCCATAAATTTATTTAGGTTCTGTTTAATTGGAATAGATCGCAGATATTAATCTTTTACAATCTAATTTTTAAACAAGTATTTAAGCTATTGTTCATCTAAAGACCAACCATTTACTTTCATTAGAAAATTTATTTCTAATCAGCTTGATATGTAAAAAAAAAATATATAAATTTAAAGGAAAATAACACCAAAAGATGAATCAACGGCTACTTTAGGATACAATCATTGTGAGAACAATCCTCGGGATGACATTTCAGGATCAGAATTCATCTTTGTCTAACGCAACAGTTTTATAGGAAATTATCAGTGAAAGAAATTCAGTAAATAATTTTAAAAATAACGCTACACTTATCATTATTTTTGCTAAGTATTTTCAATTTAATTAAAAACTCAAGAATAAATGTGGACAATCTTAGAAATCTTTATTTTTAAGTAGAAGTATATATTAAAACTTTAAAGAAATCTTCTTGCAAGTAGTTTGTTTTTTAGCTTAAATACTTATTTCCTCTCTTAATTTGCTTTTTTGTTGTAAACATTTCCATAACCGATATCGGAAATTAAATTAAAACTAGTATGAGTTTTTTTATCACCTTCTAATCTAAAAATAAATGGTAAGTTTTCAGCAAAAAAATATTTTTTATTAAAAGTTAATTGATAAAGTCGAGAATGTTTTGAATTTGCAAATTTTAAAAAATTCTCTCCTTTTGGGCCATTTTTGGTTATTACAATTTTCATTTTACTCAGGTAATACATATACTCGCCCTCTTCAATACAATTAACAGTTCTATTGCATACTTTCATGGAGATAATAGCATCTAATCTTTTAAAAGAATTCCAAATTTTAGGCCTCAAGTTATCAGTATAGTGTGCTTTAAAACGAGATAAGAATGAGTTATTTTTGCGAAAGTCATACTTGTCAATGTGAAAGACATCCGGAATCTGATCCCACTTCATAGTATTGTTTGAGAAAATATTGCCTTTATAGTTTAGCAGATGATATAACATTATTTCAAGCTTTCCTTTGTAGCTAAACAACCCATTATCCCATAATAATTCTCCTGCTGTGCCTTCACAAAGTAAAAAGTCAAAATGAGATTTTAGTCTACCTTCTCGTTCTTCATTAAGAATTATATGTTGCATGCTTTCAATTTCGCAATCAATTGAAAAAATATCTTCTTTTTCAAAAATTGATTCTTGCTCAAAATTAGTCTCATCAAATGCGTAATTTTTCTGCGAGGTAAAAATCAAATGATAGTCTTTACTTTTTTTAAACAAATTATTAATATAATCATTGTTTCTAAAAAGCATACAACATGCAGTTATAAAATCATGTCTAACGCATATAATATCAAATTCTTCGAATACTTCCTCGGTCATAAATTCTCTAATTCTACCGTAAATAACATCTAAATCTGTAATACCCCAAAAATCATATTTAGTCAGATAAGATGAAAATATTACGCCAAAAGCAGGTTTATAGTCACAAAGCTTGTAAGGCTTCTCAACTTCAATTTCAAACCCTAATTTTGCAGTAGATAACTGGTTAAAATATGAAAGAGTGATAGGGATAATCTTAACGTTATGAGGAGTTTTGTAATCTATAATATTATCTGTGAAAAGTAAGAAATCAATTGTTGGATTGGATTCACAAGATTTTAAAAAGAAATTAAAAAACCAGGGAAGCGGACCAATGTAACAATTAATTAAAGCAATTTTCGTCATAAAATGTAAATTAAAAAAGAATTAAATAATTTGTCGCATTAAGTAAAATAAATGGACTTGATTTATTAATAATTATGGTTATAAGTTAAATGCTAAAATGAAACTGATTAATTTATGATCTTAAATACCACAACTATAAAACTATAAATAAATAAAGATACTTCAGCATAGAATTAACGTGTGCGAATATCATTACTTAATTGTATAGCGAGCAAGAAATTAACATTTTATTAACTTTTAAGATTTAATCTGCATTTTTTAAATAAGTGTATTTGTCTTTTTGTAATCTATTTAAAAATATTTCTTTTAAAAGTTTTGAAAATAACACTAAAATGAATATCAGCATTTTCTTTTATAGGTACTTAATATTTAAGGTTATATTTAATTTAGATATAATTTTAATCATAAAAAATTAAATAAAAGATATTTTTTCTCTAAAAAAAATGAATTATTATTTTTTTTTATGGTTTATAATTATATTTTTGATCAAAATAATCTCACACATTTTTGAAAAATTAAAGCTAAGTGCACGTAGTTTCTGAGATTTTTAGAAATCTAGAGATATTTTTAATTAAAAATTTTTATTAACATTAAAAAAATTTAAACATGAAGAAATTAAGCCTAAAAAACATGAAAGTTGTAAAACTTACTGAACAGGAAAAAAAATCAATAAAAGGTGGTTATGCTGTCAATTGGGAAACATCTGAGCAATGTAATCGTACTTCAGGGCCATACGTTCAATGGTGTAATGTACATTAATACCAATTAAATTAAAGGATAATTTATACCATTTTTGAGAATAAATAGTATTCAATATTACTTTACCCAAAGCAATACTTAGCATTCCAAATGCTAAGTATTGACTTTTTCAGCAGAATGATGCTGACATGCAAAACTGATTATCGGCTTATTTCATTTTAAATGAATAAAATCAAACATTTATTAATTATTTAAAAGTAATGTAACTATGAAAAAATTAAGTTTAAAAAACATGAAAGTTGTAAAACTAAGCGATGCGGAAAAGAAAAGTATAAAAGGCGGATATGGATTGGAAACTTCTGATCAATGTAATCGTCTTTCAACTTCGTACGTAATGTGGTATTATACTATGAAATTTTAATATTTAGACTAAAAATTAAATTTAAGATTCGCTATGTCAATACTTAGCATCGTATATGCTAAGTATTGTTAGAAACATCGAGAATATGGGATTTTTTTTAGTGAATTACAGAGATTGTCATATTTCCTTTTTAATAAAAGATATTATCAGATGAAAAAAATATTGTTAATTATCATACTGATAATTGCTCAAAGCATTCATAGTCAGACTAATTTTTCAGAAACTCAAAAATTAGCAGCAACCTGTAAAGTTTGGGGTTTTTTAAAATACTATCATCCAAAAGTTGCTCACGGTGATTTTAATTGGGATAAACAGCTTCTTGAAATGCTGCCAAAAATTTATCAGGCAAAAACAAAAGATGAGTTTTCGCTTGTACTTGAAAACTGGATCGACTCTTTAGGAGAAGTGCCCGCAGCTACTCCAATCGCTTTAACCAAAGATGTACAATATTTTGACAAAAACTTTGATTTATCATGGATTAAAAATAAAAAACTATTTTCTGAAAATTTGGCAGTAAAATTAAAATTTATAGAACAAAACAGATTTCAGGGAGATCAATATTACATTACAACATTTAATGCTGGAAATGTTTTGCTGCAAAATGAGAATTATTCCAATTTTCAGCCAAATAGCAAAGAGTCAAGGCTTCAGGTACTGTTTATGTATTGGAATTTGATGGAGTATTTTTTTCCATATAAATATTTAATGGATAAAAACTGGAATACCACTTTAGAGGAAATGGTGCCTATTTTTATAAATGCCGAAAATGAAGATGATTTTTACACTGCGATGAAAAAATTAACTGTCAGACTTAATGACTCTCATGCTATATTTTATAAATATCCTATTAAAGAAGATGAGCAGAAAAAAAATATTAATTACTTTCCTGCTAAATGTAAAATTATCGATGATAAAATAATTGTAACAAAGATTTTGAGTGATAGTCTTGCCAAAGCAGATGATATAAAAGTAGGAGATGTTATTACAAAGATTAATGATAAGACCATCAAAGAAATTATATCTGAAAACAAAGAGATTGTTAATGGTTCAAATGAAGCTTTTTATTTGAAAAATCTAGAGATGCCAATCTTATCTGGATATTCGGATAATGTTAAATTAGAATTTTTAGAGGATGGTCAGTATAAAAGTAAAATGATAAATTGGTATCAAGTTCATGATGCCCACAGGAATGAATATAGACATGCGGAAATAAAAGAAAAATTTAAAATTCTAAATAATAATATTGGATACGTTGACATGGGGCTTTTAAAAATTAAAAATGTTCCTTCAATGATTGAAAAATTAAAACTGACCAAAGCAATTATTTTCGACCTTCGAAATTATCCCAATGGAACTTACAAGGAAATATCAAATTTCTTAAATTCCAAGCCAAAAGAATTTGTTGTTTACACCAAACCAGATTTAACTTATCCAGGCAGATATAAGTGGAGCCAGCCATCAATAACAGGTTTAGAAAATAATGATAATTACAAAGGTAAAATTGTCGTATTAGTAAATGAAGAGACTTTGAGCCAGGCTGAATGGACAGCGATGTGCTTTAAGACTGCTGATAATACAACTATTATTGGCAGCCAGACTGCGGGAGCTGATGGAAATGTAAGTGATTTTGATTTAATTAAAGCTTTTTATACAAGATTTACTGGGATAGGGGTTTATTATCCCGATAAACATGAAACTCAAAGAGTTGGAATCATACCAGATATTGCTGTCAAAACCACTATCAAAGGAATTCAGGAAGGAAAAGATGAAATTTTGGACCGGGCATTAGAATTTATTGAAGCTCAAAAATAATTGAACGGCCTCTTGTAATTAAAATTAATCAAGATTTCTTTTAAATACAGTATGTCGCCCTTATTTTCAAAAAAGACAAATGATGTATAATCTTTTAAGAAATTATAATTGATGGTTTTTGAAATACCATTTTTTTAAAATTCCTCCTACTAGAAATTATTAAATTAATATTTACTCAATGAAAAAAAAGATTTTGTTGCTTTTTATAGTATTACTGTATACAATATCGGGTAATGCCAAAATTAGTGAAATAGAAAAGTTAGCTACTACTTGTAAAGTTTGGGGCTTTTTGAAGTATTACCATCCTGTAATTGCAAGTGGTAAAACAAATTGGGACGAACAGCTTTTTAAGGTATTGCCAGAAATTATAAATGCCAAAAGTAAGGAGGAATTTTCAGCAGTTTTAGAAAGTTGGATTTCTAGTCAGGGAGTTGTGCCTGCCACTAAAATTTTGGAATTACATGAAAAAGCAAGTTGTTTTAATAAAAACTTAAACCTGGATTGGATTACAAACCATAAATTTTTTTCAAAAGAACTTTCTGAAAAGTTGCAATTTATAGCAGACAATAGATTTCAGGGACAAAACTATTATGTTCTTTACAATGAGGAAGCAGAGGTGCACCTGAAATTTACTAACGAGAACGAGTACCCCGATTTTCAATGGCAAAATCTAAATCTGCGCATTTTAGCATTATTTAGATATTGGAATTATGTAGAATATTTCTTTCCGTATAAATATCAAATGGATCAAAATTGGGATAATGCATTGCTTGAAATTTTACCCCATATTAGCACTCCAGATTCAGAAGAAGATTTTACTATGGCAATGCGTGAGCTTTCTGTAAAATTAAATGATAGTCATGCAGCGACCTTCAATATGAAAATGATGAATTATTTAGGGGGAGAAAAATATCCTGCTTTTGGAACAAAAATAATTGATAAAAAAATAATTGTCACACAATTAGTTAACGATTCTGTTGCGAAAATTGACGATATAAAAGTGGGCGATTTGATAACTAAGATTAATGGTAAGACAATTCCTCAAATAACAAAAGAGATTCAAAAATATCTTGAAGGTTCTAATAAACCGGCTGCTTTATCAAATCTCGGCTGGGTAGCATTAAATGGAAATACTGATGAACTGGAAATTGAATACATCAGAGACAATAAGTCTGGTGTAAAGAAAATTCACCGTTATGAGGCAGGGAGCTTTGAAAGAAAAATAAATTCGAAACCTAAATGGAAGCTTTTGGAAAACAACATTGGTTATGTCAACATGGGTAAACTAGAAGTTGACGATGTCAAAATAATGATGGAAGAATTTAAAAATACAAAAGCAATTATTTTTGATGTGAGAAACAGACCAAAGGGGACGCATCGATATATCAATGATTATTTAAATCCCGAGCCAAGGAATATATCAAAATTTATTTTTCAGGATTTAAGTTTTCCCGGACGTTTTATTTGGAAAAATGAGATGGAAAAATGCGGTAAAACAAATAGTGACTATTATAAAGGCGAAGTCATTGTATTGGTAAATGAAACAACATTAAGTCATGCAGAATATACTGTTATGAGTTTCCAGACAGCTCCGAAAACTACAATAATAGGCAGTCAGACATCTGGAGCAGATGGTGCAAATTATTCGTTTACAATAATTAAAGATTTCAATTCATCCTTTACTTCACAAGGAGTCTTTTATCCTAATAAAAAAGAAACACAGCGAATCGGCATACCTATTGACGTTGAAGTAAAACCAACAATTTTGGGTATTCAGCAGGGAAAAGATGAAGTGCTGGATAAAGCGATTCTTTTTGTAAATAATAAGTATGGTTTTTAAGGCATTGTTAAATAAAAAATATATCATTTCAAATAATGAAAGATAATATAATAAAAATTGAAAAGGACATTTGGGGTTCTTTTGACCAAAATAATAGTGTTGGATTATATGTTGGATTATCCGGAATGATACTGTTTTACGACTATCTGCACCAAGCATATCCAATTGAGGAATACGAAAATAAATTATTGGCAATTATAGAAAAAGCGAACCAATTGATTGAAGAGGGAGTTGATTCTGTTTCCCTTTGTTCGGGGTTTGCAGGATATGGGATAGCATTATTGCGTCTTCAAAATAAAAGTATTGATATAGATGAAGAGTATTTTGAGACTATCGACGGTATTTTACTAGAAGAATTTAAGTTGCTGTATGAGTCAAATAATTTTGATTTTTTGCACGAGTCAATGGGTATATCGATGTATTTTATAGAAAGATATAAGGTAAGTAAAAACCAAAATATTTTTAAAGTTTTACAGCATTTTTCACACGATTTAATTTCGAAAATAAATGCAGATTTTAAAAATGTTTTAGTAAAATCATCAGAAAATCGTGGAGAATATTATTCATTTGGTGCTGCGCATGGTGTTGCAGGTTATTTGAATTTTTTAATTTACATGGAAAAAAATGTTGAAGGATTGGAAATAGATATTCGTAAACCTTTAAGAATTTGTGTTGATTTTCTAATGTCTTATAAAAAATACGATAATGAATCTAAGCAGTATTTTGCAAATATATTTTCATTGCAGTCAAATGAATTTATCCCTTCTAGATTATCATGGTGCCAGGGTGATTTAGGTATTTCAAATGCGCTTTATAATACAGGTGTCTTTCTAAACGATGATGATTTAGTAAACGAGTCAATTTCATTGATGAACAACAGTTCAAAAATAAGTTTTGAAGATTCAGGAATTAATGACAGCGGTTTTTGCCATGGTTCTGCCGGAGCTTTAATTCAGTATTATTTAGCGGCTAAAAAATATAGTCTCGATTACAGTTTGGCCATAGAGCAGTGGTTTGTCATATTACAAAAGCAGACCAATAATTTTGAAGAATTTCTTTGTTATGACAATTTAAATCAAAGATACCATGCAGAAAATAATCTTTTACTGGGATCTGCAGGAATTGGATTGACATTGTTGACTATGGAAAAAAAAGCGGATACAAAATGGCTGGAGACTTTCAACCTTTACTAGTCATTATTATTTATAAAAAGTATACAAAAAATGATTTTTTTTAATAACATTATTAAACGGGTTGCTAATTTTTCTATTCAATCCTACGACCTGAATAAACACGATCTGCCTGATTTCTTTGAGAACAATGAGCTGTTTAATCTTTGTCTGTTGACTGCTTCGGGAAGTTTATACAATGCTCTAAGCAAAAACAGGACACAAAAAACAGAGGCATCTTTGTCTAATTATTTTTTGCGAGCACATTTTAATCCAACTCCTTTTGGTGTTTTTAACAGTGTTGGTACGCTGCAATGGGATACTGAAACCAATATTATTAAAAATGATTCTTTGCGTTTTTTGGTTAAATATGACAATTTTTTTATTTCGTCAAAATTAAATGAAGGTCCATCTGACAATTGGAAGCATTTAAATTATTGTGTTAATCCATCTGTTTATTTTATGGATAAGGAAAAATTAAATTTTTATAAATCTAAAAATCAAGCGGATGATAAAATAGAACTTAACTATACTGAACTTGATGTAGACGAAGATTTGCAGTGGCTGTTAGATCAGTTTAAGTATCCTAAAAAAATGGATTTGGTTATCGAAGACCTTATCTCGCAAGGTTTCGATACTGAAGAAGTTGAGACTTTTTTACTGGAGATTATTGAAACAGGACTGATTATAGAATTCTTTTTGTACGAGTCATATGCGGGTAAACTGAACAGTCCATATGCTGCATATCTCTCTGGCTTGGTGCAGAAGAAAGAACATCTGATAGAAACCAAAGAGGAACTTACAAATTTTATCAAAACTTATATAAAAGAACAAGATGATTTTTTTGAAGAGAATGACAGGCCTAAAAATTTTTATGCCATTAATTCTTTTGAAACAGAGGGTGGGAGTTTAGATTTTGAAATTCAGAGCAAAATACAGAAATATATAGACTTTACCGTAAATTATAATTCACAAACTACTATTATAAATGATAATTTAAACAAATTCAATGCTAAATTAAGTGAGAAATATAACGACGGCTTCATACCCTTAAATGATATTTTTAATCCTTATTCGGGTATAAATTACAGGGCTTTAAAAGAGGAAAAAGAATTGAAGCTCCATCAGGATATCCTCCTGAAAATTATAGCTTCTGATAACAGCGAGCTATTTTTAAATCTGCCTGTCAGCGATAATATAGACATAAAAGCCTCTAAATTACCTGTGACGTTTAATGTAATTTTAGAAACTTTAATTTGCAAAAAGTCAGGAGAATCAATTATATATGTACTAGGCATGGGAGATCCATCTGCTCTGAACTTAATTTCGAGATTTAGTGATATTACAAAAGATGCATGTGAGGATATTGTGAATTACGAAAAAGAGATTCATAAAAGTAAAATTGTTGCCGACATTAAGTGCGTGGGCAGTTTTAGAAGTATAAATGTTGCGCCTGTAGAGCAGCGTTATGATTACTGTATTCCTATCAATGCATCGTATACAGAAGCAGGTAATCCTATTTTATTGTCGGATCTTTTTATTCATCTTCATGGCAAAAACATTTCACTAATTTCAAAACAGCATCAAAAGGAAGTTTTACCAAAAAAAGGATCTGCAATCAATCAAATGCTTTTTGATTCAGATGCCTATAATTTTCTTTGTGACTACGAATTCTACAACAAAGAAATTTATGGAGTAAATTTTAATTTTAATTTATACAGGAATTTTATTCCGTATGTTCCGAGATTATATCTTGAAAAGGGAATTTTACTTCAGCCTGCACAAATATTATTGATTGATACTAATTTTGATTTATCGGGATTTAGTGATTACTTATTAAAAAAGAGAATAGAGTATTCGTTTGCAAAAAAGATAACAATTCTAGATAAGCGAAGACTGGTTGTTTTGGATCTGGATAATCAAGATAACATTTCTTATTTGTTAGAAAAATTAAAGACAGACAAATTTTTTTATATTTCAGAATGTTTATACGAAAGCTTTGATCCTTCGATTAGCAGAGGTAATGAAAATTTTGCACATGAATTAGTTGTCAGTGTTAAAAACTCACATTATTTGAGGCCACACAACAACTATGAGGCTGTCCATATCAATAAAGTCACTTCTCAAAATGCTGCGGTAGTATCTCACTGGCTTTATTTAGAAGTATTTTGCAATGTTCACTCTGATCCTGAAATATTTAAAATTATTCAAAATGAAATTATTGCAGAAAATAAAACAGATCAATTTTTCTTCGTAAATTATAATAATCCAGATCGACACTTAAGATTACGTTTTAAAACAAAGTCGATAGAAAATAAACAATTTATTATAAATATTATTCATAAATTAAAATCAAAAAATGTTATCAGCAAATATCATATATTGCCATATGAGCAAGAATTATATCGATATGGAGGTCTTGAAATGATGGAATTTTCGGAAGATGTTTTTAATTTGGACAGCCGTGATCTTTTACAGCGTATTCTTGATAATGATTTAGAAGAAAAAACTGTTGAAATAACTGCAATTCTAAAAATAAAAAATTATTTAGCTTTTTTAAATTTTTCCATAGATGATATGATACAAAATTGTGAGGATGTTATAAAGAATTATTCTCAGGAGTTTGAGCTTACAGGTGAGTTAAGAAAAGAGTTTAATAAAGATTTTGCTGTAATGAAATTTGAAATTGAGAAATATGATTATGGCAATTTTTTAGATAATGATTCCTTAAAAAATAAGTTTTCTAAAAATAGTTCCAAAGTGCCTGACATGGCATCTTATGCATGGTTATTAATACACATGAGCATGAATAGGCATTTTAAACAAAAGCAAAGATATAATGAATTCAAGATGTATTACTTAACAAAAAGCTACCTTAATCATCTTAAATATAAGAAATAAGATAATCTAACAAAATCCTGCATATTTTAAAATTGAAAAAATTCACCAATTACAGACAAGCCGATTTTAAAGATTGCGGTCCAACGTGTTTAAAAATTATATCGAAACATTACGGAAAAACAATTAACATTCAGGATTTGCGAGATAGCAGCGAAACAACTCGCGAAGGCAGTAATTTGCTTTTTTTAAGTGATGCGGCTGAGAGAATTGGTTTTCGAACTTTAGGGGTAAAATTAAATCTCGAAAGATTAGAAGAAGCACCATTGCCTTGTGTCTTGCACTGGAATAAAAATCATTATGTAGTACTTTATAAAATTAAAAAAGGAGTCTATTATATTTCAGATCCGGCTTTTGGTCTAATCGAATATAACAAACAGGATTTTCTTAAATTCTGGATCGGAAATAATGCTGATGATTCAACACAAGAAGGCGTTGCTTTGTTAATGGAGGCTTCACCAAAGTTTTTTCAGTCTGAATTTGATAAAGAAGAAAATAGCGGATTAGGGTTTAAATTGTTGTCACAATATGTATTGCGATACAAATCATTTTTGACACAACTTAGTATTGGTTTATTAGCGAGTAGTTTGATTCAGCTAATTTTTCCGTTTTTAACCCAAAGTATTGTTGATGTTGGGATACAAAACCAAAACATTCATTTTATTTATCTCATTCTTTTTGCTCAGTTATTTCTCTTTGCCGGAAGAACAGGCTTAGAACTGATAAGAAGCTGGATATTATTACATCTTTCTACCCGAATTAATATTTCGCTAATTTCAGATTTCTTTATTAAATTGATGAATTTACCTATTTCATTTTTTGATGTAAGGATGACCGGAGATATTATGCAGCGTATCAACGATCATCGCAGAATCGAAAAAATTCTGACTACATCCTCATTAAACGTTTTGTTTTCTGTAATCAATATGTTTGTTATGGGAGGTGTTTTGGCTTATTTTAATTTGCAGATATTTTTTGTGTTTTTTGCAGGAAGTATTCTTTATTTT
>NZ_JAMZNK010000089.1 GCF_027980145.1 Flavobacterium azizsancarii | reverse complement strand
AAAATCAGGAAGCATAAACTTCAAAAGTTCTATAGGGGTCATATAAAATTCTTAGATTACAAAGTTCTTATTTTATTTTGACATTTCCTCCCCAAGCTTTGCGCTTCATCCAAACTGTCTCTCTTTGTGGATTACGTATTTTTTTCAGAACATAAAAACCGTATAAAACCAAAAAAACCTCTTCGAAAGAAGAGGTTTTAAGTACCCGGAGCCGGAGTCGAACCGGCACGGTTTCCCACAGGTGTTTGAGACCAGCGCGTCTACCAATTCCGCCATCCGGGCTTAGCAGACGAAAAAATAACTAATAAATCAATTATTTTAACGCAATAGAATAAGTTAATTATGATGTCATAACTGTGCTTATTCCTTTAACACGGTGCAAATGTAAAAAAATAAATTAAATGTTCTACTAAAAATACTTAAATTTTTCCTTTCAGTGTCCAATAAATTTTCTAAATTTGCACCTCGTTAAAACGAAGCACACACAACTAACTACAAAACAACAAATTATAATGTCGCACCTAGAACCAGAAGCTAAAATTTTTGCTTGTTCACAAAGTGTTTATCTTGCAGAAAAAATTGCAGCACAATACGGAATTCCGTTAGGAAAAGTAACGATGTCAACGTATAGCGATGGAGAATTTCAGCCATCATACGAAGAGTCAATCAGAGGATTACGCGTTTTTATCGTATGCTCAACATTTCCAACGGCTGATAATTTGATGGAATTGTTATTAATGATTGATGCAGCAAAACGCGCATCAGCAAGACACATTACAGCTGTAATGCCTTATTTTGGTTGGGCAAGACAGGATAGAAAAGATAAACCAAGAGTTCCGATTGGAGCAAAATTAGTAGCTAATTTATTAGATGCTGCCGGAGCGACAAGAGTAATGACAATGGATTTGCACGCAGATCAAATTCAGGGGTTTTTCGAAAAACCAGTAGATCATTTATTTGCATCTACAATCTTTTTACCATACGTAGAAAGTTTAAAATTAGACAATCTAACTATTGCATCTCCGGATATGGGAGGTTCAAAAAGAGCATATGCTTACTCTAAGTTTTTGGCATCAGATGTAGTAATCTGTTACAAACAAAGAAAAGCAGCCAACGTTATCGACACTATGGAGCTAATTGGTGAAGTAAAAGGCCGTAACGTAATATTAGTAGACGACATGATCGATACTGGTGGGACACTTGCTAAAGCAGCAGATTTAATGATCGAAAAAGGAGCATTAAGTGTTAGAGCAATTTGTACACACGCCATTTTATCAGGTGACGCATACGAAAAAATTGAAAACTCAAAATTAAGCGAGTTAATAGTTACCGATTCTATTCCGTTAAAGAAAGAATCAAAGAAAATAAGAGTAGTGAGTTGTGCACCTCTTTTTGCTGAAGTTATGCACATGGTGCACCACAACAATTCCATTAGTGGAAAATTTATAATGTAATAAATGGCAATATGCTTTAGGCTGTAAGCTTTAAGTATTGAAATGTCGATAAATTTATTACGAACAAACAAGAATATTTATTAATAACTATATTTTTTTACAATGAAATCGATTACAATTAAAGGATCAGAAAGAGAAAGCGTGGGAAAAGTGTCAACTAAAGCCTTACGTAATGCTGGAGCGGTTCCTTGCGTGTTATACGGAGGAAATCAAGCAGTACACTTCTCAGCAGACGCTGCAGCGTTCAAAAACTTGGTTTACACTCCAAACGCACACACAGTTGTGATTGAGCTTGGAAAAGGAAAATCATTCAATGCAATTTTGCAAGACATTCAGGTTCACCCGGTATCTGATAAAATTTTACACATTGACTTCTTTCAATTATTTGATGACAAAGAAATCACTATGGAAGTTCCAGTAAAAGTTGTTGGTACATCAAAAGGTGTTCTTGCAGGTGGTGTTTTACGTTTAAACACACGTAAATTAAAAGTTAAAGCTTTACCTAAAGATCTTCCTGATTTTGTTGAAGCTGACATTACTCCACTTGAAATGGGTAACAAATTATATGTTACTAAAGTTGGTTCTCCAGAATACAAAGTGATGCACCCAGAGAACACGGTTGTTGCTCAGGTAAGAATCTCTCGTGCTGCTATGAAAGCTGCTCAAGAAGCTGCAAAAGCTGCAAAAGCTCCTGCAAAAGGAAAGAAAAAATAATTTTTTTCAAATTCAATATCAAAGCATCAATCGAAAGATTGGTGCTTTTTTTGTTTTTAGAGGTTCTTAGTTGCTAAGATGCTGAGGTTCTGAGTTGAGCTTTCTTGTGTGCTTTGCAGTTAAGATTAAATTATCTAATTACCACATTTTCTAATTTTTAAATTTTTCAGAAGCAGAAACTTTAAGGTTTCTCAAGACCAGATGTTCCTGCCATCCGCTATATCTTTTCCTTGCTAAAGAAGCAAGAAAAAGGATGCCGCTTCTGTCAGGGCTAGCAAGAAATGTAGTTTCTATAAGTGACTAAGATGCTGAGGTTCTATGGAGAAAAAGTTTCTAGTGTGTCAGACTGAGCGGAGTCGAAGTCCGCAAAGTATTTCACTTTAGATTGTCGAATTTCTTGCGGCACTTCGACTCCGCTCAGCCTCACAAAAATTGAGATAATAATATAGTATCAAATAATAAATCCGCACAAATCCGTTTAAATCTGCGTCATCCGCGTACCATTCTCAATTCTTTGTGAACTTTTCGGTTCTAAATAAATTATCTCATTGACACGTTTTCTAATTATCTAATGAACAAATTGCGACATTCTCTAATTAATCTTATTTTTGCCACATGATAAAATGGATAACAAAACTGTTTTCATCAACACAAAAAGAAGAGAACACAGACAATATGAAACCGGAGGTTCACGAACACCCAAAAAACAATATAAAAAGCGTGAGTAAAAAATATTTAATCGTAGGACTTGGTAATATTGGTGCCGAATACGTAAATACAAGACATAATATAGGATTTAAAGTCCTGGATTTTTTAGCTAAAAAAGAAGGGCTTTCATTTGAAACGGTAAAACTGGGCGCTTTAGCCGAATACAAATTCAAAGGAAGAACCTTTTTCCTGCTTAAGCCAAACACTTATATGAATCTAAGCGGTAAGGCTGTAAAATACTGGATGGACAAAGAAAACATTCCGTTAGAGAATATTTTGGTCATTACAGATGATTTAAACCTGTCATTCGGAACCATTCGTATCAAGCCAAAAGGAAGTGACGGAGGTCATAACGGATTGAAAAATATCAATCTGGTTTTAAACACGCAGGAATATACCCGTTTTAGATTTGGTATTAGTGATCAGTTCAAAAAAGGGCAGCAAGTAGATTATGTTTTAGGCGATTGGGACGAAGAAGAAAAGGCAAAATTGCCAGAACGATTAGAAGTAGCTTCAGAAATTATTAAATCATTTGGAACTGCAGGATTAGAAAACACCATGACAACTTTTAATGGAAAGTAAAGATTTACAGTTATTTAACTGTTAAGTAATCAAATTATCAGTTAATTAAATGGAATTATAACGAAATAGTATTTTCTATTCCAAAGTTAAATGTCTAAATTTGGTATAAATTATTATAAATCATAAAATCATAATATCATGGCTTTTGAATTACCACAATTACCTTATGCATATGATGCACTAGAACCACATATTGATGCTCGTACAATGGAGATTCATTATACAAAACATCATAATGCGTATACAACAAATCTTAATGCTGCAATTGCAGGAACAGATTTAGAAGGAAAAACAATCGAGAATATCTTAATCAACTTAGATAAATCAAACGCAGCAGTTCGTAACAATGGTGGAGGTTTTTACAACCACAATTTATTCTGGACTGTAATGAGTCCAAACGGTGGTGGATTGCCAACTGGTGATTTATTAGCTGCTATCGAAGCTTCTTTTGGAACTTTTGAAGAGTTTAAAGCAAAATTTGCTAAAGCTGGAGCAACGCAATTTGGTTCAGGATGGGCTTGGTTAACTGTTCAAAAAGGAGGGAAACTAGAAGTTGTAGGTACTCCAAATCAAGATAATCCATTAATGCCGGAAGCTGCTGGTAATGGTGGAACTCCAATCTTAGGAATGGATGTTTGGGAACATGCTTACTACTTAAACTACCAAAACAGAAGACCTGATTATATTGAAGCTTTCTTCAGTGTAATTAACTGGACAGAAGTGGCTAGAAGATTTGCTTTAGACAAATAGTCTGTTTAAGAGAAAATAGAATAAAGAGTAAAGAAAAAAGACGAGTGCCGAAAGGTGCTCGTCTTTTTTTGTATTTACATTTCAATCTTTATTCTATTCTCTTTGTTCTATTTTCTTTAAAAATAAAAAAGGTGGAATTTCTTCCACCTTTTTTGCCCCAAATCTACCATAAACTTACCTACTAATGTTATGGTTCAGTAAATATAGAAGAGTTGTTCTTATGAGAAAAACTTTTCTGATGAATGACAGATATATCCGACTAAGTAAGAAAAAAGATAGAATTAGGTGAGTAGAGAATGGAATAAAGAGAATAGAATAAAGAGTATAGAATAAAGAGTATAGAATAAAGAGGAAAGGATCTAGAGGATGGAATGTAAAGGGGAGAATAAAGGAAATAGGAAAGGATAAAGAAAAAAGAATAAAGGATCTAGAGGATAGAATATAAAGGAAAATTAGGAGAGGATAAAGAGAGAGTGCAAGGTTCTCTGTTTAAAAGCTATATTCTTGCGGTAGTGTCTCACTAACTGTGTAAGTTGAAAAGTTATTCTGAAAAATATTTGAGCAAATTTAAAAGCTCAAAATGTTTTTCGGAAATAACTTTTTTTCTATTTTTAAACC
>NZ_JAMZNK010000088.1 GCF_027980145.1 Flavobacterium azizsancarii | reverse complement strand
TAATATCTTAACATACTGAGATAAAGAAAAAAGTATTGATTTAGAAAGTTTCTTCTCCCACCTTACGGTGGGAGAAAAGGGTGTACATAAGCTTACGGATTATTAGTACTACTCGACTATGACATTACTGCCTTTACATCTATAGCCTATCAACGTGGTCATCTCCCACGATCCTTAAAAGAAATCTCATCTTGTGGTGGGTTTCGCGCTTATATGCTTTCAGCGCTTATCCCTTCCAAACGTAGCTACTCTGCGATGCTCCTGGCGGAACAACAGATACACTAGAGGTTTGTCCAATTCGGTCCTCTCGTACTAGAATCAGATCCACTCAAATTTCTAACGCCCACAGTAGATAGAGACCGAACTGTCTCACGACGTTCTGAACCCAGCTCGCGTGCCACTTTAATGGGCGAACAGCCCAACCCTTGGGACCTTCTCCAGCCCCAGGATGTGACGAGCCGACATCGAGGTGCCAAACCCCCCCGTCGATATGAGCTCTTGGGGGAGATCAGCCTGTTATCCCCGGCGTACCTTTTATCCTTTGAGCGATGGCCCTTCCATGCGGAACCACCGGATCACTATGCTCTACTTTCGTACCTGATCGACCTGTATGTCTCTCAGTCAAGCTCCCTTATGCCATTGCACTCTACGCACGGTTACCAAGCGTACTGAGGGAACCTTTAGAAGCCTCCGTTACTCTTTTGGAGGCGACCACCCCAGTCAAACTACCCACCAAGCAATGTCCCCCGCAAAACGGGGTTAGGCCTCAGATAAACAAAGGGTTGTATTTCAACAATGACTCCACAACGCCTGGCGACGCCACTTCACAGTCTCCAACCTATCCTACACATCATTTATCCAAGGTCAATACTAAGCTATAGTAAAGGTGCACAGGGTCTTTTCGTCCCACTGCGGGTAAACGGCATCTTCACCGTTACTACAATTTCACCGAGCTCATGGCTGAGACAGTGTCCAGATCGTTACACCATTCGTGCAGGTCGGAACTTACCCGACAAGGAATTTCGCTACCTTAGGACCGTTATAGTTACGGCCGCCGTTTACTGGGGCTTCAATTCAATGCTTCTCCGAAGATAACATCTCCTCTTAACCTTCCAGCACCGGGCAGGTGTCAGGCCCTATACTTCATCTTACGATTTTGCAGAGCCCTGTGTTTTTGATAAACAGTCGCCTGGACCTCTTCACTGCGGCCCTGATTACTCAGGGCGACCCTTCTCCCGAAGTTACGGGTCTATTTTGCCTAATTCCTTAGCCATGAATCTCTCGAGCACCTTAGGATTCTCTCCTCAACTACCTGTGTCGGTTTACGGTACTGGTACTAATTACCTGAAGTTTAGAGGTTTTTCTTGGAAGCCCTTAGGCGCACTATCTCTTTGTCCGAAGACTCCGAGTACTATCGTATTTCCCCAAAACCCGTGGATTTGCCTGCGGGTCTTATAGGTAGGTACTTCAACGAACTATTCCGTCAGTTCGCGGCGCTTTCATCACTCCGTCACCCCATCACAGTAATTAGTAGTACGGGAATATTAACCCGTTAGCCATCGACTGTCCCTTTCGGGTTCGCCTTAGGACCAGACTAACCCACAGCTGATTAGCATAGCTGTGGAAACCTTAGTTTTTCGGTGTGCGGGTTTCTCGCCCGCATTATCGTTACTTATGCCTACATTTTCTTTTCTAACCAGTCCAGCATACCTTACGATACACCTTCAACCCTGTTAGAATGCTCCCCTACCACTTACAATTGCTTGTAAATCCATAGCTTCGGTAATATACTTATGCCCGATTATTATCCATGCTCGTCCGCTCGACTAGTGAGCTGTTACGCACTCTTTAAATGAATGGCTGCTTCCAAGCCAACATCCTAGCTGTCTGGGCAGACAAACCTCGTTCTTTCAACTTAGTATATATTTGGGGACCTTAGCTGATGGTCTGGGTTCTTTCCCTCTCGGACTTGGACCTTAGCACCCAAGCCCTCACTGTTAGTGAACATTATATAGCATTCGGAGTTTGTCAGGAATTGGTAGGCGGTGAAGCCCCCGCATCCAATCAGTAGCTCTACCTCTATATAACTTTATAACTAACGCTGCACCTAAATGCATTTCGGGGAGTACGAGCTATTTCCGAGTTTGATTGGCCTTTCACCCCTACCCACAGGTCATCCGAAGACTTTTCAACGTCAACCGGTTCGGTCCTCCACTGTGTGTTACCACAGCTTCAACCTGCCCATGGGTAGATCACACGGTTTCGCGTCTAACACTACTGACTAAAGCGCCCTATTCAGACTCGCTTTCGCTACGGATCCGTGGCTTAACCACTTAACCTTGCCAGCAACGTTAACTCGTAGGCTCATTATGCAAAAGGCACGCCGTCACCCCACGAAAGGGCTCCGACCGCTTGTAAGCGTATGGTTTCAGGATCTATTTCACTCCGTTATTCACGGTTCTTTTCACCTTTCCCTCACGGTACTGGTTCACTATCGGTCTCTCAGGAGTATTTAGCCTTAGCGGATGGTCCCGCCAAATTCAGACAGGGTTTCACGTGCCCCGCCCTACTCAGGATACCACTATCTATTATACTCGTTACCCATACGGGACTATCACCCTCTATGGTGTCACTTTCCAGTAACTTCCGGTTCCTTGTACATAAAATGTCGTGGTCCTACAACCCCAATCTTGCCGTAACAACATTGGTTTGGGCTAATCCGCGTTCGCTCGCCACTACTTACGGAATCACTTTTGTTTTCTTCTCCTCCGCCTACTTAGATGTTTCAGTTCAGCGGGTTTGCCCACCTATCGGTGTACTATGTCTTCAACATAGTGGGTTGCCCCATTCAGGTATCTACGGATCAATCGGTGTGTGCCCGTCCCCGTAGCTTTTCGCAGCTTATCACGCCTTTCATCGCCTCTGAGAGCCAAGGCATCCCCCATACGCCCTTATTTTGCTTATTGTACCAATCTTAAAATTAATTAAGACCGTTTTTTTTTGTTCTTTACAATAAATTGTAAAAAACGCTTTCTACTTTTTATTATTTTCTTATCTCAATATGTCAATGAACTTTTTCTTTTTCAGAATAAAGAACATAGAGAATAGAGAATAGACTTTGTCTATATTCTTTTTTCTATATTCTATCTTCTTAAAGATAGTGGAGAATAACGGAGTCGAACCGTTGACCTCCTGCGTGCAAGGCAGGCGCTCTAGCCAGCTGAGCTAATCCCCCTTTTTAATTAAAAATTAAAAATCGTGAATTAAAAATTATGAACTATTTGATCCTTAATCTTTCAACTTCTAAAATTTCCTTCTTTTTAAGCATAAAATAGTTGTCTCGGACAGACTCGAACTGTCGACCCCTACATTATCAGTGTAGTACTCTAACCAGCTGAGCTACGAGACACTCTTATTCTTAAAATTTATTATTTGAACTAACAGCAAGAGTAAAATAGTCTTAAAATCAAAACCTATAAAGCTTCTTCTTTTTTCCTCAGCGTGTTGATAAATCAACTAACACTTGAGGCTCTAGAAAGGAGGTGTTCCAGCCGCACCTTCCGGTACGGCTACCTTGTTACGACTTAGCCCTAGTTACCAGTTTTACCCTAGGCAGCTCCTTGCGGTCACCGACTTCAGGCACCCCCAGCTTCCATGGCTTGACGGGCGGTGTGTACAAGGCCCGGGAACGTATTCACCGGATCATGGCTGATATCCGATTACTAGCGATTCCAGCTTCACGGAGTCGAGTTGCAGACTCCGATCCGAACTGTGACCGGTTTTATAGATTCGCTCCTGGTCGCCCAGTGGCTGCTCTCTGTACCGGCCATTGTAGCACGTGTGTAGCCCAAGGCGTAAGGGCCGTGATGATTTGACGTCATCCCCACCTTCCTCACAGTTTGCACTGGCAGTCTTGTTAGAGTTCCCGACATGACTCGCTGGCAACTAACAACAGGGGTTGCGCTCGTTATAGGACTTAACCTGACACCTCACGGCACGAGCTGACGACAACCATGCAGCACCTTGTAAATTGTCTTGCGAAAGATCTGTTTCCAAACCGGTCAATCTACATTTAAGCCTTGGTAAGGTTCCTCGCGTATCATCGAATTAAACCACATGCTCCACCGCTTGTGCGGGCCCCCGTCAATTCCTTTGAGTTTCATTCTTGCGAACGTACTCCCCAGGTGGGATACTTATCACTTTCGCTTAGCCACTGAGTTTGCACCCAACAGCTAGTATCCATCGTTTACGGCGTGGACTACCAGGGTATCTAATCCTGTTCGCTACCCACGCTTTCGTCCATCAGCGTCAATATATTAGTAGTAACCTGCCTTCGCAATTGGTATTCCATGTAATCTCTAAGCATTTCACCGCTACACTACATATTCTAGTTACTTCCTAATAATTCAAGTCTAACAGTATCAATGGCCGTTCCACCGTTGAGCGATGGGCTTTCACCACTGACTTATTAAACCGCCTACGGACCCTTTAAACCCAATGATTCCGGATAACGCTTGGATCCTCCGTATTACCGCGGCTGCTGGCACGGAGTTAGCCGATCCTTATTCTTACGATACCGTCAAGCTACTTCACGAAGTAGTGTTTCTTCTCGTATAAAAGCAGTTTACAATCCATAGGACCGTCATCCTGCACGCGGCATGGCTGGATCAGGCTTGCGCCCATTGTCCAATATTCCTCACTGCTGCCTCCCGTAGGAGTCTGGTCCGTGTCTCAGTACCAGTGTGGGGGATCTCCCTCTCAGGACCCCTACCCATCGTAGCCTTGGTAAGCCGTTACCTTACCAACTAGCTAATGGGACGCATGCTCATCTTTTACCGTTGTGACTTTAATTATAAAATGATGCCATTTCATAATACTATGAGGTATTAATCCAAATTTCTCTGGGCTATCCCTCTGTAAAAGGTAGATTGCATACGCGTTACGCACCCGTGCGCCGGTCTCT
>NZ_JAMZNK010000087.1 GCF_027980145.1 Flavobacterium azizsancarii | reverse complement strand
CTATCTTAAAATGTATCGTAAATTAAGAACCGCCTTGGTACGGATCCGTATGCCGGGTGGTGTGGAAGGTCGCCTAGGGAATTAATCCCTAGGCTCCTATCCGATTTTTATAATGATGGTATTATTCGAAGAAATCTAATAATACAGTTTTTAATTCCTTCTTGTTTTCAATCTGGCTCATATGTCCGTCATCAAAAGAAACCAGTTTTGCATTGGTATTTTCGATTTGAAGAATGCTTTCCTCGTAATTTAAAACAGGATCTTTTTTGCCTAAAATCAATAAAACGGGAAATAAATTCTTTTGCAAAAGCAATACCCTGTCTTTTCGAATTTTCATTCCTTCAAGCGAAGCCACAATTCCCTGCAAAGGAGTTTTTAAAGCCTGAATCTTGGCTTCTTCAATTTCTTCGGTCAATCTGGCTCTGTTGTTTTCGCTGAACAAGTTGCCAATCGCAAGATTTACGAAATTTATATAATTTTGTTTTACCGCTTTGATAGCGCGATTTCGGTTTATTTTTTTCTCGTGGCTATCTGCTTTAGATGTAGAGTTTAGCAGAACCAGTTTGTTGATGTTTTTGGGGAATAATTCGGCGAAAGCCAAACCAACATAACCACCCATAGAATGACCAATAATAATGGCTTTTTCAACCTGTAGATGGGCTAAAACTTCATGAACAACCTTTGCATTGTCCTCCATAGAGTGCACATATCCTAAAGAATCAGATTTGCCATGACCTAACAAATCGATTGTGATGATGTGATATTGTTCAGAGAAAAAATCGACATAATCACTCCACATTTTTTTATTTTCTAAAAAACCGTGAAGAAATACAATCGCCGTTCCTTTGCCTGAATCGGTATAAGAAATTGTGGTATTTTTATATAAAAGAGTTTTCAAAATATTATTTTTAAATGGGTTTTGTTAGCGAAGATTTTTTTTCGCCACGAATTTCACAAATTTACACGAATCAAAAGGAACTTCAAAAATTGAATTGCACGAATTTTATTTATGCTTTTTATTAATAGAATTAAAGGGAATAATAATTAGTGAAAATTTGTGGAATTCGTAGCAAACTTTTTAAATTATTAAATTTTAATTCTGATAAAAAAAATGGCTAACATTTCTGCCAGCCGTTTTTATTCGATAATCTATATTCTTTTCTCTTTCTTTAAGAATTCATCAAACTTTCGATTTCATCTACTTCAACCGGAATATTGCGCATCAGGTTAAAAGGTTCTCCTTTTTCCTGAACCACAACATTGTCTTCTAAACGGATTCCGAATTTTTCGCCTGGAATATAAATCCCCGGTTCAACCGTAAAAACCATATTAGCTTTCATAGGTTCGTGAAGCAAGCCGTAATCGTGCGTATCAAGACCCATGTGGTGAGAAGTTCCGTGCATGAAATATTTTTTGTAAGCAGGCCATTCCGGGTTTTCGTTCTGAACATCGGCTTTGTCCAGTAAACCTAAACCAAGTAGTTCTGAGGTCATGATTTTACCCACTTCAATATGATATTGTTTCCAAAGTGTTCCCGGAGCCAACATTTTTGTAGCCTCGTTTTTTACTCTCAAAACAGCATTGTAAACCGCTTTTTGACGATCTGAGAATTTTCCCGAAACCGGAATCGTTCTTGTCATATCGCTAGAATAGTTTGCATATTCAGCCGCAACATCAAGTAAAATTAAATCTCCGGCTTTGCACTGTTGATTGTTCTCGATATAATGCAAAACGTTCGCATTATTTCCTGAAGCAATAATTGGCGTATAAGCAAAACCTTTAGAGCGGTTACGAACGAATTCGTGAATCAATTCGGCTTCGATTTCGTATTCAGTAACATTTGGTTTTACAAACGATAATAATCTACGGAAACCTTTCTCCGTAATATCACAAGCTTGCTGAATCAAATCGATTTCTTCGCTTTCTTTTACAGAACGAATGCGTTGTAAGATTGGGTTGCTTTTTGCTACTTGGTGTGCAGGATAACGTTCTTTCCACCATTTTACAAAACGAGCCTCGCGAGTTTCAGTTTCTACTGTTGCACGGTAATGTTCGTTTGTGTTAATGTACATCGTATCTGCATACGTCATCATTTCGTTCAAAACTTTATGAAAATCCTGCAGCCAATAAACCGTTCTGATGCCCGAAACCTGAAATGCGCGTTCTTTGCTTAACTTTTCGCCTTCCCAAACTGCAATATGATCGTTTGTTTCTTTCAGGAAAAGAATCTCTTTTTGGTTCTCATAAGGTGCATCCGGAAACAAAAGCAAAATGCTTTCTTCTTGATCGACACCACTTAGATAAAAAATATCTCTGTGCTGTGCAAATGGCAAAGTACTATCTGCACTAACCGGATAAATGTCATTTGAGTTGAAAACGGCAACACTGTTAGGTTTCATTTCTGCCGTGAATTTTTTGCGGTTTTTTACAAAAAGAGCGCTGTTTATTTGATGATATTTCATAATAATGTGAGTTTTGAACTTCGAATTTCAAAAATAGTGAATTTTAGAGAATCGGCTAAGATTGATTTATTAAAGTTTTCTTATTTGTTTAGGTTTTGCCACGAAGACACTAAGGCACTAAGTTTTTTATAATCTTGTTATTTCGATGGAGAAGACATTACAAAATTATTTATAAAAAAACCGAAGCAGTCAAACTTCGGTTTTTCTATAAATATATCTTTTGTAGAAATTACTTTTTCTCATTCAATAACTTCTCTAAAAAAGCAACTTTCTCTTTTTCTGCTTGAATTAATAATTGGTAAAGTTTTTTATTCTCTTCAAAAGCTTCAAGAAGTTTATCAAACGGATTAAAAGTACATCCGTAACTAATTGCAGAACCATTGTTGTTTTCTATATCAAAAGTATTTTCAATAATATTAAAAACAGCTTCTTCAGAAAAATTCCTTATTACTTCGGTAGGAACGCCCAGAGCTTCGGCAATTGCTTTAAGTTTTTCATCATCAACACTTTCGCTTCCTTCAATAATAGAAATAGATTGTTGAGTCGTGCCAATTGCTTGTGCAAGTGCTTCTTGTTTCATGTCTTTAAGCTCTCTGATTCGGCTAATGTTTCTACTGATGTGTCTTGGTTTTGGTAGAAAACAAGTGTTTGTTTGTAAGATACATTTTGTAAATTGTTTTCTCGAATGAAAAAATACAATTTTTCTGACTATTGTTGATTTTGAATATAGAAATGTGTAATCTTGATAGTAAAGAAAAATCAACTTCGATTAATAAAATTAAAATGCAAAATTCAAGTTTTAAACTAGTAACAATAAAAGACATAAAATCGCAATATTCATTTCTAATTGATCATGAAGGATTTGATTATTTTGATGAATGGGACGATCAGGATTTCTTTTTAGTTTCAGACGAAGATTTAAATTTCGAAGGCAACTTCTATTTGGATATTTATGAAGATAAAGAAAAAAAATGGCTTGCTAATATCTTAAGTCTTCCATTAAAAGAAATTGATGCGATAAGAATCGAAGGGATTTTAATAAACGGAAATTTCTCTACAACCGGAAGCATTATAAATGCCGAAGGAGATTACGGACCTTATATTTATATTAATGGAGATGTCGATTGCCAGAGTTTATTATTGGGCGGTTCTAATGTCGAAATAATAGGCAACGTAAAAGCCAAGGAAGCTGTAATGACTTCGTACAATCACGGAAATTTTAAATGCTCTGGCATTATAGAAGCTCCGGTTTTTATAGTCGACGATCATTACACCACTTTTGCAAAACAAAAAAATGAGTTGTTTTATTATAATGATAAAACAGAAGATCTTGACCCTAAAAATGCCTGCCAATATGATGATGATCTTAATGAAAATGTTATATCAATCGAATTGCGCCAGCATCTTGATAATCCTTTAATAGGAACTTTCGAAGAATTAAAACGGGAACTGGAATTTGGAGAATTGATTTTAAAACAAAATAATCCGCCTGCAAAAACCTATGAGTATTGGCAAAATAGGATGAAATCAAATTATAGAGATTTAAAATTAGTTCCGCTTCAGTTTAAAACTCGAGAATTGTGTGAGTTGGCATTAAATAAAACATTTCATGCTTTAGATTATGTTGGTCAGGATTTTATTACGCCGGAACTTTGTGAAAAATTAGTGAGTAAAGATGGTTTTGCAATTCAGAAAATACCCGATCAGTTTATAACAAAAGAACTTTGCTTAAAAGCTGCTCAGAGTGGAACATTGATTTCGTTGATTCCAAATGAATTTTATTCGGAAGAATTAATTTTAACGACATTCAAAAACGGCAAAAACGAACCTAATATCAATGATGTTCCTTCTGAATTTATTACCGATAGTTTACTCGAAGAATATGTAAAAATTGGAAAAGGATTATGGCTCGACAAAGTTTGCAAAGAAAACAGAAAAGATAAATTAGCGATCTTAAAACGAGTAATTGATTATGGAATTGAGAATCTTGATGCTATTTTTGGCAATCATTTTAGTCAAGAAGTTGCTGATTATGCAGTCGCTATTTATAATAATGAAAAGTATAAAACGGAATGGAATAAATATGTTCAAAAATATAAAGTTAAATTTGTGCGTCTTGGGTCGAGTGAATATTTATGATTTGAAAAATGAACGATGAAAAATTAAAAATATTAAGAAGCAGAATTTCGATTCCTTTAAGTATTGCTGTTCAGCTTCTTAAAAAAAATGATGGTGATGTATTATTATGCGAAAAAGAATTTCATGATACTAATATTAAAGAAATCTGTTTAAAGACCGAATGCAATTATGAAATAGCAAAAGAAAATTATGGAATTTGTAAGTGTGATATAATAAAGACTATTGAAAGGATTAATCAAAAATCGATTATCATATCAACAGGAAAAACAGCATCTTCAAAAATTGGTTTTATTTTATGGCCTGCGAATGGAGAAAGGGAATTCTACAAAACGGATAAACGGAATGATGCTTTTGTTTCGGCAGAAGATTTCGATCTTATCTTGAAAGAGTTTCAATCTGTTTTTCCATTACGAAATCCGTGAAATGATATACTTGATAATGGATTTGATACTACTGTGCATAATTTTTTTGATCATAAAACGATCATATAGATTGTTGAAAAAATAAAACATATAGAAAAGGATAATAAAAAAAGGAGAAAGCTTTTTTGACTGAAATAATAAATTGGTTAAACGATAAATTAACCTACGCTGAACATATTGTGGTTTATGGTAACTTGTAAATTGAATATGAAATCAAATATCAAAATTAGAAAAGTCGAAAAACAAGATTTAGATTTTGTTTATAAGTCAATCTGCGAACTTGAAAATGAAGTTGTAGATTTCGAGGTTTTTGCAATAATATTCAATGAAAACATTTCGAATCTAAACAGTCTATATTTACTCTCAGAAAACGAAAATGAATGTGTAGGTTTTGTTAGTTTTCATACCCAGAATCTTTTGCATCATTGTGGTCCGGTTGAAGAAATTCAGGAATTTTTTATTGATAAAAAGCATTGTGGTCAAGGCATTGGTCGGTTACTGATAAATGAAATAAAAGATTTTGCAGATCAGAATAATTTGAAAAGTATTGAAGTTACCACCAATAAAAGGCGCGTAGAAAATGTGCTGATTTATGAGAATCTTGGTTTTAGTTTATCGCATAATAAGTTTACTATTTATAAGTAAGCTTTACGGTGATGAGAAGTGGATAAAAAGAAAACTCATTGTAATAATAACCGCCTTTATGTTGGGAATGGTAAACGGAATGAACGAGGAAGATCAAACCATTAGAGGAAATCAAAATTATACAGAACAACATAAAAAGGAATGGTATTCTTCTTGTTTTTACTGAACGTAATACTTTTTTGTCATTTCGACGGAGGAGAAATCACACGCGGGGATAAAGTGCTGTTGCTGATTTGCTTTATCTGATTTCTCCCTTCGAAAATGACAAGATGTTGTGTGTGTGCTGTAATGTGGTTAATCATTTTTCAGAGTTTTGCTTTGTTTCGATGACCAAGATTGTACGTAAAAAAACCTTTGTCAAAGTTTAAAGCCAAGAGTGTAAGGAACTTTATTTTATGTATTGAATGTCTCTATTTTAGCAGGATCCCCACCACAATGTATTACTATTTGTTGAATGATTTCATTTTGTAATTGATTACAA
>NZ_JAMZNK010000086.1 GCF_027980145.1 Flavobacterium azizsancarii | reverse complement strand
GATTCCACCTCGCGATGGACACCCTTGCATTCAGCTAACACTTCCCACTGTAAAGGCGTGTTCGGGACTTACACCCTAGAGTTATCGCCCATGCTGGGCACACAACAAAAACGCGTCAGAAACAATTGTTCCTGACGCGTTATAATCGTTAATGGTACTAACTTAAACGATCTTTTATTCTTTATCCAAATCTTTAGCTTTGCTAAATCCTGCCAATAAACCAACTCCCGCCATGATAAAAATGATCGATGGGTAAACGGCTGAATCTACAAGAGATGTATAAGTTGTGATTAGCAAAGCGACAAAAATCCCTACTCCGCTACCTATTAATAAAAAAGCAAGATTTAAAACAAGCACCTTCCAAACGGGAACACCTTTTCCGTGTCCTTTCAAAAAGATACTGGCATCGACACCTTTTTCTATAAGAGCAAGACGCTCTCTGTTTCTTGTTGAGTAAATAAGATAAACAATTCCGAAGATCATCAGAAACATACTTATTGGTACTAAAATTTGTGCTCCCATAATATTTTTTGTTTTATAATTGATTGATACCCCATATGACGACATGTTTTGAATTGAGGTTACAAGAATTTTAAAATAAATTCCAATCTTTAAATTAAAAACCCCAAAACTTACTGAATATCAGTTAATTTTGAGTTTAAAATTATTTTCGAGAAACAATAAATCTTTGCCACAAAACGATAAATCTAGTGGCGAATTTCTGTATCATCTCGACGAAGGAGAGATCATACTAGAAGCTCCGCAAAGTAAACCGCCAATTTCGCGTGTGATCTCTCCTTCGTCGAGATGACAATATTGGGAAAGGATAAACTTTGACAAAGTTCTATAAACATATAGATTAGAATTTAATCTACATTTCCTCTTATAAAGTTGGAATTTAAAAATTGGAATTTATTTTATTAAGATTGGGGATTTAAAAATTTCGAATTTATTTTCAAATAGTTGTAACCTAATTACAGAACGTGTCGTCTTACATAATATGAGCACAATAAGCGATCAACATTATATCGATAAAATTATAAACGGCGAGACGAATGCTTTTGCCGTACTGGTTGATCGTTATAAAAATATGATTTTTACATTGGCGCTTAAAATGGTCAAAAACAAAGAAGAGGCTGAAGAAGTTGCACAGGATACTTTTATTAAAGCTTATAATTCTTTAAGCAAGTTTAAAGGTGATTCTAAATTTTCGACCTGGATTTATAAAGTAGCCTATAACACATGTTTAGACCGACTGAAGAAAAATAAAAAAGAAGACCTCAATGTATCGATAGATGAATTTTCGGCACATTTAATTAAAACGATGGACAACGCGTTAACTGCTCTGGAAGACAAAGAACGAAAACAGGCGATTCAGAATTGTCTGAATTTATTACCGAGTGAAGAAAATTTCTTGCTAACTTTATTTTATTTTGAAGATCAGAGTTTAGAAGAAATCGGAAAAATTATGAGCCTTAATACCAATAACGTCAAGGTAAAATTATTTAGAAGCCGCCAAAAATTAGCCGTAATTTTGAAAAAGCAATTAGAACCAGAAATAATAGAATGTTATGAAAGAAAATGATAAAGAAATAGAAAATCTAATTGATAAAATGATGGCCGAAACTACTTTGGAATCGCCATCTATTGACTTTACTTCAAAAATAATGTCTCATGTTTTAGCAACTGAGAAAAGTAAAATAAAAGCATACAAACCTTTGATTTCTAAAACAACCTGGATATTTATTGGTATCAGTTTAATTGCTTTGACGTGTTATTCTATTTTCGCCAACAACGACATTTCTAATTCTGAGACAGCGCTAGTATATCTAGACAAAGCTTCTACTCTATTTTCAGGAATTCATTTTTCTAAAAATATATTGTATGCGCTTTTAATAGTGCCTTTTATGATTTTAGTTCAAATTGGGATTTTAAAGAATTATTTTGATAAGAAGTATGAGTTGTAGAATTAAACGAAGATTATGACTGAAAAAGAAAACACCCAAAACGACAATAAACCATCGAAGGACTATTTTTTGAAATGGATTAAAATTGCCGAAAAATCGTCAACAATGTATCTTTAGAATAATTTAATAAAAGATGGGAAACGAAAAAGCTAAAAATTATGAAGTATCAATTGGAGCTCAATTAAAAGAATCTTTTCTTTTTCTAATATAATCAATTCCCAAATAACAATCAGAACTTACATCGTATTTGTTTACATAAAGAAAATATTTAAACGCTGAATATTCATCAGAATTTAAATTTGATTTATTAAATTCAAGCTCATCTTTCCTAGAGGATGATTTTGAATATTTTTCAAGAAACTTATTAAACCCTAAAGAGGAATATTCTTTTTCCAATTTTGGATTTAATTTAAAACTAGTTAAATAATTAGCATTATTTTTTAATAGCTTTTTATCAAAAATAAAATCGGCATTTAAGCTGGCATTTAAAAATTCATTAAACGATTTGAACTCTTTTGAGTAATACTTTTTATAAAAAAACATTAATTCATTATTATTGGTTTGATGAATTTCATTGTTGTCTGTCAACACATATAAGTCTAATCTAAGATAATATGGAGGTAAGCCATTATCTTCAAATACCAACTTCTCTATCATTTCTTCAGAAAAATTCGGTTCTTTTCTTTCGCAGGAAATCAACAGACAAAACAGCGCTAATAAGGTTATAACTTTCTTCATGAATGAAATTTGACATTTTAACAAATCTAAACAAAATCTCCCATGCTTTTTTTCGAAAATAACTATTGTATTTTAAATCCAAAAAACATATTTTAAGCACTCAGAAGAATCAAATTTAATTCATTCATTTACAACAGTTTTAGCCCCGAAAACAATATTCTTTTTTTATGAAAATTTTGAGAACTTAAACCGTTGCAATATTGCAACTTATGAAGTATCTTTGCACCCTAATTCGAAATTCATAAAATGAATAAATTATTGATTGTTGGAACGGTTGCTTTCGACGCGATTGAAACTCCTTTCGGAAAAACAGATAAAATTTTAGGTGGTGCTGCAACATATATTGGTTTATCAGCTTCATTTTTTAACTTACAATCGGCCATTGTTTCTGTAGTTGGCGACGATTTTCCTCAAGAACATTTAGATCTTTTAACTTCAAGAAATATTGATATCTCCGGTATCGAAATTGTAAAAGGCGGAAAAACCTTTTTCTGGAGCGGTTTATACCACAACGATTTAAACTCTAGAG
Source organism: Flavobacterium azizsancarii (assembly GCF_027980145.1). Lineage (GTDB taxonomy): Bacteria > Bacteroidota > Bacteroidia > Flavobacteriales > Flavobacteriaceae > Flavobacterium > Flavobacterium azizsancarii. Next base: position 3,139 of record NZ_JAMZNK010000086.1, on the reverse strand, counting down.
ACACATTGGTAACTGAGTTAAACGTTTTGGCTGACTTTCAACCAAAAGTTCCTCAAAATTATAAAGATGCTGATGTTGTGATGTTAGGAAACTTACATCCTTTAGTACAAAGCAGTGTTTTGGACCAAATGGAGAAAAAACCAAAATTAGTAGTTTTAGACACTATGAATTTTTGGATGGACTGCGCTCTTCCGGAATTACTTGACGTAATCAAACGTGTAGACGTAATCACAATCAATGACGAAGAAGCAAGACAACTTTCAGGAGAATACTCTTTAGTAAAAGCGGCAAACAAAATCCAGGAATTGGGACCAAAATATGTGGTGATCAAAAAAGGAGAACACGGAGCACTTTTATTCCATAATAGAGAAGTATTCTTTGCACCGGCATTACCATTAGAAGATGTTTTTGATCCAACAGGAGCAGGAGACACTTTTGCAGGTGGTTTTTCAGGATTTATTGCACAAAGCGAAAACATCTCTTTTGGCAACATGAAAAACGCAATTATTTACGGATCTAATTTAGCTTCATTTTGTGTGGAGAAATTTGGAACCGAAAGGATGGAAACATTAAGCAAAGCAGAAGTAGCGATTCGATTACAACAGTTTAAGTCGTTAACTCAGTTTGACATAGAAATATAATGCCCGAAAGCCTCGCTAATAACGGGGCTTTTTTATTACGTTAATACACACAACTTACAACAACACAAAATACAAAAACAATGAGCGACGCTTTAAAACACGAATGTGGTATAGCCTTAGTTAGACTTCTTAAACCGCTTGAATATTACAAAGAAAAATACGGAACTGCTTTTTACGGGATACAAAAAATGTATCTAATGATGGAGAAGCAACACAACCGTGGGCAAGACGGAGCAGGTTTTGCAAGCATTAAGTTAGATGTTGAACCTGGCGAACGTTATATCAGCCGAGTTCGTTCTAATCACGCACAACCTATCCAGGACGTTTTTAAACAAATCAATGAGCGCATTAACGAAGAGATGACTTCTCATCCTGAATACGCAAATGATGTTGCAGCTCAAAAAGCTAATATTCCTTATATAGGAGAATTATTTTTAGGACACGTTCGTTACGGAACTTTCGGAAAAAACAGCATCGAAAGTGTACATCCATTTTTACGTCAGAGTAACTGGATGCACCGTAATCTAATTTTGGCAGGAAACTTTAATATGACAAATGTTAAGGAACTTTTCGAAAACTTAGTTGAACTTGGACAACATCCAAAAGAAATGGCGGATACTGTTACAGTTATGGAAAAGATTGGACATTTTCTTGACAAAGAAGTAATGCAATTGTATCAGGACTGCAAATTAGAAGGTTATTCTAAAAGAGAAGCTTCGCCGGTTATTGCAGACCGATTGGATATCGCAAAAATATTAACCCGCTCCGCTAAAAACCTTGATGGCGGTTACGCAATGGCCGGATTATTAGGTCATGGTGATGCGTTCGTTTTTAGAGATCCGGCAGGAATTCGTCCGGCTTATTTTTACCAGGACGACGAAGTTGTTGTTGTAGCTTCTGAAAGACCTGTTATTCAGACTGTATTTAACGTACCTTTTGAAAGTGTTCAGGAAATTGAACCAGGAAATGCTTTGATCATCAAGAAAAGCGGAAAAGTTTCTATGGAACAAATCCTGGAACCAACTGTTAAGAAAGCGTGTTCTTTTGAAAGAATTTATTTCTCAAGAGGAAGTGATGCTGAAATATATCAGGAACGTAAAAACTTAGGAAAATTAATTTTACCTGCAGTTCTTGAATCTATTGAAAGTGATACAGACAACACTGTTTTCTCTTATATCCCGAATACTGCCGAAACTTCATTTTATGGTTTAGTCGAAGCTGCTCAGGATTTTTTAAATCAAAGAAAAAACAATTATATACTCGCCAACAGAAATACTCTTACGGCTGAAACATTGCAAGAATTACTGGCTGTAAAAATCCGTACGGAAAAAGTAGCTATTAAAGATGCTAAACTAAGAACCTTTATTACAGAGGACAGCAGTCGTGATGATCTTGTGGCTCACGTTTACGACGTGACTTACGGCGTGATCAAACCAACTGACAACTTAGTTATTATTGATGACAGTATTGTTCGTGGTACAACGCTTAAAATGAGTATCATAAAAATGATGGACCGTTTAAATCCTAAACGTATCGTAATCGTTTCATCGGCACCACAAATTCGTTATCCTGACTGTTACGGAATTGACATGGCAAAATTAGAAGGCCTTGTAGCTTTTAGAGCAGCTTTGGCCTTATTGAAAGAAAGAAACTTATATCATATTGTTGATGAAGTTTATGCTAAATGTAAAGCACAGGAAAACTATATAGACAGCGATGTTGTAAATTATGTTACTGCCATTTACGATCAGTTTACTCCTGAGGAAGTTTCGGCTAAAATTGCCGAAATGTTAAGTTCTCCGGAAATCAATGCCGAAGTAAAAATCATTTTCCAAAAAGTAGAAGATTTGCACATTGCATGTCCTAAAAATCTTGGAGATTGGTACTTTACGGGAGATTATCCTACACCAGGAGGAAATCGTGTTGTAAACAGAGCTTTCATGAATTTCTACGAAGGAAAAGACGCAAGAGCGTATTAATAAAATACTAACAAAAGGTTAATTTGTGCATTTCATCGGTTTTTTTTGCCGTTCATCCCATATGTTTGGTAAAAATGAAAAGCTACAATACTTTTGAGATACCATAACATTAGTAGGTTAAGTTTATGGTAGATTTGGGGCAAAAAGGGTGGAAGCAATTCCACCTTTTTTATTGGAATAAACTCAAGTATTTCAATTTAAAAGTATTACATTCTTTTTGTCGGATATATTGACCATTGATCAGAAAAGTTTTTTTAATAAGAATAGCTATCATACTTTTACTAAACCATAACATTAGTAGGTTAAGTTTATGGTAGATTTGGGGCAAAAAAGGTGGAAGAGATTCCGCCTTTTTTATTTTTTTTAAGACAAAAGAATAAAGATTATAGAAAATAGACTAAAAGCAAGAATGACACTGTCCCAAAAAGTGTGTAAGTTGAAAAGTTAAGGCTCGATTTTATAATCTGAGCCTTTTTTCAAATATAAGGGTAAATTGATTTAAAACAATTCCCCAATTTC
>NZ_JAMZNK010000085.1 GCF_027980145.1 Flavobacterium azizsancarii | reverse complement strand
ACTGAAAACAACCTCACGGAAGTACTTTAGGTTAGGTATCTATCTTAAAATGTATCGTAAATTAAGAACCGCCTTGGTACGGATCCGTATGCCGGGTGGTGTGGAAGGTCGTCTAGGGAATTAATCCCTAGGCTCCTATCCGATTTCTACCAACTGACTAGGCTTGATCTGTTAAAATTTAGATTTTAACCTGCTCAAAGTTTCCTGCGAAATATTTATGTACGAAGCGACTATTTTATTGGGTAATCGTTTTACGATCGCCGGATTTATTTTTAGTAATAACTGATATCTTTCTAAGGCATCCATGGTGGTAAACGACATCAGTCTATTGGTATTATTGACATAAGCTCTCTCTAAATAGCGACAATAAAATTGCATCCATTGTGGAATAGTTTTAATCAAATGATCAAAATCTTCGTGACTGATATACAATAATTCCGATTTTTCGATTACCTGAATATATTCCTCTGACGGCAATTTGGTTATAAAACTCACTAACGCCGTAGCAATCTGATTTTCGAAAGCAATATATCGCGTAACATCTTTTCCTTCTTCGTTGATGAAATAGATTCTCAAACATCCTTTGCCCACAAAATATGTATTCTGACTGGTTTGTCCTGCCGAAAGCAACAACTCATTTTTGCCTTGTTTTAAAGGTTTGAAATGCGACAAAATCGTATTGAGGTCCTCATCAGAAACCTCAATACGATTTTTTATATAATCACCAAGTTGCTCGTATACCATTGTTTATTTATAATCTCGCACAAATTTGCGGTAATAGATAATATCTTCTATAGATAAAACTATCAAATCGTGTTGTTCTGCAAAGCTAATGATTTTGTCAAGTTTTGCCATACTGCCATCTTCATTCATTAATTCGCATAAAACAGCTTCCGGTTTTAAGCCCGCCAATTTCATAAGATCAACGCTGCCTTCAGTGTGACCATTTCGTTCAAGAACCCCGTTGTTTCTGGCGCGTAAAGGAAAAACATGACCGGGTCTGGCTAAATCTGATGCCTTTGCGTTTACAGCACTTGCAGTTTTAATGGTTGTAACGCGATCAGCTGCCGAAACTCCAGTTGTAACACCTTTTTTTGCTTCGATCGTGATGGTAAAAGGAGTTTGAAAACTACTGGTATTTTCCTGAACCATATAAGGCAATTCCAGTTGATCTGCTTTTTCATTGGTCAGGCAAAGACAAACAATTCCGCTGCATTCGCGAATCATCATAGCCATATCAGGTACGCTTATATGTTGTGCAGAAAAAATCAAATCACCTTCGTTTTCACGATTTTTATCATCAGTTAATAAAATTCCTTTTCCGTTTTGCAAATGGTTTAAAGCATTTTCTACACGTTTTATGCTGGTTGTACCAAACTTCTCTACCGGATATGTTAGTGTGCTGATCATTTGTTTTTGGTTTAAATTAATAAGCAGCAAATCTAGAATTGTTTAAGATGCAAAAGTTTGATGTAAGTCAATAAAATGATTTGTTTGCCACGAATTTCTTTTGAGAAAAGGAGGTAGCCACGAATTTCACGAATTTGCACTAATTATTATACAGAAAGTGGTTAACCACAAAGTACACAAATTTCCGCTAATTTCTTTTTGTATGCTTATGGTTTAAAAAGGTTGCCATGAATTTTACGAATTTTCGTAAATTATTTTTTCTACAATTGCGGATAAACATAAATTGAAATTAATGTATCTATCTGTAAACTATGATTTTTATCTTTTTTATGTTCAAAGATTGTAAAAGAAATTAGCGAAAATTCGTGAAATTCGTGGCAACTTTTAATTCGTAGCAAAAAAAAACTCTTAAACTAATTCTAAAAGTCTTTCAGTATCCATAACTTCTGCAAATTCCTTATGTAAACTCGCCAAAGATATTTGATGTACCAGTTCAGAATCATATTTTTCTCCATTAATGCCAATTCGGTCAAAAGTTGCTGTAGCATCAGAAACTAAATAGACATCAAAGCCAAAATTCCCTGCCATTCTTGTAGTGGTCGAAACGCAATGATTCGTCGTAAGACCTGTGATCACAAGAGTTTTGATCTTAAGATCGTCAAGTCTTTCTTTCAGATTAGTACCGATAAAAGCACTATTAACATTTTTTGTAATTACTGGTTCACCTGCAATTGGTTTTGCTGCATCTTTGATTTCGAATCCCGGATGTGATGCGTGTAATTTTGATTTAGGTTCTAATGAACTGTGAACGATATGAAAAACAGGAAGTTTCAGCGTTCTCCATTGTTCCAGAAGCTGAGCGATATTTGTTTCAGCACTTTTATTGTTTCGGTTTCCGCCCCAATATTCTTCATCATCAAAACCTTTTTGAACATCAATTATAATCAAGGCAGTATTTAAGTCTTTAAGCGTCATTATTTTATAAATTAGATTATTAGATACAAATGTATCCTTATCGTCAATATCAAAAAAGGACAAAGAATAGTCGTTTTAAGACCACTTATTTTTAATTTCCGTAGGCAATGCATCAAGATGGGTTTCGAGAACAATTCGTAATTGTTTAGAAGTTTTGTAACCGCATAAATTCGCGATGTATTGTATTTTATAATTAGAATTGGTAAGCAGGCTTTTGGCTTTTTCGATTCTTAATTTCGTACGATATTCGGCGATCGTGATGCCGGTTTGTTTCTTGAAAATACGGGTTAAGTTTCTGGGACCAATGTGAATCAATTCGGCTAAAAAATCGATTGTTGATGTTTTTTCCAAATTCGAGATAATCCAATCCTGAATGATATGAATTTTTTCATCATGATGGTTTCGGTTTTGCAAATAGACACTTTCCTGTTCGTCATTGCCGTTTCTTCTTTTGTAAACCACCAATTCTTTAGCAATTGCAGCAGCGGTTTCTTTGCCATTTCTTGCTTCGATAATGTGCAAAGCCAGATCAATTCCCGTTATGATTCCGGCGCTGGTGTAAAGCCTTCCGGATTGGGTAAACAAGGTATTCTTTTGAGTTTTTACAAGCGGAAAATCGTTTTGAAGTTTGTCAACCAATTTCCAATGCGTAGTACATTCTTTATGATCTAAAAGTCCGGCTTTCGCCAAAATAAAAGCACCCGAACAAATACTGCAAATCGTGGTTTGATTTTCATTTACTTTCAAAAGCCATTTAAAAAACAAAGCATCTTCAGCATTCAGATCAATTTGATTCGTGCTGCTTCCGGCAATAAAAACAAGATCATTTTCCTGAGGATTTGTTTTAGAAAAATGGGTGAGTGCCGACAATTCTAATCCCGAAGAAGAAATAATAGAAAATTGACTGCTAATATATTGAAGTTCATATTCAAGACCTAAGCCAATAGCTTCCTGAAAAACTTCGACAACGCCGCTTAAATCAAGAAGTGTAACTTGTTTAGGAATATAAAAATAGACTGTTGTTTTTGTCATTAGCAGAATGTGTTAAGCACTCATTTTGAATGATACAAAAGTATGTGATTAATTTTATTTCTAATGTTTGCAGTCGAAGAAGTAATATTCCTTTGGCATTTAATAAAAAAAAAGTTAGGACAAATCACTTATGTAGTCAAAAGACTACTTATTATTTCAGGACATTAAAATAAATTTAATAGAAGTAAAATAGGAGTTATCAATGGTATACCTGTTTTTTTTTTCGTTTTTAAGAGATAAATACAATCCTCATGATAAAAGAACAAGTAAATTATTTTCAATTCCCTATTCCCATTTATTTAAGTGTACATTTGAGATAAAACCAACTTCATAATGTATAAAATAAAGGATATAAGGATTTTGCTCACTGATGACGATGAAGACGACAGAGATTTTTTTGCCGAAGCTTTAGCTGATTTACAACTCAAAAATCCCATCGAATTTTGTAAAAATGGTGTAGAACTTCTGGACCGTCTTTATGATGCGAATTTAGTTATTCCCGATATCATTTTTTTAGATCTTAACATGCCTATATTATCAGGATTCGAAACCTTACAACAAATAAAAGAAGATATTAAATTCAAAAATATTCCATTGATCGCTATTTACTCAACTTCTGCAGCTGAAGATGGTGTAAAAAACACTTTTGAATTAGGTGCTAATGCTTACGTCGTAAAACCATTAGTTTTTAGTGATTTAAAAAAAGTACTAATAAAAGTTATTGAAACCGATTGGAAAGAAAAGCTGCAGGATCTAAGGATTGAATCTTTTGTTATTACGGTTTAATTTCAAACATCTATAATTGTACTATCATGTATATGCAGAAAATCATATTATTTTACCTATGTAATCTATTTTAGGATATAAATTTACTTATTAATTTAGCTATGCTTAATAAGAAAACCTTCAAAATGATGTAGCCGAAATCCTAAAGTTACATTATCTCTTTTTTGATATTTACTGAATTTCAGTAACAGCAATTATAGCCTCTTAATAAAAATCATTACTTACATTTACTTGCCATGACAACAAATCCAGGTTTAAACACACTGATTGATTTTTTAGATAAACTAAAAAAACAAACTGCCGACGCACACAAAAATCTTGAAAAATTATCAGTTTCAGCTTCCATACTTTCTCCCAATCTGCAAATTGAAGACTATTGCCATTATCTGGCGCTGATGCATGCTGTGCATAAAAGCACCCAGGAACATATTTTCCCATTATTATCAGGTGTTTTTCCTGATTTGGAAGAAAGAAAAAAAACGCAATGGATTGAAAATGATCTTGTTTTTTTGAATTATAAAATTACAGAATCAAATTCGGTTTTTAGATATCACGATATCAGCATTCCGTTTGCAATAGGAATATTATATGTTGTAGAGGGATCCTCTCTGGGCGGAAGGTTTATTCTGAAAAATGTTGAAACCATTCCGGTTTTAAGTAACCAAAGCGGTACTTCTTATTTTGCAGGATATGGTAATAAAACAGGCAGTTATTGGAAACAGTTTTTAAGTGCACTTACAGAGTATCAACAGAAGTATAATTGCGAAGACGAAATTATCGAAGGTGCTGTTTATGCATTCGATTGCATTCACAATCATTTTATGAATACGGTCAAAAATGAAAATTAAAGATATTGTTAATCGTGATTTAGTTACATTGACTAATTGTGAGCACGAACCCATACATATTCCGGGAAGTATTCAGCCACATGGTTTTTTATTGGGCGTAACCTTAGATTGGAAAATTGATTTCTGTACAGCCAATATTTCAGATTTTGTAGCTTTGGTTTTTGATCAGATACTTGGACAAAAATTTGATGCAGTTTTTGGCGTAAAAGCTCAAAAAGAATTGCATGATTATATACATGACAGTAAAGTACCGCTTGTTTTTCCGCTTGAAATAACACTAATAAATGAAAATTTTCAGGTAACGATTCATAAAAGTAATTCCATTTATATTCTGGAGGCTGAACCACAATCTGCAGGAAAAGAACAGCTTGCTAATATATATGCACAAACGATTCAGTTTGTGTCTGATATGAACAATACGCGGACCCTGAAAGATTTATGTGCACTTGTTGCCGAAGGAACACGCGAAATAACCGGTTACGACCGTGTTATGATTTATAGATTTGATGCTGACTATAATGGCGAAATTTTTGCTGAAAGCAGGAGGGAAGATTTAGAACCTTTTTTGGGACTTCATTATCCTCACACAGATATTCCGGTACAGGCGAGAGAATTGTATATGAAAAATCAGCTGCGATTAATAGTTGATATAGGCTATAAACCGGTTCCTGTTTTTACGATTGATGATCAGGAAAATAAAAACCTCGATCTAAGTCTTTCTGTTCTTAGAAGTACATCGCCCATTCATGTCGAATATTTAAAAAATATGGGAGTTGGGGCTACCTTAACCATTTCGCTTATTCATCATAATCGTTTATGGGGGCTGATTGCCTGTCATCATTATTCGCCTAAAAATATCTCTCCTGAGATTAGGCTTGCAGCCAAACTGCAGGGACAGTTTATTACCTCTCAAATCGATTTGCGACAATCTAATGATGAATACGAAATTGCCCGTAAAACCAGCAGGGCACTCGAAAGGTTAACTGCCTTAAATCTTCCGTTATCACATGAATCGTTTAAAATCCTTTGTCAGCATCCGGAATTATTAAAGCTTTGTAACGCTGCCGGAGTTTCGATCTCTATTGGTAAAAAAATGTATAAAAGCGGGCTTACCCCATCAGACGAAAAAATAAAGAGGATTATTTCGGGCATACGTGCTTATGAGTATACCACAACATTCACCACTAATAAACTCAGTGATTTTGTTCCGGATTTAGACGGCTACGAAGATGTTTCGGGCATTATTTATCACTCATTGGGTAATGGAAATACTATTATTTGGTACAAGCCAGAAACTATTGCCGAAATAAGCTGGGCAGGAGATCCTGAGAAAGCCATAATTATCGACAGCAAAGGATTGCATCCTAGAAATTCGTTTCATTTATGGAAACAAATTATAAAAAATCAAAGCAGTATCTGGTTAGATCCCGAAATCAATGCCGCTGCAAGTTATGCACATGCGCTGCACAATCAGATCATAATGCTGTTGCTGAGCGAGGAAGAAGAGAAATACCGAAGTTTGAGTGAAGTATTAAAAGAAACCAATTCAGAGCTTGAAAACATCAACTGGATCAGTACGCACGACTTACAGGAACCTTTACGTAAAATTCAGTTTATCACTTCAAAAGTGTTGTCTGATACAAATGAGATTCCATCTGTAGCAGTTATAGATTCCTTGCAGCGCGTGACTAAATCTGCCAACAGAATGCAAAATTTGTTGATTGATATCCTGAAATACACCCGAATAAAACATACCAAAGAATCTGTTCGAAAGGTTAGCCTGAATTATATTCTGGAAGAAACCCTGCAGGAAATGAAGGAAATAATTATCGAGAATAAAGCAGTTTTTGAATGTGAAAGCCTGCCGGATGTGCATGCGATTCCGTTTTTGATGAAACAGCTGTTTTCTAATATCCTGCACAATTCACTAAAATACGCCTCAATAGACCGATTGCCAGTCATTAAGATAACAAGTTCAAAAGAACCGGAAATAAACGAATACTCCAATAAAGTATATTGCCATTGGGTTACTTTTTCAGACAACGGAATTGGTTTTGAACAAGAATATGCCGAGTCAATTTTTAAAATCTTTTCAAGACTGCATACTCTAGAAAAATACGACGGATCAGGCGTTGGACTGGCACTCTGCAAAAAAATAATGCAGACCTGCAATGGCAATATCCGCGCAGTAGGAAAGCTGAATAAAGGTACAGATATTACAATTTATTTTCCGTGTGATCCTTTAGATTCATTGGGTTGATATAATTTTATACGATTGAAACAAAAGACGATATGCTCGAAGTATATCGTCTTTTTTGTTGTGTGCCCAGCATGGGCGATAACTCTAGGGTGTAAGTCCCGAACACGCCTTTACAGTGGGAAGTGTTAGCTGAATGCAAGGGTGTCCATCGCGAGGTGGAA
>NZ_JAMZNK010000084.1 GCF_027980145.1 Flavobacterium azizsancarii | reverse complement strand
CTGCTAAGTGAAATAGGAATACAAAGAAGAAAGCAACGCTCTGCCGATGTAGAGCCTGTGTTTGCCCAACTCAAGCATAATAACGGATTTAGACGATTTTCTTTAAAAGGACTTCAAAAAGTTGAATTAGAGTTCGGATTAATGGCTTTAGGTCACAACTTAAGGAAGAAAATTGCAGCATAAGGGCAATTTTTGCCTCCACTCAAAATTAGCCCAATAAAAATCAAAACATCATCAAATAAAAAACCGTCTCAAATTATATGTTTTGAGACGGCTTCTTTTATTTTATAGTTCTGTTCACATTTCAATAACTGAAAACTGAGAATGAAAACTTACTCTTTTGAAGCTAAATATCTCTCAGCATCTAATGCAGCCATACATCCTGTTCCGGCAGCAGTAATTGCCTGACGATATACATGATCAGCAGCATCTCCCGCTACGAAAACACCATCAACATTTGTTTTAGATGTTCCGGGAACGTTTACAATATATCCTGTTTCATCAAGAGTAATATAATCTGCAAAAATATCTGTATTTGGTTTGTGTCCAATGGCTACGAAAAATCCTGTAGCAGGAATTTCAATAACTTCACCTGTAGTTTTGTTCAACGCTTTAATTGCGTGTACTACTTGTTGGTCACCTAATACTTCAATAGTATCGTGGTTCAATAAAATTTCGATATTTTCAGTTTTACGAACGCGTTCTTCCATAATTTTAGAAGCCCTGAATTTTTCGCTTCTTACTAACATCGTTACTTTTTTACAAAGTTTAGATAAGTAATGTGCTTCTTCACAAGCAGAATCTCCAGCTCCAACAATTACAACTTCCTGGTTACGGTAGAAAAATCCGTCACAAACAGCACAAGCAGAAACTCCGCCACCCATTTGCAAATAATGTTGTTCTGATGGTAATCCTAAATATTTAGCAGATGCACCTGTCGAAATAATAACAGTTTCGCAGTGTAATTCGATAGAATCGTTAATCCAAACTTTTTTAATATCTCCTGAAAAATCAACTTTAGTAGCCCAGCCATCACGAATATCTGAACCAAAGCGTTTTGCTTGCTCTTGCAATTGAATCATCATTTCAGGTCCTGTAACACCATCAACATAACCAGGGAAATTTTCCACTTCATTTGTCGTAGTCAATTGACCGCCAGGTTGCATTCCTTGATATAAAACTGGATTCATATTTGCTCTGGCTGCATAAATAGCCGCAGTATAACCTGCTGGACCAGAACCAATAATTAGGCATTTAATTTTTTCGATTGTATCTGACATAATATGTATAGTTTTAAGTGATGCAAAGGTAAACTTTATTATAAAAAAGTACCATCAAATCAAATCCTAAATAACTATCTCAAAATAAGTTTTATTTATTTTAATATTTTTCTTTTGTAATTCGAATTTATTACTATCTTTGCATCCGCTTACGGGGTGTAGCGTAGCCCGGTTATCGCGCCTGCTTTGGGAGCAGGAGGCCGCAGGTTCGAATCCTGCCACCCCGACTAAAGAGCCTTTCAATGGCAGTCAAAACCCCTTAAATCGTATGATTTAAGGGGTTTTTCTTTTTATTCAACTCCAAAACATTCAAGTTATATCAAAGAAAATGGGATCAACATTCGGGGTCCTCTTTTACCTAAAGACCCAAAAAACCACGATCCAAGGTTCGGCTCCTATTTGTGCGCGAGTAACGGTAAATGGAAAACGGACTGAGATTTCAGTCAAGCGTTCCGTTAAGGCAGCCGAATGGGATGAAAGAAAAGGCATGGCTAAGGGAAACCGCAAAGAAATTACTGAACTCAACATTTTTCTTAACCAGTTCAAGGCAAAAATCATAAACACGTATCAGCAGATGGTATTAAATGACGTTGCCATTGATGGGCCAGCAATCCGCGATAGGGTAAGGCACGAACAATCTGGCTCCAACATTGTTATCTCTGATTGAATATCATAATGAGCAACAACTACATAAACTTGCTCCCGGAACAATGAAGAATTACCATACCACGCAACGGTATGTGAAAAAATTCCTTTTGGAGAAACTTTACAGAAATGACATTGTCCTTTCACAGCTTACTTACAGATTTATTTTGGACTTTGAACGTTACCTTTTTAATTATGTACCCAAAGATCACCAAAAGCCTCTTAACAACAACGGCATCATGAAGCATATCGAAAGGTTGCGCAAAATGATAAATATGGCGGTTAAGTTGGATTGGCTTGTTAAAGATCCTTTCGCCAGTTTTAAAAAGCATTTTGAAAAAACAGAACGGGAGTCATTGAATATCCAAGAGCTTACAGCACTTGCAAACAAAGAGTTTTCTATTGAACGTCTTAGACATGTTCGGGATATGCTTCTGTTCAGCTGTTATACGGGGCTTTCCTATATTGAACTCGCTGAACTAACTCCAAACAAGATTGTTACAGGCATAGACGGTGGTCTATGGATATCTACAAGCAGGGCAAAGACAGACACAGGGGTACGTGTGCCTCTACTGCCTCAGGCCTAACAGGACAATTTTTGAACCATTTTAAAAATGATTTAAGAAAAATTAATCAACTAGATTATTAACTATAAATAAATATAGAAGCCCTAATTAATAGTTGTAATGTTTTTATTAAAACTTTTTATTCCTTTCAAAATATTTCTTTTCAAAATCAGTAGTTTTATCTGTGTAATAATCAATTCCATTTAAAATAAATTCGACTGCTCCAACAGGAAATTGGAACGATACAATAGGAATTTTTAATTGATCATTATCCAAATTAATACCTAAAAGATGTTTTTGGTCATATTGTAATTCATACCAGTTTCCAGTTTCTAGATCTCTCCATCTAAAAATTGGATGAAATTTCATTTCTTTTGGAATTTCAAGATTACTTAAAAATTTCCATTTTTTCATTTTTATACCAGCCTCAATTGCAGTGTAAAAATAAAAACTGTATCCAGAGCCTACTATTTCATCCAGATCTTGGGTCTCTTCCTTCTGATTAAAAACCCAAATCAAATCACCACCTAAATAATGCGGATCTGAGTAAAAATATTGGAAATATCGTACTTCATTGTCATGAATAATTTTATAAACATTTCCTATTTCTATAGTTTTTTTAGCCATTTTATGTTTTTTTAATTTATTTTCTAATTCCATATTTAAGCCAGTATTTTTCAGCAACGCCGTTTATTTATTATATAAATTCTCTAATTTATATGCAAGAATTTCAGTTTGTTCATAATATTTAGCACCATATCGGCTTAAGCCACCTTTAAATAACACGGGCTCCACATTATGGATCCAAGCCTGTTTTGCAGGGTCTAATAGGTGCTGTTCAAATCTGGTTAAAATTCCTTGACTAGTTTTTCCGACATACTCTATAGCTTGTGTCTCTCTATTTACTAAATGATAGACTTCAAATGCTTTTTCACCACCCTTTGCCAATAAAATGGCTTCCGCTTCTCCACTAATAAATCCAAGACCTCCGCTACTTCCTATTGTTCCTGGTGATTACAAATAAAGAGAAAAAACAAATGTAATATTATACTTATATTGTTTTTGCATAATACTCAGATTTCCCACTTGAAATATATGGTTTACAAATATTTTGATCTTAAAACATTATGTAAGTATTGATTTAATAAAACATTAACATTTTTTTGAATAATACTTTTTAAAACTAGATTTAAGTCAAATGTTAATTTCAATATTCAACAGTACATTATTATTAGTTACTTTGGTTTGATTTTGGCTGAATGCACATCTAAAATTTAATGTACTACTTGTTATGAAATAAATCACATATAAATCAGAATAGTTTCATAACAAGGTCTAAAGATAAAAAGCACAGCAAAAATAGTGAGACATCAGCCACAACATTAATAAAAAAGGGTTTGTTTCAATTGCTAAGAATATTGTCAAGCCAACAGTAATGTAAAACTTAGACCCATAATCCTGAAAAGTACAACTGATTAATTAATCATTAGCATGCTGGTTAAGTCCATCACCGTTGAGAGTATCCACACAATGACTCAACCGTTAAAGCGTTGTTTCATGATAAGAATCTTAACCCCAAAACTATCCGAATGAGTGTTATATTAATTGGCTTAATGTAAAGAATAAAAAGCACGGCAAGAATACAGAAAATATCAGCTACAACATTATTAAACAGAATTGTATTCATTGCCAGAAACATTCCCAAGCCGATTATCAGTAGAGGTAAAACTTATGAAGTAGATGAACTGTGCACTTATATCAGACACAGGAGGATTACATCTGGCTAGTTTATGCTTTGGACAAGAATTCTAAAACTGTTTTAAGTTTCAATGTTGGGAAATGAACTAATAAAACATTAAGCCGTGTTTTGGATACTTTAAAATTATGCGAAGCTAAAAAAATATTTACTGACCGATTAAAATACTACAGATATCTTATTGATGACAAACTGCATTGTGTAAAGCGTTTCGGAACCAATCATATTGAAAGTAAAAATTTGAGTTTAAGAACACATATTAAAAGATTAAACAGGAGAACAATCTGTTTTAGTCGAAGTTTAATAATCTTAATTTCTGTTTTGAAAATTTATTTTTGGCTTTGAATAAAAAAAGCTCCAATTTCCCTGAAGCTTTGTCTTAGTAGTGGGAACAGGACTCGAACCAACATGTAAAAATAATTTTATAATAACTTATTTTTATTAAATTGGAAAAATCAGCACTCGTTACTTAAAATAGAATATTGATCTTCACGGCGTTCCAAAACTGCTGATAAAACATACCGAAAAAGCATTATCCAAGCTACCAATTTATCCAATTTACAGCCTTACTAATTCCGATATGGATTACTTTATGTTGTATCATAATAACATTTTTAATACCTTTACTGATATTAAAGTACATTGACTCACTGCAATTAAATTGATCAAGGCTACAAAGGGCTACGAGCTAAGTCATTTTAAATGAGACCTATTCGGCTACCCTTTTTGGAAGAACACTTGAGAACACCAATAAAATCAACGAATTAAGGAATAGGCATGTAATCCTGCCACCCCGACAAAAGTCTTTTCATCTTCTTGAAAAGGCTTTTTTTTTGTATAAAACTGAAAATCAATTCAAAAACAATTCCGTTTCAAATATAGACCGTGGTTTCAACTATGGGAAACGTTTTATGATAATGCATCATAAATAATATATTTGTAAAAAATATTGCGCCCAAACGGTTGAAACCGTTGGCTATGTTTGAATATTACAAACAAGAAGCACGGTTATAATAATCCACTTGAAATCGAGAAAACCTTGGCATCAAATAAAAAAACTCTGATGACATTTGATCTTCAGAGTTTTTTTTAAGATTTTCCAGCAAAAATCTACCTTTATTATTTACTTCTCAGTAGCAATATAGGCAGGATATGATTCACGACTAGGCAAATCAAATTTTTCATCATAAGGTTGGATCCCATCGCCATTACTGAATAATGCTACACGTTTTACACCAGTTGCCGTACTGCCGCCAATACCATTGACAACATTTTGAATATTACCAGGACCTGCAAAACGGGTGATACACATTTTTTAGAGTTTTACATTTGGACTATTCGGTATTTCAAAACCATTTTTCTTGTTTACGATTCCACCATTTCCTGTAAAAACTGCGTAAGACCCCATTCCTATACTGTGATGTTCTTTGACTGTATTTGCTACTTTGAATGCTGCATAACCATCAACCCTTCCATCCTGACTACTCCAGCTTGCCTGATTTGGAGCATCGTACGGCGGTTCGTTTTGAAAGAAAAAAGTCCTGCCTCGTTCTCCTAACCACAACACTTCATATTCTTGATAATGTTCTGCAAATAAAGCATAAAGTGTAACATCATCACCAACAACAATAAGTCCGTTTTTACACCTGTCTCTTGCCCAACGAACATCTCCGCCTTTTTGTGAACCATGATCGGCACGCCACAACCAGAAATGATCCCCGACTACATTGTTGCTGTTTATTTGCATAGAAGTTTGTATCTGAATATTTTTTGACTGAACTCCTCCTACCCTACAAGTAATATCTGTAAGCAAGATAGGATCTGCAGAATGGTCAGCATTTGCGCCTTCGTCACCAATTCTAACTTGATACGTTGTACTGTTGAATGAATCCATAAGAAGTCCGGCAATGATAATTCCGTCTTTGTCGTCAGCAAAAATACATCCCCAAGTATTCTTTTCAGTAGGCTCTAAAGTTACCGAAGCTATTCCGGCACCCAGAAGTATTGCATCTTTTTTATTTACCTGAATAGGAGCATTCAACGCATAATGCCCTGGTGTAAAAAATATATTTTTACCGGCTTTTAGCGCATTATTGATTTCTACATCAGTGTCGCCTTCTTTGGCAACATACCAATCCATAAGCAAATCCTGAATTTTACCTTTGCCCATATCTGTTGCAGACCAGGAAACCCCCACTCTATCCTTTTGCCATGCGGGAACAAACACTTTGTATTCGCCATCATTATCAATAAAAAGAAAAGGTTTTTCTCTGATAATAGGTGTCACAGGAATTGGAGAATTGGCATCATCTGCTTGTGGAGGATTCACGCAGCCTTGCCAAACCATATTGTATGAACCGCCCATAGCTCCTGAGCCTGAAGGAAAAACAGCATTCCTGGTGTACCATTGTTGTTGTCCGCCCCAGTCTGGTCTTGTTGATGTATAATGAGTATCAGCAATAAAACCACCGCTGCCCCAGAAGTTAGTGTCACCAATATCCGAGATATATTTAGAAGTACTTTCAATCGACATTCTTCGTGCACTGGTAGATTGAGAAACTGTCCAGGCAAAATCTCGCATTACAGCCACATTTTCAACAGAACGCCAAAATGTACATGTAGCATTTGCTCCTCCCGAAAGGTGAGGCCTTGTAAATATAGAACCCAACTTTACATCTGATGGTACTTTGCCTAAACCTCCAATATGAGAATAGAATCCTAATTCTATTGAATTAGCAGTCGCCGATGATGCGGAACCCGATCCACCAGAATCATACGTTTGACCTTTAATATTAGCTTTAAAATAATAGGCCTGACGTTTTGTAGTAAACTCACCATTTGATCCGCCGAGACCAATAGCACCAAACTGCGAATTAATTTCGTTTCGGGCAGTTTCTGCTTTTTCATATTTTCTATCGTAGAAATACATATTGTCACCAAAAATTTGATTCTCCAACGAAATTATTAAGGCTATATCATTGCGGGTAACTTTATAATAGTTCTCATATTTATCTGCGTTTGGCTTATTGTCTGTAAATGTCAATTTTGAAGTCGAGCCAAGAGCAATAAAATCTGATGCCAAACGACTGCCTGCTTTTGTAATTACATAATTTCCTGAAGTACCAAATGCCGGCCATGATAATACTACGTTATGTTTCTTCTTGTTGTAAACAATCTTGCCTTGTATCTTATTGTCTTGTTTTTTTTCATCTGATAAATTTGATGTTATAAAACTGCATAGAATCAACATAAACGCAAATGCTGTAAATATTGAGATTAACTTTTTAATCATAAATAATCTTTTTGGGTTTGATAATAGTATCGTTTTAAGAATCCCAAAATAGCAATAATCTTTGACCTATCTGTCCGTTTTTATTCTCAATTTTCTCATCAAAAACTATACAAAGCCTCAATTTATCTTGTAATAGCAATGCTAAAAGTTAAAAACGAAATGATAAGAGATTTGTAATTGTAAAAATTACAGACGGAGACTTTTATTAAAGAAGAGAAATTGATTTAAGAAAAGAGCATTTCATTCAGATCAATTAACATTCAAAGAAATACCATTGCACTTAATCGGATAGGAGCCTAGGGATTAATTCCCTAGGCGACCTTCCACACCACCCGGCATACGGATCCGTACCAAGGCGGTTCTTAATTTACGATACATTTTAAGATAGATAC
>NZ_JAMZNK010000083.1 GCF_027980145.1 Flavobacterium azizsancarii | reverse complement strand
AGGTGAGACTGCTATAGATAAAAGGATATTTTTTAGTGCATCTGATTCTAATAGTATAGCTTATATGAACCAATATGGTTTTTCTAACACTGATAATGTTGGGAAAAGAGGTAGTATTAATTATCTAAATATGGAAATTGAAGATAATGATAATTACACCTCCACTCGTATAATACCTGAAGGGATTAACATAGCAAGGAGATATGGGAGTATAACAGTATCATCTTTAGAAGATATTACAGGTACTTTTACTCAAACTTTACAATCAAAATCAGGTATAATAGCTACTACAGATGATATTAAACTACAATCTTACACGGTAGGCACTTTACCAACTGGAACAATCGGACATAACGCGTACGTTACAGATGCTACAGCCCCAACTTATTTAGGAGGTTTAATAGGTGGTGGTTCTGTAGTGTGTCCAGTATTCTATAATGGAACTACATGGGTATCTCATTAATGGGAAAACAAAAAAGAACTTAGTAAATAATCTTAAAATTAATATATGAATAAATCTAAAATTGCAGTAATCGTGAGTCTTCTAATTGTTTTAACAGGCTTTATCGATACAAAATTTGAACTTTTACAAGAAGTTGGGCTGTCATTGGTAACAATTAATAGAATCAAATTAATCGGCTTGATTTTGTCGGCAGCTTTACCAAGTATAACCCCTTTATTTTCGAAAGAAGTTAAATAAAGTTAAGTAAAAGAATTCCTTAGGAGAGCAGGAATTAAAAAAGTCCTCCAACAAATTAATACTTTCTCAGGGTAATTTAATTTAGCACAAAGCCACCGTTGGAGGACAATAAGTCTTCTAATGGTGGCTTTGCTATATTGTAAATTAACCTGAGAAGTGCAAATATAATCAATCATCAATCAAAAATCGAATGGAAAAAAAGAAAATTTTCAAATCAGCACCTCTGCCTTTTATGGGGCAAAAACGTAAATTCTTAAAGCAGTTTGAGCCTGCTTTACAAAAATACTCACCAACAGCAATTTATGTTGATTTGTTTGGCGGTAGTGGTTTACTAAGTCATACTGTAAAATCATTTTATCCTGATGCTACTGTAATTTATAATGACTTTGATAATTATAGAGAACGTCTAAAAAACATTGAAAAAACAAATCAGCTTATCACTGAATTAAGGGAAATTCTACGCGATTACCTACCGGATAATAAGATAACAGGAAATAAAAGGGATCTTGTTTTACTACGTATAAAACAGGCTCAAAAGGAAGGATACGTCGATTACATTACATTATCAAGTAATCTTTTATTTAGCATGAATTACGCTAGTAATTTTGAAACATTTGAAAAAGAAACTCTTTATAACTGTATTAGAAAATCAAATTACGTTGCTACAGGTTATTTAGATGGTCTGGAAGTTACTAATAAATGTTATAAGGATTTGTTTCAGCAGTATAAGGATGTACCTAATGTTATCTTTTTGGTTGATCCTCCTTACTTGTCAACCGAAACGGGAACTTATAAAAGCTTTTGGAAATTACGAGATTATTTAGATGTTTTACAAGTTCTTGATGGTACAAGTTATTTTTACTTTACGTCAAATAAATCATCTATAATTGAATTGTGCGAATGGATTGAAACAAAAACACCCATGAGTAATCCATTTACAGGAGCATATACTGAAACAATGAATACTACGGTAACGTATTCTTCAAGTTATACGGACATAATGATTTACAAACCCTAATCGGAAATTATTTTTGATACAATTTAGAACAACCAATTGTTCTTGCTTTTAACAATTCAAATCTAATTTTGTACATCTAAATATTTAAAATCATGACACCATTACAAAAATCACAAGTTGATGCCTATGTGCTTGCTGCATCTAACTTAAGAACAACATCACGAGGCTATAAAGCGCTGAAGATTTTATTTGAACATGGCAATTTATTATACTGTTATCTTGGTAAGTGGGATACTCTAGACCTTATTAGACTATTAATTCACTTAAAAATGGATTATGAGTTTGTTGGAGGAGGTGTACAACTACTAGAGAATAGCAAATCAGATTTTTATCACAATGTAATGTAATGTACTATAAAGCGCCCGTTGTTAAGTCAAACTATCGCGAAAACGCAATTAAGCGTGTTGGTAAAGATGAACCAGAGGACAGCAAACTTGGTTGGGCTGATAGAAAACGTTTAAACGATATTTAAATACTAATTAAAAAGTCAATACTTAACGTATTGGCTTTTTTTGATACTTTTGGCTACGCTTTTATTCACTTTTGGTTTTTCCGATTATACGACCGCAATAAAAAAATGAGCGAATCAACGTTATGCTGATTAGCCCATTTTTTTATTGTGGTCACGCCCTAATGATCATTTTACTTGGGACTGGTAGCAATCACAAACTTTAAGTTATTCTTCACTCCTATTTGTAGTACATCAACTAAATCCTGTACCTGCAAATTAAACGGAATTCTAACTACAACGGTTTGCTCTTTGTCTGCTCCTATTTTTGACATTAAACTAGTTTCAAGATTTTCGAAGTCAACTGGTTCTTTGTCGATGTAGAATTTTTTATCTTCGGTAACGGACAAACTGATCAGTTGTTTATTCGTTTTTTCATTTGATTTCGCTTTAGGCAAAGTCATTTTGATAACATTAGGGTTTGCAAGCGTTGAGATAATAAGAAAAAACAACAGCAGGAAAAACATAATATCACTCAAGGATGAAGTTGCCACTTCGGCATGAAATCTTCTTTTTCTCTTAATAGACATACCTTATGATCTTTGAATTATATTGACAAATTCTAATATTTGTTTCTGAATTTTTAAAGCAAAATCATCAATTTTTCCGTTTAGTAAATGGTACGCACTATAAGCGATAATACCTACAATAAGCCCTGATCCTGAACTAATCATTTTTTCGTATAAGCCTCCGGAAATGTTTCCAATACTAATATTCTCTGTAACTGAGATACTGTAAAAAATCTTAATTACCCCGGAAATTGTCCCAATAAAACCCAGAGTTGGCGCAATACCGGCAATAAGACCTAAGTGACCTAAGCGTCGTTCCATTTCACCAATTTCAATATCGGCAGCACGGTCCATATTTGATTCAATCTCAGCAATTGGTCTTCCGATCACTAAAACACCTTCTTTCAGAATATTTGCGGCAGCAGTATTGCTTCTTTCTACAATAGTTCTGGCCAATTCGATATTTCCGTCGTTCAGTTTATCTCCTACATCCTGCATTAATCTTGCATCAATTTTCGAAGCTTTACTAATATATAGATAACGTTCTATAATAACGTAAAAAGTGTAGAATAATAATATAGCGATGGGGATCAGAAAAAAACCTCCTTTTAAGATAAATCCTAAAACCGAGATCTCAGTATTTGGTGCGATTTTTTCGATAACTACGTTAGATGCGGCATTTGCAATTGTATCTGTTTGTAATTGAATAAAACTAAACATATATTAATTCTTGTTTTTAATAATTAATTCTAAAAAATATTTGAAATTTGCAATAAAGATAATTTTCGCTGTAATATAAAACTAAAAAAATCGAAAATTATTTCAATCAACAACTATTTTATATAAAATACATGAACTATCAGGAAACTACCAATTGGATGTTCAATCAACTCCCGATGTATCAACTTCAAGGCGCCTCGGCATATAAAGAAGATTTGACCAATATTAAACTATTGGCAGCACATCTTGATAATCCGCAAAACCAGTTAAAATGCATTCATGTTGCGGGAACTAATGGCAAAGGATCAACTTCGCATATGTTGGCTTCGGTTTTGCAAGAGGCGGGATATAAAGTGGGGTTGTATACTTCGCCCCACTTAAAGGATTTCAGGGAAAGAATTAAAATCAATGGCCAAGAAATTTCAGAAGATTTTGTGTGTGAATTTGTCGCCAAACACAAAGACTTTTTTGAGGCCAATGACATGAGTTTTTTCGAAATGTCTGTAGGTCTTGCGTTTGATTATTTTGCAGCTGAAAAAGTAGATATTGCCATTATAGAAGTTGGTCTTGGCGGAAGATTAGATGCTACAAATATTATTACACCTTTGGTTGCTGTTATTACCAACATCGATTTAGATCATACTCAGTTTTTAGGTAATACTCCCGCACTTATTGCAGGCGAAAAAGCAGGTATTATAAAACCTAATGTTCCTGTTGTAATTGGTGAATATACGGATGAAACTCAGCCTGTATTTTTAGCCAAAGCTCAAGAAAACAATGCGCCTGTTTATTTTGCATCGGATTTGATTTCAGAAGTTTTTCCTTCTGATTTGATTGGGGATTATCAATTTCATAATAAAAAAACGGTTCAGCAAACTATCGCAGTTTTGAATTCTCAAAATGAATTTAAGGTTTCAGTCGAAAGTCTAAAATCTGGTTTATTGAATGTTGTAAAAAATACCGGCTTACAAGGAAGATGGCAGCAATTGGGCGAAAACCCAAAAATTATTTGTGATACGGCACATAATAAACACGGATTAGCGGTTGTAATGAACCAGATTCAGAAAGAAACTTTTGATACTCTACATATTGTTCTGGGAGTTGTCAATGACAAAGACCTGGATTCTATCTTGCCGCTTTTTCCTAAAAAAGCACAATACTATTTTTGCAGACCTGATTCGTCAAGAGGTTTAGATACTGAAATTCTAAAAGAAGCGGCTAAAAAATATGGTTTATTAGGTGAGAAATACAATTCTGTGTCAGAAGCTTTCGATGCTGCCAGACAAAATGCAACTCAAAACGATTTTATTTATGTTGGCGGAAGCACTTTTGTCGTTGCCGAATTGCCTTTGAACTAATAGAACTTGAAATTATTCTAAAAAGGACAAAAAAAATTCCTTTATAATAAATTCAATTACAACGAGATAGAAAAAACTTTAAAAAAACTTTAAATTTTTAGCTTGTTTTCTTTGCAGAACTGAAAAAGTGGCTTATATTTGCACTCGCAATCACAAACGATAGCAACCTAGTAAAATAGGGCGATTAGCTCAGCTGGTTCAGAGCACCTCGTTTACACCGAGGGGGTCGGGGGTTCGAACCCCTCATCGCCCACCAAGAAACTTCTTAAGAAATTAAGGAGTTTTTTTATGTCTTTATTTTTTTCTAAAATTATCGGACCAGGTGAAAAAGTTGAAATTTAGAAAATCTGAATAAGAAGAAATCTATATTTATTCGCTACTCTAAATTCACTACTAAAAACTTCTATTTTACTGGAATTATAAATTCATTCTTCTTTTGCTTGAAAAAATAATATTCTACATACATAAAAACGTACTTACCATATTGATATTTTTATGTAGTATTGTAAAAAACTTACCTGACCATTTTTAGCGGGTATCTTTAAGTTAACTGCAAACAATCCTAAAAAGAAATTATATTTTATAATTGATGAATATTAACAACTAAATATTATTATTTTTTAAGTGCTCTGGGTGTTTTTAATAGTGTTGTTTTGAGTTTTTATTTTTTATCATTCAAACGCAACAAAACTAAATCTGATTTATTTCTTGGACTTTTATTATTGTCATTAAGTATAAGAATAGGAAAATCAGTATTCTACAATTTTAATCCGCTGTTGTCAAAAACGTATTTACAAATAGGCTTGTCTGCTTGTTTTTTAATTGGTCCTTTACTATATTTTTATGTTAGATCAATACTGCAAAATCTTAATTACTCTTTTGCAAAATACAGTCTTACTTTATTAATTACAACTATAATCGTTTTTGGTTTTCTTTTTCCACATAAAGAGCACCCTTCAATATGGAGAGGAATAATTTATTACTTTATAAATATTCAATGGTTCTTTTTTATTGTATTATCCATCTATGAGGCCAAACAAATTTTTAAGAAACTAGCCACTAATCGCAACCAAATTAGCTATCATGAAACTTGGATACTCTCAGTTATTTGCGGCGTTTTTGCAATATGGCTTTCGTATTCTTTAGCTAAATATACTTCATATATTTCAGGCGCTTTGACTTTTTCCTTCAGTTTTTACATTTCCTTGCTTCTTATTTATTATGCAAAAAACAAATCATCAATTTCAGTGATTAACAAAGAAAAATACGTAAACAAGATAGATGAAAAGTTAGTAAAGGAAATTCAGGAACAAATCAATATACTTTTTGAAACTAGAAAAATTTACACTAATCCTGACCTCACTTTATCAATTTTTGCAAAAGAATTAAATATTCGCCCTCAATTACTATCTCAGTTTATTAATGACAATTTGAATAAAAGCTTTACTCAATTCATCAACGAATACCGAATTGACGAAACATTCCTCCTAGCTCGCAATTATTTTGGTCAATAATTACAATTCTGCCTAAACCACATCTTTCACCTTTATGTTCCGAAATAGCAATAATTTCCTTTTCAAAATTAGAATGAACAAAATCAATTTGAGAATATTTAGAATTTATCCATTCCAGCTCCTCTTTCTTCGCTCTTCTGATTACAATACTTTCCATTTCATCTAATTTTTCTGCAATATAAGCATATTTTCCTACAATTATATCTTTTTACATTTAATCATAAAAAACGGAAAACTCTCATCAAGCTCCATAATCTCAAACAATCCAAATTTACCAAATTCTTCGCGAACTGATTCTTTATCATAAAAAAACATTTTTACACCATCGAATATTTCGTATCGATCTTTGCTAATAAATTTACCTTTGCCATAAGTCTGAGCTTCTTTGGTAATAACTGTAAAAACCATAAAACCATCTTCAGATAATTGATTATAGCAATCCTGAATCAGTTTTTTTCTTTCATCACTATTCAATAAATGTATTAAAGCATAACAAAATATGCCATCATATTGATCATTATCAAATGGCATATCCGTTACAGAACCGTGGAAAATTTTCAAATCAGCTCCGTAATGCTTCCTTGCAAGTTCAATAGCTGTTCTTGATATTTCGATTCCCGTTACCGTTATTCCATTTTCCCTAAAAACTTGTGCATTTCTGCCATAGCCAATTCCAGGAATCAAAACATTCTTAACTGAATTTTCAACAAACAAATTCTTCGCCAATATCGCTGATTTTGCCGGATCAAGCCCCCACATTTCTTGTTTCTCTACAAAATTATCTTCCCAGAATTCTGCCATGTTATTTTTTATTTATTTCTGCGCGTTGTTCATACAACTTGTGTCAAAGTTAGCAATTATTCAAATTATCGCAACAATATTGCATTAATAATTATCGCAGAGAAAAAATCGCTGCCAAACGTTAAGTACTAATCAAATTTTCATAAATTTGAAAAAACAAAAACAATGAATAGAAAAGGTTGTCTTCCTCCGCCAAGAGTTTAATTTCTTTCTAAAATTAGATGAAGTTGCAAGTTGATATTACATCAACTGTTTTTTGCGTACTTCATATTTAACTAGTAATTAATTAAATCTTGTCCGATATCGGACAGACCATTTTCATGAATAAATCCTATCTAAAGTTACACTTAGCTGTATTACTTTCGGGTTTTACCGGCATTTTCGGTAAGCTCATTTCTCTTAATGAAGGACTTTTAGTCTGGTACAGAACCTTTTTTTCTGCAATAATTTTATTTTTCCTTATAAAACTGACGAGAACATTAGCTCAAATCAACATACGCGAAAAACTAAATATTGTCAAAATTGGTGTTTTTATAACCATACATTGGGTCTTTTTTTATGCCAGTATCAAATATTCCAACATTTCTATTGGTGTCGTTTGTTATTGCTTAACCAGTTTTTTTACAGCAATTTTTGAACCGCTGCTCAATAAAAACAAACTTGTTTTTTCTCAATTGATCTTTAGTATAATAACACTGTTTGGGATAAGTCTTATCTTTCATTTTGACAGTTCTTATCAAACAGGAATTTTGCTGGGATGCATCTCTTCGGCATTTGCTGCACTTTATACGATCTTTAACGAAAGATTGGTAAAAACTTATGATAGCAAAATCATCAATTATTACCAAATGATTGGCGGCACGATCTGCTTGGGAATCTTAATGCCATTATACCTCATTTACTTTCCTGCTAAAAGTTTAATTCCAAGCGGAAGTGACTTCTTTTATCTGATATTACTTTCTTTATTTTGTACCGTGGGACTTTATGTTTTATTTGCAGAAGCATTAAAAAAGATACCTGCTTTTACAACCAACCTTACTTTTAATCTGGAACCAATTTATGCTATTATTTTAGCTTTTCTATTTTTTAATGAAGGAAAAGAAATGAGTACATCATTTTATCTTGGATTGTTTTTTGTAATGATTTCAGTCATTCTGCAAACAATTATTTCATTGAGAAAGAAGAAATAAATCGGATAGGAACCTAGGGATTAATTCCCTAGGCGACCTTCCACACCACCCGGCATACGGATCCGTACCAAGGCGGTTCTTAATTTACGATACATTTTAAGATAGATACCTAACCTAAAGTAC
>NZ_JAMZNK010000082.1 GCF_027980145.1 Flavobacterium azizsancarii | reverse complement strand
CTATCTTAAAATGTATCGTAAATTAAGAACCGCCTTGGTACGGATCCGTATGCCGGGTGGTGTGGAAGGTCGCCTAGGGAATTAATCCCTAGGCTCCTATCCGATTTTATGATGGTTTGTAAAAGGGGTATTTATACTTGGTGATTGGTTTTTATTTAGTGGTATACTTGTTTGAAATAAATTTTAGTGGATTATGGATTTCCGTAAAATGGGGAGTTAGTGAATGCTGATATTTGTATGCCTTAGATATAGAAAGAATATTTATTTTTTAAAAGTTATCTTTCATCTTTATTTATTATCTAATAGTCTAGTAAATTACGTACGAAAAATAAGCTCTAAATAAATTAAAAATTAAGATATATATAATTCGATTAAATAGATATGGAAAATAGAAAGTTAGAAGTTTATACCTTTATAGCACATCCTAATAGAAAACCAACCGAAAATTTAATTTTAGAAGATGTTTTTGGTAATGATTTGTATGTGAAATTAAAAAAAGGATTTCCCAATTTTGTTGATACATTTCCTCCTTCACAAATAGATGGAAAAACTGCAAAAATTGAAAAAGGATTAATTGATAGCACAAGACGCACATCAAACTTCGGTTACAATTAAATATTCGCCTATTAATGTGGCTCTCATTTTAGAAATGGTTTTAGAGATGTTTCCTTTGGATGAATTTGAATTGATAACAGAAATTAATGAGATTCTTTTTGGTGATGCTAATGTTAATGAATAAATAAAAGTGTTTTTTCCTCATGCTACAAAGTCAGGAGACTTTTTAGCACGAGGAATATATCTAATTATTATATCAAGATTTGTCCTTACTTTTTTATGCACCAATTTTCGTGTGGGTTTCTATACAATACTATTTCAAATTTTCGACATTCCGGACATTCAATACATCTTTCGCCTCCCATATTGATTGCATTGGTATTAAAAGCAATATCTAGGACTGTAAGATTTTCCTTTTCACAATTGGGACATTTTACAATTGAATGTATATCTATTCTAAAACTTTCTGCAGCATCCAGCCATTTCTTTCGTTGTTTCATGTTTAGTTATGTACGTAAGATGATTTATATCAAACGAATAAAGTTTGAAAACGCGATCATTAAAATTCAAGTTTAGAATTTTTAAAGTATTTATAAATCCTTGATACAAGGAACAATAAAAATAAAATACCTAGAATCTTAAAAATTCCGGAGTACAAATAATTTATTGGGGTAAACTTAAAATCTTTAGTGGTTAGAAAAGACTGTTTTCCATCAGGTTTGTACAAAATAGGATAATAATCTTTAATTTTAACTTCGTTTTCTAATCCTAAATACACAGAGGTTTTAATATTCTCAACATAACCATTGGCGTATAAATGCGGACTTCCGTATGAATCTGCACCAATTCGTGTCACTTTCATTTTTCCGGATGTGTAGTTGTTCCTATTGTTGTATATTGAAAAATCAGAAATCACATCGATTGTAAGTGTTATCAAAAAAAAGAAGATCACCAAAGTCACTACGACTAAACTTAATCTAATAGTTATTTCCCGTATTATTTTTTTCTGGTTCTCCATGAATTTTATTTAATTCTAAATCAGATTTACATTTTAAATTAAATCTATTATACGGTTACAATAATAGGAATTTTTAGGTTATAATTTTGTAGTAATTTTTGTGCTGCTTCTTCTGCAAAAACAAATTACTAGCGCAGAAAAGAACGGCATCCTTTTATTTTTTTCTTTAGAAAAATAAAAGATAGAGTCCCAAAGCTTCGGGAGCTGGATAAAGCCTTGATAAAACCCATAAGAATTTTGTATCTTAGTTTGTAGTAACCAAATTTGAATTTTGATCGCGAATTTTTCCTAATCAAAGTTGAAATTGTAAAATAAGATAAAATGCCTTGGAATCCGGAAATATATAATAAGTTCAAAAATATTCGTTATCAGCCTTTTTATGATCTGATTGATTTTATCAAACCAGTAAAAGGTATGAAAGCCATTGATTTAGGTTGTGGCACGGGAGAACAAACAGCAATCCTGGCCGATAAATTCAAAGAAGCTGATTTTCTGGGTGTTGATTCTTCGGCAGAAATGCTGGAGCGATCAAAGGCTTTAGAAACGGATCATTTGAATTTTAGAAAAGCAACTACCGAAGAAACATTAGCCTCTGGCGAAAAATGGGATTTAATTTTTAGTAATGCGGCTTTACAATGGTCAAACGATCATGAAACTTTATTTCCAAGATTATTGGAACACCTTAATTCAAAAGGTCAATTTGCAGTACAAATGCCTGTTCAGCCTGAAAATAAACTCAATAAAATCTTGCTGGATTTGGTAAACGAAGAACCTTTTAAATCCTTCCTGAAAGGTTACAAAAGAGATTCCCCGGTTTTGAGTATCGACGATTATGCGCAAATACTTTTTGATGGCGGATTGGAAGATATTCAGATCCTGCAAAAAGTATATCCTATTATTGCAAACGATCATGAAACGCTTTATAATTTTATAGCAGGTTCGGCTTTGATTCCGTACATAGAACGTGTGGATGGCGAAGAAAAAGAGCTTTTTATTAAAACTTATAAAGAGAGAATTGCGGAGCATTTTCATAAACTTCCGGCGATATATTCGTTCAAGAGACTTTTGCTTTATGGTAGGAAAAGGGTAGCTGTCTAATCTTTGGTTTTTATTTAAACACATAGAGGCATAGCTTTTAGGATTGCTTAAAAAAGACGTTTCAGCTTGAATATTAAGACATAGCTTGGTTTTAGTGCTATGTGTTTAAAAAATTTTCACGCAGATTTTAGAAAGATTTTGGCAGATATGCGCGGATGATTATCAAAAAAAAATCTTTGGTTTTATTTAAACACATAGAGACATAGCTTTTAGGATTGCTCAAAAAAGACGTTTCAGCTTGAATATTAAGACATAGCTTGGTTTTAATGCTATGTGTTTAAAAAATTTTCACGCAGATTTTGGAAAGATTTAAGCAGATATGCGCAGATGATTATCTTAAAGTAAATTTGCTATAATCTTATTTTGGTTTGTAAAAAGTAAATGCTTTATCGAATAAAATGCCTTTTAAACTTTTTAGAGGATTAGTGTTTTTCTGGCGTTTCATTAGGCCAATTTTTAGCGTAAGCCATGATAAACTGGGATGTTCATGATGAACATCATGATTACCAATACCAAAACCCATTGGAAACCAATAAGTATTAGTTTTGCGGTCTAATGAAGTTCCCATATGTTCGCACCAGTTTCTTACTACTGAAATAAGATTTAAAAGTAAAAGTGTAAACAAAATAAAATAAAATGGAGGTTGTAAAATAATAAACCAAATTATGCTAAGACCAATAGAGAGTATAAAGTAGATTTTATTAATCTGGAGGGCATTGGTTACTTTCTGTGCATTTTTGTTTTTATTAAAATCAAAGATGAGATAAGAAGAATATAAGACAGGAATAGATTCCATAAGAATGTATAAGTATCTGTTTTTATGGTATAAATTTTTTAATATAGGAGAAGCAAGCGGATCTAATTCTGTATTTGTATAGCCATGATGTATTAAATGATATTTTCTGTAATGCTCGCCATAGAATGGTATAAAGATTAAAGCAGCACTTACATTTACAATAAGACGGTCGTATTTTGTTTTTGTAATTGCTTTGTGCGAGCCATCATGAACTGTAACTATTAAGAAGGAGTGTGCGCAAAAACCTGCAGGAATAAAGGCCCAATAAAAGCCTTGCTGAAACAAATGCATGCAATAACCAATGCCAAGTAATAAAATTGATGCACAGAAGATTGTCGTGAATGGTATTAAGAAAGTTTTTTTTCTAAGCTTTTTTTCAATAGAAATTTCATTTATCGGTTGTGTGTTGTTCCTCATAATTAGTAAACTATAGCAATTGTTTCTGTAATTCTGTCCGCTTTTTTTAATTGACAGATTTGAAAATTATGCGCAAACGTAGTGAAAGTTAAAGAAGGAAACATCCTCCTAAAATTTAAAAATGAAAAAATAAGACATTTTTTATAATTACAATTTTAAATTAAACATATAGAGTATAATTTTAGAGCACTTAACAAAGGTGTTTTTGATTTTTTTGAGATTGTCTTAAATTGGAGATTATAATCTATGTTTCTATGTGTTTAAAAAATTTTTACGCAGATTTTAGAAAGATTTAAGCAGCTATGTACAGATTATTTGCTAAAAATAATCTTTGGCTATTATTTAAACAAATAGAGACATAGCTTTTAGGATTGCTTAAAAAAGACGTTTCACTTTGAATATTACCACATAGCTTGGTTTTAATGCTATGTGTTTGAAAATATTTCACGCAGATTTCAGAAAGATTTAGGCAGATATGCGCGGATTCTTGTCTAAAAAAATCTGCTAAATCTGCATGATCTGCGAGAGAAAAAAAATCTAATCTTTGGTTTTATTTAAACACATAGAGACATAGCTTTTAGGATTGCTCAAAAAAGGACGTTTCACTTTGAATAGTAACATATAGCTTGGTTTTAATGCTATGTGCGGAAATCTGGATTTTTTAAAACTTCCTTAAATTAGAGAGATTGTAATCTATGTTTCTATGTGTGTAAAAATATTTCACGCAGATTTTGGAAAGATTTAGGCAGATATGTGCGGATGATTATCTTCTGCGAGAGAAAAAAATCTAATCTTTGGTTTTATTTAAACACATAGAGACATAGCTTTTGGGATTGTTCAAAAAAGACGTTTCACTTTGAATATTAGCACATAGATTGGTTTTAATGCTATGTGCGGAAATCTGGATTTTTTAAAACTTCCTTAAATTAGAGATTGTAATCTATACTTCTATGTGTTGAAAAAAAAAATTACGCAGATTTTAGAAAGATTTAAGCAGATATGGGCAGATTATTATCTAAAAAATAAATCTGCTATAATGTTAAGATTGCATGAAAAATTATTTTAATCAGTGGTTTTGATAAATCTATTTCTGCAGTATAGTCGATGGTGTAATTCCATATTTTTTCTTGAATGCAAACGAAAAATGAGAGAGATCCTCGAAACCAAGATCGAGATAAATATCCGATGGTTTTTTTCCTTTTTTCTCCAATAAAAAATAGCCTTCCTGAAGTCTTCTTTGTATGAGCCAGTGACTTGGCGTATCTGAAAAAATGACTGCAAAATCTCGTTTGAAAGCTGAAATACTTCTTCCTGTAAGATAGGCGAAACGCTCTATACTGATATTAAATTTATAATTGCGATTCATATAGGCTTCTAAATCGATCTTTTCAGGCGGTGCAAAATCAAAGAGAATATCTATTAGTTTTGAGTTTTCTTTGAGAAGAATCAAAAGCAGTTCCTCGCGTTTAATGTTAGAAAACGTATCATCGATCTCGCCGCCATCATTATAATATGGCATCAACGAAAGAACGAAATTAGGCACTAAATCACTTTTCTTTATTTGCACAAATGATGCCTCACTGGCATAATTTTGTGCAGTAATTTTGTGTTTTGCAGCAAATTTTTTAAGGAATTCAGTATCAAGAATTACAACGACTTTTTCAAATTCACCGTCTTGCTTTTGCTTGTTGTATCGTGCCAGGTGATTTTTGCGAACCAGACAATATTCACCTGCTTTAAGATGGTATTTGTTCACGCTGTCATAACCTTCTATTGTGCCTTTTGCGAGGTACAAAAAGAAATGTTCCACAATAAATTGTTCCGGTGATATTTCGGGACCAATGTAGCAGCTTTTAATATCGGTATATCTCATGGTATTATGCGTAATTGTTCCGTTTATTTATTGGGAGCGGCAGGATTTTCTTTCCACCATTGCTTAAAAACTTTGTGTTGATCAAAAATAACAATTTCTCCCATAACAGGTGTAATCAAAGGAATTTGATATTTTGCATTCAATCGGGTAAGTTCGTTCAATGGTTCATTCCAGGTATGTTTGGCGAGGGCAAATTTAGAATTATGTACAGGAACCATACTTTTGGCTTTCAGATCACGTGCTGCCTGCAAAGTTTCTTCAGGCAGCATATGAATATAATGCCAGGCTTTATCATATTGCCCGTTCTCCATAATTGCAACATCAATAGGACCAAATTGCTTCCCAATTTCTGCAAAATGCGTGTCGTAACCGCCATCGCCGCTATAATAAACCTTTAGCGTAGGCGAACTAATTAAGAAAGACGCCCATAACGATTGGTTTTGTTTTAAGCCACGTCCGGATTTATGTCTTGCCGGTAAAGTATAAATGGTAAAGTTATTTTCAACTACCACATCATCGTTCCAGTCTTGCTCAATAATTTTTTCTTTTGGATATCCCCAACGTTCAAAATGGGCTCCAACTCCCAAACCACAAATCACAGTTTTTACTTTGTTCTTAAGTGCCAAAATTGTTTCGTAATCCAGGTGATCATAATGATCGTGCGAAATGAGTAAATAATCTATTTCAGGTAAATCCTGTACGTGATAGGTATTAGTTCCGTCAAAAACTTTTACAGTATTGGGTAAAGGAGAAGCATTGTCGCTGAAAATGGGATCTATTAAAATTTTCTTTCCGTCTATTTGCAATAAACAGGACGAATGCCCAAACCAAACCAATAAATTTTGATCTGAAGGTAAATGCTTTAGATCTGTTTTTACAGAAGGAATTCGGTTCGACGGTTCAGTAGGAACGGTTTTATCAAAAAACTGTTTTTTTATTTCGCCCCAAAAACTATAACCCGGAGCCAGTGTTGGTGTATAAAGTGTATTCTGAAATTCTCCATCTTTATAATGTGGCGATTTCTGAATTTGCACCATGTTTTTTCCTGACGGCAAACTGCCAAAAGTCGCCTTTTGCATATAAAGCCATGTACAAATACCAAGAACCAGTAGGATTGCAAGAAAGATGATTGTGATTCGTGTGATAATTTTCAGGATTCGCTTTTTCATTTTAAGTTGGCTGCTTTTTTAATATCAATGGCTTCTAGGATATTTTTAGAATACCCAATTTGTGTTACCGAAATCATTGCGCAACCAATTTCTCTGGTGGTGCAACCAGTAAAAAACAAGCCCATAATAGGGTAGAGCAACGTAATGTATTTATTGAATCCTTTTAAGTGAACTTGTGTTTGATCAGGTTTCATTAATCCCGGACGAAAATTGTATTGCGCCTTAAAAGGTAAGGCTTTCAATGCATTTTCGGTTTTTCCTTTTACGCGCGCCCACATTACTTTTCCGTTCTCAGAACTATCTGTATGCAATCCTGAAATAAAATTGAAGGTAAGATTTGGGTTTTGTGCTAAAAGTATTTTGGCAAAATGCAAGGTTGTATCATACGTAATATGCGTGTATTGCGCTTCATCCATGCCAACGCTGGTGATTCCGGCGCAATAAAAACAAGCATCGTAGCCAGTAAGTGTAAGATTATCTGATTTTAGTGAAAGAAAATCTGAAATTAGATATTCCGTCAATTTAGGATGCGATTTTCCGCTTGGTTTTCTTCCTATATACAAAATTTGTTCTACCTGACTATTATCCAGACATTCGATTAAAACTCCTTCGCCAACCATTCCGGTAGCACCTGTTACAATTACTTTCATATTTATATTTTAAGAGATTTCCATTTGATTAGACTAATTACGGTTGCCATAATCGCTTCTTCGTTAGTGCGGGGTTTCCAGCCTAATATGGTTTTGGCTTTTTGGTTGCTGGCTTTGCGATAAATACCAACCAATGGCAAGATGGCTTTTGCCTTATCGTTAAACAATGCTGTTAAGCGTATTATAAAGGTAGGCAAAGATTTTGTAGCTGCTTTTCTGGCTGCGTATGGCATTTTTACTTTTATAAGTTTAACAATTTCCAGTAATGACATTGTACCTCCGCCTAAAGCAAGAAAACGTTGTCCTTTGGCTTCGGGGTTTTCCATTGCGAGAATGTGTAATTCGGCAACATCCCTTACGTCGACGATTCCTAAACTAATATCAGGAATTGCTTTCATAGAACCGTCTAATAGTTTTTTTAGCATTTCGAAACCGCTTGATAAGTCCGCACTTAGCGCAGGACCAAAGATTCCCATTGGGTTAATGACCGAAAGTTCTAATGTTCCTCCTTGATTATTCATAAATTCCCAGGCGGCTTTTTCAGCAAGAACCTTGGATTTATTATATGTCGAAAGTCCTTTTTCGTCTGGATTTGTCCAACTTTCCTCCGTGATAAGGGTATTTTTGTCTTTATGACTGTATCCAACAGCACCAAAGTTCGAAGTCATTACCACACGTTTTACACCGGCTTCTCGTGCTGCTTTCAAGACTCGTAAAGTTCCGTCTACAGCGGGACGAATCATTTCATCTTCGTTTTTGGGTAATCTTAAAAATATAGGCGAGGCGATGTGCAATACATAGTCGCAATCAATCATAGCTTCATTCCAATTTTTATCAGAGGTAAGATCAGCTTCGATGAAATCTAATTTACTAAAGTCTGTAAGACCGCCATTTCTAAGCATTTCAAAAATCTTGTTCCGGCTTTTGAACGAACGAATGGTTGTTCTGACTTCATAACCACGATTTAATAATTGTAAAATACTATGTATGGCCAGAAAACCTGTTCCGCCAGTTACTAGTACTTTTTGATCTGTATGTATCATTGATTGCATTTTTACAGTACAAAGATCTAAAGAAAGGGCAGAAGTAACTTTGTTGAAAAGCCCAAAGTTGCTTTGTTGAGAGGTTCAGGAAAAATGAGATAATTTGGAAATGAGGTATGGCACGCTGATGAAACTGATTCGCTAATGCGAAAACACGGATTTTACGGATTTTTTATAATACATTTTGTTATTTGCGCATGTCAGATTGAGCGAAGTCGAAGTCCCGTGATGTGAGTATTCGTAATTATTGTTTTGATTGCTGTAAATATAGCGAACGGTTTCAACCGTTTGGTGTAATACAGGATTACAATATATACACAAGATACGATGCCAATATTTTATGATAATCTGAATCCCGGAGTTTAAACCTTTGTCAAAGTTTAAACCTTTGTCAAAGTTGAAAACTTTGACAAAGGTTAGAAACCTGAAACCTGAAACCTGAAACCTGAAACCTGAAACCTGAAACCTGAAACCTGAAACCTGAAACCTGAAACCTGAAACCTGAAACCTGAAACCTGAAACCTGAAACC
>NZ_JAMZNK010000081.1 GCF_027980145.1 Flavobacterium azizsancarii | reverse complement strand
ATCTCTGTTAAAACGGCTGTCAATTCAATATGTCTACGAACGTGTCTTCTTAATTTTGTGTTTCGCTTGTTTCTCAAAGCGGGTGCAAAAGTAGAAAATTTATTTTCAACTGGCAAGTAAATTTTGAAGTTTTTTTTTTGAAAATTTTCATTTCCTTTTCTTCTCATTTTCCAACCAATCTATCAATGAACTTCCGTTGTTTTGCGGGGTGCAAAAGTACATAATGTTTCTGCATAAACAATACTTTTGAGCCCACTTTTTTGAATATTTTTCCCTAAATAAACCTAACAAACTGACAATGTAAAAACTAAGCTTTAGCCTTTTTTTCTTTTTGAATGAATTTTCCTCGCATCAATGCTTTTTACATTATTCTTATTCTAAGAATTGTGTTTTCAGCAACTTTACATGACTATTTAAACTCAAACATCACCTATATATAATAGGTGTCAAATAATCTCTACCTAATATGATATGCTATAAATCTTGTACATCGTTTATTAAATAACTTTTACTAATTAGACATTCACGTTCATAAAAAGCTGTTAACTGATTTATTCACGTACGATCAGAAACATATCCACTTACCTGGTTCTCATTTTAACTTCAAATGAATTGATCAAAATAGTCCGTATAAGAATAACTATAGTAAAAAGATTGAAAATGATATCTTCTAAATATATTGTTATGAATAAATACCAAGCAATACGATTCTGGAAAATATTCAATTTTACTAATTATCAAAAAAAACACAAAACAAATAAGACCGCTAAAAAAGCGGTCTTAACTATAAAGAAATTAGAAAAAATATTAAACTAATTATTAAAATGCTTTTTTAATATTTATAACGCCATAATTATAAATTGGCTTCGTCTATTCATTTGATGCTGCTCTTCACTACAATCTACTCCATCTGAACATCCGTTGATAAGCTCAGTTTCTCCATAGCCTTTTCCTGTTAGCCTGTTTGGTGCAATACCATTTTTAACCAGCCATTGTATTGTAGATTGAGCTCTTCTTTCTGATAACTGCTCATTATACGCATGTGTTTGACGACTGTCTGTATGCGAACGAATGTCCAATTTCATTGTGGGATATTGTTTTAATACGTCAAGTATTTTTTCTAAATCTAAAGCTGCTTCGGCGCGAATGTTAGATTTGTCCAGATCAAAATAAATCATACTAATACCAAAACACTTCCCTAAATCATCCCCTATTGTAACCTGACAACCAGATTTATCTAAAGCAATCGGCAAATAAGTTTTACCATTTTCAGATGCAATAGTAATACCAGCTTCTCTTGTGGTATAATCACTTTTTTCTGCTCTTACATTATAAAACTTCCCGCATTCAACAGGAAAAATATAGAATCCTTTTTGGTCTGTAATAGTAGAACCTTTTAATATCATTTGATCGTCATAAAGAGAAACCTTCGCTCCTGGTAAAATAGCTCCTGTTACTGCATCTGTAATAACTCCGCTTAATTCCTGAATGCATTTTAGTTTTCTTTTTTCTAAAAATTTATAAATATCATCTGAACCCTGGCCTCCTTTTTTATTTGAGGAAAAAAAACCTCTTCTTGATTTAGTATCTATTATATAAGCAAAATCATCGTTTGGCGAATTAATATCAGCTCCTACATTTTGAATGTTACTTACTCCATTCTTAGTTATTTCGCCAACAAATACATCTAACCCGCCAAGTCCGGGATGTCCGTCTGAGGCAAAATAAATTTCGTTTTCATCTGTTATAAACGGAAATGTTTCTTTTCCTTCGGTATTAATTGTTGATCCTAAATTTTCTGGAGATCCATATCCTCCATTGCCGTTGATTGATACTTTATAAATATCCGATTGGCCAATTGTCCCTGGCATATCTGATGCAAAATACAATGTTTTCTCATCAGGACTAAGGGCAGGATGTGCCGTGCTATAACTGTCACTATCAAAAGGGAGTTCTGTTATATTACTCCATTGGTTATTTTCAAGAGTGGCTTTGTATATTTTTATTAATGTAGTTTTATTTTCATCTTTTCCTTTTTTACCTTCAATATAATTATTTCGTGTAAAATAAACTGTCTTTCCGTCTTTTGTGAATACAGGAGTCGATTCGTGAAATTTAGAATTGATTTTTGATTCGAATTTTTTAACGGTACCGGGATTCAAATTTTCATCCATATCTGCCTGATACAAATTAGTAAAATTCTCTCCGGTCCATTTGTGTTTTCTCTGATTAAAATTTCCTGTATCTCTGGCCGAAGCAAAGACTATTTTGTTTAAATAAAAAGCAGGTCCGTAATCAGAATATTTGCTGTTTATACCCGCATTTTCAATATTGTAACGTCCCGAATTGGCTTTAATTAAATCCAGATAATTTTTATTACTTTCATATAGTTTTCCCCTAGTATCTATTTTTACTTTTTGATTGAATAAATCAAGCATCTGATTCGCTTTGGCTGTCTCTCCGGTTGATTTTAATGATTGTGCGTATCGATAATAATACTCTGGTTCAACTTCGGTATTCATCGCAAATAATTCGCCGTACCATTTAGCCGCTTTGTCAAATTCAGAATTGAAATAAAACGAATTGGCCAATTTTTTAAACATATCTGCAGATTTGTATCCTTTTTCGGCTACACGCTCATAGGTTTTAATCGCATCGATATAGGCGTAATCATCGTATTTTTTATCACCTGAAGCAATCTTTTTTTGTTGTGAATAACTGTTAATTGAAAAAGCACTTATTATTGTTATGTAGAGGAGTATAATTTTTTTCATAATAAATATTTTAGAAG
Source organism: Flavobacterium azizsancarii (assembly GCF_027980145.1). Taxonomy (GTDB): domain Bacteria; phylum Bacteroidota; class Bacteroidia; order Flavobacteriales; family Flavobacteriaceae; genus Flavobacterium; species Flavobacterium azizsancarii. Next base: position 7,135 of record NZ_JAMZNK010000081.1, on the reverse strand, counting down.
AAACGAGGAGTTGTTATTTTTCCGTTATTTTTAAAGAATTCATATCGGAGAAATATCTCATGTGATCCTGAATTGTAATTATTTAAATGTGTTGTTTCACGATCATACGCATATCCCAGATATAGTCCGTCACTTATTTGAAATCCAACCAAGGCGCTCAATGAAGCACTCCATCTGTAAGCAGCACCAATTACGAATTTATCGTTGAACATAAAATTTGCCGAAACATCTACTTGTAATGGAGCTCCTTCTACCATTTTTGCCAGTAGGGCCGGTTTGAATTTTACATACTGATATTTATCTAAGTCGAATACATAACCTGCTATTAAATAGTAATTGATTTTATCTTTATAAATGGCTACATCATTATCATTATAACGATTTGTTTCAATGAAGTTTGGTACTGATAAACCTAGATAAGCTTTGTTAGAATGCCAATAAACCCCTGCTCCTACATTTGGAGAAAACTTACTATTTAAGTCCTGAAATTGTGGATCACCCTGATCGGCCGGATTTAACTTACTGATATCTAAATTGAATAAATTGGCTGTACCTTTTATACCAAACGAAAGTTTAAAATCTGCTGATGTCTGTATGGTATAAGAAAGATCTGCTGATAAAGTATTTTCATTCGTGGGCCCAATTTTATCATTGATTAACGAAACACCTACTCCAAGATTACTATTATTGATTGGCGAGTTGACTGAAAAACTACTTGTTTCCGGAGCGCCATCGAGCCCAACCCATTGTGTACGATATAAACCAAAAACACTTAACGCACCGCGAGATCCCGCATAAGCCGGATTAATATTTATTGTATTGTACATGTATTGCGAAAACTGAGCGTCTTGTTGTGCGGTACATAGAAACCCTGTTAACATAATAATTATTGTCAAAAAATTTATTCTCATGTTTTTATTTTTAATAATTTACCATTATCCAGTAGTAACATTATTAGGAATGCTTTTGTGAAATTTTGGTTTTTTATAATTATTTATTGAAATTTCCAGTCTTTCAAAACAAATTAATCTCTGCTTAAATACAGATATCCTGCTTTTTTTATCGTTTGTGATTTAGTGCCTGAATATTTGATGTTTAAAATATAGAAATATGTTCCTGTTGGTAAAAGCCGATCTCCTGATATGGTTACTCTGCCTTCAGAAAAACCTTTGAAAACATTTCCGTTAGAGTCATAATTATTGGTTTCAAAAACTTTTACTCCCCAACGATTATAAATTTCTACTGTATTATCTGTAGAACATTCTGATAAGCCATCAATTTTGAAATAGTCATTTTTGTTGTCTCCATTTGGTGATACTGCATTATGAACTATCAAAGTACTGCATGCCAAAATGATACCTCCATCAACTCTGGCAGTTGTAAACACATTATAACCTGAAACATTGATAGGCGTAGTAACTGTTTTTTTATCACTATCTACAATTCCGCCCTCATCGATCCACAGTTTTTTTGATGCATCCCAGCGAACAATGTGTATTTCGCTTTGCGGAGAAACTAAAATATCTGCTGGTGTAGTTGATGTTTCATCCCAACTCAAAGTCAGCATAACATCAGAATTTCCTGCTGTTTTATCTAAAGTCCAATATTCCTGATTGTTTATAATCTGTATTCCCTCTGCCTTATCATTGTGTGGATAAAGCACATTTGAGTTTTCATAAAAATATTTAGCGGTAAAACTGCTTAAGATTTCCTGCGGTGCCGAAATACCTGCAAATCGATATTTATTCTTATCTCCTATTGGATAAATAAATGCATCCTTTCCGTTTTTTTGTACTTTACCGTCTACAAAACTGTTATCACTGACATTTGTAGCTTCGGCTCCTTTTTCAAAAACTAATAATCCTCCATAATTGTCATCATCGACTATTCCTTTTTGAAAATCTGCTTTTCCGAAAATATTAACTTCATTGGATAAATAAAATGCTGGCTGTACATTACTATTTTTAAACTCGGCATTATACCATTCAATAGGAGCGCTACCTGAAATTTCCTGAGATCCTGACAGGCCTCTCATTCTGGTAATCCCTTTGGTTGAACCTGTAGAAAAAGTAACAAGACCATCATTATTATAATGACTGTAAACAAAAAAATCTCCGTCATTAAATAAATTACCACTGCTCTTATTATCGACGGCTCCAACGGAAGACATAATTGTACCTTCCGTTATATATAAATCGCCGGTATTGATCGTCTGCGCTGTTAACCCTAGGCTAAGCAACGATAAAAGAGTTAAAAAAATATTTTGTTTTTTTGATTTCATAGTCTACTATTATTAGGTAAAACTTATAAATTACATTGAGCTCAAATGGCCAGTAATTAATATAACTATTCAAACATCTTATAAAAATTAACAACTAAACCGGACTGATTTGTTCTTGTTGCAGCATTTGTTGTTGCTCCGGCACCATGTCTCAATAATACTTTTACTGTTTGTTGACTAGCTAATTGAAACACAAAAGAATATCGGTATCCTTGTACACTATTTGCACCATAAGTAGAAACACTTGATACTGTTTTTAAATCCGTTAACATTGTTAAACTCGATACAGTAGAACTTCCGGTAACAATAGCCGCCTCTAATACAAACAAATGCGATTGATTAACTAAAAAGCCACTATTTGGAGCATCAGGAGCTAAACAATCAAAAGACAGATCTACTTTATAAGTTCCAGCCGGTAATGTAATATCAGTACCTGTTGGGTTTGCGCTTCCAAGAGTATTGATATACTGTGTTTCATTGGCAGTACTAAAACTGACGAAGTTATTCGTTGTTCCTGCCGGTATCAATTCTTTAGACAAATCTCCTGAACCGCTCGTGTAGGTCCCTGAAATTTTTAAATTTAAAATTTGATCCATCTCGCTATTTACAATCATCCTGTTCCATTTTTCTCCATCCCAATAATAATATCCCCGGGCAAAAGTTCCTCCCAGATTAAAAATTAAGGAACCTTTCTGTGGAGCAGCAACTGCAATAGCATTATCTGTTAAACTCGTTAATGTATATTGTGGAGTCACTATACCTCGATCTGTGGCCGTAACATCCAAAGCCGCTGACGCATCTGGCGTTCTTGTATTAATTCCTGTTTGAGCAAATGCACCAAAACTAAATAAGCCAAATACTAAAATTATAACTGTTCTGATCATGGTAATGATTTTTCGATATTTATAAATGCATTATCTATACTTATAGTTCCTGTATATGTTCCGCCATTTCTTCTTGCCAATTGAAATTGAAAAGAGTCCGATGTGGTCAATTCAAAAGAAAAAACAAATGTTACTGCATGCTTTTTAGTTCCTGATGTATTTGAAATTTCATTTAATTGAATTTCCGGACCAAGCATTTTACTTCCGTTCCATAATCTGCCTGAATAAAAGTGAGCTTGTGTTTTAATAGTGGTACCAATACCGTTTGTTGTGGTTTCGTTTGTAGAGATATTAAAACTAACATTTGCTACATATTTACCTGGTTGTAATGTTATTGTACTGTTTTCATCATCTGAAATACCAATTCCTGAATTATTAAAAAATTTTGTAAATCCAGTAACATTAGAATAGGCTGTAGATATTGTTTTTACTTCTGAAGGTGTTTTAGTAAAAATAGCATTTACTACAGAATTTTCTCTGGTTGCCATCAGGTTCCAAACACCATTATCGAATATATAATAACCCGGTAATTGTGTTGTTCCAATATTATATACAATTAACCCGGCAGCAGGAGATGTTATTGGATTGACTTTATCAGTCAAAGTACTTAAAACAACTCTTGGTGGTAAAAATGCTCTCTTAGCTGTATTGTTTGATAGGTCTAAAACCGCTGAAGCATGACCTGTCTGGGCATTAACAACTGCTGCTCCTTGTGCAAAATTCAGCTCAGGAATTGCAAATATGATCAATACTATTAATATTTTTATAGTTGCTTTCATTATTTCAGTTTTGTTAATTTATAATAAGAACCACTAGGAATAATGTAAACCAAATCATTGTGTGATGATCCCGACCTTCTGCCCAGTGCTACTGTTAGACTAGAAACTGGATTAGTCACATTATCTGGTAGTGTGAAAGTAGTATTGAAGGTTACTCTATGATTTTGATTGGCCTGAGACAATACTGCTCTTTCTACTCTTGCACTATTTGTTACAGTACCAGTAGCGTCTATACTAGTCTTAATATCTGTATAATAACCCATATTATAATAGTTCGACCCGGTTAAAACTGATCCTCTTCCTGAATCTGGCACAGGTGCTGTAATTAAAAAAGAAATTTCAATCATATAAACACCAGATCCTAAATTGACTGTAAGCCCGTTTGTTGAGTTGTTTACAACATCAAGATTGGGCATATAACCTGAGCTTTGAATAACTAAAGTGTTACCATTACTATTGTTAATTAATGTGCTCGCTCCTGGATTCAAATTATCTAATGCTGCAAAATTTGAACCTGCCATACCAATCACTGCTGTTTTTGGTGTTTCCTTAAAAAACAAATGAGAGTTCCAGTTTCCTGCACCTGAGTTAGCTAAAGCATCCCAATGAAATAATGTTTTTTTTGTTACTGTATTTGTATTATAAATTAATAAACCATCTTTTGGAGCAACTGCTACCGGAGTTTTTACTGTTATATCAGCTATACTTAAACGAGGGATTAACAAACCTTTATTACTGGAAGATATTTCCATGTTTGCAGAAGCATCCGGATTTCTTGTATTTACTCCAGTTTGAGCATTTGATTTAAATGCAGCAATAAGAAATACTAAAGAAATGGTAATTATTTTTTTCATGATAATCATTTTGTAAATGAGAATTATAGGAGGAATACCTCCCATAATTCATTTTTATTTATTTCTCAAGCAACAACTTTTCTAACATTTCTAAACGATCAGTGATCAGTTTTGAAGCTTTTTTAAGATCTTCTATTTCTGCTTGCTGTTGATCTATCTTGTCTTTTTGCTCAATAGTATGCAAGTATAATTCTTCTATTTTCTCTAAACTTTGTATGGATAGTTTTGTCATATCAAACGTATAACCGTTCTCTGCTTTCCTTAATTCGTCTATTGAAGCAACCCCTGGTAAATGGTGGTTTACTTTAATGAATTCTTTTACATAACTTAATGATCTGAATTCATATTCAGGATTGATTACTGACTGGCCTATAAAGTACTTTTCGAAAACATAATCGGCATAAACACTATTAGCTGTCCAGATCTTGCCTGTCGTAGAAATATCGCCTGCTACATGGAATTTAGGAGTAATAGTTGCTGTTCCTACTGTAAAAGAAGGAATTACGCTTACACCAATGGCTACTGATCCTGTTTGATAAATATTTTGAGCATTAGTTGACGCTTTTGTTACGCCTCCTTGTACTTGCCAAGGTTCTAAAGTTGTAATATCTAAACCTGCTGTTGATTCTACACCATTAACTGTTGAAAAAAGATTATTACCACTTAGACGTAAAGTATTACTATTAATAATATTAGCTGTTGGGCTTAAACTATTAACGGTACTGGTAAGTATGTTACCGACTGAACTTAATGAATGTACAATGGTTTGAGGTGTAGAGGCTCCCGTATCGCCTTTTGGACCTTGTAATCCTACGGCACCAGTATCACCTTTTGCTCCTTGCGAACCTGTAGTTCCTGTTAATCCAATTGGTCCCTGAACTCCGTCTTTTCCAATTGGCCCTTGTGGACCTACCGATCCGGTATCTCCTTTTGCTCCTTGCGAACCTGTATTTCCTGTTAAACCAATTGGTCCCTGAACTCCGTCTTTTCCAATTGGACCTTGTGGACCTACCGATCCGGTATCTCCTTTTGCTCCCTGCGCACCTGTATTTCCTGTTAATCCCTGAAGTCCATCTTTTCCAATTGGCCCTTGTGGACCTGCAGCACCAGTATCACCTTTTGCTCCTTGCGAACCTGTATTTCCTGTTAAACCAATTGGTCCCTGAACTCCATCTTTTCCAATTAGACCTTGTGGACCTGCAGCACCGGTATCACCTTTTGCTCCTTGCGAACCTGTATTTCCTGTTAAACCAATTGGTCCCTGAACTCCGTCCTTTCCAATTGTCCCTTGTGGACCTACCGATCCAGTATCTCCTTTTGCTCCTTGCGAACCTGTATTTCCTGTTAAACCAATTGGTCCCTGAACTCCATCTTTTCCATCATCTCCTTTTGGTCCTTTAATATTTCCTGTTGTTACCCAAGTATCACCTTGTTTTACATAAACATCTCCTGTACTATTATCTACATAAGTGTCTCCGTCTTTTCCTGGGGTTGTAGTGCCGGGTGCGCCGATACCTCCGGTAATTGATTTTCCATCAGCACCATCTTTTCCATCATCTCCTTTTGGTCCTTTGATATTTCCTGTTGTTACCCAGGTATCTCCTTGTTTTACATAAACATATCCTGTACTATTATCTACATAAGTGTCTCCGTCTTTTCCTGGGGTTGTTGCGCCGGGTGCTCCTGTACCTCCGGTAATTGATTTTCCATCTTTTCCATCATCTCCTTTTGGTCCTTTAATATTTCCTGTAGTAACCCAAGTATCACCTTGTTTCACATAAACATCTCCTGTACTATTATCTACATAAGTATCTCCATCTTTTCCTGGGGTTGTTGCTCCGGGTGCGCCGGTACCTCCGGTAATTGATTTTCCATCAGCACCATTTTTTCCATCATCTCCTTTTGGTCCTTTTATATTTCCTGTAGTTACCCAGGTATCACCTTGTTTTACATAAACATCTCCTGTACTATTATCTACATAAGTATCTCCATCTTTTCCTGGGGTTGTTGCGCCTGGTGCTCCAGTACCGCCGGTAATTGATTTTCCATCAGCACCATCTTTTCCATCATCTCCTTTTGGTCCTTTAATATTTCCTGTAGTTACCCAGGTATCTCCCTGTTTCACATAAACATCTCCTGTACTATTGTCTACATAAGTATCTCCATCTTTTCCTGGAGTTGTTGCGCCGGGTGCTCCGGTACCGCCGGTAATTGATTTTCCATCAATTCCATCATCTCCTTTTGGTCCTTTGATATTTCCTGTAGTTACCCAGGTATCTCCCTGTTTCACATAAACATCTCCTGTACTATTATCTACATAAGTATCTCCATCTTTTC
>NZ_JAMZNK010000080.1 GCF_027980145.1 Flavobacterium azizsancarii | reverse complement strand
CTTAACACTCTGATAACACCAACCTTAACCATTGTCCTTTTTTTGACTTTATCGGAATTTTCGTAAGCACATTGTCCTTTTCATAATAACAACACTTGAAGAACCTCCATTATCGAGGTTTTTCTATTACTTTATAATAGCTACCTACCATTCATTTCAGCTCCTTTTAACAGATATACCTCATTATGCCACGAAGACTCAAAGATTCTTTTGCTTTACCTTTGAATAAGACACTAGGATTTGCTCCCCATACCTATATACACTACTTCTAATAAGAACAACTGCCCTAGCCCCGATAGAAATAGAAATCCTTTTGCTTTTTTCTTTAAAAAGTAAAAGATTGAAATGCATAGCGGGATGAAGCTCCTAATTCATAAAATCGAATAAACCATCTTCTCTTCTAAGCTATAAATAATAAACCCGACAAGTTTTTTTTAACTTGTCGGGTTGCAAATACAAAATCGTACCTTATATATAGGAACCGTTATTCTTTATTGACTGCCTTTGCTTTTGCTTCCCAATGATTCATCAGGTCATCGTAGTTTACGGGATTTGCAGCTTTCTGATTTGCGAGTCGGCCAGATTCAAATGCCCTGATGAGGATTGTCTCTATCAGATAATCTTCATTGGATTCATAGGGTTTATATTCTGTTTTTAAACTAATGTCAAATAAATTGGCTGTTGTATTGGATACGAAGGCTTTAAAACCGCTTTTTAAGGTTCTGATTAATTCATAAGTAGTGATTCCGGTTTGCCTGTGAACAAGTTTAACCAAAATTTGCCCTTGTTTACGCGACAATTTTTTAAGTCTTTCTTCGAATTCATTATTAAGATAGTCTTCGACAATCTTAAAATACTTCTTCTTTTCGCGATTGGTTTTCAAACGCGCCATTCCGCTATTCAAAGCTGTTAATCTATCTGCAGCTAATCTTGCATAAGGATATACTTTGTAAACCCTGTTCTGAAGGATCATAAACTGTTTTTGTGCTTCGGGATCTAGCTTTTCTTTCGAAATAATAATCTCGGGCAATTCGATAGTATCATTTAAAACAGAATCCCGCTCGGTTAATATATAGCCCATTTGTTGATTTTCTTTGGGCTTAACCTGGGCCTGACTTGCAAACGAAATCATTAAAAGGAATAAAATACTATAGCTAAATCTCATTGAATCATAATTTAAGTGTAAAATTATATATTTATACACAACTCTAATACCAAATTTATAAATTAGCAAAAAAATATTTTTATGAGCACAGAATCTATCTTAAAAGATACCTCGATTGCTTTCCTTGAAAGCTACCTAAATAACGCTTCTCCTACTGGTTATGAAAGTGAAGGACAAAAACTTTGGATGAATTATTTGAAACCATATGTAGACACTTTTATTACAGACACTTACGGAACGGCTGTTGGAGTTATTAATCCTGATGCGCCTTTTAAAGTGGTTATTGAGGGTCATGCTGATGAAATTTCATGGTATGTAAACTACATTACTGATGACGGTTTATTATACGTTATTAGAAATGGTGGTTCTGATCATCAGATCGCACCGTCGAAAAGGGTTCATATTCATACTAAAAAAGGTATTGTAAAGGGTGTTTTTGGATGGCCGGCAATTCATACCCGTTTACGCGACAAAGAGGAAGCGCCAAAAATCAGCAATATCTTTATCGATTTAGGTTGCGAAACGAAAGAGCAGGTTCTTGAAATGGGCGTTCATGTAGGTTGTGTGATTACATATCCTGATGAATTTATGATTTTGAACGAGAATAAATTTGTTTGCCGCGCTATTGATAACAGAATGGGTGGATTTATGATTGCAGAAGTTGCCCGTTTATTAAAAGAGAATAAAAAAACACTTCCGTTTGGTCTGTATATTGTCAACTCGGTTCAGGAAGAAATTGGTCTTCGTGGTGCTGAAATGATCGCACAAACGATTAAACCTAATGTCGCTATTGTGACTGATGTTTGCCATGATACGACTACACCAATGATTGATAAAAAGGTTGAAGGCGACCTAAAAATGGGAAAAGGTCCGGTTATTGCTTACGCACCGGCTGTTCAGAACAGACTTCGCGATTTGATTGTCGATACTGCTGAAGAAAATAAAATTCCGTTTCAACGTCATGCAACTTCGCGCGCAACAGGAACTGATACTGATGCATTCGCTTACAGTAATGGCGGCGTAGCATCGGCATTGATTTCTTTGCCTTTGCGTTATATGCATACAACTGTAGAAATGGTTCACAGGGAAGATGTCGAAAATGTGATTCGATTGATATATGAATCTTTATTGAAAATCGAAAACAATGAAACTTTTTCTTATTTTAAATAAGAACGTACTTAAAGTAGAAATTCGGTTATTTAATAAATAACCGAATTTTCAAATAAACAACTCAATGAAAATACTACTACTCGAAGACGATTTTACTTTATCCAAAGAAATCTCCACATTCTTTACTTCAAAAGAGTTCGAGTGTTTCCCTTATTATGATGGTTCTTTATTATTGAAAAAATACTTTCCTTATGAATATGATTTAATCGTTCTGGATATCAATGTTCCGGGAGCTAACGGAATAGAGGTTTGTAAAGGGATTCGCGAAATCGACAAAAAGACTCCTATAATTATGTTGACCGCTTTTAGCGAAATAGAAGATAAACTGGCTTCTTTTGATAATGGTGCTGATGATTATCTGGTTAAGCCTTTTCATTTTGATGAATTATACGCCCGGATCTCTTCTCTTTTAAGACGAAAGGAAATCCCTCAGCAAACAGAAAAAAAGATCATTATTAATAACTTAGAAATTATTGAAGATGATATGAAGGTCTTTCGCTCTGGTGAAGAAATCAAACTTACTCCAAAAGAATTTAAACTCATTTTAATTTTAGCTCAGGCAAAAGGAAAGATCTTGTCTAAACAATTTATTGCTGAAAAACTTTGGGATTATCATATTGAAACGAATCAGAATACAATTGAGGTTTATATCAATTTTCTAAGAAAAAAAATAGATAAAGAACACGAAACTAAACTTATTCGAACTAAAATTGGTTATGGATATTATCTGAGCGATCGCGAATGACATTAAAAAACCGAATATCACTTTTAGTCAGCTTGTTATTTACAGTCCTTTTTGGATTGGCTTCTACTTTGATATTTGTTTTGTATTCTAATTTCAGGAAGGACGAATTTCGTGATCGTCTGGAAATAAAAGCACTTTCGAACATTAAACTTCTCGTAAATGTTAAGGAAGTTGACAATCAGCTTTTAAAGATGATTGATCAAAACTCGATTAATAAATTATATGATGAAAAAACATTGGTTTTTGATTCTAACTATAAACTTATTTATAGCAGTATTGATGATGCAAAAATTAAATGGTCTATTGAGGATTTAAAATATTTAAAAAAACACAAGACTTTTTTTAAACAGCAGGGAAATTATGAAGTTTATGGTGTTTTCTATGATACACACGACAGGGATTTTTATGCCTTAATATCCGCAACTGATAATTTTGGACAACGAAGACTGCTTTTTCTAAGATATACCTTAATAGTGTCTTATATTTTTTTTACCTGTATTTGCTGGGTTGTAACCTCTATTACGGTAAAAAAATTAATGAATCCGCTAAATACCTTTCATCAAAAAATAAAAAACATAAACGAGAATAATCTTGATACTCGTGTGGAATCTAAAAGTAATAAAGATGAAATCGATTTAATTGCCAATGAATTCAATTTTATGATGGATAGAATTGAAATTTCCTATCAGAGGCAAAAAGAATTTACCGCAAATGCTTCTCATGAATTAAGAACTCCATTGTCGAGGATTACCTCGCAAATAGAGAATGTTATTGCAGACAGTAAAACTAGTATTGAGAGAAAAAGCTTCCTGACTAATATCTTGTCTGATGTCAATCAATTAACTGCATTAATTAATTCGTTATTAATTTTATCTAAAATAGACAACAAAAAACAGGAGGCTAGTGAAGTTCATCGTATGGATGAGATTCTGTTTTCGGCCATAGAAAATTTAAAGAAAAGCTTTCCTGAATTTGTTATTCTTTTTGAAATGGAAGAAAGCGAAAGCTTATATACTGCCTTAGAAATAACGGGCAACAAAAGCTTATTGGAAATTGCGATAAGCAATGTTTTAAAAAATGCTTGTGTTTATTCGCATAATCAGCAAGCTAAGGTAATTATCAGTACTAAAGATGATACTTTGATCGTCTCTGTTTTAAATACTGGAACAACCTTAAATGAAACTGAGCAAAAAAATCTTTTCCAGCCTTTTATGCGAGGTCTAAATTCTAAGGGAACTTCAGGGTTTGGACTTGGATTACGTATTGTTCAGCGCATTCTAACACTTCATAATGCATCAATAACTTACAGTGTTCCAAACATTAACACGAATTTATTTCAATTATTTTTTCATTTATAAATTATTTTAAGGTATTTTTAAGGTAGATTTTAAGGAGTCTTAAAGTCTGGTGATAGCATATTTGTATAAAATAAAAATGATACAATGAGAAAACTCTGTGCATTCCTACTTGTACTCCTCGGTCCTGTAGTTTTGGCTCAAAAAACAGTTACCCTTCAAGACTGTGAAAGCCAATTTTTAAAAAACAATCTCTTTCTGTTGGCATCGCAATACAATATCGATGCATCTAAGGCATTAACAATTCAAGCCCGAATTTGGGACAACCCTTCGCTTACTGCTGAATTAAATGCGTACAACCCAGAAAGAAATCAATATTTTGATATTGGAAAACAGGGGCAAAAAGCATTTGGTATCGAGCAATTAATTTATTTAGGCGGAAAAAAACGCAATGAAATTAAGCTTGCTCAAACTAATGAAAAGTTAGCAGAGCTGCAATTCAATGATTTATTGAGAACCTTGAAACTACAATTGCGAAAAAGTTTTTTTACTGTATTCTACAACAAAAAAAGTCTTGAAACTACAGATAATCAACTTGCTCATATAGAAGATTTGATCAACTCATATTCTGTTCAGGTGCAAAAAGGCAATATTCCCTTGAGAGATCTTGTTCGTTTACAATCGTTGTATTTAAATTTTAAAAATGAGCGTATGGAAGTTGTGAATGAAAACATTGAAGAACAGGCGAATTTAAAATTATTACTGAATTCTACCGATAATATAGTCCCGGAAGTTTCAAAAGAAGAGTTTAATAAATACATCGTTACAATCCCGTTTGATCTTAAAACTTTTCAAGATGAAGCACTTGCTAATCGCCCTGATTATCTGGCAAAACAAAAGGATATCGAAGCAAACGAAATTAACGTAAAATGGCAAAAATCACTTTCTATTCCTGATATCACCGTTGGTGCCAATTATGACCAGCGAAGTGGTGCTTTTAATAAGGAGGCTAATTTAACACTTGGAATTCCGTTGCCTCTTTGGAATAAAAACAAGGGAAATATCAAATACGCACAAACGATTTTAGAACAATCGAAAATTGAAAAACAAAATTTTGACTTGCAATTGCAAACGGAGATTACTGCAGCATGGAACAAATGGGACGAATCCCGCAAAAACTATGTTGTGATAAAACCTACTGTCAATTCTGACTTTGAAGCGGTTTACAACGGAATCCTTACGAACTTCCAGAAACGAAATATAAGTTTATTAGAATTTACTGATTTTATGGAAAGTTACAATCAGGCTTCTATTCAGATAAATGAATTAAAGAAAAAAGTAATGCTTTCAGGCGAAGAGTTAAATAGTACAATCAACAAAGACTTATTCTAAAACTAAATAAAATGAAATATAAAATAATTATAGGAATTGCTCTTGTGAGTTTATCAATCGCAAGCTGCAAAAAGGAAGTTGATAATCCGGATACTAATACCTCTTTTGCCTTAAGTGATGCGATGCTAAAAACAACGACAACAGCCGTGGCAGAAACCCTGCCTGTAAAAAATGTATTGAGTTTTTACGGAAAAATCACTGCTGATAACAATAAGATGATTGATGTTTATCCGCTTGTTGGAGGAAATGTGATTAAAGTAAATGTTGAACTTGGAGATTATGTGCGTAAAGGCCAAGTGCTAGCTACTATAAAAAGTACCGATATTGCAGATTTCGAAAAACAATCTATCGATGCTAAAAATGATTTACTGGTTGCGAAAAACCATTTGAAAGTTGCTCAGGAATTATTTGATGGCAAACTAAATTCAGAAAGCGACGTTCTTCAGGCAAAATCAGAAGTAAACAAAGCACAATCCCAATTAAGTAAAGTACAGGAAACATATAAAATTTACAACATCAAAGCAGGTTCTATTTATGAAGTAACCGCTCCTATTAGCGGGTTTATCATTCAAAAAAGTATCAATCAGGACATGCTTTTAAGAAATGACCGTTCTGAAAATATTTTTGATATCGCAGAGATTAGTGAAGTTTGGGCATTAGCCAATATTAACGAAATTGATATCAATAAGGTAAAATTGGGTATTGATGCTGATGTTACGACATTAAGTTATCCTGATAAGGTTTTTAAAGGAAAAGTAGATAAGATCTTTAACGTTATTGATCCCGAGACAAAAGCAATGCAGGCCCGTATAAAATTGCAGAATCCCGGTTATATGTTAAAACCAGATATGAATGCCAACATAAAATTATCTTATAGCGAAGGCAATTCTATGATAGCCGTACCTAGTAAGTCGATTGTTTTTGACAAAAGCAAAAATTTTGTAATGATTTTTAAGGATCGTAATAATATCGAGACGAGACAAGTAGATGTTTACCGAGTGGTTGGTGATACAACTTATGTTTCTAAAGGTTTAAAAGAAAATGAAAAGGTTATTACTAATAATCAATTATTTATTTATCGTGCTTTAAACGAATAATTAAATTAAATGCGGAAATCTGTATATATATTGAGTTTTGCAACGTTGCTTTTTTCAGCGCTATTATTTTCACAAGAAACAGATTCGATACGAAAATATAGCCTGAAATTTCAAATGACGTCTATATATCAATATCATCCGGATTTTCAGGCCAAATACTCAGGAACAAATAGTATGAATCCTAAAGAAGAAAGTGCTTTATCATTAACCTCAACTTTGTATTTAGACGTTCCTCTCTGGAAAGGTGCTACAGTAACTTTTAATCCTGAAATGTCAGGAGGACAGGGTTTATCTCAAGCCAGAGGATTAGGTGGTTTTCCTAACGGGGAAACTTTTAGAATAGGAGATACTAAACCTGTTGTTTATGTAGCAAGAATGCTTTTGGAACAAAAATTTCAATTTAAGAATGACAGATCCTTACAATTGGTGTTTGGTAAATTTGGATTATCAGATTATTTCGACAACAATACATATTCTCATGATCCAAGGACACAGTTTTTGAATTGGGCTTTAATGACACATGGGGCTTGGGATTATGCTGCAAACACTCGAGGATATACAGATGGATTATATGTAAATTATCAATTTGACACCTGGCAAATCAGGGCTTCATTAAGTGCTTTGCCAACTTATGCGAATGGTCCAAATGTTGAATTTAGCTTTAAAGATTCTAATGCTGTAAACATAGAGATTGAAAAGAAAGTGGTTTTTAAAAATAATGATACCAGTACTATTAAATTGCTGGGCTTTAGAAATGTGGCAGGAATGGGAAATTATGATGAAGCTAATTCAAATTTTACAACAATTCCGGATATTAAAAGTACAAGGCAATATGGCCGTACTAAATATGGTATTGGCTTAAATATGGATTATACTCATGGGGATAATTGGGGGCTTTTTGCCAGAATGAGTTATAATGATGGTAAAAATGAAACATGGGCATTTACAGAAATTGACAGATCTGCTCAACTTGGTATTAATTTGAAGGGTAAAATGTGGAACCGTGAGAATGATTTTGCAGGTATTGCAGTGGTTGCAAACGGATTATCCAGACCACATGAACAATATCAAAAATTGGGAGGAAATGGTTTTATGATTGGTGACGGAACTTTAAACTATGGGATAGAACAGATTGTCGAAATCTTTTATTCGTTTTTAATCCCAAATACACATATCACACTTTCACCAGATTATCAATTTGCCATGAATCCGGCTTATAACAAAGACAGAGGTCCAATACAGTTTTTAGCATTACGTTTTCATACAGAGTTCTAGAAGACAATACAATAAGGGCATTTATGTTCTAATAAATTAAAAAATAAAAATTCATCATTAAAAATACTTTTTAAAATGAACAAATTCATAAGAAATATTATTGCTTTCTCACTTAAGAATAAAGCATTTACCTTTTTTTGGGTGGGATTATTGGCAGTTGCGGGGTTTATTTCTTTCAAAAACATGCCTATTGATGCATTTCCGGATGTAACGAATACTCAAATCATTATCATTACGCAATGGAACGGTAAAAGTGCCGAGGAGGTAGAGCGTTTTGTAACCTCGCCTATCGAGATTTCTATGAACTCGGTACAAAAAAAGACGAGTGTTCGTAGTATTACAATGTTTGGTTTATCAGTAATCAAAATTATTTTTGATGATGGTGTCGACGATCAGTTTGCGCGTCTTCAGGTGAATAATTTATTAAAAAATGTTTCGCTTCCGGATGATGTAGAACCGGATGTTCAGCCGCCTTACGGACCTACTGGTGAAATTTTCAGATATATTGTAAAAAGTGACAGCAGGGATAGTAGAGAATTATTGACCTATCAAAACTGGGTAATCGACAAGCAGCTTCGTTCAGTTCCCGGTGTTGCGGATTTGAATGTGTTTGGGGGACAAACTAAAACGTATGAAGTAGGTGTTGATCCTATAAAATTAGCAAAATATAATATTACGCCGCTTCAGGTATATAATGCTGTAAATGGAGGAAACCTGAATGTGGGTGGGGATATTATCGAAAAAAATGGTCAGGCTTTTGTTGTTCGCGGAGTTGGACTTCTGAAATCGATTCAGGATATCGAGAATATTATTGTCGACGATGCTAATGGGAATCCAATTTTAGTCAAAAATTTAGCTACTGTTTATGAAAGTGCCATGCCAAGAGTTGGACAAACTGGTTTAGGTAATAATGATGATGTTGTTGAAGGTATTATTGTAATGCGAAAAGGTGAAAATCCTCAGGAAACTTTGGCATTAATCAAAGCGAAAATACAAGATCTGAATGATAACGTTCTTCCAAAAGATATCAAATTAGTGACTTTTTACGATCGTGATAATTTAATGAATTTCACGACAGAAACGGTAATGCACAATTTATTTGAAGGAATTATTCTGGTTACCTGCGTTGTATTTCTTTTTATGGCAGACTGGAGGACGACTTTTACGGTTTCGATTGTTATTCCGCTATCGTTATTATTCGCCTTTTTATGTTTAAAAATGATGGGGATGAGTGCCAACTTGCTAAGTTTAGGTGCGGTCGATTTCGGGATTATTATTGATGGTGCAGTTGTTATGGTCGAAGGATTGTTTGTGGTATTAGACCGCAGGGCACATCAATTAGGAATGACGGCTTTTAATAAAATTGCCAAAGGAAGTTTGATTAAAAAAACAGGAGCTGAAATGGGTAAAGCCATATTCTTTTCTAAATTAATCATTATTACTGCTTTACTGCCAATATTCTCATTCCAGAAAGTAGAAGGAAAAATGTTCTCTCCCCTAGCCTATACTTTAGGTTTTGCATTAATGGGCGCATTACTTTTTACTTTGACATTGGTTCCTGTTTTATCACATATTCTTTTAAATAAAAACGTAAAAGAAAAACACAATCCGTTTGTTAATTTCTGGGATCGCATTGTTAGCAGTGGCTTCGCCTGGACATTTAAGCATAAAGTACAAACGCTTATTGGATCAATGGCACTTTTGGTAGCGGTCTTTTTTTCTGCTACATTTTTAGGAACAGAGTTTTTGCCTCAGTTAAATGAAGGAGCATTGTGGGTTACAGCTGAGCTGCCAATGAGTACATCATTGCCTGAAAGTGTAAAAACCGCTGCAACGATTCGAAAAGATTTGGAAAGCTTTCCTGAAGTAAAAAATGTTTTATCACAAACCGGAAGGAGTAATGACGGAACGGATCCTAATGGTTTTGGATTTATACAGCTTCAGGTTGACCTGAAACCAAAATCTGAATGGAAACGAAAAATAAGCATGGATGACTTAATTAACGAAATGGACGAAAAATTAAAAGTTCATCAGGGAATTACTTATAATTATTCGCAGCCTGTAATTGATAACGTTGCTGAATCAGTGGCAGGTTTTAAAGCTTCAAATGCGGTAAAAATCTATGGTGATGATCTGGATAAATTAGACGAATTATCAAATGAAGTTCTAGCACAAATAAAGAATATTCCGGGTATAAAAGATGCGGGAATACTAAGAAATGTTGGTCAACCAGAAATTAGTGTTGTACTTGACAGGGATAAAATGGCTGCTTACGGAGTAACATTAAGTGATGCACAAGCTGTTTTAGAACTTGCCTTTGGAGGAAAAACAGCAACTGAAAAATATGAAGACGATAAAAAATTCGATGTCAGAGTTCGTTTTTCTAAAGAATATCGTAAAGATGAAAATGATATTGCTGAACTAAAAGTACCAACTATTAGCGGAATTAAGATTCCGTTAAAGGAAATTTCAGATTTAAAAACCATCACGGGGCCAGCTTTTATATATAGGGATAATACGAAACGTTTTATTGGGGTAAAATTCTCTGTTCGTGATCGTGATTTAGGAAGCACAATTGCAGAAGCGCAGGCAAAAGTTGCCAAAATGAAACTTCCAACAGGATATACTGTGGGCTGGACAGGTGAGTTTGAAAATCAGGTTCGTGCCAGTGCGCGTTTGGCACAAGTTGTACCGATAAGCTTAATTGGGATATTTGTTTTACTATTTATACTTTTTGGAAACATAAAAGATTCATTGCTTGTTTTGGCAAACGTTCCTTTTGCAATCATTGGTGGAATTATTGCTTTACATCTTACCGGAATGAATTTTGGAATTTCGGCTGGTGTTGGTTTTATTGCTTTACTTGGGATATGTATACAGAACGGAGTTATTCTGATATCCGAATTCCATCATAACTTAAAAGAAAAATTCACACTCGAAGAGTCGATATTTAGAGGAGTAAAAGCCAGAACAAGAGCGGTAGTTATGACGGCACTTATGGCATCGATAGGTTTAATGCCTGCTGCAATTTCTACAGGTATTGGTTCTGAGTCGCAAAAACCACTGGCGATCGTTATTATTGGAGGATTAATTACGGCAACAATTTTAACGCTTTTGGTTTTCCCAATTATATTCTGGGTGTTCAACAGAAAAAAAGATGTTCCGATTGAATAAAGATATTGAAGATAGATTAATTGGTTAAATTAATTTGATTAGGTTTTAACGAAAAAAGCATCATTATTATTAATGGTGCTTTTTTTAATTTAATCCCAGATCCAAACGGATATAATATGCCAAATACAAAGTAATGGTATAACTAGAAATGAAAAAACGACCCCTGCTCAAGAAAGGCCGTTTTCATTATACTAACTCAAAACTCGATTTAAACGTTTATTTTAAATCTTTCAAAATGGCAATAGCTTCTGTTGCATTTGATAATTGTGCGTATTTTAAAGCTGTAAAACCTTTTTCATTTCTAACAGATGCACTTGCTCCATTTGCTAATAAAACTCTTAGAATGTCTACTTTATTGTAACGGGCTGCGATCATCAAAGGCGATAGATCTTCTGATATCTCGTTTACATTTGCTCCGTATTCAATAAGTTTTTTAACAAATTCAAGATCTCCTTTTCCAACTGCTACATTTAGAGGAGTTGAAAAACTATTTACAATTTCCATTTGTGGTTGTACAAATGATGTTTGATTTGAAGCCATTGAAACATTTGCAAATGCTACTAAAGCTACTCCTAAATAAATTACTGATTTTTTCATGATGATTGATTGTTAATGTTGATTGATTAATGATGATTTTTAAATTCTAAGTAAATGTAATTCTATTTCATGTATTATGCATAACAAGGTACTGTGTTTTAACTAATTCTTAACATTCTAATAACAAATGTCATACGAAACTAAAAATTTATGTTATCTCATTTAAAGCTTCTATAGTATAGACGCTGATGTTTCAAAAATGTTACAGTAAAAATGAAAATTAATAGAAAAAATCTTCAAAAAGTTTTAGATTCCGCAAATTCAAAACATTAGTTCTTTAACTTTACTTAAAATTAAACAACCTTTAAATGAGTAAGTTATAAAGATATCTATCCAAAAAAAACCAATTAATAACCTTAAAACCACTAATTATGGGAATTATCAAAAAAATTCTTGCGATCCTGATTCTAGTTTTGGCAATCGTATTAATTGCGGCTTATTGTATGCCGAAAAATTATGCCGTCGAAAGGGAAATTATAATTAATAGGCCTGTTGACACCGTTTTTAATTATGTTAGAAATTTAAAAAACCAGAATGAGTTCAGCGTTTGGGCAAACCTTGACCCTAAGATAAAAACTACTTATACAGGAACTGATGGAGCTGTTGGTTCAAAATCAACTTGGGAAAGCGATGTAAAAGAAGTTGGTGTAGGTGAGCAGGAAATTACAAAAATAACTCAAGGAAAACGTATTGACTTTGCATTGCGTTTCAAGAAACCTATGGAGGATACCGCAGTGGGATTTATATCTACAGAAGCTGTTGCAGGAAATCAGACAAAAGTAAAATGGGGAATTAACGGGGTTATTCCCTACCCTATGAATATCATGTTACCAATGATGAAAATGGATCATATGATTGGTAACGATTTGCAAAAAGGTCTCGAGAATTTAAAAAACAAATTAGAGGAGTAATAAATCTTTTTATAAAAAGAGGTTGTCTGAAAAGACGACCTCTTTCTTTTATTATACTAGTAGATTTACAGAGTGTTTCTTGAAAAATGTAAATTTGGGCTAAAATGGTCTTCTATAAACTT
>NZ_JAMZNK010000007.1 GCF_027980145.1 Flavobacterium azizsancarii | reverse complement strand
TGCCAAAGTAAAAGCATTTAGAAGTCAATTTAGAGGAGTACGAAAAGTAGATTTTTTCTTATTCAGATTATGCAATCTTTTTGCGTAATCCCCAACTTTTGCGTTTGATCCGACAGTTTTAGATTATCTCTCTTTATTCTAACGTTAGGCCTCTTAATCCTTTGGCTTATGGATATGAGGTTTCAAGTCAGGATGCTTTGGCTGATTTGGTGGATTAACTCGTCTTCTTTCATCTGGCTTCCCATCTGGTTTGTTAGGCTTCGGACCTGGTTTAATTGCTTGGATTTGTTCCATAATAAATATTTTAAATTAAATGTTGTTTTCTACAAAACTCACCTTAAGTCTATGTATTACAAACAAATAACACCAATAAAACTATTATGCTAATACGGAAAACCATAATCAACGAATAAATTTTACAATTCAATCCTATCTATTAAATAAATGACGAAACTTTTTTTTAGTTTCTTCCATAACATCTTCATGAGTATGAACTCTTCCATTTGCAACATCTTCTAAAGCTTCATCAATGGCTTTTTTTACAACTTCACTAATCTCACATTTTTTAAAACTGTCTTCACAACCTTTTTTATTAACTTTTTTCACAATCATCTTTTTCACAATAATTCGCTTTCCATCACAGATCAAATACTACAATAAGACAATATTCCCTTCTATTCCAAAACCCACTAAATTATTCGAATCAAGCATTTTATATTAAAATAATTTCGCTATGTTTGTAAGTGTAAAACAAACACTTAACTATGAAAAAACTATTATTACTAACCATTTTTGGAATATTTACCAATTCCTTTGCTCAAAAAAAACCAAATTCATTTTTCACAAATTCTGAGAAGACTATAAAAGTAGACTTCGATATGAATGCGAAAAATACTCCAACCTATTCCATTTCTTATAATGGAAAACCCGTCCTAAATGCTTCTGAATTGGGAATTATCCGCGAAGACGCTAATTTCTATTCTGATTTAAAGGTGATTAAAATCTCTGACGCTAAAAAAGTAACTGACCACTACTCGATGCTTCAGGGAAAACGAAAAGATATTTCTTATTCAGCAAATCAATATATAGTAAGCCTTCAAAATACTAAAGGTGAATCAATGGAAATTATTTTCAAACTTTCAAAAGATGGCGTTGCACTTCGATACAACTTTCCTTCAACTTCAAAAGAATTGAAAAGAATCGTTGAAGAAAAAACAACTTATAATTTTGATACTTCGGCGAAAGCCTGGTTGCAACCCATGTCGAAAGCTAAAACAGGCTGGAAAGAAACGAATCCTGCTTACGAAGAACATTATGCAATGGGCGTGCCTTTGAACACAAAACCTGCATTTGGCGAAGGCTGGGTTTATCCGGCTCTCTTTGAAACGAATAACAATTGGGTTTTGATTACCGAAACTGGCTTACACAATAAATATTGCGGAACACGATTGGTTTATAACGAAAGTGCAAAAGCAATGCAGGTGACTTTTCCTCAAAAGGAAGAAATTTTCCCAAATGGCGCTTTGAATCCGGAATCTCAATTGCCCTGGATTACTCCTTGGCGCATTATTACAATTGGTTCATTAAACACAATTACAGAAAGCACTTTAGGAACTGACTTAGCTGATCCTGCTATAAAAATGGATACTTCTTTTATCAAAAGCGGACTTTCGTCATGGAGCTGGGTGTTATTAAAAGACGATTCTGTAAACTATGAAACCACGCATCAGTTTATTGAATATGCATCGAAAATGAACTGGCCGTATTGCCTCATTGATGCGGATTGGGATACGAGAATCGGTGACGAAAAAATGAAGGAATTAGTGGCTTTTGGAAAAACTAAAAATGTAAAATTATTGGTTTGGTACAATTCATCGGGTTCATGGAATAGTACCGAATATCATCCAAAGAATAAATTATTGACGCATGAAGCTAGGGCTTTTGAGTTTAAAAGAATGAACGATTTAGGTATTGCGGGAATTAAGGTTGACTTCTTTGGCGGCGACGGACAATCGATGATTGCGTATTATCATGATATGCTAAAAGATGCTGCCGATTATAAATTGATGATTAATCTTCATGGTGCAACTTTACCGCGCGGATGGCAACGTACGTATCCAAATTTACTGACTACAGAAGCTGTGAAAGGATATGAATATATTACATTCGACCAAAAAATTGCCGATTTAGAGCCAAGTCATTGTACCATGTTGCCCTTTGCCAGAAATGTTTTTGATCCAATGGATTTCACTCCAATGGCATTAGATAAGATTCCGAATATCAATCGAAAAACAACTCCAGCTTTTGAATTGGCTTTGCCGGTTTTGTTCTTATCGGGTATTCAGCATATTGCTGAAATCCCAGAAGGAATGGCCAAAATGCCTGCTTATGTTGTTGATTATTTAAAAGATATTCCAACGAATTGGGACGACTCAAAATTCATTGCAGGTTTTCCGGGGAAATATATTGTAATGGCGAGAAGAAGCGGAAACACCTGGCATATTGTGGGAATTAATGGAGAAAATTCTCCAAAGGAAATTGAACTTGATTTGTCTTTTGTAAAGAATCAAAAAGGATTTATTATTCTGGAAGATGAAAAAGGTTTTAAACAAGAATCTATTTCTAAAAATCAAAAACTGACCGTAAAAATGAAACCTACTGGTGGGTTTGTGGTTAAGATATAAATTCCAATATTTTAAAATTCCAAATTCCAATGATGTTAGCTATCTATTGGAATTTGGATTTTTTTTGTTTTGGAATTTAATTTATATTTCACAATTTGCATTGTGCGAAACAGGAAAATTGCACGAATTAGCAATAAAGCATAATTGATTTGCCTTTTTATGAAGTTCTATTGCTAACTCAACTTTATCATGATTTGAAATCTTAACTTTCGGATTTAATCGAACTTCTATAAAACGCCCGCTTCCGTCAGGAGAAACTTCTAATGTTGCTTCGGCATGGTCTGAGTATTCGAGAACTTCTATTCCGTTCTGAGAGCAGACATATAAATAGGACATCATGTGACACGAAACCAAACTGCTCAACAACAAATCTTCGGGATTGTATAATTCCGGATCACCTTTGAATGCTTTTGCTGCTGAAACATTTAAAATTGGTTTTCCTTCGATTTTAATTTGATGACTTTTACTGTAAAATCTCTTTGCTGAATCTATTGCATCTTGATTGGAAGTCCATTTTACTTCTGCTTTGAATAGGTGTTTCATTTACATTTTGTTTGCTTTAGCTAAATTAAGATTTTTATACATTGCAAATGAATTAATCGCGCAAAGGCGCAGAGGCGCAAAGTTTAAACACAATCTTGTCATTTCGACGAAGGAGAAATCACACACGAAACTCCGCACAAAAAAGCCTTCAATCTTTATCGAGCAACTAGTGTGATTTCTCCTTCGTCGAAATGACAAAAATTCGTGCTAATTCGTAAAATTCGTGGCAAACTTATCCCATAAAAAACCCCGAAAGCATAACTTTCGAGGTTTCTTAGAGAATTACTGAACTATTAAACAAATTCTAAAACTATTTCTTTACTGAGAATTTAAAAGTAGTTTTAGTTTTATAATTTTCTCCCGGGTTTAAAACCGTTGTTGGGAAGTTTTTCTGATTTGGAGAATCCGGATAATGTTCTGTTTCTAAACAAAGACCCGTTCTATGACCGTACATTCCACCTTTGGGAGTTGGTAAAGTTCCGTCAAGGAAATTTCCGGAGTAAAACTGAATTCCAGGTTCATCTGTTGTCATTTCCAAAACTCTACCGCTTGCTGCGTGGTATACTTTTGCGATGATTGTTTTTCCTTTTTCAGGATTGTTCAATACCCAGCAATGGTCGTATCCTTTTCCTCTTTCTAATTGTTCGTTTTTAACCTCGATGTCTTTTCCAATTAATTTTGCTTTTCTAAAATCGAAAGGTGTATTGGCAACATCTTCTAATTTTCCTGTTGGAATAAGAGTTGCATCAACCGGAACTAATTTATCAGCATTTAAAGTCAATTCGTGATCTAAGATTGTTTTTGTAAAATCTCCTGATAAATTAAAATACGAATGCTGAGTCAAATTCACAACCGTTTTCTTATCTGTTGTTGCTTCGTAAAGAACTTCTAACTGATTGTCATTTGTTAATGTATAGGTTACAAAAACTTGTAAGTTTCCCGGATAACCTTCTTCCATATCTTTGCTTAAATAAGATAATTTTAATGTAGCTTCTGCTCCGGATTTTGCTTCTTCAGCTTTCCATACAACATTAAAATATCCTTGCGGTCCGCCATGCAACGCATTTGGTGCATTATTGATTGCTAACTGATATTGTTTTTCATCTAATGTAAACTTTCCTTTCGCAATTCTGTTTCCATATCTTCCGATCAAAGCTCCAAAGAATGGATTTTCTTTCTCGTATTGTGCCAAAGAATTAAATCCAATTACTACATTTTCAGAAACTCCTTCTTTATTAGGCACCTTCAAATCTGTAATTCTTCCTCCAAAAGTGATGATGTCAACTTCCATCCCATTTTGGTTTTTCAGTTTATAACTGTCGACTTTTTCTCCCTTGGCAGTAGTTCCGTAAGCAGATTTTTCGATTGTAACTGTCACTTTTTCATCTGAAGAAACTGTTGTAGCATCCATTTTTTTATCGTTTTTGCATTGAACTGAAATTGCTGCCAAACTCAACAAGCTAATTCCAAAAACACAGCGTTTTAATACATTCATAAATAATAGTTTTAAATATTGTAAAAAGTAAAATGTGAAAAATTTAAAAGTAATAAAAAAACTTAGAACCTTAGCAACTCAGAATCTTAGCAACTTTAAAAAATTAAAGACCGTGTTGAAACAAATGATAATAAGCTTCATTAGCATTAATCTTATCTTTGAAGTCTCTAACGGTAGTTTTCTCATCAATAACCAATAATTCGATTCCTGCGATATCCGCGAAATCTTCCATATATTCTGTTGTGATGGCCTGACTGTAAACGGTGTGATGTGCTCCTCCTGCTAAAATCCATGCTGTTGCTGCGATATCAAGGTTTGGTTTACAATCCCATAAAACTCTGGCTACCGGCAATTTTGGTAAATCTGCTAAAGGTTTTATTGCTTCAACTTCATTCACGATCAAACGGAAACGGTTCCCCATATCTACCAAAGAAACATTGATTGCTGCTCCGGCAGGCGAATTAAACACCAAACGTGCAGGATCTTCTTTTCCGCCAATTCCTAACGGATGTACTTCGCATGAAGGTTTTGCCTCTGCAATAGACGGGCAAATTTCTAACATGTGAGATCCTAAAACATACGATTTTTGTGGTGTAAAATGATAGGTGTAATCTTCCATGAAAGACGTTCCTCCTTCAAGACCAACGTTCATAACTTTTAATGCACGAACCATTGCTGCTGTCTTCCAGTCGCCTTCGCCACCAAAACCATAACCGTCGGCCATTAATCTTTGTGTTGCAATTCCTGGCAATTGTTTCCAAACTCCAAGATTTTCAAACGTATCTGTAAAGGCTCCAAAACCTCCTTCTTCAAGGAAAGCTCTTAAACCTAATTCTATTTTTGCTGCTTCTACTAATGAACTTCTTTGCGCTCCGCCTTCTTTTAATGAATCGGTTAAAGAATAAGAAGATTCGTAAACTGCCAATAAATCATTTAATTGTTGCTCTGTAACTTTCTCGATATGTTTGGTAACATCTGATGAATCATAACCGTTAACAGACATTCCGAAACGAATCTGAGCTTCAACTTTATCACCTTCCGTTACGGCAACTTCACGCATATTGTCTCCAATACGGGCTACTTTTAAGTTTTGAAGTTCATCCCAACCCAAAGCTACTCTTGTCCAAACACCAAGTTTATTTAAAACACGTGGATCTTCCCAATGTCCAACAACCACTTTACGTTTTTTACGCATTCTGGACATGATAAAACCAAACTCACGATCTCCATGCGCCGATTGATTCAGATTCATGAAATCCATGTCGATTGTTCCCCACGGAATTTCGGCGTTGTATTGTGTATGCAAGTGGCATAATGGTTTCTTTAAAATACTTAAACCGCCAATCCACATTTTAGCCGGAGAGAACGTATGCATCCAGGCAACAAGACCAATACAGTTTTTAGCAGAGTTTGCTTCTAAACATAAATCCAGAATTTGCTTAGGCGATTTTAAAGTGTCTTTGCAAACAATTCTTACCGGAATGTGCGATGAAGCGTCTAAACCTTTTGCCATAATTGCAGCATGTTCTGCCACTAATTTTAATGTTTCCGGTCCGTATAATTCCTGGCTTCCTACTACAAACCAAACTTCTTTTTGAGATATATCTATCATTGTCTTTATTTGTTTATTTTGTTTCAAGTTTCAAGTTGTTGGAATCTGTAAATCTTGAATTGTTAATTTTTTGTTTCAGGTTTTCTTTGTTTCAAGTTTGCTTCGCCTGTTCGAGCAGAGCTCTCGAGTCAAGTTTTGAAATGTCGAAAATCTTTGTTATTTATCTTTTTGTTATTGTTATTTCAAGTTTTTCTTTGTTTCCCGTTTCGGGTTTCACGTTCCAACAACTTGAAACAAAGAAAAACCTGAAACCTGAAACAAAATTCCTTACTGTCCGTAATACGAGTCTTTTCCGTGTTTACGATTGTAATGTTTCTTTATTAAGGAATCTTTTAATCTTGGTGCGTTTGGGTTTATTTGTAAAGTCAGATAAGCCATTTCGGCAACGACTTCTAAAACTTTACTGTTGTACACTGCTTTTGCTGCATTTTTCCCCCAGGCAAATGGACCGTGATTTCCAATTAAAACCATTTCTACTTCTTCGTACGAAAGATTTTTTTCTTTAAAACAATCCAAAATCTGGATTCCTGTATTGTGTTCGTAGTTTCCTTCGATAAGTGAATCTGCCATCGGTGGCGCACACGGAATATCAGCTGTTAAATGATCGGCATGCGTGGTCCCAAAGATTGGAATATCTCGTTGCGATTGCGACCAGGCAACTGAATACGTTGCGTGTGTGTGTGCAACGCCTCCAATATTTGGCCAGTTTTTATATAAATAAGCATGCGTTTTAGTGTCTGAAGACGGACGCATAGAACCTTCGATAATATTATTATCAAAATCGACAATTACGATATCTTCCGGTTTTAAATCTTCGTACGGAACACCGCTTGGTTTTATAGCAAAAACACCATTTTTTCTATCAACCGCACTTACATTCCCAAAAGTATACACAACCAAATTCAATGCGTTTAATTGCATATTGGCTTCGTAACATTCTTGTTTTAAATCTTTATAAAGAGAACTCATGTTTTGCTATTTTTATGGTTGGATCTTCAAAAGCACTTAACTGATCGTACGCCAGCAATAATTTGTGATATGCTGCTACTTTATCTAATTGAGGAAAATATTCTCCGTCAAAATCACTTCCTATTTTTTGGCTTGCTTCAATTACATTAGGGTAAATTCCGGCTGCAACTGCTGCATAAATCGCTGCTCCTAAAGCTGGAGTCTGATCTGAAGCTGCAATTTTAATTGGCTTGTTTAAAACGTTAGCCAAAGTCTGCATGATAAAAGGTGATTTTCTGGCAACACCACCAATCCCGATAACGCTGTCAATTTTTACTCCTTCTTCTTCAAAACGATCTACAATTTTCTTTGCTCCAAAACAGATAGCATTTACTAAAGCTTTAAAAATATGTGGTGCTTTTGTTCCTAATGATAAATTCGAAATTGCGCTTTTTAATTCTTGGTTTGCATCTGGAGTTCTGCGTCCGTTGATCCAGTCCAATGCAATTGGAAGAGAATCTGAAACCGGAATTTTCTCCGCTTCTTTCGTTAATTCTACAATTAATTTATCGCTGAATTCTTCTCTTAATTGTTCTTTTTGAGCATCATTTAAAACTGTTGAAGCAGTCAATAAATGATCTGTTGGCCAAAGCAATAATTCTTTGTACCAAGCCAATAAATCTCCAAAAGCAGATTGTCCGGCTTCTAAACCAATAAATCCGGGAATTACAGATCCGTCCACTTGTCCGCAGATTCCACGAACCGTTTTTGTACCAACTTCATCATAAGAACCAACCAAAATATCGCAGGTTGAAGTTCCCATAACGCGAACCAAAGTATTCTCGCCAATTTTTGCTCCAACAGCTCCTGAATGTGCATCAAAAGTTCCCACGGCTACAACTGTCTCTGAAGAAAGTCCTAAACGATCTGCCCATTCTTTGCTTAAATTTCCGGCAACAACATCAGAGGTATACGTTTCATCATATAAATTCCCACGAAGTGTTGCTAAATATGGATGCAGTTTTCCTAAAAATTCTACTGGTGGCAAACCATTCCAGTCTTCGTGCCACATTGCTTTGTGACCCGCGGCGCAACGGCTTCTTTTAAAGGTTTTTAAATCTTTATCTTCAATTAATAAATAAGTCATTAAATCGCAATGCTCCATCCAGGTGTGCGCTGCATTTCGAACGGCTTCATCTTCTCTGGCAATGTGCAAGATTTTTGCCCAAAACCATTCTGATGAATAAATCCCGCCTACATATTTGGTTACGTTTTTTCCGCCCCAGCTTACTGCCAATTCGTTGATCTCGTTTGCTTCATTTATGGATGTATGGTCCTTCCACAATACCATCATCGCATTTGGATTTTCCTCAAAATCTTTTGTTAAGGCCAACGGAATTCCGTCTTTCGTAACAGGAACTGGAGAAGATCCGGTCGTATCAATGCAAATTCCGCGTACTTGTGAAGGATCAACTTTACTTTCTTTTATAACGGTTTGAATCGTGATTTCTAATCCTTCAATATGATCTAATGGATGTTGACGAAATTGATTTATAGATGCGTCACAATATTGCTTGTTTTTCCATCTTTTATAATGAGAAACATTTGATGCCAGCTCTTGCCCATTTTCAGTATCTATTAGCATCGCCCGAACAGAATCTGTTCCGTAGTCCAATCCTATAACGTAATTTTTCATTGAATTCATTTTTTAATAATGACAAATATAAATATAATTATTTTATAAGTGTATAAAAAACACTTAACAAAAACAGCTGTTGTAATTTTTACAAATAATGCATCAAAACAGCGCTTTAGCATCAAAACAGAAAACAAACGTTGATTTTACATTTATTATGTTGCGATTATTTCATCTTTATCTTCAAAACGGTAACTGAGTATGCCGGAAAATCATACTGCACTTTACTTCCGTTTACCTTAAACTCAGTTTCTTTTGGGCTAATTTTGATTGGAGACTCAAAAGAATTTTCATCATTTATTCCGTCTCCTTTTAAAGTTATCGCTGTTCCTTTTGAATTTAATTTGGCTCCTTTTACATCAATTGAAGCATTTTGTGCCGATGCAGAAGCATTTACAATTTTCAGGATTACTTCCTTAGAGTCAATATCTTTTACTGCTGATGCAAACAAATCGTTTTGTCCTGTAACTGCTTTTCCGTCTTTTGTAATATTGATTAAATCAGTTCCTTTATTGTTAGAGAATAATTTCTGAACATAATAATTGGGCGTTCCATAAGATTGCAAATTGTTGAACCAAATCATGTCCGGTGTCCATTGCCATCCTTCAACATGAGCCAAAAGTGGTGCGTAAGAAGTCAGGTGCACTACCTCAGCATTACGTTCCATTCCCGTCATAAAAGCCGCTTCAGAGAAAGCACATTCCCAGTTATTTTTATTGTCCGGACTTGCAATTGCTACACTTTGCGCTGCATATTCTCCTGCAAAAATCTTTGGTCCTTTACGATCGTAATTATCGTAACGTGTTACATTTTTACGAAACCATGCCGGATCTTTATAATAATGTTCATCAACGATTTCTGCGTTCAGTTTTTTAAGTTCGGTCATACCGTAATCAAAATAATCTCCATCAGGATAAGGTCCAGTTCCGGAAACGATTATGATGTTTGGATATTTTGCTTTGATGGCTTTTTGAAACACTTTGAAACGCTCGATATAATCAGGTCCCCATTGCTCATTTCCAACTCCGATATGTTTTAAGTTGAATGGTTTTGGATGTCCCATATCAGCTCTGACTTTCCCCCAGGCAGTAGTTTGATCGCCATTTGCAAATTCAATTAAGTCTAAAGCATCTTGTACATAAGGATCGATTTGATCCATTGGAACCAATTCTCCTGTGTTGAATTGACACGCCATTCCGCAGCTTAAAATAGGTAACGGCGCAGCTCCAATATCTTCTGAAAGTTGGAAATATTCGAAGAATCCTAAACCAAAACTCTGGAAATAATCCGGCGCCAATTTATGTGCAAACTCGGTATTCCAACGGTTGATCATCGTTTCTCTGTCTTCTACATTTCCAATTGATTTTTTCCATTGGTAACGCAACGCCAGTGTTTTTCCTTCTACAATACATCCGCCCGGAAAACGTAAAAATCCTGGTTTCAAATCGTATAATAATTGTACTAAATCAGCACGCATTCCGTTTTTTCTGCCTTTCCAGGTATCTTCCGGAAATAACGAAATAGCATCTAAATCAATAACTCCGCTTCCTTGAAAAGTGATTCTGATTTGTGCTTTTGCTTCGGTTGCAGTTGCGGTTAATTGTGCAGTATAATTTGTCCATTCTTTTGATGTTGGCGTGATTGAAGTTTCTCCTAAAACCTTTTTGTTTTTATCAATGAATTGGATTTTTATCTTAGAAATATCTCCTGAAATTTTTGAAGCTTTCAAGGATAAATTATATTTCAAATCTTTCTTGATTCCCATTCCTCTGAAACCTTCGTTGATCATTTCATAACCGTTTGCATCGTTGATTGTAACACGGCAATAATTATGATTGGTTCCTTTTTGCGAATACTGAATAATATTGGCGATTCCGGATTGAAGGTTTAAT
Source organism: Flavobacterium azizsancarii (assembly GCF_027980145.1). Classification (GTDB taxonomy): domain Bacteria; phylum Bacteroidota; class Bacteroidia; order Flavobacteriales; family Flavobacteriaceae; genus Flavobacterium; species Flavobacterium azizsancarii. The sequence continues at coordinate 154,983 of NZ_JAMZNK010000007.1, read as the reverse complement.
TTGTGGCGGTCGCTGTTGGGTTCGTTCCATCCCATCATAGGCGTTTCGAATTCGAATGATCTGTTTTTGATCATTTCGGCATACAAACCTCCATCGGCAGCAAAATTGATATCTTCAAAAAAGACTCCATACATCGTTGGCTGAATTTTGGTAACTGATTTTGCAGCGTCTACCTGAAGGTTATTTTTTTGTGCCGAAGCATAAAAGCCATTCAGCAATAAACCACAAAGGGTAATTTTGGTAATTAAATTGGACTTCATTTTTATTTTGTTTGTGTTTTAATGGCACGCGGATTATACTGATTCACTAAAGTGAAAACGCGGATAAAAACGGATTTTTATTTTTGTTTCACGCAGATTTTTGCAGATCTGAGCAGATTTTTTTTAATCTTTTTAATTCTTTATTCTGATTGTGCCTGACGGATTGAAATCCGTCTCTACAATATAAATCGTTCCTCCGGAACTTTTTTAAATCTTTTTTAATCCTATTATCTACGGTATTATCTTTCTTCTTGCCTCTTTGTTCCATTTTCTTTGTTCTATTCTCTTTAATCTCAATTCTTATAATCCAACCAAACTTTCATTTTTCCAACACCTCTATTCGACCAGCTGTAATAAGGTATTGCTTTGAATTTTGAATTTTCGATGACGTTTACGCCTTGCAATAAATTCGGTTCTTTTTTTACTGTGAAAGTATCTTTGGCGGCTACATCTATTTTATCAAAATTGGTTTTGTTGTCGATTTCTTCTACGGCGTAAACGATCGGTCCGTATTCTAAAGAGACTTTGTTTTTATTAGATTCTACTTTCGCGTTTGTTTCTACTTCCTGAACTTCCATTTGGAAATTAAGATTGATTTTATCACCTTTTTTCCAATTTCTGGTAATGGTGAGATAACCGTCTTGTGGCTGAATCGCCAATGTTTCTCCGTTCAGATTAATTGATACTTTTTGAGTAGAAGCTTTTTTATAAGTGTATAAATCGCCCGGCAAAACTTCATTTCTTGCCCAACCCGGAACTCTCAATTTGATCGTGAATTGGCTTTCTTTTTTCGGGTTAACCGAGATTACTACTTTTCCATTCCAGGGATATCCTGTTTGTTGTGAAATCTCTAAATCGGTTTTTCCTAAAGTGAAAGAGGCGTTGTTTGAAGCGTATAAATTCACATATAATGCATCTTTTGATTTTGAATAAATCAATCCCGGAATCGATGGCACAAATCGAATTAAATTCGTTGGACAGCAAGAACAGTCAAACCAAGCCTGACGTGTGCAAGATCCTCTGTTTGATTTAAAAACACCATCAGATTCTAAGGCATTTGGATAGAAAAATTGTTTTCCGTTTAATGAAATTCCAGAGATTAATCCGTTGTACATCGTTCTTTCGATCACATCAAAATATTGTGATTTACCCGTTAAATTATGTAATCTGTGATTCCAATATACATCTCCAATGGCAGCGCAGGTTTCGTTGTAAGCGGTTAAATTTGGCAATTCATAATTTTCTCCAAAAGCTTCTCCGTCATGTCTTGAACCAATTCCGCCTGTGATGTACATTTTTTTGTTGACCATATTATCCCATAACTTATTTACGGCATCGGTATATCCCTGGTCTTTTGTCATGGCGGCGATATCTGTCATTCCTGCATACATATAAACGGCTCTTACGGCATGACCAACCACTTCATTCTGTTGTACGACCGGAATATGATCTTGTGCATATTCGCCATATAATTTGTGATTGTTTGGATTTCCGCGATTGTCCAAAAAGTATTTCGCCAGTTTTAGATAGTCTTCTTTTCCTGTAATTTGGTATAATTTGATCAAGCCCGTTTCTACAATCTGATGCCCTGGAACGCCTTTTACCTGACCTGGTTTGTCGCCAAAAGTTTTTACTAATAAATCTGCATTTTTGATCGCAATGTCAAGGAAATTTCTTTTTCCGGTTGCTTCATAATGCACGACGGCAGCTTCAATCAAATGTCCTGAATTATAGCATTCGTGACTGATTTGTAATGATTCCCAACGTTTTCCCTCGATTACGGGAACCCACGGCGCTGGTGGTTTTGCCGGATTTATAGTTCTCCAGGTTGTTAGGTAACCGTCTTTTTCCTGACCAATTTTTACAATGGCAATTAAGGAATCCAATACTTTTTCAAGTTTTGGGTTTGGCGCACTGATCAAAGTATTCGATGCTCCTTCGATAATCTTGTAAACATCCGTATCGTCAAAAGGCATTTCCCCTCTGACTTCTCCTGTTTTTTGTTTTCCTGCGATTAAAAAATTCTCGAATCTCCCTTCTTCATTACATTTCTGAATGGCGTATGCAATCGTAATTTCCTGCACTCTTTTAATAATCGGCAACCAAAAAGAATCTGTCAGTTTTACATTTTGAATGTTGACCGGTTCAATTTCGTAACCCGCTTTTAATGCTGAAGTTTTGCTCGATTGCACTACATCATTCTTCGTTTCTTTACAGGAAACAAAAATTATAAGCGATAGAAAAATCGTTAAAATTGGAAAAGTATATTTTTTCATTATATTGTTATTCTATTTTAAAACGGGCCATAAATCATTGTCCCAAACCATTTCTTTAACTATTAATCTTGGCACTCCATTGGTTTTCTTTTCGTAAGCGTGGTAAAAAATATAATCTTTTCCATCAAATGTATAAGCGCTGTTATGGCCTACGCCAAAGTAATTTTCATCACCCTGAACTACAATACTTCCTCCGCCTTCGTTTAGTGATTTTCCATTTTTATCGACATAAGGTCCTGTTACGTTTTTAGATCTTCCAACAACGACTTTATAGGTGCTTTTTTCTCCGCGACAGCATAAATCCCAAGAAATAAATTGATAATAATAGCCGTTTTTCCTGAAGATAAAAGGAGCTTCAATTGCGCCATCGCCCGGATCTGAATCCGCTAATTCGAAGGTTCTTTTGCGTTTTGCAATCGTATGCCATTCTTGTGGCTGTGCGATTGATTTTAAATCCGGATTTAGTTTTACCAATTTCAATCCTTCCCAAAAAGAACCGAATGATAACCACGGTGTATTGTTTTCGTCGAAGATTAAATTAGGATCGATGGCATTCCACATATCACGATTGGGTTGCGATTGAATCACAATTCCCTGATCGACCCATTTGTAATTTTTATCTTTTGGATCTAAAGTTATATTGGTCGCCACGCCAATCGCCGATGTATTTTTGGCGAAAGCCGAAACGGAATAATACAGATAATAAACCTTGTTGTGTAACGAAATATCCGGTGCCCAAATGTGATTTTTGAAATCGGCTGCAACGCCATCTGCCCAAACTGGTTTGTCTTTGAAAACTTGTGGCTCGGGATTCCAGTTTTTTAAATCTTTAGAACTGAAAACACTGATTCCGTTACCGGTACAATACAAATAGTAAGTGTCTTTTTGTTTGATGACAACAGGATCGTGCACTACTATTTCCTGCGCAAATGAGAGTGAACCAATCAATAAGATTAGAATAAAAAATGTCTGTTTTATGTTTTTATAAACCATATAAGTGATATAAGTAAATTTAAATTTTGCGCTGACTTGAAACTTTTTAAATCATATAAGAAAACTGGAAACTGCGACTGAAAACTTTTTCTATTCTGAAAACTGCGACTGAAAACTATTTACTGAATTCCTTCAGAAGTCATCACTACTCGTTTCATTGTTCCATCTTTATTGTAATACAATTTATCGACACAAACAGATCTTCTGAAACTTCCTCCGTTTGGAATTGACGCTCCATTGTGATAAATAAAATACGATTGTCCTTTAAAATCTATAATTGCTTGATGATTAGTGTTGCTGTTTCCTGCTAATTCATTCAAGATTCCTTTAAATTCCCACGGACCATTAATGGATTTACTCATCGCATAAGCTATTTTTTCAGGAAACTCATAAGCGTATGATAAATAATACCAGTCTTTATGTTTGTGAATCCAAGGCGCTTCGGTAAAGTGAGGTAGATCGATGTGCTGAATTGCCCCGTCTAATTCCAGCATATTGTCTTTTAATTTTGCGTAATGACACGCGGTATTTCCCCAAAACAAATAGGCTTGTCCATCGGTATCGATATAAACCGTTGGATCGATATCGTCCCAGCTTATATTGGCAAATTTGGTCATGTCATTTGTAATCAAGGCTTTTCCTAAAGCATCTTTAAAAGGCCCTGTTGGACTATCCGAAACTGCAATTCCAATGGCTTTTCCGGGTACTGAACCATGCTCAACCGTTACATACCAATAGAATTTTCCGTTTCTTTCAATTACTTGCGAAGCCCATGCGTCACCTTTTGCCCATGCAAAATCAGATGCTTTTAAAGGCACCGGATGCGATTCCCATTTTTTCATATCTGATGAAGAATAGACTACCCATTCGTTCATTTTATAGAAGTTGAAATCGTTTGGCGCTTCGTCATGACCAGCGTATAAATAAACTTTGTCTTTGTAAACCAATGCCGCAGGATCGCCTGTGTATTGATCTTTGATGATCGGGTTATTGAATTTTTTGGGATCGATTTGAGTTTTATTAGATTGTGCCTGAACTACTGGAAAGCAGGCAAGCAAAACTAAAAGCGACAGGCTTGTAATTGTATTTTTCATTATGATTTATTTACACATTATTTTTTCACGCAGATTTTTATTTTTTAAGTCATGATAAATAAGTCCCGTCGGGGTGACATATTTGCAATTCTTGAGAAAAACTTATATATCGCTCCGCTGGAGCTAATAGAAACAACCTATTATATTCGCTATAAATATTACGCTCCGCTGGAGCTTTTAATACCCTAAACTACTTTCTTGAAATCTGTGGCTATTATTGAATGTTGGAATTTGGGATTTAAAAAATTGGAATTTTCTTAATTCATTTTCTTGCCCCAAACCGGTAATCCTGCTGATGTTAAACCGGAATAACTCAAAGTCACTTTTCTGGTGGCCAGTTCCCAATCCCAGGCATCAGATACATTGCATTTTACTCCGTTTACGGTTAGGATCTTTTTGGAGCTGTCATACGACCAAGCACCTGTAACATCTCCGCTTACTTTTTTATCGGCAGTTAAATAAACCGTAACGGCTTTCTGAATGACTTTGTATTGATAATTCATTGTTATTTGTTCCCAAGTTCCCACAAAACTAGCTTCTGTAATTGTTGTTGCCGGAACTCCGGCATAACGTTCTGCTTCTACAACCGGCCAACCATCTTCTGTCCATTGAATACCTCGAACGTGTCCCATCATTACAGCATTCGAAACTGCAATTCCCGGAACTCCTTCGGGCAAACGCGCTTGTGATGCATAATACCATTGTTTGGTATCAGGATTTTGGAAGATTCCACAATGTGAGATTCCTACCCAGCCTGTATGATTTTTAAAAGAATAAGGATGTGTCAACATTGGGAAACAATCTGCTCCTGATGTAATGCTGCTTCCGCTAATGGTTTGATAAGGTCCTAAAATGCTTTTTGAACGAGCTACACGTGTATTATAGGCAACAGATAATTCGTCATAAGCCAGAAATAAATAATAATATTGAGTCTCCGGATTGTAGATAATTTCGGGTCCTTCGAGTGCTTGCCAACGGTTTGAATTTACATTTCCGCGTCCTGCAATACGTGTTCCGTAATCGTCAATTGTTTTTAATTTATCCGGCTTTCCCGTTGTTGGATTCAGTTTTAAGGCTGCGATTCCGGAATGCCATGAACCGTAAATTAAATACTGATCGCCTTCAGGAGTTTGTATAAAACTTGGATCGATGGCGTTGAATTTAAAATAAGCATCCCAATCGTTTCCTCCGTTTCGAACGTAACTTTTTACACCGTCAGGTTCTGAGCAAACTACCATTCCCTTGTCTATCCAATTATTGGAAGCCAAATCATCTGTCTCGGCTAAGCCAATAAAAGCACGTTCTGTCCAGGAAGTATTGGTGTCTGTTCCCACAATTGGGTTTGTTACTACGATGCTGTAATACATTCTGTAGATATTACCCACTTTGCGAACACAAGGTGCCCAATATCCATAATTAGGGTTTGTAATGGCGGGCAATGCAGGAGACATTCTGGCTCTTTTATTGTTTAGGGAATCTTTTACCCAAGCCGGAGCTTCGGTCATGGATGATCCCATAAATTCCCAATTGATTAAATCTTTTGATCTTCTGTAAAAGAAATGACCGTGTCCGTCAGTTGCATTTCCATAAGAAGCATCGGTTTGATACATATAATAGTATTCACCACATTTTTCTACTGTTGGATCGTGCACGTTGGCTAAATTCCATTGTGCTTTACTTCCCCAACTTGAGATTGCGGTATAATTATCTGCGTAAGTTGGTCCGGGAAAAGCAGGCGGAACTACTACAACAGGTGGCTCAACAACCGGATCAGGATCTTTTGTAGGATCATCACTTGAACATCTTGTCAATGCAACTGCAATTAAAAAGAGCCCTCCTATATATGAAACTATTTCTAAAATGGAATTTGATTTTTTCATTTTTTAGCTTTTTATTTTCCTTCTAAAACTACTACGGAGAAAGGAGGAATTGTGATTTCAAGTTTTCCTTTTTTGTTTTCGAAACCTTTAAAAACTGTTGGTACAATTTTGTTTGGCGTATCGAATGAATTGTAATCTTGTAATTTTGCCGATGTTAAAATGATTCCTGTGAAGTTTTTTACACCAAGTTCATTTACATCAATTTCTATTTTATTTTTATTCTTTGCATCCACATTTACTAATGAAATATGAACTGCTCCGCTTTTGTCTTTTGATGCCGAAGCCGAAACTGCCGGAAGTGATTCTCCGTTGAAAGTGTATAATGGTGATTGAAAACTTATTGGTAATAATTTGGCATCCTGATGAACGCTGTATAATTTCATGACATGATACGTTGGCGTTGTAATCATTTTTGCTTTATCTGTAAGGATTACAGCTTGCAAAACATTGACACATTGCGCTAAGTTTGCCATACGAACTCTGTCAGCATGATTGTTGAAAATGTTCAATGTTGCTCCGGCTAAAACCGCATCTCTCATGGTATTTTGTTGGTACAAAAAACCAGGATTTGTTCCTTTCTCTACTTCGTACCAAGCTCCCCATTCGTCAACGATCATGGCTACCTTTTTCTCCGGATCATATTTGTCCATAATGGCTGAATGTTTGGTCACCAATTCTTCCATTTTTAAAGCCGATTGAATGGTATGAAAATAGCCGTCTTCTGTAAAGTTTACGCCATCGCCTTTTTTACCCCAATTGATTACGGCATAATGATGAACACCTAATCCGCCTAACATATTGATTGGAATGTTTTTCATTAAAACTTCTGTCCAGTTATAATCAGCACTGTTTGATCCTGATGCGATACGGGTGATTCCGCCTGTGTTTTCCCAATCTGACATGAAGGTGGCATATTTGCGGTATTCATTAGCATAATATTCTGCAGTCATATTTCCTCCGCATCCCCAGGCTTCGTTTCCAATTCCCCAGAATTTCACTTTCCAAGGTTCTGTTCTTCCGTTTTTTTTACGCAAATCGCTCATTGGGCTTTTTCCGCTAAAGTTGGTATACTGAACCCAATCTGCCAATTCCTGAACGGTTCCGCTGCCTACGTTTCCTGATAAATACGGTTCTGCACCAAGCAATTCACACATATTCAGAAAATCGTGCGTTCCAAAACTGTTGTCTTCTGTTGTTCCTCCCCACCATTTGTTTACAATTGTTGGTCTTTCCGGTTGTGGTCCAATTCCGTCTTTCCAGTGGTACGTATCGGCAAAACATCCTCCGGGCCATCTTAAATTTGGGATTTTCAATTCTTTCAAAGCTTTAATAATATCATTTCTAACTCCTTTTGTATTCGGAATTTTAGATGTATCTCCCACAAAGAAACCTCCATAAATAGAACGCCCTAAATGCTCTGCAAAATGTCCGTAAATATTTTTATCTATGGTTGGAGCATCCGCCGTATTTTTGATTGTAACCACTGTGGCTTGGTTTTGAGCGAAACTTACCTGATTGCAAATGGTAAAAAGAAATGTGATTAAAAGTGCTTTTTTCATAGTTTTATTTATAAGTTATAAAGAGGAAAGCGATATGAAACTTTCCTCTAAATAGTGTTTTTAATACGAAAGTGTTGGCCATCCTGATGACCATGTAAAATAGACGATTTCGAGCTTTGGATTTCCGCTATCGGCTCCGTCATAATAATGAACAGATCCTTTTTGGGTTCCTACAATTCTGGATAAATGTCCTGGTCCTATATAGTTTCCTTGTGTAGCCAAAACTGTTGTTCCACCGCCACTTGTCAGTGCTGTTCCGTTTTTGTCTACAAATGGTCCAAACGGACTTGTCGAACGACCTACTACAATATAATAGGTACTGTTTACTCCATTACAGCAATTGCCTCGGTTAACGAACATGTAGTAATAACTTCCTTCTTTGATTAAACAAGGAGCTTCCCAACTGGCGCTGCTTCCGCCTGCTACAATGGTTCTGCTTCCTGTTGTTTTTCCTGTCGATGGATTAATTTGAATAACTCCAATTCCGGCATGCCAGGAACCGTAAGCCATATAAACGTTGCTTCCGTCTACTAATATTGAAGGGTCAATTGCATTTACATCTGAAGCCGAAGACGACGAAACAACAACGCCTCTGTCTGTCCAGGTTGTTCCTGCTGAAGCACTGATGGCCGGAGCAGTTACCAAACCAATTGCTGATGTGGCTGAACCAAAAGTAGAACAGGAATAATACATGTTCCATCGATTGTTGAACCAGGCTACATCCGGCGCCCAAAATGTTTTTACAAAACCGGGAACATATCCTGTGATCCAACTTGGTGTAGAAGTAAATACTGATGCTCCCCAAGTCCAGGTTGTTAAGTTTGTAGAGTAGGTCATTGGGATATTATCGCCTGTTGTAAAGACATAATAATTGACTCCGCTTTTTACAATTGTGCTTGGATCGTGTGACGGAACTGTTCCGGTAACTGTTTTTTCTGTTAGATTTTTTGTTTGAGAATTTTGAGTTGCTGCAATTGCGGCTGCATCCTCATTGGAAGGGATTATGACATCTTCATTTTGACAACTTACTAATAATACTGCTAATAAAACCAAACTTGTAATTGTTTTCATTTGTTATAATTTTTAGTCTTTGTGTTAATAATTATCTCTTAAAATCTCATTCTATATTTTTAAGATAATATCATGTAAAAATTTTTAGGTCTCTACATGATATTAGTATTCTTAGTTGCAGTTTGCAGTCTCAGTTTTCAGTTTTTCAGTGTAGAATGTGACTACAAACTGTGACTGCGACTGAAAACTTTAATAACTATCATTCTGTATTGTTCCGGGATTGTTATCCATTTCTAATTGCGGAATTGGATAAAATTCTCTTCCCGCTGTATACGAATTAAACTCAGCATCCCTGGATCTTAACCAAGCTAATTTTGTAGCATCCTGCAACCATCCCCAACGACGAATATCATCAAAACGGTGTCCTTCAAGTGGGAACTCCAGGAATCTTTCGTGCCCTATTTGTTCTCTCATTTGAGCTTGTGACATTCCTGGTTTTGTAGTGGCTAAATTTGGTAAACCAACTCTGTTTCTTACCATTTGAATATATCCGTATGCCCCAGGAGTATCACCAGTTTCATTTAAAGTCTCGGCATACATTAAAAGGATATCGGCATATCTTAATAAACGTTCATTAATACCTGAACGCCAATCCATTTCGCTTTCAAATTCTCCATCTGAATTTTGATATTTTCTACAGAATATATCATTCAAATCAGCAGGGCTTTTTGCGTAGTACGTTGCAAAATCTTGTCCATACAATTTCATCCCGCCTGGTTTATTGTAAAATATAGTGGCATCTAAACGAGGATCCAGATCTCCTGATTGGGTTTTCTCATCATGAAATTCGTTGAATAATGCATGCGAAGGCTGCACATCCGTCCATCCAAAACCTCTTGGTGCATAAGTGATAGCGCGCGCTGAAGTTTTCCCCCAATTTGAAGCTGGAATACCTCCCCAGCCTAATGCAACGCCTCCGGCCTCTCTGCTCATTTGTACTTCAAAAAGTGACTCTGAATTATTTTCATTAGCAGTTGTAAAATTATCGCGATAGTTTGATACTAAGGAATAAACGCCTAAGTCTATAACTTGTTTGAAAGTAGCTTTGGCTTTATCAAAATCCTTAGTAAACAAATACGCTTTTCCCAGATACCCCAGAGCCGCCCCTTTTGTTGCGCGTCCTGCCTCCCCGCTATCTAAACCTGAAACACTAGCGTATGAAGCAGGTAATAACTCCGCCGCAGCTGTAAAATCTGCAATGACTTGTGCCCAACCTTCTGCTTCTGTTTTCTGTGGATATTTTACTGCAATGTTTCTTGGAACCGGCACGTTTTTAAACATGTTTACTGCATGAAATAAGTAAAGTCCTCTCAAAAAATAAGCCTGCCCTAAAATTCTGTTTTTTAGCGCTGCATTAGTCATTGCGATATTTGGAACATTTGCCAAAACTTGATTCGCACGGTAAATTCCCTGATAATAGGTTTCGTAAGCCCAGCCATATATGGAAGCATCAGCTACATTTGAATTGAATCTGCCTGCATTATACATCGATCCCCAAGGACTATTCGTGCGGGCATCATCAGATCTTGCATCTAATAATAAAGGGGTACTTCGCATATAAGTACCATCCGTTATTAAACTACTATAAACAGCGTTTATACCTGCAACCGCATCCTCATCTGTTTTCCAGAATGAGCCTGCTGTTTCAACATTAGGATCAACCTGAAGTAAGTCTTCATTATCAACGCAACTTGTTGTTAGCACAGTTACTGAAAAGAAAACCGTTATATAGTTAAATATTTTATATTTCATTTTAATACGTTTTTAATTGATTAGGCTAGTTTAAAAATTTACTTCAACACCCATAGAAATTGTTCTTGGATTAGGGAAAGATCCCGCATCGTATCCTCTGGAAAATAATCCGTCATTGTAATTAAAATCCGGATCGTAGCCTTTGTATTTACTAATAATTAATAAATTTTGTCCGTTGATAAATATCTTCGCTTTTTGAATAAAAGTGTCTTTAGGAACAGGGATTAAATATCCTATTTCCAATGTTTGCAATTTGATATAATCGCCACTTTCAATAAATCTGTTAGAGTCTCTTGAATTTGCATTTGGATCTCCAATGATCGGACGTGGTACATCTGTATTTGTATTTGTTGGAGTCCAGTAATTCAATGCATCAACACTGCTGTTTCCGTATTGTTCTGTCATTAAATTGCGGTACAATCCATTGAACACCTTGTTTCCACCGCTTCCTTGCCAAAACATCGAAAAGTCGAAGTTTTTATAATTAGCACTAAAATTAAATCCGTAACTGTATTTTGGAATCGCAACTCCCTGAAAAGTTCTGTCTGCATCTGTAATTTTACCATCGCCATTTACATCTTTGAACTTAATATCTCCAATACCTGCATTAGTTTGCGTTGGTGACGCAGCTAAATCTGCAGCATTCTGAAAAATCCCTGCCGTTTCATAAGCAAAAAGTTCACCAATAGATCTTCCTACTTCTGTTTTTGAAGCTGCCCCGTAAATTGGATTTCCGTCACGGCCAATTTGTAAAACCTCATTTTTTAAAGTTCCTACATTGGCCGAAACGCTATATTTAAATTTATGATGGTTATTGTTATAACTTGCTGAAAATTCTAAACCACTGTTTTTAACTGCTCCTGCATTTGTTACTACGTTTGCCGGAAATGCTCCTGTTGAAAAAGGCAACGGAACTCCAATTAATAAATCCGTAGATTTTTTTTGATAATATTCCGCCGTAATTTGTAAATCGTTATTAAAGAATCCTAACTCAAGAGCAACATTCGAAGTCGAAGTTTCTTCCCAGTGCACATCCGGATCAATTGCGCTTACTACCGTAGTTCCAGGTGCTAATGCATTGTTAAAATCATATCCTGCAAAAGCATTAATAGTTGGTGAATACGCATATACTCCAATCGTATTATTTCCTAAAATACCATAACCTCCTCTAAGTTTAATTGTATTCCACCATTCCGGTAAGTGAATAAACTTTTCGTTACTCAATTTCCACGCTCCTGAAAAAGAGTAGAAATTACCTGTATTATTCTCTTCACTAAAAAGTGATGTTTTATCTTGTCTGAAGTTTCCGGTAATAAAATAACGATCATCATAAGAATAATTTAATCGGCTTAAATACGAAATATTCGTAATCGTACTTTTATATTCTCCTCCATCTCTTGAATCAGCATATTGAAGTTGACTGATCTCTCCCGGCGTATAGCCAACACCTTTATTCCATAGTTTATAAAAATCCTTTTTCTCCTGAATCCACCCCGCTAGCGCATCAATTTTATGTTTACCAAGTGAAACTTCATATGTCAATAAATTATTCAGGAATGTTCTGGTCTGATTTCCGGTTTCAAGATCTAATGCAGCTTTCTCATTCGTTGTAATATAGTACCATCCTAGATTGCTTGGTGGATTAAATTTTCTGTTTTGCCAATCTAATCTATCATAACTTACATCTAGTTTATATTTAAGTCCTTTAACGATTTCAAGTTCTCCCCAGATATCTCCAATGAAACGATTTCTTTTTCCGTTATTCGTTATTAAATTATTAAACCCAATTACATTCATCGAAATGGCTCTTTGCGTTAAAACATCTGTACCACCGTAACCGCCAAGTCTGTTTGGATCATAAACAGGCATTGTTGGAATAGCGCCCAGCAAATCAACAATCGCTGATTGACCTGCATTATATTCGTTGAAATTCTCTTTGTCAGATTGTGTATAACCTATCTTAGAACCGTATTTAAATTTTCCTTTTTTACCGTATAAATTTAAATTGGTCGATAATCTTTCATAATCTTGCGGAGAATTTAAATAGCTTGTATTTTTAAAATAATCTACATTCATATTATAGCCTAAATTCTCAGCTCCGCCATTAAGTGTAAGCGATTGATTTTGGATAATCCCTGTCTGAAAAGCCTCTTTTTGCCAATCTGTATTTACATTTTTTATATAAGAAGGACTTGTTGGGTCATTTCCCGGAGCAACAGTTAATCCGGCATTTAATTCGGCAGCAGTTGTAATTTTCTGATAGCCGACTCTGTCTGTCAGGTCCCATTTTTTAGCCACATTCTGAAGTCCTACTAATGATTTGAATTTAATGTCAAGTTTGCCATTTTTACCTTTTTTGGTCGTGATAATTACAACTCCGTTTGCTCCCTGAACTCCATAAATAGCAGCCGAGGATGCATCCTTTAGAACTTGCATCGATTCGATATCACCAGGCGCAAAATCATTTGGACTATCAACGATCATTCCGTCAATAACAAAAAGAGGATTGTTGTTTGTAAATGAATTTATACCTCTGATTTTTACATTTACAAAACCTCCTGGTTCTCCTGACGATTGTACTGTAACACCGGCAACCTGGCCCTGAAGCATTTTTGCAGGATCATAGGTTATCGTTTTTTTAGCAGCTTCCATATCAACCACACTTATCGAACCTGTAAGATCAGATTTCTTTTGTGTTCCGTATCCTACAACTACTACCTCATTTAGTTTATTTGTGTCTTCGCTCAAAGCAACATTCACTTTTGTTTGATTTCCTACTGATATTTCCTGATTTTGAAATCCTATAAATGAAAAGACTAAAACATCATTTGGAGATGCTTTAATCGAATATTCTCCATCAAAACCACTTGTAACAACTGTTTTGGTTCCTTTTATCAAAATATTTACACCCGGCAAAGGCAGTTTGTCCTGAGCCGAAGTAACAACTCCACCAATCAATTTGTCCTGCGCCGACATTTGATGGGCTGAAAATACTAGCATTATTAATGCTAAAAGCCATTCTTTTTTTGGCAATAAAAAATTGCAATAAAAAAATAATTTTTGGTTTGTTATCATATTGGTTAGTTTAAGTTGGTTAGCGTATAATTATAAGTGTTAATTCTACATTTGTAAATTTAAATAAAAAAAAACCTCAAAAACAAATTAATTTCACAAAAAAAGGTTGTAAAAAAAATGCATATCGCAAATTAAGTGTAAACATAACATTTAAAAAATCACGTTTATTTCAAAAAGAAAGCTCTTTTCTAATACTTATTTGTGTAAAATCTACACTTTTTATCAAAAAGGCTCTTTTTAATCAAAAAAAGGGAGTCTGAAAAAATTTACTAAATAGGCTTTTTTATAAATATTTGAAGGGAATAAAATCGTTATTTTTGTAAATAAAAACTGATTTTGACTACTAATTTTCAAATTTTGTTTGTACATTTTTTCAAAAAAGTATCCTGTATCTATCCTGTTTTGCTCTTAAAAAAATCACAAAAAGAAAAAGTCGTCATTAATTTTATGTGAAAAGTTGTTTTTTTAACTCTATTTTTGAGTAGGAATTAATGTAAGTGTAAAATCTACATTAATAAATTATGAAACGAATTAGGAAGTTTATATATTTACCAATAAAAAATTGAATATGCTAAACAGTTATAGCACTGCAGATAAAGTCTTATTAGCAGTAGATTGTATCATTTTTGGATTCGACCATGAGGGGTTGAAAATCCTTTTAATCAAGAGAGATTTTGAGCCTGAAAAGGGAAAATGGTCTTTGATTGGAGGTTTTCTAAAACGCGATGAAGTTTTAGATCATGCTGCTATCAGAATCTTAAATACCTATACCGGTTTAAACGATATCTATATGGAGCAATTATATGCGTATAGCGAAATCGATCGTGATCCTGTAGAAAGAACCATTTCAGTTTCTTATTATGCTTTGATTAATATCGAAAATCATAATGCTGAATTGATCAAGAATTATCACGCACAATGGTTTAGTATTACGGATGCCCCAAATTTGATTTTTGACCATGACGAAATGGTACAGCAAGCAATTAGAAGACTTCGTTACAGAACTTCGATAAAACCAATTGGTTTTGAGTTGTTGCCGGAAAAATTTACCATGCGTCAATTGTTAGAATTATATGAAGCAATCTTAAGCAAGGAATTAGACAAACGAAACTTTATCAGCAAGATCAATTCTTTAGAAATTCTAAATAAATTAGAGGAAAAAGATATGCAGTCTTCCCGCAAAGGATCTTATCTATACACTTTTAACAAGGAAAAATATGAGGAAAAATTACTTAACGATTTTGTATTGAATTTGTAGAGAAAGTTTAGCCCACGGATTAAACTGATTTTCACTGATTTTTTTAAATGACAAATATTAAGATTAAAAAAGTTTCACGCAGATTTTGCAGATTAGAGCAGATCTAAATTTAAATCTGTATGAATCTGTAAAATCTGCGTGAAAAAACAAATAAAAATAAAACCCTGAAAGCCACAAACTCTCAGGGTTTTTTCTTCAAATAAAATTACTAAAAAACTAAACAAAAATTATTATTTATAATTAGCCACGGATCAAACAAATTAAACTGATTTTCACGGGTTTTTATCCTTATCAGATCTGCCTGATAAATTTAAATTTGCTATCCCTTTTAAAAAAAATTAAATCTGCGACAACCAATTTCATCCGTTAAATCCGTGGGCCAAAAAAAATTACTTTAACTATTTCCTTTTTGATAATCAGCCAAAAAAGTAGCTAACCCAATATCCGTTAGCGGATGTTTTAGCAAACCTTCAATTGCACTCAATGGTCCGGTGATAACATCTGAACCAATTTTGGCACAATTTATAATGTGCATTACATTACGCACTGAAGCTGCCAGTATTTGGGTTTCGTAACCATAATTATCATAAATCAATCTGATATCTTCAATCAGCACCATCCCGTCAGTAGAAACATCATCAAGACGGCCAATAAATGGCGATACATACGTTGCTCCCGCTTTTGCCGCCAATAATGCCTGACCAACAGAAAACACCAGTGTACAATTGGTTCTGATTCCTTTATTCGAAAAATACCTGATTGCTTTTACACCATCTTTGATCATCGGGATTTTTACCACAATCTGCGGGTGCAATGCCGCCAGCTTTTCTCCTTCTGCAATCATGCCTTCAAAATCTGTCGAAATTACTTCGGCACTTACATCACCATCAACCAATTCACAGATCTTAATATAATGGTCCAGAATATTCTGAGCTCCTGTAATTCCTTCCTTGGCCATTAACGAAGGGTTTGTGGTTACACCATCTAAAACGCCTAAATCATTGGCTTCTTTAATATCTTTTAAGTTTGCTGTGTCTATAAAAAATTTCATTTCTTTCTGTTATTTTGATAAGTTATAATTGTTTTCTTCTAAATATTTAAGGATCTCTTTACGGGCATTTTCACTCGTGAATCCAAATTTCTGATCTAAAACTGATGCCGGTGCTGAATAGCCAAAATGATCCAATCCAAAGACCTTTCCGTTACTGCCCGCCAGATTTTCTAAATTAACAGGAAGTCCCGCAGTAAGCCCAAAGACCAATGAATTTTTTGGAATAACGCTTTCCTGATATTCTAAAGATTGAGTTCTAAAAAGTCCTTCTGAAATAATAGAAGCCACATTTATATTTAATTTAAAATCCTTTTCGAGCTCATTTGCGGCTTCTATAAGTGTTGCAACTTCTGATCCGTTTGCGATCAAAGTGATATCTGGATTCTGATTTGATTTTACCAGATAACCTCCTTTTTTAGCCTGGGAAGCTTCCTCAAATCTTGATTTCCCATTTGTTGGAAGATCTTTGATATCTTGTCTGGAAAGAATTAAACCTGTTGGTGTCTTTTTATTTTCAAGTGCCATTTGCCACGCAACCGAAGTTTCGACAGCATCTGCCGGACGCAAAGCCAATAAACTCTGAGCGCCGGAATGATTTTTAATTTTTTCCAATAATCTAATTTGGGCTTCCTGCTCGATTGGCTGGTGTGTTGGCCCATCTTCGCCTACGCGAAAAGAATCGTGTGTCCAGACATATTTTACCGGTAATTCCTGAATTGCCGCCAAACGAATTGCCGGTTTCATATAATCTGAAAACACAAAAAACGTTGCCACAACGGTGATAACACCACCATGAAGCGCCATTCCGTTCGCAATTGCTGCCATCGTCAATTCGGCAACACCGGCTTGTAAAAATCCTCCTTTGAAATTATTCTTTTGTAAAATCGAAGATTTTTTCAGGAAACCATCTGTTTTGTCACTATTGGATAAATCTGCCGAAGAAACAATCATGTTCTCTACATTTTCAGCCAAATATCCCAGAACTGCCGCCGATGCATCACGAGTTGCTGCATTTGCTTTTTGAGTAATACCGGCAAAATCCAGAGTGGGAAGATCTCCATTAAAAAAATGTTTCATCTTTGTTGCCAATTCAGGATTCTGTTTTTTCCAGGCTGAGATTTGTACTTTTCTATTCGAAGCTTCTTCTGTTTTATTTTTTAAAATTTCTTTATAATGAACTGCAACATCGTTATAAACTGCAAATGAATCTTCTTGATTTGCACCAAGATTCAGCAATGTTTTTTCGAAATTCGCCTTTGTAGCACCAATAGGTTTTCCGTGCAATTCGCATTGTCCTTCGTACATAGTTCCGTCAGCAGTTACACAGCCTTTTCCCATTATAGTACGCCCAATAATCAAAGTTGGTCTTTCTAATTCGGCATGAGCTGCATTTAATGCTGAACGAATATGAGTATGATTATGTCCATCAATTGTAATTACTTTCCAACCCCAGGATTCATATTTCATCGCCGTATTCTCCGTTGTAACCTCATCTGTCATCGACGAAAGCTGCACATCATTTGAATCATAAAACATAATAAAATTGTTCAGTCCAAGATGCCCCGCAATTCTTCCTGCGCCTTGTGAGATTTCTTCCTGAACTCCTCCATCAGTTATAAAACCATATATTTTATGATCAAATAAATTCTCAAATCTTGCTGATAAGAACTTCGCAGCAATTGCCGCTCCAACTCCCATCGCATGACCCTGACCCAAAGGTCCTGAAGTATTTTCGACCCCTCTTTTTACATCAATTTCAGGATGACCGGGAGTTACAGAACCCCATTGCCTGAAATTTTCAAGATCTGATTTTTCGTAATTGCCAAGCAAATGATATTGTGCATACATTAAAGCCGAAAGATGTCCGGCATCCATAAAAAAACGATCTCTAAAGATCCAGTTCATATCTGTTGGATCGTATTTTAGATATTCAGTATATAAAATATGCATGAAATCTGCGCCTCCCATAGATCCTCCGGGATGGCCTGAATTTGCTTTTTCGACCATCGAAATGGCCAGAGCTCTTATATTATCTGCCGATAATTGGTCTATTTTTTCATTCATTGCTAAGTTGTAATTTTAAGTTGGTTTGGTTTGGTCAATAGTGGTTTTTATCTGTTTCAACTCAATTTCAAATAGAGCTCGTTCTATATAGCAGGAAACAAATTATAAGTGTAAAATTTACATTTACAAATGTATGTAAAATAATTCTACAAAAACAAAAAAATTGTTTCCTTGTTTTTTTAATTAAAATTTTAGGAATTTAATACATTAACGGTTTGTATTATGAGATATTGGTTAAAAAAATTAATCTCACAAAAGCGTTAAGAAGCAAAGTTTAAACACAATATTCATTTTCAACAGAACGAAGAATCTCACTCGTAACACAACAAAATAATTACGCAGTCTTTGTCATAGCACGCGGATGATACGGATTTGCTTCGTAAAAACGCGGATTAAAAACAGATTTTTATTTTTGTTCATAAATTAACCACGATCTTGTCATCCTGAGGACGAAGGATCACACTCGTAATTCCGTAATCTTTGTCATAGCACACGGATGACACGGATTTACTTCGTAAAAACACGGATTAAAAACGGATTTTATTCTTTTTTATTTATTCAATATCAAGTAACCATAATCTTGTCATCCTGAGGAACGACGGATCACACTAGTAATTTCGCAATTTTTGTCGAGCTTCTTGTGGATCATTCCTGCATCAGGATGACAAACTAAACGAAAATATTGTTATGAAAATGAGTGTCCTAGCCCCGATAGAAGTGGAAATCCTTTTGTGGCTTCCGATAGCTATCGGGAGCCACAAAAGATTGAAACGGATAGCGGGATTAGCTCCTAAAAAAAAATAGAAAGCCTTTACAAAGAATTACGCATTGTAAGCGATGATTTATTTTCTATTTGTTCTTTCTTACCTTTAAGAACCATGTCTGCCAGAATTTTTCCCATTGTTTCAAAATGGGTCGAAATTGTTGTGATTCCGTTAGCTACAATCTTTTTTAATGGCGTTTCATTATAGGATATAATCCCCAGGTCGATTCCTAATTTCAGGTTCTGATCTCTTGCTTTTTCGATTACGCGCACTAAATCACGATCATTGGGTATAATGTATAAATCTCCTAAAGTAATTTTGCGATCAGTAAATTCTGTGATGATTTCATATTCAAAATTATATTCGGCACAAAAAGCTTCAAAACCAATTTTCATTCCGAGTGGTTCTCTGAATCCGGGAAAAATCAAAATCAGTTTTTCATATTTTCCTAACCTCGATTTCCCATTAAACAAACCTTCAAAAATATCTTTTTCATGATTTTGATAAATTGCCGGATACAATTTAAGCTCCGGATTGGTCTGATCCAGTATGATAACTTCACTTACTGGTAGGGTTTTTATAAATTTTGCCACATCAGTGAAGTTGGTGGGCATGATGATGTATTTTGTATAATTTCCGCTGCTGTCGTTTATGAGTTTTTGAAAAACCTGCGGATTAAAATGATGAAAGAAAATATCGACCTGTACATTTTTACCAATATGCTGCAAAAACGAATTATAGATGTCTTCCTTGAAACTATTTAATTCGTCAAACAACAGAAAAACCTTCTGTTTTATAGTGACTTCAACGCTTTTAACATAATATCCCTTGCCTGGAATAGCATAAATAATACCTCTTTTTTTGAGTTCATCGTATCCTAATAAAACAGTATCACGCGATAACGAAAATGCCAGACACACTTTATTAACAGACGGAAGACGATCGCCTTTTACCAATTTTTCTTCTTCAATTGCTTTTTCTATTGAAAGAATTATCTGCTTATATTTTGGCAGACCGATGTTGTTTTGAATCGAAATAATATTCATAAAAAAAGTGATTTTGGTGCAATATACAAAAAACTGGTAGGTACTGGTATGGAAAGATAACGAAATGTTTCTATTTTTGGATTTCACTTTTGGTAATAATAATATGGAAATAAAACATATATCGCATTTTCAAGATGTATCTATATCTAAATCATTTGGTTTAACACCAGAAAACGAAGAAATTCTTGCTTTTGAATTGTCTAATAAAAACGGAATGAAGGTACAGATAATTAATTTTGGTGCTACTGTAACTTTATTGCAAATTCCGGTTTCAAATGATAGTCTTATAGATGTTGTTTTGGGTTTTAATACCTTAGAATCTTATTTGGCTTCTTATAACCTACCAGGTGCTCCTTATTTTGGTGCAACTGTTGGCCGTTATGCGGGCAGAATAAACAAAGGCAAGTTTACATTAAACGATAAGACATTTCAGTTAAATATAAACAATGGCAAAAATGCATTGCACGGCGGTAATATTGGTTTTGGACAGAAAGTATGGAATGTTACTAATGCAACTTCCGGAGAAAATCCGTCAATAACATTAAGTCTTTTAAGTGAGGATTTAGACGAAAATTTTCCCGGAGAATTACACGTAGATTTAACGTATACGATAACCGAAGAAAATGAATTAAAGCTGGAATACAAAGCTACCCCAACAGAAGATACTGTTATCAACTTAACGCATCACAGTTATTTTAATCTCGATGGTCATGAGGGTTCTGTTTTGGATCAAAAACTGTTTATTGCTTCTGATAAAATACTGGAAATAGATTCAGAGAATATCCCAACAGGAAATTTCACTGCTCTTTCTGATCATGATTTTGACTTTAGAATACCTAAAAATGCTCCGGCATCTATTGATAATTCATTTGTAATTGAAGCTACAAATGATGCTGTTGCAAAATTGTACAGCTCTAAAAACAATTTGCAAATGAGCGTTTACACGGATCAGCCAAGTGTACATATATATGTAGGCGGGAAATGTTCTGATACTTTAAAAGGAAAAGCAAATACAAAATACCATTCGTCAAGCGGAATTTGTTTTGAAACTCAAAATTATCCGGACGCACCTAATCACACTCATTTTCCGAATTCGGTTTTGAAAAAAGGTACGGAATACCAGCAGAAAACAGTTTATAAATTTGAAAATATAAACAAATCGATCAATTAAAAAAGTTTACGAATTATAAGATATTACCATTTCAATTACAAAATAATGAATGACATTTTAATACAGAACACTACTGCTTTTTTTGAGAAATCTTTTGGATCTGCTGCTCAAAAAGTGGTACTTTCTCCGGGAAGAATCAACATCATTGGGGAACATATTGATTATAATGACGGTTATGTTTTACCTGCAGCAATCGACAAAGTTATTTGTTTTGCCTTCGAGAAGAGCAACACCAAAAAATCTAAAATAATCGCGATCGATTTAAACGAAGAATTTGAGGCTGATCTGACTGAGGAAATCAAATTAAGCGACGTTGTCTGGACCAATTATATTCGCGGCGTTATCAAACAATTGCAGGATAACGGATTTGTGTTTGAAGGTTTCAACTGTGTTTTTAGCAGTAATATTCCGGTTGGTTCGGGATTATCCTCTTCGGCGGCTTTAGAATGCGGAATAATCTATGGAATTGCAGCGCTTTTTGATTTAAAGATTGAAAAAATTGATATTTCTTTATTAGGACAAAAAGCAGAACACTGGGTGGGTATCAATTGTGGTATTATGGATCAGTTTTCAAGTGTTCACGGTCTTGAAAATAAAGTGATAAAATTAGATTGCAACACATTGGATTTTGAATATCACAATGCTGATTTTAAAGATTACTCTTTGATTTTGTTTGATAGCAATGTAAAACATTCTCTTTTTACATCTGAATACAATACCCGAAGAATTGAGTGTGAGCAAGGGCTGGCCATTATAAAAAACAATTTTCCTGAAGTAAAAAGTTTCAGGGATTGCACTGAAGAGCAGCTTTTAAGCATTCAGGATAAAATAAATCCTACTGTTTTTAAGAGGGTATATTATGTTGTAAAAGAAATTAATCGTGTTATAAAGGCTTGTGAGGCTCTTGACAGCGGAAATATAGAACTTTTAGGACAATTACTTTTTGAAACTCATTATGGTTTATCGCAAGAATATGAAGTAAGTTGTGCCGAGTTGGATATGCTGGTAGATACTGCAAAATCTGATGATGCTATTATTGGTTCCAGACTAATGGGAGGCGGTTTTGGAGGCTGTACTATCAATTTGATTAAAAAAGGACATGAAAATGAGGTGAAAAGTAAGTTTTCAAATCTTTATTTAGATACATTTGGGATTGAATTAAAATTCTATGATGTAAAAATCTCAAACGGAACTACACTACTTTAATACCACAAGAATTACAATGAAAAATTTTGACATTAATGAAGATCCTCACAGACGTTTCAATCCCTTAATCAACGAATGGGTTTTAGTATCACCTCATCGTGCAAAACGACCTTGGCAAGGACAAAACGAAACAATTGCAACTGAAGCATTACCTAATTACGACCCAACTTGTTATTTGTGTCCGGGAAATGTTCGCGCAAACGGAGTAAACAACCCGAATTACGAGAGCAGTTTTGTGTTCGAAAATGATTTTGCTGCTATGAAGCAGGACGAGATTATTTTTGAAGAAGATATAAAACATACTTTTTTTAAAGCAAAACCGGAACAGGGAATTTCCAGAGTGGTTTGCTTCTCGCCAAGACACGATCTTACCTTACCTGAAATGGAAATTGAAGGAATTGAAAACATTATCAAGACCTGGCAAAAAGAATATACTGATTTAGGAAATATCAAGTATATTAACCACGTTCAGATTTTTGAAAACAAGGGAAGTGTTATGGGTTGCAGCAACCCGCATCCGCATGGGCAAATCTGGGCGCAATCATCATTGCCAACTCAGGTAGAGAAAACACAAAACAGCCTAAAAACTTATTTTGATAAAAATAACAGAACACTTCTTGAAGATTACCTGCAAGCGGAATTAAAAACCGGAGATCGTGTTGTGATCGAAAATGATCACTTTGTAGCACTTGTTCCGTTTTGGGCAATCTGGCCATACGAAACTATAATTATCAGCAAAAGGGCTGTTAATAAGATTACGGATTTTACAGCTGATGAAACGAATGCTTTTGCTGTTATTTTAAAACAATTAACGATTAAGTACGACAACCTGTTCAGTACTTCATTCCCTTATTCATCAGGAATTCATCAGGCTCCAACAGATGGTTTAGACCATCCTGAATGGCATTTCCATATGCATTTTTATCCGCCGTTATTGCGTTCAGCAACGGTTAAGAAATTCATGGTTGGATATGAAATGTTGGGCGAATCGCAGCGAGATATCACTCCTGAAAAAAGTGCCGAAATTTTAAGACAACAATCAGATGTGCATTATAAATCGACTAAGAAATAAACCATCAAAAGTCCTTTTACAGAAAGCCAATTTAAAATTTAACATAATAATTTATTTATAAATGTAAAAAACACATTTGTAAATAGCGTATTTATAATTTTTTATTTTACTTTTGGCTTTCATTCTTATTTTGATAAAAAAATAACAGAATAAAAACACATATCTTATTTTTAAAGGAATACAAATAACAAAATCTTAGTTTGAAAATTATCCTAAACTAATGATTTTTAAAAAACCAAATTAAACAAACAATCACCTATACTAATTTTTAAAATACTACTAACAATGAACCAGAACCTCGCTTTCGCAGATTATGCGGTTTTTATTATTTATTTCATCGTAGTTTCTGCCTACGGTTACACTGTTTACCGCAAACGTAAACAAGACGAACAAGATGCTAAGGCTTACTTTTTGGCCGAAGGAAACTTAACGTGGTGGGCTATTGGAGCATCATTAATTGCATCAAACATTTCAGCTGAACAATTCATCGGGATGAGTGGTGAAGGTTTCTTTTTAGGAATCGCTGTTGCTGCTTATGAGTGGTTAGCCGCTATTGCTTTGATTATCGTAGCAGTCTGGTTTATTCCGGTATATCTTAAAAATAAGATTTATACGATGCCTCAATTCTTAAAAACACGTTACAATGAATCGACTGCATTAATTATGGCAGTTTTCTGGTTGTTTTTATATGTATTTGTAAACTTAACTTCTATTTTATATTTAGGGGCTGTTGCTATTAATGGTTTAGCGGGGGGAGAATATCTGCACGTGATCATGATAGGTTTGGCAGTGTTCGCTTTATTTATCTCTTTGGGAGGTATGAAAGTCGTGGCGTATACAGACGTTATTCAGGTTGCTGTTTTGATCATTGGAGGCTTGGTTACTTCATACATCGCACTAACAACTGTTGGACAATATTTTGGAGTAGGTGAAAATGCTATTGCCGGTTTCAAGGTTTTAATGAGAG
Source organism: Flavobacterium azizsancarii (assembly GCF_027980145.1). Taxonomy (GTDB): domain Bacteria; phylum Bacteroidota; class Bacteroidia; order Flavobacteriales; family Flavobacteriaceae; genus Flavobacterium; species Flavobacterium azizsancarii. Next base: position 130,424 of record NZ_JAMZNK010000007.1, on the reverse strand, counting down.
AAGCTCCTGAGCATTTCAAAATGATTATCCCAAAACCAACTGCAACATCTTCTCAGCTTGATATCGATAAATATTTAACTTTTCCTGGTTTGATGTCTTACCTTGCCGGTATCTGGATCATCAACTTAAACTACTGGGGTTGTAACCAATACATTACTCAAAGAGCTTTAGGTGCTGATTTGCAAACTGCCCGTACTGGTATTTTGTTTGCAGGGATGCTTAAATTATTAATGCCATTAATCGTAATGTTACCTGGTATTGCTGCTTACGTTCTTTACGAAAACGGACATTTACCTCAATTGGTCGGAGGAAAAGACGGAGCTTATTCTGCTGTATTGACTTTCTTGCCAACAGGTTTAAAAGGACTTTCTGTAGCAGCATTAACAGCTGCAATTGTGGCTTCATTAGCCGGAAAAGTAAACAGTATCTCGACTATTTATACATTGGATATTCATAAAAAATACATTCAGAAAGACGCCGGAGAAAAACAACAGGTAAATATTGGTAGAATTGCCGTTTTTGCTGCAATGCTTTTAGCGGTATTATTTACATGGAATGATATCTTAGGAATTGGCGGAGTTGGTGGATTTACCTACATCCAAAAATACACCGGATTTATTAGCCCCGGAGTTTTCGCGATGTTCTTTCTTGGTATGTTCTGGAAAAGAACTACCGGAACTGCAGCAATTGTGGGTGTAATTTTAGGATTTGTTCTTTCTGTATTGTTCAACGAATACGCTCCAATGATTTTTGGAAACGAGACTTTATTGTACACAGCGTATCCTAACGGAAAAGGTGCATTCGAAATCCCTTTCCATATTTGTATGGGATTATCATTCTTCTTTACTATGCTTGCGATGATCGCAATCAGTTTTGCAGGACCAAAAGTAAATCCAAAAGCGTTTGAAATAGACGCTGAAATGTTTAAAGTAAAACCACAAACTACAGTTTTAATCGTAATTACATTATTGGTTATCGTGGCTTTGTATGTTAAATTCTGGTAGTATAATTTTTTACTATATTATTTTTTGAAGATTAAAGAGGATGCTACAAACAGCATCCTCTTTTTTATTCTACAAAGATTTCACTTACATTTACCCCCGAATAATTAACCAACATTATAAAAAAATGAAAAGACTAATATTTGCATTATTCCTTATTTCCGGAGTTGCCTTCGCACAGGACATGAAAGTCGTTCAGGGTAATTTTGATTTCTTAAAAGATCAAAAAGAAATCAACACTCAGTTTGATTATAGTAATTTTACTATGATGAAAGAAAATAAATCTGAGGCACAATATATCGAAGAACACAAAGCCGATTTGGATAAAAAAGCAAAAGGAAACGGCAATCTTTGGGAAAAGAGATGGGTGGTTTCTAAAGACCAGATCTGGACGCCTAAATTTTTAGAAATAGGAAACATTGTATTGTCTAAAGCAAAAAAAGATCTTAACTTTCAGGAAGGCTTAAATACTCCTTATACCTTAATTGTACAAACCGTTTGGATTTACCCGGGTTGGGATGCCGGAATTATGAAACAACCTGCAAAAGTTACTACAAATCTAAAGTTTGTTGAAACTGCCAATAAATCAAATGTCCTGCTAGAAATAACAAGCGAAGAATCTCCGGGAGATCAATGGGGAAGTAACTTTAGTAATGAATCCAGAATTGGTGAAGGATATGCTAAAACAGCAAAATCTCTTTCGAAAATGATTATAAAGAAAGCATACAAATAGTATTTTACCAAAACATTTGTTTTTTTATCAATACCTATTATAAAGAATTTTAAATACCTTTGAAATATGGGCACAGCAACCAAACCCAAACATATTGGCCGAAATATTAGCCGTATCAGAGAACTTCGTGGTATTAAACAAGAAATACTTGCAGAGGCCATGGGAGTAAGCCAACAAACGGTTTCCAGCATTGAAGGAAGCGAAGAAGTTGATAGTAAAAAGCTGGTATAAATAGCAAAAGTACTTGGCGTTAAGGTTGAAGCAATTTAAAATTTTTCAGAAGAAAACAGATTAGTTATTTTAATACTTTCAACGATAGTCCTAATAACTTCTTTGGAAATAACATTAATACTTGCAACTTTTAATCCTCTTGATAAAGTGATAGAACTTTACGAACGCTTAATTCAGGTTGAAAAAGAGAAGAATGAATTTTTAGAAAAAATGTTAAAAGAAAAATAATATTCTTTATAAGGTTGTTTTATAAAAAAAGCGCAAAATCATAAAAGATATTTGCGCTTTTTTCTTGGACATTATATTAAGAACCTTGATTTTCTTCTTTTTGCATATTCAGTAAATACGCCATATTCTTGATTACGTGATCATGTTTCTTAACAAACGGATTTTCTTCATTCCATACATATCCTGCAAGAACAGAACATATTTTTTCTTTAACATCAGGGTTTTCCGGTTGGTGAAAGAATAAAGTCTGAAGATTTCCGGTGTACCATTCTTTTACATAAGTGGTAAAAACAGCAATACCGCGTTTCATGTATTCAGTAAATTCAACTTCCCAGTCTACTTCAATTCCTTTTGATTCTTTAAGGTATAATTTTGCTGCGAGCATACCGGATTCGGTTGCAAAAGCAACTCCGGATGAAAAAACAGGATCTAAAAACTCAGAACTATTTCCGGTCAGGGCAAAACCATCTCCGTACATTCTTTTTACGGCTCTTGAGTAATTCTCCAGTTTTACGGGTTCAAATAAAAATTCAGTTCCTTTAAACCTTTTGATATAATAATCTGATTTTTGAATCGCATTTCGCAAAGCCTCAGCATTGTCTTTATTTTCAGAAAGAGAATTAATATAATCCGTTGGGCCTACAACCCCTAAACTGGTGTTTCCGTTCGAAAACGGAATTACCCATAACCAAACTTCTGTTTCGAGAATATCAAACGAAATCTGAGTTCCTTCCTCTCCTTCAGTTCTGTTAATGTCTTTTACGTGTGTAAATATCGAAGAATGCGGATCTAGTTTTGATGGCGTATCGAGATCTAAAAGTCTTGGCAGAACACGCCCGTATCCGCTGGAATCTATAATAAAATTAGCATGAATTTCTTTAAGATTTCCGTCCTTATCCTTTACGATCGTTTTCGATTTTTTACCTTCAAAAGAAACCTCCAGCACTTCAGATTCAAATTCAAGATCAATCCCTTTTCGAATCACTTCCTGCGCCATTGTATGATCAAAATCAGCTCTTGGCACCTGCCAGGTCCAATCCCAGCCCTCACCAAATTTTTTACTGAAATCAAAAACGCATATTTCTTCTCCTCTGATAAATCGGGCACCTAATTTCTTTTCAAAATTCATTGCATCAAGACATTCAAAAAGCTCAGCTTCAGCAAAATGGTCCATTACCCGGGGTATAAGGCTTTCCCCAACCACAAGTCTTGGAAACTTTGTTTTTTCAACAACTTTTATCTTAATATTGTTTTTGTGAAGATACGATGCCGAGACACATCCGGAAGGTCCTGCACCAATCACTAAAACATCAACAAACTCCTTTATCATATTAAAAATATTATCAATTATTAGCCTACATTTGCCATCATCAAAATAACTACATTTATTTTGATAAATAAAATTAAATTAGCACAATCAAAACCAGTTTAATGAATACAATTAATGAATATTTAAGTTTAGCAGAATTCGAGTCCATCATTTTTGGAAATAACAAAATTGTCATTAGCGATCTTGTTTTAAATCGGGTAAACGAAAGCTTCAATTTCCTGAAAGAATTTTCAGGAAATAAAGTAATATACGGAGTAAACACAGGCTTTGGGCCAATGGCTCAATATAGAATTAAAGAATCTGACCAAATTCAGTTACAATACAATTTAATCAGAAGTCACTCTTCAGGAACAGGAAAACCTTTAAGTCCTGTTTGTGCAAAAGCAGCAATTTTGGCTCGATTAAATACTTTATCATTAGGTAATTCAGGTGTTCATCCGTCAGTAATTCACCTTATGGCAGAATTGATCAACAAAGATATTACACCCCTTATTTTTGAGCACGGTGGTGTTGGTGCTAGCGGAGACTTAGTACAACTATCACATTTAGCTTTAGTTTTAATTGGTGAAGGCGAAGTTTTTTATAAAGGAGACAGAAGACCAACTCCTGAAGTTTTCGAAATCGAAGGTTTAAAACCAATTCAGGTAGAAATCAGGGAAGGACTTGCGTTAATCAACGGAACTTCTGTAATGACGGGAATTGGAGTTGTAAATGTGCACCACGCTAATAAATTATTAGACTGGTCATTAAAATGTTCTTGCGCGATCAACGAATTGGTTCAGGCATATGACGATCACTTCTCTGAAGAATTAAACCAAACCAAACGTCATAAAGGACAACAAGAAGTAGCTTTAAGAATGAGACAAAATCTTTCTGACAGTACTTTGATTCGTAAAAGAGAAGACCATTTATATTCTGGCGAAAACACTGAAGAAATTTTCAAGGAAAAAGTTCAGGAATATTATTCTTTACGTTGTGTACCTCAAATTTTAGGTCCGGTTTTAGAAACAATCAATAATGTTGCTTCTATTCTTGAAGACGAATTCAACTCTGCAAATGACAATCCTATTATAGATGTAAAAAACAAACACGTTTATCACGGAGGAAACTTCCACGGCGATTATATTTCGCTTGAAATGGATAAACTGAAAATTGTTATTACAAAATTAACCATGTTGGCAGAACGTCAGTTGAATTATTTACTGAATTCAAAAATCAACGAAATCCTTCCTCCATTTGTAAACTTAGGAACTCTAGGCTTTAATTTCGGGATGCAGGGTGTTCAGTTCGTTGCAACCTCAACAACTGCCGAAAACCAGATGTTATCGAACCCAATGTATGTTCATAGTATCCCAAACAATAATGACAATCAGGATATTGTAAGTATGGGAACAAATGCAGCAGTCATTACATCAAAAGTAATCGAAAACTCTTTTGAAGTATTAGCAATCGAAATGATTACAATCGTTCAGGCAATTGACTATTTAGAACAAAAAGATAAAATTTCATCAGTTACTAAAAAATGGTACAATGACGTTAGAAATATCATTCCTGTATTTTCAGAAGATCAGGTAATGTATCCGTTTGTTCAAAAAGTAAAAGATTATCTAATCAACAGTTAATAAATACCTTTTTTCACATTATTAATATTGAACCTTAAAATCATGAAAAAACCGCTTATTTTTTTATTAGTATTCTTTATTCAATTTGTTAATAGTCAGGAACTGGCTTTGGTTAAAAAAAATGGCAAGATTGGATACATTTCTAAAGATGGAAACTTTAAGATTGAACCTCAATACAAATCAGCCAAAAGTTTTTCTGATGGTTTAGCAGCTGTAGAAAACGGTGGAAAATGGGGTTTTATAGACACTAAAGGAACCTGGGTAATTCCGGCAACTTTTAATGATGCAAAAGATTTTAACAGCGGAATTGCAATTGTAAAAAAAGATAAGGACTGGGTTTATATTGATACTAAAGGAGAAATTCAGAAAGCACCGTTTTCTGATAAATTATTTGATTTTAATAATGGGGTTGCTTTTATCAGACAAAATACCAGAGTTGGATTAATCAATTCAAAAATGGCCATTGTTCTGGAACCAAAATACGATCAGATTAAATCTTTTGAAAATGGTTTTGCAAGGGTCGAACTGAACAAAAAATGGGGAATCATCAATACTGAGGGAAAAGAAATTATTGAACCTGCTTATGCCGAAATAGGAAACTATTTTAAAAATACCGCGTGGGCAAGAATGGACAAAACTTTTGGACTCGTTAGCGCAGGAAAATTTATTCCGGTAGATGGTGCTGAAAAGATCTGGGATTTTGAAACTCAGGATCTGACTTATGCCAAAAAGAACGGGAAAATTGGATTCATTGACTTAAAAGGAAACTGGACGATTCTACCTATATATGATAAAGCAAAAGCATTCTCAAAAAACCTGGCTCCGGTTTGTATAGGATCTAAATGGGGATACATCAACCCAAAAGCTGAATTTGTGATTCCGCCAACATATAGCGATGCCGAAGTTTTTAGTTCAAACGGGCTTGCTCCTGTAAAAGAAAAAAACTGGGGATTCATTAACGAGGCCGGAAAACTAGTTATTCCAACACAATATGGTATTACCGCAAACGGACTTATTGCCATGTTTGTACAACAAGACAAAGGATTTATTGATGGTGTTGCCAGAGTTAAAAATGAAGGAAAATGGGGTTTTCTTAAACCAGACGGAACTGTATTATCAAATGAATGGTTTGAAAACGCTGAACTGTTTTCGAAAACAGCAGAAAAAACAATAGAAAAAAAGGTTATAACTGAAACTGCTACTGATAAGTCAAAAGCAGAAACAAAGACTGCTACAAAACCTGCGGTGAAACCTGCAGCTAAAAAGAAGAAGTAACATCTAAAAAATAAATTCTACATAATATGAAATGTGTATTAGTAACAGGCGGTTCAAGAGGAATCGGAAGTGCTATTTGTAAAAAATTAGCCGTTGAATCTAGTTATCATATTCTGATTAATTATCATTCGAATAAAACTGCTGCCGAAGCAACACTTCAGGAAATTCAAAAATTAGGAGCAACCGGAGAAATCTTAGGTTTTGATGTTTCTAATTTTGAAGAAGTACAAAAAACATTAACACAATGGCAGGATGCAAATCCTGAAGCGATTGTAGAAGCAATAGTAAACAACGCCGGAATTACAAAAGACGGTCTTTTTATGTGGATGACTCCCGAAGACTGGAACGGTGTTATGAATACAAGCGTAAACGGATTTTTTAATGTAACGCAATTTTTAATTCAAAAAATGCTACGCAATAAATATGGCCGAATCGTAAATATAGTTTCTGTTTCAGGCGTAAAAGGAACGGCCGGACAAACGAATTATTCGGCTGCCAAAGGCGCAATCGTGGCTGCTACAAAAGCATTGGCCCAGGAAGTTGCCAAACGAAATATTACTGTAAATGCTGTTGCCCCTGGTTTTATAAAAACCGATATGACAAGCCAGTTAGACGAAAAAGAATTATTGAAACTGATTCCCGTAAATCGTTTTGGCGAAGCCGAAGAGGTAGCAGATTTGGTAAGCTTTTTGATTTCAAAAAAATCAAGCTATATTACAGGAGAAATTATCAATATAAACGGAGGAATATATTCTTAATAGTTCCTATGTTTGAGAGACTATTTTAAGTTTTTTTTAAACGTTGAAAATTGCACGCAAAGACGCAAAGTTTTAATTAAAAAAACTTAAAAAAAGAATAAACTTTGCGACTTTGCGTCTTTGCGAGATAAAAAAAATTATACTTTAAGGATAAAAAATTACTTTGAAAGACGATGAATAAGAGAGTTGTAATTACTGGAATGGGAATTTATTCTTGTATCGGAACTTCTTTAGAAGAAGTAAAGGAATCGTTATACAACGGGAAATCCGGTATTCAGTTTGATTCTGAAAGAAAAGAATTTGGTTTTCAATCAGCACTTACAGGGATGGTCCCGAAAGCTGATTTAAAAAACTTATTGACCCGCAGACAACGTATGAGCATTGGTGAAGAAACCGAGTATGCTTATATGGCTACTATCGAAGCATTGAAGAATGCCAATATCGATGACACTTTTTTTGACAATCGTGAAGTAGGTATTATGTACGGAAATGATAGTGTCTCAAAAGCCATTATTGATGCTACAGATATTGTTCGCGAGAAAAAAGACACCGCACTAATAGGTTCCGGAGCCATTTTTAAATCAATGAATTCTACGGTAACGATGAATCTATCTACGATTTTTAAACTCCGTGGCATCAATCTTACCATAAGTGCTGCTTGTGCAAGTGGCTCACATTCTATAGGTCTGGCTTATTTTTTAATCAAAAGCGGCTTTCAGGATATTATTATTACCGGAGGTGCTCAGGAAATCAACAAATATGCGATGAGCAGTTTTGATGGTTTAGGCGTATTTTCGAATAGAGAAAATGAACCTCAAAAAGCTTCTCGTCCTTTTGATGCAGATCGAGACGGGTTAATTCCGAGTGGCGGCGGCGCTACTTTAATTCTTGAAAGTTACGAATCGGCGATTGCAAGAGGCGCCAACATTATTGCCGAAGTCGTAGGTTACGGTTTCTCTTCAAACGGTGGACATATTTCTACGCCAAATGTCGAAGGCCCGTCTATAGCCATGCAACGAGCGCTTGATGATGCAAAAATAAAAGCAACGGACATTGATTATATAAATGCTCACGCAACCTCAACACCAGTTGGAGACGGTAATGAAGCCAAAGCTATTTTCGAAGTTTTTGGTGAGAAAAATCCGTATGTAAGTTCCACAAAATCAATGACTGGTCACGAATGCTGGATGGCAGGAGCCAGTGAAGTAATCTACTCGATCTTAATGATGCAGAACGATTTCATTGCTCCAAACATCAATTTAGACAATCCTGATGAAGATGCAGCCAAATTAAATTTGGTCAAAACTACTTTATACAAAAAATTTGACATATTTTTGTCCAATTCCTTCGGATTCGGAGGAACCAACTCTGCGTTGGTGGTTAAAAAGTTTAAATTAAACGATGAATAAAGAAGAGATTATAGCAAGAATTAATGGTTTTTTAGTTGATGAATTTGAAGTAGATAATGATGATATTGAACCAGATGCTAATTTAAAAGACACACTTGGGTTAGATAGTTTAGATTATGTTGACTTAGTAGTTTCAATAGAAGCTAACTTTGGCGTAAAACTAGTAGAAGTTGATTTCGTAGGAATTGATTCTTTTCAAAGCTTTTATGATCTTATTGAAAACAAATTAAAAGCCAAAACTGCTTAATGAGCAAATGGGATGGCAAATCAAAAGGAACTGTTTTAGGATATAGAATATTCGTTTTTTTAATAAAAAAAGCGGGGGTTAAAGCTGCTTATGTTTTACTTTATTTTGTTGCTTCTTACTATTTTTTATTTCTAAAAAAAAGCAACAAAGCTATTTCTTATTATTTCAGAGAAAGGCTGAAGTATTCTCATTTCAAATCTAAAAAAATGGTTTTCAAAAGTTACTACACTTTTGGACAGACTATTATTGATAAAATTTCCATTTCGGCAGGAATGCGAAATAAATTTACCTATGAATTTGATGGAATCGAAATCCTGAAAAATCTTTTGGCAGAGAAAAAAGGAGGCGTTTTAATCAGTGCTCATATTGGAAATTTTGAAATCGCAGAACATTTTTTAGGCGATATCGACATTGATTTTCAGATTAATCTGGTTACTACAGATTTAGAACATTCGGCTATTAAGAATTATCTGGAAAGCGTTGCTCAAAAACCTACCGTTAAATTTATCATTATCAGCGATGACATGTCTCATATTTTCGAGATCAATGCTGCACTTGCAAATAATGAGCTGGTTTGTTTTACAGGCGATCGCTATTTTGAAGGTACCAAATCACTATCTGAGAAAATCCTTGGTGAAGAAGCAAACTTTCCTGCAGGTCCATTTTTAATCGCTTCAAGATTAAAAGTTCCCGTAGTTTTTGTTTACGTAATGAAAGAGCCAAACCTGCATTATCACTTGTATGCAAGAGAAGCGATAGTCAAACACCGTGACGAAAAAGGATTGTTGAAAGCTTATATCGAAAGTGTAGAATCGATGTTGGCAAAATATCCTCTGCAATGGTTCAATTACTTTGATTTTTGGAATCAATTGAAATAAAAAATTAAAGGGAATTTAACCGCAAAGTCCGCAAAGTTTTTTACATATCGGATTTTATAAAAATACAAAGTTCGCAAAGCTAAATCAATACAAAGCTTTGCGAACTTTGTGTTTCTAAACATACCATTAAATAAAAAACTTTGCGGACTTTGCGGTTAAATCATTAGACAGGACAAAAGCTATGTTCCTATGTGTTTAAACCGCCAAAGATTAGAAAAGAAATCTGCTCAAATCTTTTAAAATCTGCGTGAAAAAATTAAACACATAGATTTAATTTCGAAATCAACACAAAATATCTGTTTAAGTTTTTTTACAAATTACGTCAAAGCGTAAAAATTATTTAATTAAAAATCGTTCTTTTATACCCTACAATTCTTAAAGTAAAATATGCAGGAATTTGACACCATTATTATTGGTTCCGGAGTTGGCGGTTTATCAACTGCTATATGTCTTGCAAGAGCCGGACAGAAAGTTTTGGTACTCGAACAACATTATGTTCCCGGTGGCTGGAGTCATAGTTTTACTTTAAAAGGGCAGCGTTTTAGTCCGGGCGTACATTATGTAGGACAACTTGAAGAAGGACAATCTACCAACGAATTGTACAGGGGTTTAGGAATTGCGAATGACATGGTCTTTTTCCGAATGAATAAAAAGGCTTACGAACATTGTTTGATTGGAGATGAGACTTTCGATCTTCCGGCAGGAATTGACAATCTCAAGAAAACCCTTTCTTCCCATTTTCCACACGAAGAAAAAAACATCAACGAATATCTTTCTTTGGTTGAAAAAGTAAGTTACGAACTGCAATTGATTCCAAAACTAAAAGGTTGGTGGCAAAACATTACCGTTCCGTTCCGTACCAAACATTTTGGCAAATTTGCTTTGTTTCCTTTAAAGAAAGTAATTGGATGGCATGTTAAAGATCCAAAGCTAAAAGCAGTATTGAATATTCAGTGCGGCGATCACGGACTTCCTCCCAGTCGTGCTTGTTTTCCGGTACATTGTTCCGTAATGAGTCATTATTTTGATGGCGGATTTTATCCAATGGGCGGCGGCGGCGGCATTGTAAAAGCCATGACAAACGGTATAAAAAGACATAACGGAGAAATTCGCGTAAAACAAAACGTACGCAAAATCATTATCGAAAATAAAAAAGCCATAGGTATTCAGCTTGAAAACGGCGAAGAAATACGAGCCAAAAATATTGTTTCGAATGCTGATCCTTCAATCACTTATTTAAATTTAATTGATATAGAACATTTAAGTAAATCACTTCTCAAAAAACTTGACAAGACTAGATACTCCGTTACTTCTTTAATTTTATTTTTGACCCTTGATATTGATGTTACCTTATATAATATAGATTCCGGAAATTTCTGGATGATGAAAGATGAAAACGACGATGCCAATTTCGAACATTTAATGAGCGATACAATTGATTCCGGCGATTCATTTCCCTCGGTATTTATAAGTTGTACGACACTCAAAGATCCGGCAAGTTTTAACGGACGTTACCATAATTTCGAAATTGTAACCTACGTCAATTACGATCATTTGAAAGATTTTAATGGATTAGATGATTATCATAATCCAGCCTATAAAATATTCAAAGAAAGAATCGTCGAAAAACTGATGAACAACGTCGAAAAAATAATCCCAAATGCGAAGCAACATATTATACAGGCAGAATTAGGAACTCCTAAAACCAATGAATTCTATATTAATTCGACAAAAGGAAATGTTTACGGCACCGAAAAAACATTAAATCAGGTAGGGCCTTTCTCTTACAAGAACAAAACCGAAATCGAAAATCTGTTTCTTTGTGGTGCCTGTACCTTATCTCACGGTGTTGCAGGAGCAACATATTCCGGAGTTGCAGCAGCTGCAGCGATTCTGGGCTGTACCTCTGATGATTTATTAATAGAAGATGCAAACCAAAAAATCCGAATTTATGATGCCGAAGATGCTGCGACATGGCCGGATTGGGTACACATAAAACGAACAGATAAAATAAGGAAATTCGTTTAAAAAAAATACTTATTTTTGCGCAACCACCAAAGCCATTAAACCAAATGAAAAATGTTCTTGTTATTTATTATTCTCAGTCAGGACAACTAGAAGAGATTGCGCGGAATATCGCAAAACCTTTCCTGAATTCAGAAGAAATAAATGTAACGTTTCACGAAATACAATTAGAGAAACCCTTTCCCTTTCCTTGGGATAAGGATTCTTTTTTTGACGCCTTTCCAGAATCTTTTCTTCAAATCCCAACAGCATTAAAACCTGTTCCTCAAGAAATTCTAAACACAAAATTCGACTTAGTTCTTTTCCATTACCAGGTTTGGTATTTGTCGCCTTCGATTCCTGTCAATTCATTTTTGAAAAGTGATGATGCAAAAAAAATCCTGAACAATACGCCAGTTGTTACTATAAGCGGTTCCCGAAATATGTGGATTATGGCACAGGAAAAAATCAAAACATTACTAAAAGAAGCCAATGCTCAATTAGTAGGAAACATTGCCCTGGTAGATCGGGTTGGAAATTTAATCAGTGTCATTACAATCGTAGAATGGATGTTCTCCGGAGTAAAGAAAAAGTATTTGGGAATACTTCCTTTACCGGGAGTCTCTGACAAAGACATTCAGGAATCTAATAAATTTGGAGAAGTTATTTTCTCCCAACTAAATCAGAACAAACTAGAAGATTTACAGCCAAAATTACTGGCAATTGGCGCAGTAAAAATCAGCTCATATTTAGTTACAGTAGATAAAACAGCCAATAAAATTTTCAATAAATGGTCAAATTTGATTTATAAGCATCAAAAAAACAGAAAACTGCTTCTTAAAGTATTTAATGTTTATTTATTCCTTGCAATATGGTTAATCTCACCAATAGTATATATATTGCACCTTATTACCTACCCATTTAAGTTAAAAACCATAAAAAAAGAAACTCAATATTATAAAGGAGTTTAGTAGACGAAATTAGATTATGTTTGAAGTATATATTACCAAAGCCGCAAAGTATTTGCCAAATGAAGCTGTTTCTAATGACGAAATGGAAGATTATTTAGGTCTTATTAATGATGCTGCCTCTAAAGCAAGGCGTATTATCTTGCGCAATAATAAAATTTTAACCCGTTATTACGCCATAGACAAAAACGGAAAAAGCACGCATAACAATGCTGAATTGACCCGAAATGCTATTGTGCAATTATTTGACGATAACTTTACCGCACAAGATCTTGAAGTGCTTTCCTGCGGAACCTCAACACCTGATATTTTCTTGCCTTCGCACGCAGCGATGGTACATGGATTATTAAAAAATAAATCGGTAGAATTAAATTCATCAACTGGTGTTTGCTGTGCCGGAATGAATTCATTAAAATTTGGTTTTCTGTCTGTAAAATCAGGAAACTCTAAAAATGCAGTTTGCACAGGGTCCGAAAGAGTTTCGACCTGGCTGAATGCTCAAATGTACAATCATGAAGCAGCAAATCTAAAAAGTCTTGAAGAGCAGCCTATTATTGCCTTCAAAAAAGATTTTTTACGTTGGATGTTATCTGACGGAGCCGGTGCATTTTTATTAGAAAATAAACCAAGTGGTGATATTTCTTTAAAAATCGAATGGATGGAAGCTTTTTCGTATGCTTACGAATTAGAAACCTGCATGTATGCCGGTGGTGATAAATTAGAAAATGGAGAAATTAAAGCATGGAGCGATTATCCTCCGGAACAATGGCTAAACCAATCCGTTTTTGCGATTAAACAAGATGTGAAATTACTGGATGAATTTATTCTTTCTAAAGGAGCTGAAAGTATGAGCGATGCCATGTCTAAAAATAATATTACGTCAGATCAGGTTGATTATTTTATTCCTCACGTTTCTTCTAACTTTTTTGTCGAAGGATTAAAAAAAGGATTAAGCGAGAAAGGAATCGGAATGGCTGATGAAAAATGGTTCATGAATCTTTCAAGAGTAGGAAATGTAGGCTCTGCCTCTATCTATTTAGCTGTTGAAGAATTGATGAATTCAGGAAATTTAAAAAAAGGAGATCGTATACTGCTATCTGTTCCTGAAAGTGGAAGATTCTCTTTTGCATATGCTTATTTAACTGTTTGCTAATGGAAACAACTTTACTTTTAGAAAAAGAAGCTGTTGAAAATTTATTGCCGCAAAAGTTTCCTTTTGTTATGGTAGATCAAATGTATTCATATACTGAAACTTCATTAGTTTCAGGTTTTAAAATTCAAAACGATACTTTTTTTTTTGACAACGATACTTTTTTAGAAGCAGGTTTAATAGAACATATGGCGCAATCTGTGGCTTTGCACACAGGTTATCAATTTTTCTTAAAAAACGAAATAGCCCCAACGGGATATATAGGTTCAATCAAAGAAATTGTGATTAAAAAATTGCCAAAAATTAATGATACAATTCAATCGACGGTAACAATTTTACAGGAATTTGCCGGAATTACACTGGTTGATATTGTAACTACTCTAAACAACGAAGAAATTGCCAACGGACAAATGAAAACTGTTTTAGCAAAATGATAGCAGAAATGAAAACCGGAGTTGATATACAAAATTACCTTCCCCACCGAGCTCCAATGCTTATGGTGGATTTAATTTTGGATATAGACGCTAACTTCGTAGAAACGACCTTCCTGATAAAAAAAGACAATGTTTTTATTGACAATAACGTTTTTATAGAAGCAGGTCTAATCGAAAACACAGCGCAAACCTGTTCTGCTATTGTAGGCAAAAAGTATTTTTTTGATGAAGACGGAACAGAAAACGAAAACGTAAATGTATTGGGTTTCATTAGTGCAATAAAAAATCTTAAAATACATTTGCTTCCAAAAGTAGGCGATACGATTATTACCAAAGCAACTTTGGTTTCAAAATTCACAGGTGACGATTATACCTTGTGTACAATGAAATGCGAAAGTATATGGGGACATAAGTTACTTTTAGAATGCGAGATTAATTTGTTCATCCAGAAGACAGCTTCGGTGTAAATGAATGCTAAAAAAATCATTTTGCATTTATTAATCCGGATTGTGATTTTAGTTCTTCTGGTCGGATCTGTTTTTTTACTTTGGTATCTTACCGTTGATCGTCATAAACATTGTCACGGAGACGATCACAAACATTTTGATAATGGTTTAGGATTCTTTATTATGGAATTCATGGCAATCCAGGCATTTTGTTTGGGAATGCTCATAGAAATGATTTATTTATTTGTGAAGAAAAAACAAAATTTAGCCTTCACAAATCTGGGGTTTTTAATAATTAGTTTATGTATCGCATTAGCCGTATGTATCTAATAAATTAATAATGAAATGGAAAAAGAAAAAGTACCACAAGACAAAAGCAACTTAACAAAAAACAACGTTAAAGAACTTTTGTATGCTACCGATGAAAACGGAG
The DNA here is from genome assembly GCF_027980145.1 of Flavobacterium azizsancarii. GTDB lineage: Bacteria > Bacteroidota > Bacteroidia > Flavobacteriales > Flavobacteriaceae > Flavobacterium > Flavobacterium azizsancarii. The sequence continues at coordinate 115,277 of NZ_JAMZNK010000007.1, read as the reverse complement.
AATATACTACAACTTTAAGTACCGGTTGGGAACCTAAAAGCATCGCACTATCCAATTCAATAGACGAAATAAACGAACGAATTGCTGAAGCAAAAATGCAAGTTCAAATTGGAGAAGTAAGCCCTATTTGTTATTATATGGAGCTCTCTAAAATGGATCTTACTATTTTGTCGAGTTATGTTGGAATGTGGAAATGGCGTGTAAAAAGACATTTTAAACCAACTGTTTTTGCCAAACTAAGCAATACCATTTTACAAAAATATGCCGATGCTTTTGAGATTTCGGTAGCTGAATTAAAAAATATTAAAACAGATTAATGCAAACTAATTTTACACATCATCAAGCCGCTCATTGTGAGAATGGAGTAGCTTCGAATTTGTTAAAAAACAGCGGACTCAACATCAGCGAACCTATGGTTTTTGGTATTGGCTCCGGACTTTTCTTCGTGTATTTACCTTTTCTAAAAGTAAATCATGCACCAGCAATTAGCTACAGAACTTTGCCAGGACAAATTTTTAATAAATTGGCAAGTCGTTTGAATCTAAAAATAAAAAGACAAAAATTCTCCTCTACAGTAAATGCAAACAAAGCTTTAGATGAAAATTTAAAAAATAATATTCCAACCGGATTACAAGTTGGAGTGTATCATTTGAGTTATTTTCCTGATGAATATCGCTTTCATTTTAATGCACACAATTTAGTTGTTTACGGAAAAACTGAAACCGATTATTTGGTCAGCGATCCCGTTATGGAAACGGTTACGACTTTAACACATGACGAATTAGACAAAGTACGTTTTGCCAAAGGTGCTTTTGCGCCACGAGGGCAAATGTATTACCCGATTCAGATTCCTGAAAATGTTGATTTGAAAAGTGCGATCATCAAAGGAATCAAAAATACCTGTCGCGATATGCTGGCACCAATGCCAATTGTTGGTGTACGCGGAATAAAATTCGTATCGAGACAAATTCGTAAATGGCCTGTAAAACACGGCACCAAAAAAGCCAATCATTATTTGGCGCAAATGGTCCGCATGCAGGAAGAAATAGGAACCGGAGGCGGAGGTTTCCGTTTTATATATGCTGCTTTTTTACAAGAAGCTTCGGTTATTTTAAACAATGAAGAACTAAAAGCACTTTCTAAAGAAATGACTCAGATTGGAGATTCATGGCGTGATTTTGCTGTTGAAGCTTCCCGAATTTATAAAAACAGAAGCGCCAAAGAAGATGCTTACAATGCCATTGCCGATGAACTTTTGAGCATTGCCAATAGAGAAGAAATCTTTTTCAAAAAACTAAAAAAAGCGATTAGCTAAATATATTTTGAAACCCATTATAAAAATAGAATCCCTTTCGAAAAAGTACAAAGATGCTGACATGTATTCTTTGAACGATGTTTCGCTGGAGATAAACGAAGGACAGATTTTTGGATTATTAGGTCCAAATGGTGCCGGAAAAACAACATTAATTTCCATGCTTTGCGGATTGATCAAACCAACCTCAGGACATTTTACAATTGATGATCTGAACTACACCAATCATTCTTCTAAAATCAAAAAGATCATTGGCGTTGTTCCTCAGGAATATGCCTTATACCCTACTTTGACCGCAAGAGAAAATTTACATTATTTTGGGAGTATGTACGGTTTAAAGGGCGCTTACTTAAAAGATAAAGTCGTTGAAACTTTAGATCTTTTGGGTTTACTAAAATTCGCAGACAAACGCATTGAAACTTTTTCAGGCGGAATGAAACGCAGAGTCAATTTGATTGCCGGAATTCTGCACAATCCTAAAGTTTTATTTTTAGATGAACCAACTGTTGGCGTTGATGTTCAGTCTAAAAACGCTATTATAGATTATTTGAAAGTTCTCAACCAAAACGGAACTACAATTATATATACGTCACATCATTTGGCTGAAGCCGAAGATTTTTGTACCCATATTGCCATTCTGGACCGAGGCAGAATTTATGCACAAGGAACGCCATCAAGTTTAATAGACTCGACAGATGAAGCACGTAATCTTGAAGAAGTTTTTATTTCATTAACCGGTAAAGATTTTAGAGATGGTCAATAAAATTTGGATGTCCGTAGTAAAAGAATTTCTCTTGCTTAAACGAGATTTAGGCGGATTAATCATTCTGTTTATCATGCCGTTGGTACTTGTAATCACGGTAACTTTAATTCAGGACAGTACTTTTAAAACTATCAGCGATAATAAAATTCCAATTTTATTGGTTGATAATGACAATGGTTCTGTTTCTAAAACAGTTTTTGATAACCTTGAAAAAAGCAATTTATTTAGCGTTGTTACGCAAATCGACAATAAAGTAATTACGGAAGAAGTAGCTAAAGAAGCCGTCTACAAAGGAAAATTTCAATTAGCGATTATAATTCCGAAAAATCTAAGTGTCGATTTACAAACCAAAATCGATCAGAATGTCCAGAACATTGTGAGCAAAATGGGCTTAACAGAAACAGATAGTACAGCTCAAACTGAAAAACCTAAAGTAATCAAAGAAAAAGAAGTAAAACTGTATTTTGATCCGGCGGTTCAGATGAGTTTCAAAAATGCCGTGATGAATTCGATTGATAAAATGATTTCTCAAATCGAAACCAAATCAATTTATACGACTTTTCAAAATCAATTGGGAGAAGGAACTGTTGAATTCGATCAAAAGAGTTTCATTACTTTCAAAGAAATAATCCCAAGAATTAACAACAAAGAAGTTCGTCCAAACTCAGTACAGCATAACGTTCCGGCATGGACACTTTTTGCGATATTTTTTATCGTGATTCCGTTGTCTATTAATATTGTAAAAGAAAAATCACAAGGAACATTTGTTCGATTATTGACCAATCCGGTTTCTAATTTAGTAGTGATTATTGGTAAAACCATTACATATTCAGCCATTTGTATGATTCAGTTTTATATGATGGTTGCTGTAGCAGTGTTTTTATTTCCACATATTGGTTTGCCTTCTTTAAACATCGAGGGACATCTATTCTTAATGAGTATTGTCGCTTTGTTTTCAGGTTTTGCTGCCATCGGTTTCGGAATTTTATTAGGAACCGTTGCCAATACACAAGAACAATCGGCTCCGTTTGGTGCAACAAGCGTACTTATTCTGGCTGCCGTTGGCGGTGTTTGGGTTCCAGTTTTTGCAATGCCAACTGTCATGCAGTATATCGCTAAATCATCACCTATGAATTGGGGATTAGAAGCTTTCTATGATGTTTTATTACGCAACGTTTCTTTCCTTGAAATCATCCCAAAAATAAGTTTGTTATTTTTGTTCTTTATTATCACAACATCTATTGCCTTATTTTATGACAAAAAGAAAAGAACAGTATAACGAAGCCACTGACTTAACCGTTTCTCACGAAATCAGAATCCGTTTTAACGAAACTGATCCGCTTGGAATCGTTTGGCATGGTAACTATATTACCTATTTTGAGGATGGACGAGAAGCTTTTGGGCGTCAACACGGACTTACCTATCTCGATATTGGTAATACAGGTTATACAACGCCAATTGTAAAATCAAAATGCGAACATAAATTATCTTTACGTTACGGAGATGTTGTAACCATAGAAACAACGGTTGTAGATACTCCAGCTGCCAAAATGATTTATCGTTTTAGAATATTAGATGCAAAAGGCGAAGTTGCCTGCACAGGAGAAACCGTTCAGGTTTTTTTAGATGGCGACGGAAATTTAATGCTTACCAATCCTCCTTTCTACGAAGAGTGGAAACGAAAAGTGGGATTATTAAAATAAAAGACAAACACGAATTACACCAATTTTCACGAATTAAAATTAAAAAAAAATCCGTGCAAACCAGTTTAATCCGTACAATCTGTGGGCCATTTTTCACCCATCAAAAAAGATAAAATGATAAGAGAAGTATATATCACCGAAACCAATTGTATCACACCTTTAGGATTTGATGTTCAATCGAATGTCGAAGCAATTCTTCTTGGTGATTCCGGTATTCAATTGCATAATGATATTTCTTTAATGCCAAATTCATTTTATGCTTCAATTATTTCTAATGAAAAAATAAACAGTGCTTTTGAAAAAATCAGCACTGAAACAAAATATTCACGTTTAGAAAAAATGATGATTCTGGCTTTAGAGCCCATTATCAAAAATTCGGGAGTTGAATTAAATTCGAAAACTACCTTTATACTTTCGACTACAAAAGGAAATATTACGGCGTTAAAAGATGCTTCAGGCGACAATTTCAATAATGCTCATTTAGATGTTTTAGCTCGAAATGTTGCCGATTTCTTCGGGTTCAAAACACAACCTATTGTGGTTTCGAATGCTTGCGTTTCCGGAATTTTGGCCGTCTCGGTTGCTAAGAGAATGATTCAGTCTGAATTGTACGACAACATTTTTGTAGTTGCCGGAGATGAAGTTTCAGAATTTGTTTTATCTGGATTTAATTCATTTCAGGCAATGAGCGATTTGCCTTGTAAACCCTATTCTAAAAACAGAACCGGAGTCAGTTTAGGCGAAGCAACGGCAGCAGTTTTACTTTCGGCGAATCCTGCAACTGCTAAAATAAAAGTAATTGGAGACAGTTCGATAAACGACGCCAATCATATTTCGGGTCCGTCAAGAACAGGCGAAGGTTTGTTCAGAAGTATTCAGAATGCTTTAAAAGAATCTCAAATAGATGGTAATAAACTTGATTTTATTTCAGCACACGGAACGGCAACACCATTCAATGACGAAATGGAAGCCATTGCATTAAACCGTTTAAGTTTACAAAATGTTCCCATAAATAGTTTAAAAGGTTTTTACGGTCATACATTAGGCGCTTCAGGATTATTAGAAACCGTAATTGCAATAGAATCAGTAAACCAAAATATGCTTTTTGAATCGAAAGGTTTTGATGAAATTGGGGTTAGTGAATCGATTAATGTTATTGAAAAAAATGAAGAAAGAAACATTGATTATTTTTTGAAGACAGCTTCTGGTTTTGGAGGTTGTAATACGGCTGTTGTTTTTGAAAAAGTTAAACACGAATTGCACTAATTTTCACGGATTAAAATATAAATAAAGTTTGAACTGTTCGAAAATTCCGAACAGTTCAAATGAAAAAATCGAACTTACAAGGAAATCTTGAAAGTTCAAATTTTTGAAGTAAAATGAAATTATCAAAATTCATATTTATAACACTAGTTCTTCTTTCATCTTTTGGATGCAAAAAGAAAGAAGTATCTGAATCGGATTTTGAAAAAGACGTTATGAATAGTGTCTTTGTCGAAATTGTAGATTCTATTTATATGGATAGAAGAACTCTGGAACCGCCTCCGATGCCAAGGCTAGATTTTAAGACTAATAAAGAAGATACTATTGGTTATCATGATAAATTAAAAAGATATCAGATAGAACAAGACAGTATTAAAAATTACAAAAAACGAATTTTAATCAGTGTCTATGATTTTGTAGTAAGCAATGGAATCAATGATGATAAATTTGATTTGACTCCATTCAAAAATAACAAAAAGTTTAATTTTCAATATGCTTCTAAATTTCCTGAGGAAATATATTGGGACATAAATGATAAAAAAAGCAAAATGCCAGTTGGCACTATTAAAGTTTATAAAATTCATTTCAATGAAACGAGGACATATGGAGTTTTATCTGCCAAAGCTTCATGTGGGGGAGGAAAATGCGGAAGAGGATTTGAGATTACAATTGAAAACAAATCTGGAGAATGGCATATTACGAATATTGTTGATACTTGGGTTTCCTAAAAAAGAAGATACTAATTTTCACAGAGTAATTAGTGTAATTTAAACCCAAACCAATCCGTGCTAATTTGTGGAATTAGTGTTAAATTAAATAAATGACTCAAAACAAAACATATATACACGATTATATCACCATTCAAAACAACGAAATTGTTTTGAACGGAACTTCTGTATTCAAAATAGAACCAACAGATTTTGGGGATTTCTCTAAACAAGCCTATCGTAATTTTGACATTCAATATCCGAAATTTTTCAAAATGGATGCTTTGAGTAAACTGGCTTTTCTTGGATCCGAATTGCTTTTGAGTCCGATAACTTCTTTAGAAACTGAAAACAATATCGCTTTGGTTTTAGCCAATAAATCCTCAAGTTTAGATACTGATGTTAAATACCAAGAATCGATTTCAGACAAAGAAAACTACTTTCCGAGTCCTGCAGTTTTCGTTTATACGCTCCCAAATATATGTTTGGGCGAAATAAGTATCCGCCATCAGCTGAAAAGTGAAAATTCTTTCTTTATATTTGACGCCTTTAACACTGAATTTATGTCGAACTACTCGGATATTCTTCTGAATACGAATAAGGCAGATATAGTTCTTTGCGGTTGGGTAGAATTTTTTAATGATAATTACAAGGCTTTTCTTTGCACCATTAGCAAAGAAGAAAGCGCAAAATATAAAAACGAAAATATCAATACATTATATAATAAATAATCATGGAAGCATTAAAAGAAGAATTAAAAAACAAAATCATTACTACTTTAAACCTTGAAGATATCGCAATTGAAGATATTGCTGATAACGATCCTTTGTTTGGAGATGGTTTAGGTTTAGACTCGATTGATGCGCTTGAATTAATCGTGATTTTAGATAAAGATTACGGAATTAAATTGGTAGATCCCAAAGAAGGAAAAACCATTTTTCAGTCGATCGAAACTATGGCAGCTTATATTAGCGCTAACAGAACAAAATAGATTTCTGCCTGCGGATCAAACAGGTTAAACAGGTTTTCGCAAATGGTGTACAACTTTGTCAAAGTTTGAAACTTTGACAAAGTTTTGGAATCTACAATCTAAAATCAAAACTCTAAAATTAATGAGTAAAGGTGTTGCAATAACGGGAATGGGAATCATCTCTTCGATTGGAAATTCAGTCGAAGAAAATTATATTTCGTTGATCGAAAATAACATTGGCATTTCCCGTATCACAAATATTTCGACAATTCATGCGGATGTTATTAAGGTAGGAGAAATCAAAAAAACCAATGAAGAATTGGTTGAAGAATTACAACTTACAGAAGATAATAACTTTTCAAGAACGGCAATGATTGGTACTTTGGCAGCCAAACAAGCTGTTGAAAATGCAGGAATTACATCGATAAACGAATTCAGAACCGGACTTATTTCGGCTACAAGTGTGGGCGGAATGGACATGACTGAAAGACACTATTACGATTATTTCACACATCCGGAACTTATTAAATACATTACTTGTCACGATGGCGGCGATGTTGCAGAAAAAATTGCCGAGGAATTGGGTTTAAAAGGAATCGTTACAACAATTAGTACGGCTTGTTCCTCTGCAGCAAACGCGATTATGCTGGGTGCCAGATTAATTAAAACCGGAAAATTAGATCGTGTAATTGTGGGCGGAGCTGATGGTTTGGCAAAATTCACCATTAACGGATTTAAAGCTTTGATGATTTTATCAGACGATTTCAACAAACCGTTTGACAACGAACGCAAGGGATTAAACCTTGGCGAAGCAGCAGCATATTTGGTTTTAGAATCAGATGAAATTGTGGCGAGACAAAACAAAAAAGTACTGGCTCGTGTCTCTGGTTACGGAAATGCAAATGATGCTTTTCATCAAACTGCATCTTCAGAAAACGGAGATGGTGCTTATTTAGCAATGAAAAAAGCTTTTGATATTTCAGGTTTAAAACCTTCGCAAATAGATTACATTAATGTACACGGAACGGCAACGCCAAACAATGATTTATCTGAAGGAAGAGCTTTAAAGAGAATTTATCAGGATGAAAAAGTTCCTGATTTTAGTTCAACGAAACCTTTTACAGGACATACTTTGGCAGCAGCGGCGGCCATTGAAGCTGTTTACAGTGTTTTGGCAATTCAGAATAATGTGGTTTACCCGAATTTGAATTTCGAAAATCAGATGGAAGAATTTGATTTACAACCTCAAACTTCCTTAAAAAATAAAAACATCGAACACGTTTTATCCAACTCTTTTGGTTTTGGAGGAAATTGTTCTACCCTTATATTTTCAAAAAGCTAAAATGAAAAGAACATATATAAATGGAGTAGGCTGTATTTCGACTCAAAAAACATTTGATACTGTTTTTTTAGAAGAAGCCGTTGTCAATCATAATCAAAATGTATTAGCAATCGTTCCTCCTGTTTACAAAGATTATATTTCTCCGGCAGCAAGCAGAAGAATGGCAAAAGGCGTGAAAAACGGAATCGTTGCTTCGGCCCTTGCTCTGAAAGATGCAAACATCGAAAATGTTGATGCAATTATTACCGGAACCGGTTTAGGATGTATCGAAGATTCTGAAAAATTCCTAAAAAGTATTCTGGATAATAACGAAGAATATCTCACACCAACTTCTTTTATTCAATCTACGCATAATACTGTTGGTGCTCAAATCGCTTTGTTGCAGCAATGTAAAGGTTATAATTTTACGTATGTAAATGGCGCTGTTTCTTTTGAATCGGCTCTTTTAGATGCTAAAATGCAAATCGAAGAAGACGAAGCCCAATCTGTTTTAATTGGGGGAGTTGATGAAAATGGCGATTATACTACTGCCCTTTTCAAATTAAACGGACGTATCAAAGCTGATAATTTAGCGCCTTATGATCTTTTGAATTCTACAACAAGTGGTGCTGTTTACGGAGAAGGTGCCAGTTTTTTTGTTTTAGAAAATGAAAGAAAAGACAATACATATGCTGAAATTCTGGATATTGCTATTGTAAATACACTGGAAGAAAATGAAATTGAGGCAGAAATTAAATCCTTTTTGAAAGCTAATAATTTAGAAATTTCAGATCTAGATGCTTTAGTTTTAGGTTTTGACGGAAATGCAGATTTCGAAAACTATTATAGAAATCTTGCTGAAAATGCTTTCGCAGAAATACCTCAATTATATTATAAACATTTAAGTGGTGAATACGATACTGCTTCTGCTTTTGCTTTATGGATGGCTTCTAAAATTATTAAAACTCAGGAAATTCCTGAAATCATAAAAGTAAATTCGGTCGAAAAACCAGTTTATAATACCCTTTTATTGTACAATCAATTGAATGGTAAAAACCATAGTTTTACGTTGATATCAAAATGATAACGCATAAAAACATTTCGTTATTCTTTCTCTTTTTATTGCTTTTACTCGTTCTTCTGAACTTTTATACAGCAATTAGCTGGTTATGGTTTATCGCAATTGTTTTGATTTGGCTGGGAATTAACGCCATTGGCTCTTCCCGAATTTCTTCTGATTATCATGTAAAAGCTTACTGCAATAATTCCTCAGAAACAGAAAAGAAAATTGCCATTACTTTTGATGACGGACCAAGTATTTTTACTTTAGAAGTTTTAGATCTATTAAAAAAATACGATGTAAAAGCGATTTTTTTTTGCATTGGAAAAAATATTGAAGCGCATCCTGAAATCTTAAAACAAATTATTGCTGACGGACATTTGGTTGGAAATCATTCGTACAGTCATTCTAAATTTTTTGATTTTTATAATGCTGAAACGATCAAAGAAGAAATTGAAAAAACAGATCAGCTTCTGGAAAGATTTACTTCTGGAAAAATAAATTTCTTTCGTCCGCCTTATGGAGTTACAACGCCTTCGATCAGGCGAGCATTGAAAATAACCGGACATAAAGTAATTGGCTGGAATATTCGGTCGCTTGATGGAGGAACAAAAAATAAGGAATTGATTTTCAATCGCATTATAAAACGTGTTTCTCCCGGCGGAATCGTACTTTTGCATGATACCGCATCACACTCGGTTTTGGTATTGGAACAGTTTTTGCAATTTTTGCAACAAAACAATTACAAAGTGATTTCAATCGAAGAACTTTTGAATCTTAATGCTTATGGAATTGAACGCTAATAGAACAGGAACTCATCAGGTTAGACCTAACAGGTTTTAAAAACCTGTTAGGTCTTGCTAAACACCTTATAACAATCTATGAAAACTAAAATAGCCCTACTAATTCTATTTATTTCAGGCAATTTGTTTGCTCAGGAACAAAAAATGACGGATGCTGAAATTGCAGCTTTCAAGCAGGATGTAAATGTGGTTTCGAAAAAAATCAAAACCTTAAGTACTGATTTTGTACAATACAAACATTTGGATTTTTTATCGAAAGACATTGAAACTTCGGGTAAAATGATTTTTAAAGAACCTGGTCTTTTACAATGGCAATATAAAAAACCATACAATTATAGTATCGTTTTTAAAAACGGAAAAATCCTGATCAATGACGAAGGAAAGAAAAGCGCGGTTGATATTGGCAACAGCAAAATCTTTGGCCGTATCAATAAATTAATCGTTGGAAGCGTGAGCGGAAATATGTTCGACGATGCAGCATTTACGATTTCGTACTTTAAAATAAAGGGACAAAATTTGGCGAAATTTGTTCCGAAAGATGCAACGCTAAAAAAATACATCAAACAAATTGAACTCACTTTTGACAAAGATGAAGCAACGGTGGTTCAAGTAAAATTATTAGAATCATCTGAAGACTATACCCGAATTGTACTTAAAAACAAAGTGATCAATGCAAAAATCGACGATTCAATTTTCACTAATTAATTGCTTTCTGGCGATTGTTTTAATTTCTTGTGGCTCTGTCACAAAAAATTACATCCCTAAAAAATTAGACAAAACATCTTATGAGGTTCCCTATTTCTCAGATTCAAAAACAGATTATGTTTATAAAACCAATATCACAGTCTACGGAAATGAAATTAGCGGAATTTTTATTGCTAAAAAAATAAATGACACAGTACATAGAATCGTTTTTACAACTGAATTTGGTAATAAATTGCTGGATTTTGAGATCTCTGACAACAGTTTCAAAGTCAATTCGATTGTATCAGAATTAGATCGAAAGATCCTCGTCAATACTTTGAAAGAAGATTTTCGTTTACTGCTAAAAAAAGAATATCTGGTTCAGGAACAATTTGAGAATGACTCAGATGAAATCTATAAATCGAAAGACGGCAAACGTGATAACTATCTCTTTATCTCGAAAAAAGATCATAAATTAGAGAAAGTCGTTCATTCTTCTAAAACAAAAGAAAATTTTACACTGATATTTAGTTCAGAAAACAATATTTTTGCCGAGAAAATTCAGATTATTCATCAGAATATTAAGTTGAAAATTGAGCTGAATTATTTCAAATCAGAATAAAATTTTAATCGAATCATAAACTTAAAATCAAACCAAAATGAAAAAAATAACCGTAATTGTCTTTGTTTTATTTATTGGTATCATAACATCGACTGCACAGGTAACGGTTAGTCCGGGACTTCGTGGAGGTCTGAATTTATCAACTTTAACGAATATTGATGATAATCGATCTAAAGCAGATTTTTATATTGGTGGATTAGTGAACATTAAATTTAATAAATATTTTTCGTTACAGCCTGAGATAACGTATTCAAGACAAGGCGATGAAGGAAGAGAATTTTTTGGAAACGGCTATAGTGATCGTTATGTAAATTATGAATTAAACTACTTAACGCTAGGTGCTGTTGCAAAATTTAACATTGGTGGTAAAGGTTTTCACATTTTAGGAGGACCGTCTTTTGATTTAAAAATTTCTGACAATTATATCAACAGTAATCCTGAAAATTTTGACCTTGCCATTGTTGGTGGTGTTGGATATACATTGCCAAACGGATTAACGTTTGAAGCAAGATTAAAACAAGGTTTAATTGATATTTATGGTTACGACGGAGTTGATAATGATAATGGTTATCGCTACAACGATTTTATCCTGAATCAGGTTTTCCAGATAGGTATTAGTTACACTTTTAAAGTAAAATAAATCTTAACTATTTTAATTTAAACTAACCTTAAGACCATACAAACAAAGATGAACAAACAAATTGCAATTACTCTTCTGATAGTAATAGGGATTTTCAAATCAAATGCTCAAGTTACTTTTAGACCAGGAATTCATGCCGGATTAAATTTATCAAAATTAACAAAATCAGAACTTGACAGCAAAACAGATTTTTATATAGGTGCTTTTGGAGCCTTAAAACTTTCCGGATTTTATACGCTTCAACCTGAAATAACCTACTCAAGACAAGGAGCAAAAGGAACTGCGAGTATGGGAAGCACAAGCAATTACAATCCGCAGACTAATACTTACAGCACTACATATGATAGCGGAACTGTAAATGCCTCATTACAGTATATTTCGGCAATTACCATAAATAAATTTAATTTTAGTGAAAACTTTTATGTTTTAGCCGGACCTTTTTTTGATATTTTAGTTGCTGACGATATTAAAGCAAACCCTAAAGCAAAAGATTACAATTTTAATAAAGGTGATGATATTGATTTGGGAATGATTGCAGGATTAGGTTACAGTTTAAAAAATGGTATTGCATTTGAAGCAAGAGTAAAAAAAGGTTTTACGAATGCTTTTACCAATTATTATGCTGATTCTACAAATAATAATAATTTGGTTTTTCAATTTGGAGCCGCTTATACTTTCAAAGTAAAATAAAAAATTATGGTATTAAAAGACTTTTACAAAGTAATTTCTGAAGAAAAAACAGGAGATGCTAAATATAATATTCGTATATTAGTTAATGCCAATCATGAGGTTTTTAAAGGTCATTTTCCAGGAAACCCAATTATGCCGGGCGTTTGCATGATTCAAATTATCAAAGAACTTACAGAATCTATTACAAAAAGTACTTTGATGATTCAAACTCTTACAAACGTAAAATTCATGGCATTGATTAATCCGGAAACAAATCCCGAATTACGTCTGGAGCTTGACGTTACAACCACAGAAGATGATTTGGTAAAGGTGAAAAACACCACATATTTTAACGACACTGTTGCTCTGAAATTAAGCAACATGTATAAAAAACTATAACTATGAAATTACTATTATCATTACTTCTTTGGGTCAATTTTGCCGGAACTCCAGATTTGGCCACTATCAGAAAAATTTATCCTGATGTTGCAAAATCAGAAGCAAACGCTAAAGAATTTACAGAAAAACTTTCCGCAATTTCAAATAACGATGAGAAAATTTTAGTGGCTTATAAAGCGGCTTCTATTTTGGTAGATTCGAAATTTGAAAATCTTATAGGAAGTAAAATCTCTCGTTTCAAAGAAGGCGCAAAATTGCTTGAAGCTACTTTAAAAAGCGATCCGAACAATATCGAAATCAGAATGATTCGATTGAGTATTCAGGAAGATGTTCCCGGAATTACCGGCTATAAAAAGAACATAAAAGAAGATAAAAAATTCATCACCGATCATTACGCTGCACAAACCGGTGTTTTGAAAGAATACATAAAAGACTTTGTTTTGCAATCGAAAAGTTTCTCTGAAAAAGAGAAGCAATTTGTGAAGTAGGCAAAGAAAAAAATCCCAATGCAACCAAACCTGTCTCAGCAAGAATTACTTAATTCAACCAATTTTTGTGTTATTGTGCCAACTTACAATAATCACAAAACGTTGAAAAAAGTGCTGGATTCTATTTTAGATTTTACTTCTAATATAATCATCGTCAATGATGGTTCAACAGATACAACAAACGAAATTTTAAAGCAATATTCGGAGCTTACCCAAATTCATCATCCTAAAAATATAGGAAAAGGAAGGGCGCTCCGAAATGGTTTTAGAAAAGCAATCGAAATGAATTTCGAGTACGCCATCACAATTGATTCTGATGGACAGCATTTCGCTTCTGATATTCCCCATTTTATTTCCACTATTCAAGATGAGCCAAATTCCCTTTTAATTGGAAGCAGGAATATGACACAGGAAAATGTACCCCGGAAAAGTAGTTTTGGGAATACATTTTCAAATTTCTGGTTTAAGTTCGAAACCGGAATTAAACTGGATGATACCCAATCCGGATTTCGATTGTATCCTTTGCGATTGATTCCAAAACAATTTTATACCAATAAATTTGAGTTCGAAATTGAGGTAATTGTTCGTTCTGCCTGGAAAGGTATTGTAGTCAAAAACATTCCGATTCAGATTTTGTATGATCCTGCAGAACGTGTTTCACATTTTCGTCCGTTTAAGGATTTTACCCGAATCAGTATTCTAAACACTGTTTTGGTGATCAATGCATTATTGTACATCAAACCCCGAGATTTTTTTAGAAGAGCAAAAAAAAAAGGGTTTAAAAAATTCTTTCTTGAAGACATTTTAGAAAGTTCTGATTCTAATTTTAAAAAATCTGCGGCGATTGCTTTGGGCGTTTTTATTGGAATCTCTCCTTTTTGGGGATTTCAAACCGTTTTGCTTTTTACTTTTGCTGCTTTATTCAGGCTCAATAAAGTCATTGCTTATCTGGCCTCGAATGTGAGTTTTCCGCCTTTTATCCCTTTCGTTATCTACGGTTCTTTAAAAATGGGAAGCTTTTTTGTTTCCAATGACGCACCACTGGTTTTAGATAGTTCGGTCACATTGAATGATATTCAAAAAAATGCTACCCAATATATCGTCGGAAGTCTTATTTTAGCATCCGTTTTGGCGCTGACATTTGGTCTTATAAGTTATTTACTTTTAACCGCTTTTAGTGCTAAGAATAAAACGAATATTACGTAACGTTTTGCCACAGATTAAACCGATTAAAATAATTTTACAATCTATGTCAAGTTGCCACGAATTGCACAAATTTTCACGAATTAATTAGTGTAAATTCGTGAAATTCGCGGCGAAAAAAAACTACAGCAAAAAACAATAATAAATAATTATGCATCAATACTTCTACGCCATTCACTTATTTGTAAACCGACGAAAAACTTTATCGGTTGTATTGGCCATTTTGATGTTAGTCGCTTTCGGCTTTTTTGCTTCCCGAATTAAATTTGAAGAAGACATTACCAAACTTATTCCAACAAACGATAAATCTGATGTTACAGCAAAAGTTTTGAAACAACTTAACTTTGCTGATAAAACAACCGTTATTTTCAAACTCGAAAAAAACGGAACCGAAGAAGATCTAAAAGAAATGGCAACTATTTTCTCAGATAGCGTGGCCAAATCCTGCAAACCTTACGTAACAGGAATTCAGGGAAAAATTGACGAAGAAAACATTCAGGAAACTATCGATTTTGTTTACAATAATCTGCCTCTTTTTTTAGAGAACAAAGATTACACTGCTATTCAGAATAAACTCGAAAAAGATAGTATTGCCGCAACGGTTCAGGGAAATTACAAATCGATTATTTCTCCATCAGGATTTGTAACCAAAGATTTTATATTGCAGGATCCGCTTGGGATTTCGTTTATCGCTCTGAAAAAATTACAACAACTAAATATTGGTGACGATTTTACGCTCAACAATGGTTTTGTAATGACGAAAGACAAAAAGAAATTGTTGCTTTTTATTACCTCAAATCTTCCTTCGAGCGAAACAGAAAAGAATACCATTTTTGCTAATAAACTAAAATCGATTCAGGATAATTTAAATCAAAAATTCAAAAGCAAAACGTCTATTAGTTATTTTGGTTCGGCTTTGATTGCCGTTGCAAATGCCAACCAAATCAAAAGCGATATTATCTTAACGACAACAATTGCGATGATTACGCTAATGTTGATTTTGATTTTATTCTATCGAAAAGTATGGATTCCTTTGATTATTTTTCTTCCAACTGTTTTTGGTGCTTTGTTCGCAGTAGCATTTTTATATCTTGTCAAAGAACAAATCTCAGCCATTTCATTAGGCATTGGTTCTATTTTATTAGGAATCACAATCGATTATTCGATACATATACTCACGCATTACAAACACAATAGTGACGTAAAAACCTTGTACAAAGACATTACGATGCCGGTTATTATGAGCAGCTCAACAACAGCTGTTGCCTTTTTATGTTTGCTATTTGTAAAATCAGACGCCTTAAATGATCTAGGGATTTTTGCTGCGGTAATTGTTATGGTAACGGGTATTTTCTCGCTTTTGATTGTGCCTCACTTGTATAAACCAAAAGAAAACAATTTTGATCACAAGAAAAATGCGATCGATAAATTGGCTCATTTCTCGTTTCACAACAATAAATATCTGATTGGCTTTTGTGTTATAATCACCATTATTTGCTGCTTCACTTATAACAATGTTGGCTTCAATAACGATTTATCACAATTGAATTTTGTTCCAAAAGAAATCAAAGCAGCTGAAAAAGATCTGGAAGAAAGCACCAGCTTAACTGAAAAAACCATTTATGTTGCTTCCTATGGAAAAAGTATGGAAGAAGTTTTGCAAAACAACTCTCAGCTTTTTGCCGATTTATCAAAAGAAAAACAAACAAACAAAATATTAAATTTTAGTTCAGTTGGCGGCATTATGCTTTCGCAAAAACAGCAACAACAAAAAATTGATAAATGGAATTCGTTTTGGGATGCTCATAAAAAACAAATTTTAAAATCTGAATTAATTGCCGAAGGTTCAAAACTAGGATTTAAACCTACAACGTATTCAATTTTTTATGATCATTTAGATTATGATTTCAAACCCATTTCGGCACAAGAATACCTAAAAGTTCAAGCCTTACAACTGAAAGAATTTGTAACCGAAAAAAATGGTTTCTTCACGATCTCAACTTTAGTAAGGGTAACGCCGGAACAAAGAGATGCTTTTGTAAAATCAGCTTCAGCTAAAAATAATGTGATTGCGATTGACCGTCAGCAAATGAATGAAACATTTTTTAGTACGCTGAAAACCGATTTTAACTCTCTTGTTAATTATTCATTTGTTGCCGTGATTCTGATTCTTTTTTTCTTTTTCAGAAGACTCGAACTGGTAATTGTAAGTTGTATCCCAATTGCTTTAACGGGAATTGTCACAGCTGGAATTATGGGAATCTTTGGTATTCAGATGAACATTTTCAGCATGATTGTTTGTACACTTATTTTTGGTCATGGTGTCGATTTTAGTATTTTCATGACAAGCGCACTTCAAAAAGAATATACTACGGGAAAAAATGAAATTGCGATTTACAGGACTTCAATAATTCTTGCTGTAATAACGACCATTTTAGGAATTGGCGCGATGATTTTTGCACGTCACCCGGCTTTGAGATCGATATCGTCTGTTTCTTTGATTGGGGTTTTTGCAGCGTTGATTATTACATTCATCTTCTACCCTATCTTATTTAAACTATTTATTTCGAATCGTGCTAAAAAAGGAAATGCACCTTTTGTATTGCGAACATTTATTCATGGTATTATCTCGTTTACTTATTACGGACTTGGCGGAATTTTGATGTCACTTTTTAGTATTACGATTATGCCGATTCTTCCTGTAAAGGAAAAAACAAAAATGAAAGCATTTCGTTATTGCATTTCAAAATTTATGAAATCCGTATTGTATTCGAATCCGTTTATTCATAAAAAAATCATCAATAACTTTAATGAACATTTCGAAAAACCCGCTATCATTATTGCCAACCATTCCTCGTTTATCGATATTCTGGCGATGGGAATGTTGAGTCCTAAAATTATATTCCTGGTAAATGATTGGGTTTACAACTCTCCTATTTTTGGCGGGACGGTTAGAAAAGCAGGCTTTTATCCGGTTTCTGAAGGTATCGAAGGCGGAGTCGAACATTTGCGTCAAAAAGTAAAAGAAGGATACTCACTTATGATTTTTCCGGAAGGAACAAGATCAGAGAGCAATCAGATCAAGCGTTTTCATAAAGGTGCTTTCTATCTGGCTGAGGAATTTAATTTAGACATTGTTCCGGTTTTAATTCACGGCGCTTCAGAAGCGATTCCGAAAGGCGATTTTGTCATTCATCACAGTTATCTTACGCTTTCTGTTTTAGAAAGAATTGCTCCCGATAATCTTTCTTTTGGAAAAAATTATGTCGAAAGAACCAAAAAATTAAGTACCTATTTTAAAACTGAATTTCAGAAAGTACGTCAGCAATTAGAAGGTCCTGATTATTTCAAAAAAATGCTTATTCATAGTTATGATTACAAAGAAAATGAAATTATCAAAAGCGTCAAAAATGATTTAAAAAATAATATGGAGACGTATTACCATCTGAGTAAGCATATTTCGACGAAAGCTAAAATAGTGCATTTATCAAATGATTACGGGCAATTAGACGTTTTATTAACGTTACAAGAACCTCAACGAAAAATAGTTTCGTATAATTCTGATGAAGAGAAACGTGAAGTTGCCAAAACGAATTATTTCCTTAAAAAGAGAAAGATCTCCTATCCGGATACTATTGAACTTACTTTAGAAAATCAATATGATGCTGTTTTAATTTCTGATGAAAATTATAAAGATGATCTTGAAAAAGTCGTTTCTATAACTTCCTGCATTATCTTAATTAATAGTTCAAGCCTTAAAGAATCAATAATTAACCTTGGTTTTGAATTTGTTTCAGAGGATAATTCTATAATCGTATTAAAGAAAAATTAAGATGAAGGAACAATACGATGTAGTAATTACAGGCAGTGGTTTAGGCGGATTGGTCTCGGCAATTATCTTGGCTAAAGAAGGATATAGTGTTTGTGTACTTGAAAAAAACAATCAGTACGGTGGAAATTTGCAGACTTTTGTTCGGGACAAAACCATTTTTGACACTGGAATTCATTACATCGGAGGTTTAGGAGAAGGACAAAATTTATATCAGTATTTTAAATATTTGGGTATTATGGATCATCTTAATTTGAAAAAATTAGATGAAAATGGTTTTGATGTTATTTCCTTTGAAGATGATGAAAACGAATATCCACATGCACAGGGTTATGATAATTTTGCCAATCAATTAGTGAATTTTTTCCCAGATGAAAAGGCTAACATTGAGGAATACTGCAAAAAAATAAAGACGATTTGTGAGTCTTTCCCTCTTTATAATTTAGAATGGGATGGCAAATATGATAACGAAATTTTAAGTCTTAATGCCAAAGAAACGATTGACGAGTGTACGCAAAATGAAAAACTAAAAGCTATTCTGGCCGGTTCTAATTTTTTGTATGCCGGCATTGCTGATAAATCTCCTTTTTATGTTCACGCGCTTTCGGTAAACTCTTATATTCAAAGCTCCTGGCGATGTGTCAATGGCGGAAGTCAGATTACCAAGCAATTACTGAAACAGCTAAAAAAACACGGTGGCGAGTTTTATAAATACAAAGAAGTGATCCGTTTTAATGTAGAAGATAAAAAAGTAACTTCGGTAGCGATGAAAGACGGAACTCAACTTTCCGGCACTTATTTTATCTCGAACATAGAACCAAAAACTACGCTAAAAATGGCGGGTGAAGAAAACTTCCGCAAATCATTTTACAGCAGGGTTCAAAGTCTCGAAGGTGTTATTTCTGCGTTTAGTTTATACATTGTTTTTAAACCGGAAACCTTCAAATACATCAATCACAATCACTATCATTTCAAGAAAAGTTCTGAAGTCTGGACTTCTCATGATTACGATGAAAATTCGTGGCCAAAAGCTTTTATGGCCTCAATGAATGCCTCAAAAAAGCAGGAAGAATGGGCAGAAGGAATGACTTTTATCACCTACATGAAATATGATGATGTTGCACCATGGATGGAAACTTTTAATACAACAGTAGAAAAAAATGATCGTGGAGAAAGCTATGAAGAGTTTAAATCCCGAAAAGCAGCTAAATTTTTAGATGAGATCGAGATAAAATTCCCAAATATAAAGGAATGTATTCAATCTGTTCATACCTCGACACCACTCTCCTATCGGGATTATATTGGTGGAGATAACGGAAATATGTACGGTTATGTAAAGGACTCAAACAATCCAATGAAAACTTTAATTCCCTCTAAGACCAAACTGGATAATTTATATCTTACCGGACAAAGTATTAATATGCACGGGGTTTTAGGTGTAACAATTGGAGCTGTTGTAACCTGCTCAGAAATTGTTGGAAAAGAATATTTAGTTACAAAAATTAATCAGGCATCTGAATGAATAAGGTATGAAAAACCTAATTAAATTATTATTTTTCTTTAGTTTTTTATTGATGTTAGCAGCTTGCGGAACATCAAAATCGATGCGTCATAAACCTGAAATTTCTCAATATAATACAGCGAAACCAATTGTAAGAAAACAATCTGACAGCGTATTTGTTTCAGGAAAAAATTCACTTTTAAAAAACAAACAAGGTCTTTGGGAATTATACGTTGAAGGTGATCCTCTTGAAATTGGTCTTAATACTGGCGCTTTATCAGATTCTCTTTTAAAAAATCAGGAACATATCTTTTTTTCTAAAATAAAGGATATCGTTCCTTCGGAATTTCAACAGAACCTACTTCGTAATTTTCTAAAATGGTACAATCGAAAATTATACCTGAATGTACCTGAAGAGTATCAAACGGAGATTTTTGGAGTTTCGCAATACACTTCACATGATTTTGATAACATTGCACCGCAATATCAACGCAGTTTATACTTGCATGCCGCACACGATATTGGTCATGCCCTTCAAGATTTGGCTTTGGTGGGCTGTTCTTCTTTTGCTGCCTGGGGACAAAAATCTGAAAACGGAAATTTAATCCTGGGACGTAATTTTGACTTTTATGTGAATGACGCTTTCGCGGAAAACAAAATCGTTGCCTTTATTAATCCGAAAGAAGGTCACCAATTTATGATGGTTACCTGGCCCGGAATGATTGGTGCTGTTTCCGGTATGAATAAAGAAGGTTTGACGGTTACGATTAATGCTTCTAAATCTAAAATCCCATTAATTGCTAAAACACCAATTTCGATTTTGACCCGTGAAATTTTACAACACGCCAAAAATATTAATGAATCCATTGCGATTGCTAAAAAGAGGAAAGTCTTTGTTTCAGAATCTATTATGGTAGGAAGTGCATTTGATAACAAAGCTATTTTAATTGAAGTTTCACCTAATAAAATGGATATTTATGAAGTGCCAAACAGTGATCAGTTATTTTGTTCGAATCATTTTCAGGGAGAAGATTTAAAAAACGAAAAGCAAAATCAATCTCAAATTGCGAATAGTCATTCTCAATATCGCTTTGGAAGAATGCAGGAACTTTTTGCAGAAAATCCTAAAATCAATCCTGAAATTGCCTCACAAATTCTAAGAAATAAAGACGGGCTAAAAAATACGGCGCTGGGTTACGGTAACGAAAAAGCACTGAACCAATTGATGGCGCATCACGGAGTTATTTTTAAACCAAAAGAAAAACTAGTTTGGGTATCTGCAAATCCCTATCAGTTAGGCGAATTTGTCTGCTATAATTTAGATTCTATTTTTAAAGAAAGAAAAGCGAAATCAATTGTTTCTTTCCAACAGAAAAATTTAAATATTGCCAAAGACCCTTTTCTGAAAACCATACAATATAAAAACTATCAGCAATTTAGAATTGAAGACGATAAAATAGATCTGTATCTAAAAAACAAAGAAGTTATTAGTCCTGAATTTATTCAACAATATCAATCCTTAAACCCTGATTATTGGGTTGTGTATTACAAAGCAGGGTTGTACTTTTATCAAAAAAAACAATACCAGCTTTCTCAGACTAATTTTGAAAAAGCTTTAACCAAAGAAATCACTACTGTACCTGATAAAGCAGGCATTGAAAAGTATTTAAAAAAAATCAAAAGAAAATTACAATGATTCCATTAATAGAAAAAGATTCTTTAGAACAAATTAAAAATTTTCAAGAGCAGAAATTAGCGGAACTTTTACAGTATATCAGTCAAAATTCACCTTTTTACAAACGTCTTTTTGCGGGACAAAACATTGACATTTCGAAGGTTAAAACTCTCGAAGATTTACAGCATTTACCGGTAACCACAAAAGAGGATTTACAGGAATATAATGATGATTTTTTATGTGTTCCACAAAATAAAATCATCGACTACGCTTCTACTTCCGGAACTTTAGGTGATCCTGTAACGTTTGGCTTAACTGATTCTGACCTTGACCGATTGGCTTATAATGAAGCTATTTCGTTTGCTTGTGCCGGAATTGCAGAAGGCGATGTAGTGCAGTTGATGACAACAATTGATAGAAAATTTATGGCCGGTTTGGCTTATTTTCTTGGATTGCGAAAACTAAAAGTAGGTGTAATTCGCGTTGGAGCCGGAATTCCGGAATTGCAATGGGATTCTATTTTAAAATATAAACCTTCGTATTTAATTACCGTACCTTCATTTTTATTGAAGCTAATTGAATATGCGGAAGCTCATGGAATCGATTATAATAATTCAAGCATAAAAGGTGCAATTTGCATTGGAGAATCGCTAAGAAATCAGGATTTTTCGATGAATATTTTGTCGAATAAAATCACTGAAAAATGGAATATTAAGTTGTTTTCGACTTATGCTTCTACAGAAATGAGCACTGCTTTTACAGAATGCGAGCATGGAGTTGGCGGACATCACCATCCGGAATTGATTATTGTAGAAGTGCTGGATGAAAATAATATTCCTGTAAAAGACGGTGAAATTGGCGAATTGACTTTTACCACTTTAGGTATTGAAGCCATGCCTTTATTGCGTTTTAAAACAGGTGATATTGTACAGTTACACAACAGTCCCTGCGCCTGCGGAAGAAATACTTTGCGTGTTGGTCCGGTAGTGGGACGTAAAAAACAAATGATCAAATACAAAGGCACAACACTTTATCCGCCAGCGATGAACGATGTTTTGAGTGGCTTTGACAATATCGAAAATCATATTATCGAAATCTCTACCAACGATCTGGGGACGGATGAAATTGTGATTAAAATTGCAGCAAAAAACCAATCTTCTGAATTTTTGCAAGAGATAAAAGATCATTTCAGAGCTAAACTTAGAGTAACTCCAAAGATTGAATTCGCCTCAAAAGAAACCTTGAATCCTTTGGTTTTTAACCCAATGAGTCGAAAACCAATCCGCTTTTTTGATTACAGAGTTTAGGAAAAAGGGACAAAGTTACAAAGGTTCAGAGGGACAAAGGTTTCTCTCTATATGGTAAAAGTCTTCTACGTGTCATTTCGACTGAAGAGAAATCACACTCGGGATTCGACAAAGATTAGCGACCTTGATTGCGGAGTTTCTAGTGTGATTTACTTCGTCTGTTCGCTATCGCTCGGGTCTCCCTTCGGTCGAAATGACAAAACACTGCAAAAGTTAAGAAAACCAACCCTTTTTATTAAATGAACTATCTAACTTATAGGATTTAAAAACCTTTGAACCTTTGTTACTCTGAACCTTTGAACCTCAATTTGGTACAAATTAAACTAAATGTTGTAATTTTGCACAAAATATTGAAGATGGTCAAGATTGGCAACATAGAATTACCCGAATTTCCTTTATTACTTGCTCCGATGGAAGATGTGAGCGATCCGCCGTTTCGCAGATTATGCAAAACGCATGGCGCAGACATGATGTACTCTGAATTTATTTCGTCTGAAGGATTGATTCGTGATGCTATCAAAAGCAGAATGAAGCTGGATATTTTTGATTACGAACGTCCGGTTGGCATTCAGATTTTTGGTGGAGATGAAGAAGCAATGGCACTTTCGTCTAAAATTGTTTCTACCGTAAAACCTGACTTAGTGGATATTAACTTTGGATGTCCGGTAAAAAAAGTAGTTTGTAAAGGTGCTGGAGCAGGAGTTTTGAAAGATGTAGATTTGATGATTCGTTTGACAAAAGCAGTTATCAGAAGTACTGATTTGCCTGTAACAGTAAAAACTCGTTTGGGTTGGGATGATAACTCGATCAACATTGATGAAGTTGCTGAAAGACTTCAGGACATTGGTGTTCAGGCTTTGACGATTCACGCCAGAACCCGCGCACAAATGTATAAAGGCCACGCCGATTGGTCGCATATTGCACGTGTAAAAAACAACCCGAGAATTACAATGCCTATTTTTGGAAATGGCGATATCGACAGTCCTGAAAAAGCATTAAAATATAAAAATGAATACGGAATCGACGGCATCATGATTGGTCGTGCCGCAATTGGTTATCCGTGGATTTTTGACGAAATAAAGCATTATTTTAAAACGGGTGAGCACTTACCTGCTCCAACAGTGGCTGATCGTGTAGAAGCCGCCAGAAACCATCTTATGTGGTCGATGGAATGGAAAGGGGAACGTTTAGGAATTGTTGAAATGCGTCGTCATTATACCAATTATTTCAAAGGAATTCACTCTTTTAAAGAATACAAACAAAAATTAGTAACGACTGATGAACCAGAAAATCTATTCAATATCATGAAAGAAATTGAACAGGTTTATGCAGGATATGAGTTTGTTTAAAATATCATAATCTTTGTCAAATTTTTAAAACTTTGACAAAGATGCTTATACAAGAAAGACCTTCAAATTTGAAGGTCTTTTTCTATTTTATTAATCATCATAATGAAATCTACATTATAAGATTACACATTTTTGATCTATGCCCTTAGTTCCTGAAACTTTATATACTAAGCGATGTTCTCCATTAATTTTTTTTTTTTATTACAGTATCGGTATCATTTTATTAGACTTCAATTCGTTTCCATTTTCCTCTTTTATAAAAGAAAATACTCGCTAGTGTTATGGCAGTTTCTGCAACCGGAATTGCAATGAAAACTCCTGTTGGTCCCATATTAAAATGCTTCGCCAATACATAGGCTAGCGGAATTTGGAACAGCCAAAACCCAAAGAAATTAATTCCGGTTGGTGTCCAGGTATCTCCTGCCCCATTAAATGTATTGATCAAAACCATTCCTATTCCGTAAAAGATAAAACCGATACTCATGATTTGTAACGCTTCGACTGCGATTGTTTTTACCAATTCATCATTGGTAAAAAACGAAATAATATACTGGCCAAAACATAATGTAATCACCATGATCGTTGCCATAAAAATGACATTGTATTTGGCTGTTGTGTAAACTGATTTTTCGGCACGATCGATTTGTTTGGCTCCCAGATTTTGCCCTACTAATGTTGCAGCGGCATTACTTAATCCCCAAGCCGGAAGAATAAAAAACATCATAATTCTAAGTGCTGTCTGATATCCTGCAGAACCGTGATCTCCACCTGTTGTGGCTACTAATTGCGCCAGAAAAATCCAACTGCAAGAAGCAATTACAAACTGCAAAACTCCCGGAGCTGCTATTTTTATTAATGCTTTTATCTGATCAAAATCGGGAATGAAATAGGAAAGTTTAATTTTTAAAGCGCCATTTCCAAAAAACAAATGATACACTTGATACAATACTCCAATGCTTCTTCCTAATGTAGTTGCGATCGCTGCACCTGTTAATCCAAAAGCAGGAATTGGTCCAAATCCGTTGATTAATATTGGACATAAAATAATATTACAAATATTCGCCAGCCATAGACTTTTCATGGCAATGGCTGCATTTCCGGCTCCACGAAATATTCCGTTGATCAAAAATAAAAGCATGATACACAAGCTTGACCCAATCATAATTTGTGTAAACATATATCCATGTTCTGCGGCAGCTTCAGACGCACCCATGAGAATCAGGATTTCTTTGGCATAAATAACACCCAAAATGCTGATTACGCTAATAATCAAAAATGCAACTATAATAGCCTGCATTCCTGCCTTTGCAGCAGCAACAGGATCTTTTTCGCCAATGCGTCGTGCTACAACTGCAGTTGCAGCCATACTCATACCAATGGCGACTGAATAAATAATAGTAAGCACAGACTCTGTTAAGCCTACAGTTTGAATGGCAAAACTGCTATGTTCTAAATGTCCTACGAAGTATAAATCGACTAAAGCAAAAACAGATTCCATCATCATTTCTAAAACCATGGGAATGGCTAATAGAATAACTGCTTTTTTGATGCTTCCTATAGTATAATCAAAAGATTCATCTCCTTTGATGGCTTGTTTTAAAGTGGTAAAAATTTTAGAAAATAAACTTTTCTTTATTGTAGTTTCTGTCATGATATATTAGGATAAATGATAAGATTAGTCCAGATGCAATGATCTGAACTGAAGAAAAATAAACGTAAGTATCCTAATTATTCGAAAAATAAAATAGGATTAGGCAGAAACAATCATAATCTGTAGTTTTTTGAGAGGATAAATATAAGTAATATTTTTTAAGAGAAAATATTAATCCAGCAACTTTTTACTCACGCGGCTGCTGGCAATTAAAGAAGCCATAAAACCAAGTGATACAATGGTTCCCATAACAATAAGGACGTTTTCAAGATTAAAAACCACTGGGTAAGCTAAAGTTGGGGTAAGCATAATAAGTTCGTAATGCTGTTGCAACAGAACTAAAATAATCCCGAGAACAAGACCTGTTATACCTCCAAAAACACTTAATATCGTTCCCTGAAGCAGGAATATTTTTCGAAGACTATTGATTTCTGTTCCAAGATTAAAAAGAGTTTTCAGGTTTCCCTTCTTTTCTAAAATCATCATAATCAAAGCTCCAACTAAATTAAAAAGGGCTACAATAATTACCAAAGTAAAAATCAGGTAAACCACTATATTTTCGGTGTTCAGCATTTTATACAAAGACTCATTAAGTTGTGCTCTGTTTTTTAATGTGATCTTATTATGAAAAATTGTTTTCAGTTGAGCACCAACAGCATTTTCATCTGCATTATCTTTCAGCTTAAATTCAATTCCTGAGATTTGATTGTGCTTGTACATCAATAATTCCTGTGCTAAACCCAAATCTGCAAAGACATATTTTGAATCTAAATCTTCGCTTACAGAATAGGTTCCAACCGGTAAAACATCCGTTTTATTAAATGCCTCTTCAGGATTTTCGATTGCTCCTTTTCCTGGTTTAGGTGCAAATATTTGCAATGGATTTTCGAAATCAAGTATTCCTAAAGAAAATTCTCTGGAAATTCCGTAACCAATAACTACCTGATAAGTATCCGGTTTTAGCCATTGTCCGTTAAAAAGTTTTTTCTTAATATCGTTTACTACCGGATAATTTTTGTCAACACCTTTTAGGTATGTTACTTGTTGTTTGTCTTTAAACAAAAACAAAACACGTTCTTCGATAATTTTAGTGTACGAAACAACGCCATCAATTTTTTTAATCTGATTTTCCTGCTCCGGCGAGATTAAAAATGATTTTCCGTAAGTACTGGTAATTTTTAGGTCAGGATCTATGTCATTTGTAAATGAAAGACTAAAGACCTTTAATCCGCTAAAAACAGATAAAACCACAAACAAAGCCATCGTGCCAACAATAATTCCCATGCTGGCAATGCGATTGATAATATTTATTGCATTGTTTTTACTTCTGCTAAAAATATAACGTTTGGCTATGTAAAGGGGGAAATTCAATTTATAATTTTCTTCTTTTGTCTAAAAGATCACGATTTTCAATTGGGTTTTCTCTATTTGATAAAGCGTTATCAATTTTTTCAATATAATCTAATGAGTCATCTATAAAGAATACCAGGTTTGGTACGCGACGTAATTGCAAACGTACACGTTGCGATAAATCATGTTTGATCAAAGTACTGTTTGATTTTATACCTTCTAAAGTTTCCTTGGCTTTCTCTTGTGGAAAAATGCTTAAATAAACTGTTGCCACAGATAAATCTGAAGTAACACTAACTTTGGATACCGAAATTACCAAATTATTAATTCCGTTTTTTCTCACTTCACCTTGCAGAATATCAACCAAATCTTTTTGGATGACACCGCCTATTTTTTTCTGTCTATTTGTTTCCATGTTGCAAAAATACTATTTTAAATTTCAATGGATACAATTTCAAATGAACAATAAGGATGATTTTTATACTCTTATCTGTTTTATCTTTTATAAAGTTACAATTTTGATCCTTTTTTTAAATAAAAACATAAAAAAGAAACTTATTAAAACTTAAACCAATTACATAGGAGACATGACAAAAATCATGTTTTTTATGAGAAATATTCTACATATTTGATTTAACATTAAAACGTATCAATTATGAAAAAAAGAGAACCAATAAGTCATATAATGACTAAAAGTGTTGTGACTGTAAACGAGAATGATGGTCTGAGAAAAGTAGTAGAAACATTAAAGAAACACACTATTCGCCACATTCCCATTCTTCGCGGCAAAGATGTAATTGGTATTATTAGCAGATCTGATATTAACAGATTGACTTTTGGTGCTTTATTTGAAGGACAAGAAGGTGCTGATGAAGCAATCCTGGATATGCTGACTATTGCTCAGGTAATGACTACGAAGCCAAAAACAGTATCGTCTGATACTATTATAAGAGATTTGGCAGAAATTTTTGCAAAAGAAGAATTTCATGCTCTTCCTGTAGTTGATAACGGGAACTTAAAGGTATTGTAACTACAACTGATGTTTTAAAGTATTTTCTGGAACAATACGATTAAATTATAATTCATTACAAAAAGGGAGCTAATTAAGCTCCTTTTTTTGTGGCTATTTTTTAATTTATCGATCTATTAAAATCAAAATATTAATACTTTATATGTCATAATTATAAAATAAACAGCTTTAAATGAATATTAGACAAATTTATTATTGACAATAAAAACCTATTTTTATAAAAATAAATCATCTTTTTCGCAAAAACATATTTTAATTTCAACAAACATAAGAACCAGTAAATCAACCACTCAAAGGAAAATTACTGGCATAAGAGTAGTCAAAAACACTTATACACTTCAAAACTAGCAGGATAGAACAGGATACAAAGAGATCAGGATATAAATAAGTTTAGTTAACTATAACTAACCAAATTTATATTTATGAAAACCAAAATTAATCATTTGATTATTTTGATCTTTTCCATTTTGATGCACTGGACAGGTCTTGCGCAGAACAAAATGGTGACCGGATCAATAACCGATTCAAACGGAGTTCCAATTCCGGGTGCAAACATTATAATTAAGGGATTTCAGGTCAGTTCGATCTCTGATTTTGACGGAAATTATTCTATCAGCGCAAATACAGGAAGTATCTTGATTTTTAGTTCTACAGGGTCAATGACGATCGAGAAAACCGTCGACCAGTCTTCTGTTATTAATATTATCCTTGCTGACGAAGTTTCGGAACTTAAAGAAGTTGTTGTCGTTGGCTACGGAACAATGAAAAAGAGTGACCTGACAGGTTCTATAACTCAAATTAAGGGAGATGTTCTCAACACTGTTACCAGTTCAAATCCTCTTGAAGCTGTTCAGGGTCGCGCTGCTGGTGTTGCAGTTCTTAATAATGATTCTTCTCCCGGCGCTTCTCCTAAAATAAGAATTCGTGGTAATGGTTCTGTTAGTGCGGGCAATGATCCTTTGATTGTTGTTGACGGATTTCCGTTGGTCAACAGCAACCTAAACGATATTAGTTCTAATGATATAGAATCAATGGAGATCCTTAAAGATGCCTCGTCTGCAGCGATATATGGTTCCAGAGGTGCAAATGGTGTTATTCTTATTACAACCAAAAAAGGAAAAAAAGGACAAAACAATTTAGAGATTGTTGGTACCAGCGGTATTTCGACACCAACACGATTACCTAAAACATTGGACAGGGATAATTTTATCAATTTCATCAACACGGCATATACCAACTCAACAGGTAAACCTGTTTACTCTTCTACCAATCCTGCCCCAAATATCAATGTGAACTGGCAGGACGAAGTCATCAGGAATATGGCTCAAATGCAAAATTATTCTCTGTCTTTTAGTGGAGGTAAAGACAATACGACTTACTTGCTTTCCGGAAACATTTTTTCGCAAGACGGAATTGTAGAGGCTTCCGGGTTTAAAAAAATGACTCTTAGGACGAATCTGAACCATGAATATAAACCGTGGCTTACGGTAGGAACTCATTTGCAGGTGGGACGTTCGCAAAGGGACATTCGTAATAATCCTACCGGAGACATCTTTCGATACGGATGGCCAACAATACCGGTTAAAAATCCTGACGGAAGCTGGCATTATGCTACAGAAGATCCTTCTATCAGTTCTTACTTTGAAGGTACCTGGAATCCTGTTTCAGAAGCAGCAGAAATGACGAATGAAACATCTTCTGATCGTGTTTTGGGGGATGTATATGCTCATTTTAAACCTATCAAAAATGTAACTTTTAATACCAATTTTGGCGTTGATGTTTCTAATGAAAAACAATACGAATATTATACCTCAAAATCAACCGCAGGAATAGGATCCGGCAGTACAGGGACAGGATCTCAATATTACAGAAGACAAACTTCTCAGTTAACAGATAATATTTTAAGCTATTCTAATACCTGGAATGACAAACACAGTTTTACGGCAACCGGGGTATATTCATGGCAGGAATATGTATATGAAGATTTAGGTGTCAGGGGATCCGGTTTTCAAAATGATGCTACTGGAGCAAATGATATTACTTATGCTGACAGGGGAAGTATTACAAATTCTTCTAACAAATATTCAAGCAAACTAATTTCCTGGACTGCCAGAACATCTTATGCATATGATGAAAAATATCTCATCACATTAACTGGCCGCTATGATGGATCCTCTCGCTTTGGGGATAATAATAAATGGGGATTTTTTCCTTCTGTGGGACTAGGCTGGAGAATTGACAAAGAAAAGTTTTTAAAAGATAATGCTACAATAACTGCATTAAAACTAAGGGCTAGTTATGGTGTTACCGGAAATCAGGAAATTGGTAATTATCAATCACTGTCTAAACTTGTAAAAGCAAATTATGTTTATGAAAACAATCCTATTTTCGGATTTGTAGAAACGATTGGAAATCCGGATTTAAAATGGGAACGCAATATTCAATACAATGTTGGAATAGACCTGACTTTATGGAAAAGGTTTGATCTGAATTTAGATTTTTATCAAAGACAAACTTCTGATTTATTATATAATGTCCCTATTCCTACGACTTCAGGTTATTCAAGTATGCTGCAAAATATTGGTGAGGTCAAAAATATTGGATTTGAAGTTACGGCGAAAGTTCAAATAATCGATTCTGATTTTAAATGGGATGTAAGTACCAATTTCTCTAAAAACAAAAACGAGATTGTAAGTTTATATGGGGATGTACAACGCATTAATATTGGAAGTTCATCAGCCGGAATTGCTAAATATCTAATTGTAGGTCAACCTGTAAATAGTGTTTGGGCACGTGAATCTGCCGGTATTATCAAAACACAGGAACAACTTACGGCTTATCAGCAAATTCGTCCAACAGCAAAACTGGGTGAAGAAATGTATGTTGATAAAAATGGAGATAAAATCATTAACAATGATGATTATATGAATATCGGATCAACTTCTCCGGATTTCTTCTATGGAATTTCTACTAATCTAAGTTATAAAAATATGACTTTGGATATCTACGGACAAGGGGCAACTGGTCTTGCTTCTGATGAGGATAATAATTACATGATTTTTGGTGAAAATCAAATTCAGAACAGAAACTACATTCCAACCCAATATGCTTATGACAGAATGTGGAGTCCTACCAATCCGAACGGAAATTTTCCAAAAGCTGGTGCACAGGAAGTATATCTTTCAAATCGTACCAATGGTGACTGGAATTATTTTGTAATTAAAAACATCAAATTAGCTTACAATCTGTCCAGTATAATCAAGCATAGTGACTGGATAAAACAATTGAATGTATATGTAAATGCACAAAACTACATCAATATTGCCAATCACAGAGGATACAATCCGGAGAGCGGCAGTGTAAATTCACCGTATGTAAAAACGATGCTTGTTGGTTTTACTGCTAAGTTTTAATTCTAAAAATATATAAAAATGAAATTTCTAAAATATATCTTTTCAGGTTGTGCGGTATTGTTTTTTTCGCAATGCACAGACCTAAACGAAGAACCGTATACTTTTTTATCTCCGGCCAATTACTATAAAAATGCCGAAGAACTAAATACAGCACTTGTTGGTGTATATGATGGTTATCAAAATGGATTTAATGGTTATTATAAATACATCATGTATTTAGAGGTATTAACTGAATTTGGTTCTCCGGCTTATGCAAAAGACGATGCACAACTTTGGAATGTGTGGTCTGATATGAATAATTCAGATAAAATGGTGATTACAAATTGGGATGATGCTTACAACATCATTAACAGAGCGAACCTGGTTATTGGCAGAGGCGCAAATGTTGAAATGGACGAGAATTTAAAAAAGCAATATTTTGCAGAAGCCCGTTTCCTGAGAGCTGCCACCTATTATAATTTAGTACGTATGTATGGTGGTGTCCCTATTCCTGAAACTTTTACAGAAGGGCTTAAAAACCTCGCTATTGCAAGAAAAACAACGGATGAAACGTATGCTTATATCATCGCCGATCTGGAATATGCCGAAGAAAATTTACCTCTGAAATCTGATTATAAAAATGGGAATATCTGGAGAGCATCAAAAGGAGCCGCACAAGCCTTACTTGGTGATTTATATTTAACCAGAGGTGGCATGACGGGTGATAAATCGTATTTCCAGAAATCTAAAGATTATTGTGGTAAAGTAATTCAGTCCAGTCAATATAACTTACAGCCTAATTTTAAAGATCTTTGGTTTTGGTGGAATACTAATAACAAAAACGGAATGGAATCTGTATTTGAACTCCAATATGGATCTGTAGAAAATGAATTCAATAACAATCATGTAATGTTTGGTGTAAACATAACCGAAACTACTCTTGGCTGTTATATGTACCATAGATTTGGTCCATCAATACAACATTACCTTTCTTATAGTAATGATGACACACGAAAAGAGGGCAGCTTTTTAACACGTGTAAATGTAACTGAAAAAGGAAATTCGAGCCATATTATACAAACGATAGAATTTGTACCTGAAGACAAAGGTTTTTTTCCGGGATCTAAAGGATGGAAAACTGCCTCACCCGGAAATCTAAAATTTTATGACCGTACAGAAAGTTCTGCCTCATTAAAAAAACCTCAGACAAATTCTTATGCAATTCGATATGCTGATGTATTGTTAGATTATGCCGAAGCAGAGAATGAAATCAACGGACCGGCAGCTGCTTATACTTATATCAACAGAATACGAAACAGGGCAAATTTGCCTGATCTGACACCAGGTTTAAGCAAAGAAGATTTTGCAGATGCTATTTACATAGAGAGAGGATGGGAATTTGTTGGTGAAGGTGTTTTGTTTTTTGATGAATTGAGAACGAATCGTATTGGTAAAAATGTTTCGAATCATGTGAAGTGGGGAAATGACAATAAGATTAATATGTATGTGAACAATCCGCTGCAATTTATTCCTTCTAAGAATTTCTTATTTAAGATCCCACGATATGATCTTGACTCTAATCCTGCATTAATTCAGAATCCAGATAACGTAAGCAATTAAAAAATAAAAAATCCTTTTCGCCAGTTTGATGCTGGTGAAAAGGATTTTTTTAAAGCTCAAATCAATTGGCTTATTGTATATTTTAACCTTTTAGATGCTCTACTATCTGTTTTGCAGCCATCCTTCCGGATTGTTATTTGATGTATTTTGAAGGATCAGAAACTTAATAATTGTTTTTCCTGTATCTCCACTAGTTCTTACTTTTCCAATAACTTGTTTCACTTTTACTTTATCACCTTGTTCAACAGATACCTGACTTAGGTTTTGATATACTGTAAAGTAATCTCCATGCTGAATAAAAACAGCTCTGTTTACAGGAGACAAGGCGATAACTTTTGATACTACTCCTTCAAATACTGCACGTGCACTTGCTCCTTGTTCAGTCGTAATCTCTACTCCTGAATTATGAACAGTAAGTGTTGGATATATCGGATGGGGCTGATCTCCATAACCAAGTGATATAAATCCTTTTTCTACCGGCCAAGGCAGTTTTCCTCTGTTTGCTTTAAAATCTGCAGCTAAAATTTTACCTTCCGGAGTTAATGTAATTCTATCTGATGAATAACTTTTAGGTGCTGCTGACTCTGCTTTCTCTGCTTCACTGGCTTTTCCTTCTGCAATTCTCCTACGTCTTTCTTCTTCGGCTCTTTGATTGGCTAATCTAATTTGTTCACGGATAAGCTCCTTAATTTTAGCATCGATTCTTCTCGATTCCTGTTGTTTCGATTTTGTATCGGCAATAATTTTATTTTTATCTTTCTTAAGAGAGTTAACAATCTTTTGCTGTTCTTGTTTCTCTACTTCTAAACTTTGTTTTTCCTTTTCATTTTCAACAATAATTTTTTTCTTAACCTTTCTTTGTCCATCCAGTTTGGAATTATAATCAACTAATTGCGCTGTTTTTGATTGAATTTCAAGACCTTGATTTTTTCTAAAATTGGTATATTGTTTTAAATATTGTGCTCTTTTATACGCTTGCAAAAAACTTTCTGAAGATAAAATAAACATTGCCCTGCTTTGTTCAGATCTGCTTTTATAAGATTTTAAAATCATTTTTGCATAATCTGCTTTTAGTACTTCCAGTTCCTTTTTTAGTTTATTAACCTTAACCTGATTAATATACATATCATTACTTAAAAGTTTCTCTTGTTTTGCTGTAGTATTAATCAGTTTCTCTTTCAGTTTAATTTTATTTGCCTGAATCAAAAAAACATTTACTGCTGATTTTTCTTTTGTCTTTACAGACTGCAGCATTTTTTCATTATCTCTAATTTCCTGTTGAATCTGAGCTTTACGCTGTTCAAGTTTTTCTTGTTGCGAATCTTGCGCCCACATAAATGTAGTGGCACATATAAAAATTAGACTTAGGAGAAATTTTGGCATGTTTATATTTTCTTTTTGCAAATTTACTTAATTATAACTTTTTTATAACCACTTGGCACACTATAAGGAAAAGAAAGTTCTTCATTAAACGAAATGGTATTGTAATTCAAATTAATATTCGTTTTTCCTTTTGGCTGAATTGCACTAATCTCAATACTCGTAGGAAGTATTCCCTGATTATAAGTTTTGCTGTCAGCGTATGAAATTTGCAACAATCTGTTTTCTGATGGTTGAGAAATCTCTTCTTTTTGCACTAAATATTTATCCGCATCTAAATAGAAGGATTTTTTTATACTAGCCTCTTTTTCATCTTCCAGTTTAAAAAGGTTTTCAACAATTGTTTGCGCATATTTTCCCTTTCTTAAATCATCAAGCGCTTCTCCAACTAATAAATTCTGAACTTTACTATAATCTAATTCAGTACCTAGCCATTTGCTTAAACTGCTAAAATCACCATCGTAATAAGTACTGTTTATTTTTTCATAATAACTTACAGATGTTGGTGTTATCAAGGCCTTTGCCATTGTAATTCCCAAAAAACGAACACTCACTAAAATTTGTTTGTCTTTTTCGATTCTAATATCTGCCGTAACATTTTGGCTTTGTTTTTCATCAGCATATTTTGCACTTGCTTTTATATATAAAGTCGAAAAATCTAACTTATTATCATAATGTTTGTCAATTGCTTTTCTGTCTACTTTTGTAATAACTTCCTTTGTGTCGTTATTATTTTGTACCGCAACAGCCTTTGATTTACAAGAAACCATAAAAGCAGTTACCAATACTAATGCTATATATCTTTTCATCTGAATTTACTTTTTTTTCTTTAATAACTCATTTGCCTTCAAAAAGTATTCCTCTTTTTTCTTAGCATCTCCCAAACCATTATAAGCCTCTCCTAATTGAATATTAAAATTTGCTTCGAGCGTATTATCATCCACTACATAATCCAGGCCCATTTCTAAAACGGTTTTTGCGTTTTTAAATTGTTTTAACTGATTATTTCCTAAACCGGCATAATAATAAAACTGAGGCTGGCTTGGATATACTTCGATCATATTCATTGCTCTTTTTGTCATTGGCTCGTATTGTTTTGCCAATGTATAGACTTCAAGTAACAACAAATTGGTTTCACGATCTGTATCTGAATTTGCTTTTAAATCTTTCTCATAATACTTGATTGCATTTTCATACTGACCTTTACTATGATAAAATTTTCCTATTTCTTTTGCAACATCTACTTCTTTATCATTATCGAAATAAGCAATTGCTTTTTCTAGATCCGGAGCGTATTGCGGATTTTTATTCACATAAATCAAAAATTCATTCAATGTACGATGCTTTATTTTTAAATCAATTTTTGGGCTTGACAAAATCATATTCATCGACTTAATAGCTTTATCAGCCTGGTTGGCATCAAGATATACTTTAAACATACTGACTTGAGCCCATTCAGAGTTCGGAATTTCTTTTGCCAATTGTTTCATTACCTCTAAAGCCTTATCGGTTTCCTCTGATTTCGAATATAAAAAAATCAGGTTCAAATAATTCGATTCTTCTTTTGGATGTTGCTTGATCTGATCAGTCAAATTAGCTATTTCAGCATTCTGATACTTTCCCTGAGATAAAATCTGCAATTTATAACGATCGCGATCTTCTGATTTCCCGAATTTATCATTCATTTCATTGATAGTCACCAACGCCTTATCAAATTGATTGGTGATCATGTACAACGAAATCAAATCGTCTTTATACTCTTCATCAAAAGCAATTATTTTTTGAATTGTCTCAATTGCCAAAGGATAATTCTTGGTTTCATAACTTACATCGTAAATCCCTAACCAATACCATTTGTTTTTTGGATCTAATTGTGTCGCTTTTTCAAACGAGTCCTGTGCATCCCGATAATCTTTTAAGGACAGATAATTTTTGCCTAATTCAAAATAAGCAACGGCATCATTAGGTTTTAGTTTAACACATTTCTCTAATGAGGTAATGGCTTTATCATAATTTTCAATTCCTTTTTGTTTTAATGATTCATAAAAAGCATCTTGATATTCATCAGTCGCCATAGCAATATCTTCCGGTTCTGTCTGTGCCATAACCGAAATTGGATTGCCAAGCAAAACGAAAAATAAAATAACTATAACTCCTTTTTGTATCATCTCTACAATTTAATCTTTAAACAAAAACGAATCTCTTTAAACTTGCATTTATTCTAAAACTGAATAATCACCAATACTGATACTGGTAAACTTACCATCATAAACAACGTGATTTCCTATCATTGCATTGTCTAAATTTGCATTTTTTATTTGAGAATAAGTTTGTACTAAACTGTTTTTGATAGTACTGTCAATAACATGACATCCTTTCCCGATAGATACATTAGGACCAACTGTTGCATTTTTCAACACTACATTTTCGCCAATATAACAAGGAGGAATAATCGTTGAGTTTTCTAATGTAACATCATAATCTACTAAATGTTCTCCATCATTATGTAAAAACCCTAACATTCTTGAATTCGTTTCAACGGTTACATCTTTGTTTCCGCAATCCATCCATTCGTCAACGCTTCCGGTTTTAAAAACTTTACCGTTCGCCATCATCGCTTTGATTCCGTCGTTGATTTGATATTCTCCCCCATTCTGGATATTGTTATCCAAAACGCCCTGAAGTTCTTTTTTCAAATCGCCAACTTCTTTAAAATAATAGATTCCGATAACTGCCAGATCACTTACGAATTCCTTTGGTTTTTCGACTAATTCTACGATTTCATTATTAGTGTTTAATTTTACTACACCAAATGCTTCCGGCTGTTCTACTTGTTTTACCCAAATTACAGCATCAGCAGAAGGATCTAATTCAAAATCGGCTCTGATCAAAGTATCTGCATACGCAATAACTGCCGGTCCTGATAAAGAATCTTTTGCACACATAATAGCGTGACCCGTTCCTAATGGTAAATCCTGGCGATAGATCGAAGCTTTTGCTCCTAAGCTTCCTGCCAATTCTTCTAAACTTGTTACAAGATCATCTCCAAAAAAAGCAGGATCTCCCAAAATAAAAGCAACTTCTTCGATAGGTTCTTTTAATATTTCAGCAATGTCTTCGACTAAACGATGAACAATAGATTTTCCCGCAACAGGAATTAATGGTTTTGGAACAGTTAAAGTATGTGGCCTAAGTCTTGATCCTCGACCCGCCATTGGAACGATTATTTTCATTTGTATTTTTTTATTTAACCGCAAAGTTCGCAATCCTGATAGCTATCGGGATTTGCAAAGTTTGCTATGTTTATTCATTTCATTTTTAAGAACGCAAAGTGCAAAAACTGATTTCTGAGACTGAGACTGAAGACTACTTCACTCCAGTACTTCCAAAACCGCCTTCGCCTCTTGAAGTTTCAGAAAGTTCTTCTACTTCAATCCATTCTGCTCTTTCGTGTTTGGCAATAATCAATTGTGCAATTCTTTCTCCGTTTTCGATTACAAAAACTTCATTTGATAAATTTACTAAAATTACACCTATTTCACCTCTATAATCAGCGTCAACAGTTCCGGGAGAATTTAAAACAGTTACTCCTTTTTTCGCCGCTAATCCACTTCTTGGTCTAACTTGTGCTTCGTAACCAATTGGTAATTCAATAAAAAGTCCTGTTTTTACAATAGTTCTTTCTAATGGTTTTAACGTAATTGATTCAGTTAAATTGGCACGTAGATCCATTCCTGCCGAAGCAATTGTTTCGTAGTTTGGTAAAGCGTGCTGTGATTTGTTGATAATTTGTATTTTCATTTTTTATTTTAAAAGATTAAAAAGTAAAACTACTTTCTATTCATAATTCCTTTGATAGTCTCTTTTTCATTGTGATACACAAAATACATGAATCCTAATAATAACGGAACTCCAACGAAATAATTCTCTCTAAATCCGTAAAAAGAAATAGCCGAAAATACGATTGAAATTCCCAAATAAGCTCCAATTTTGTTCATATCATAGGGTATTGGATAGTATTTGTTTCCTAAAAGATAAGAAATCAACATCATACTTCCGTAAGCTGAGATCGTTGCAATTGCTGAACCGTAGTAGCTGTATTTTGGAATTAAAAAATAATTTAAAACCAATGTTATAACGGCTCCGACAATAGAAATATAAGCTCCAATTTTTGTTTTGTCTGTTAGTTTATACCAAACCGACAAGTTGTTGTAAATTCCTAAAAAGAAGTTCGCCAATATAATTAGCGGTACTACTTTCATCGCTTCCCAATAGGCTTTATTGTCAAGCAAAAGATATTTTAAAACATCTGCAAAAACAATAACTCCTAATAAAATTAAGGAACCCAGAATAACGAAATATTTTGTGATTACAGCATATGTTTGTGGTGCATTTGCATTTTTTGCATGACTAAAAAAGAAAGGTTCTATTCCTAATCTAAAGGCTGTTGCAAACAAAACCATAAACAAACCTAATTTGTAACATGCAGAGTAAGCCCCAACTTCAGATTTTGCAAGATTTTGTGGTAACAAATATCCCAGAAGAATTTTATCAAAATGCTCGTTAACAGCAAACGCCAGTCCTGCAACCAAAATTGGCAAACCGTATTTCATCATTTTTTTCCAAAGTACGGGATCGAATTTTTTTCCAAGTGAAAGATAATTTGGTGACAGCACTATAAAAGTAGCTAAACTGGCCAACAGATTGGCTATGAAAATATAAGCGATCTGGAAATTCTCAACATACAAATTATCCCAAACCGAATTAGGATGTGAAGCTGCAAGTTTAGGTAAATAAATTAAGAAAAATATATTCAGTAATAAGTTGATTACTACATTTCCTATTTTAATTGCTGCATACATCATTGGCCTTTGATTGGCTCTAAGTTTAGAAAAAGGTATCAAAACCAAAGCATCCAAAACTAAGATCCAAACGGTGTATGTAATATACTGTACATCAACTTCCGCAAGATTTGCCAGTGTATTCCTGAAAATCAAGGCTACAAATAAGAAAATAATTGACGACCAAAAGATTGATATCGTCGAAGTGGCGATTACATTTTTCTTATCATCCTCGGCACTGTAGAATCTAAAAAAAGCTGTTTCCATTCCGTATGAAAGAACCACATTAAAGAAAACCATCCATGACAAAACGATCGAAACCTCGCCATATTCTGCAGTTGGTAAAATACCAGTATACAATCTTACCAATAAAAAACTTAGCATTCTTGGTAATACCGTCGCTAGTCCGTAAATAGCAGTTTGTTTGAACAGATTTTTATATAATCCCAAAATAATTGTATAATAAAGTTTGTAAAACAAAAATAACCAATTCTTTGGTTTATTATTGATTTTGTAGGTTCAATAAAAAAATTGGCTTGTTATTTTATTGTGTAAGTTTTTTTTCGTCCAGAATTTTAACAAAATGAAAACCCTTTGGTTCATAACCCTGATTGTAATAAAAGCGATGAGCAGCAAAATTTCCGGTAAAAGCATCTAAAACTATAGAACTGCAGTCAAGATATAAAGCCTTTTTTTCGATAAAATCTGTAAGGAGTTTTCCAATTCCTTTAGAACGAAAATTAGGATTTACTACAAAGTTATCAATTTCAAGATATTTGCCAGTCCATAATTTAGTCGCAGACCAACACCCCGTAATTCCCATACAAACATCTTCATCAAAAACTGCAATCTGTATATAGTTATGAGGAACCATATCAGAAAGATATTCATGATATTTTGCTACAGATAGATTAGGATACAGAAATCGCATCGTTTCAATTTCACTCAGCATTGCTTCTATCGTAGTAAGCTCTTTTATTTGTAGATTCATTGTAATAAAAAAATAGACGTCAAAAATACTCATTTTTTTTTCATTGTCGCTGATATAATGCTTTCATAAGGACAAGTGTGAAATCTATAATAAAGAAAAAAAATTGTATAAACTATTCCAAGCACTTCTATACTAACTTTGTATCAAAGGGAATGAGTAAAGCTAAAATACAACCCTTCTAAAAAAAGCAAAGCATTGGGACTAATAAAGCTAGTTTGTTCCCACGAAAGACAAAGCAAAGGGATTGATTCTGCTGAAATGTAACCCTCAAAAAAAACAGAGCATTGGGACTAATAAAGCTAGTTTGTTCCCATGAAAGACAAAGCAAAAGGGAGTGATTCTGCTGAAATGTAACCCTCAAAAAAACAGAGCATTGGGACTAATAAAGCTAGTTTGTTCCCATGAAAGACAAAGCACTACAGAGGTGATAAATCTGTCAAATAATTTTATAAAATGGTACTGATTCTCAGTTTTTGGATAAATTGAGGATCACCATTTTATAAGTTTTAAATCAAAAAAACTAAACTACTATATAAATAAAAAGAGCCGATAATTACTTATCGGCTCTTTTTGTATGTCTTGAATAAATTATCCTTTTAAAGCTTCTGCTCCACCAACGATCTCAAGGATTTCGTTTGTAATAGCAGCTTGACGTGCTTTATTGTATGTCAATTTCAATTGGTTTCTTAATTCAGTTGCGTTGTCAGTTGCTTTGTGCATAGCTGTCATACGCGCTCCGTGTTCTGAAGCAAATGAATCACGAATACCTTTGTATAATTGTGTTTTTAATGATTTTGGAATCAAAGTCAATATAATTTCCTCTTTTGAAGGCTCGAAAATATAATCTCCTGCAGTAACAGGAACATCCGATTTAATTGGTGCTAATG
The DNA here is from genome assembly GCF_027980145.1 of Flavobacterium azizsancarii. Lineage (GTDB taxonomy): Bacteria > Bacteroidota > Bacteroidia > Flavobacteriales > Flavobacteriaceae > Flavobacterium > Flavobacterium azizsancarii. The sequence continues at coordinate 73,867 of NZ_JAMZNK010000007.1, read as the reverse complement.
GCAAAAACTGCTCTGTCTGAACGATTTGTGTCGCAGCATTTTTAAATTGATTGTAGATCAATTCGATTCTGTCATATTCACCTGATAAAAACTTCTCAGTTAAATTATCAGCAATTCCACCAACATTATCAAAAGTTAAATGATCAAAGATTGCATTATGATGACCGTGTACTTTGTGCGTTTTACTTAAAACATCATTTCCTTTTTTACCAATAGCAAAAACGTCTACTTGTTTTCCTGCATAAAATACAGTACGGTTTTTTATCTCTTTAATTACATTTGTATTAAATGCACCACATAAACCTCTATTTGAAGTTATAGCAACAAGCAATACTTTTTTTACTTCACGTTGTGTTGTATAATCTCCTCCAACTTCACCATCAAGTGTAGCCGAAAGGTTTTGCAACAACTCCGTTAATTTCTCGGCATAAGGGCGCATTGCAGTGATTGCATCTTGTGCTTTCTTAAGCTTTGCAGCAGAAACCATTTTCATAGCCGATGTAATTTGCATCGTCGATGAAACGGAAGTAATTCTATTACGGATTTCCTTTAAATTTGCCATTTAGTTGATTAAAAAAATGTGACAATTTGAAAATTAGACAATTAGAAAGTCTGTTGAGACATTTTCTAATTATCTAATTTACCAATTATCTAATTAGATATATTTTGCTGAAATTTCTTTTGCTGCTTTTTCGATAACGTCAGTAATGTTGTCATCTAATTTACCAGCTTTCAACGCGTTAAGCGTATCTTTATGTTTACTGTTTAAGTAAGCTAAGAAATCAGCTTCAAATTCTTTTACTTTATTTACAGGAACGTTTCTTAATAAGTTTTTAGAACCAGCGTAAATAATAGCAACTTGATTTTCTACTGTATAAGGATCATTTAAACCTTGTTTCAAGATCTCAACGTTTCTTTTTCCCTTTTCAATTACGTTTAAAGTAACTGAATCCAGATCAGAACCAAATTTAGCGAAAGCTTCTAATTCACGGAATTGAGCCTGGTCTAACTTTAAAGTTCCTGAAACTTTTTTCATTGATTTAATCTGTGCATTACCTCCAACACGAGATACAGAGATACCTACGTTAATAGCAGGACGAACTCCAGAGTTGAACAAATCTCCATCAAGGAAAATCTGACCATCTGTAATCGAAATTACGTTTGTTGGGATATATGCAGAAACGTCACCAGCCTGAGTTTCGATAATTGGTAAAGCAGTTAATGAACCACCACCTTTTACGATAGACTTAAGAGAATCTGGTAAATCGTTCATGTTTTTAGCAATTCCATTATCTGCAATTACTTTACAAGCACGCTCTAATAAACGAGAGTGTAAGTAGAAAACGTCTCCAGGATATGCTTCACGTCCCGGTGGTCTTCTTAATAAAAGAGAAACCTCACGGTAAGCAACAGCTTGTTTAGATAAATCATCATACACAATAAGTGCCGGACGACCTGAATCTCTAAAGTATTCTCCAATTGCTGCACCTGCGAAAGGAGCATAAACTTGCATTGGAGCCGGATCAGAAGCATTAGCTGCAACAATAACTGTATAAGCCATTGCACCTTTTTCTTCTAACATTTTAGCAATTCCTGCTACAGTTGAAGCTTTTTGCCCAATTGCAACATATATACAGAATACAGGTTTTCCTGCATCGTAAAATTCTTTTTGATTTAAGATTGTATCGATACAAACAGTTGATTTACCTGTTTGACGGTCACCAATAACAAGCTCACGTTGTCCACGACCAACCGGGATCATAGCATCAACAGCTTTAATACCTGTTTGCAATGGCTCAGTAACTGGCTGACGGAAGATAACACCAGGTGCTTTTCTTTCTAAAGGCATTTCGTATAAGTCTCCACCAATTGGTCCTTTTCCATCAATTGGAAAACCAAGAGTATTAACTACACGTCCTACCATTTGCTCACCTACTTTAAGAGAAGCAATACGTTGTGTTCTTTTTGCTGTTGAACCTTCTTTAATTCCAGTTGATGGTCCTAAAAGTACCACACCAACATTGTCTTCTTCAAGGTTCAATACAATAGCTTCAAGTCCGTTATCAAATTCAACTAACTCACCATATTGTACATTAGATAGCCCGTAAATACGAGCAATACCGTCTCCAACTTGAAGTACAGTTCCTACTTCCTCTAGTGTAGCACCAGATTCAAAACCTTCTACTTGCTTTCTTAATATTGCTGAAATTTCAGCAGGTTTGATTTCCGCCATCTTAAATTTATAATTTAGACACTTTTATGTGTAATAAAACTAATTACTTAACTCTCTTTTTAATACCTGCAATCTGTTTGCAACAGAAGCATTGTATTGTTGATCACCTATTCTTAAAATAAATCCTCCAATAATTGATGGATCTACTACATTTTCAATTGTTATTTTTTTATCTGACAACGTTGCGATTTTAGCTAAAACTTTAGCTTCTAAATCTGCATCCATTGCAATGGCAGTTGTAACTTTTGCTACTTCTGTACCATTACCTTCATCAAATAACTTACTGTATTCTAAAGAAATTGCCTCTAGAATCTCGAATCTTTTGTTTTCGAATAATAAATGAAATAAACCTTTAGTTACACCATTTATATTTGCAAAAACTTCTAAAAGTGCACTTTCTTTAACTTCAACTTTTATAGTTGGGCTTTGAATAAAAGTACTCAATTCTTCATTACCGCCAATTGTCGAAGCAATTGATTTCATGTCGTTATTTACAGCTTCGGCAATACCTTTAGAGTTTGCTAAGTCTAGAATTGCTTTTGCATAACGAATTGCTGCTCTTGTACTTGCCATAATATTAGTTTAACTTTACGTCACCTAACAACTTCTCTACTAATTTAGTTTGAGATTCTTTGTTAGATAATTCCTCTTTCAATAATTTTTCAGCAATGCTTAATGATAAAGTTGAAACTTGTAATTTCAATTCTGCCATAGCAGCATTTTTTTCATTTTCTATCGCCAATTTAGCTTGCGCTATTAATTTTTGACCTTGCTCTTGTGCTTCATTTTTAGATTCAGCTATCATTTGCTCTTTCATTTCACGAGCTTCTTTTAACATTGCATCACGCTCTGCACGAGCTTCTCTCAAGATACGCTCATTATCAGCAGTTAAATTCTGCATTTCTAAACGAGCTGCTTCAGCTGATGCTAAAGCTTCATTGATAGATTCCTCACGACTTTTTACAGCACCTAAAATAGGTTTCCAAGCAAATTTTGCTAAAAGAAAGAAGAAAACAATAAAGATAATTGTTGTCCAAAAAATTAAACTTTCTGGTGAAGTTAATTGCATAACATTATATATTTAAAAATTGTTTGTCGTTTTTGAAAAAACTTCCTGAAGCCAACCGCTACAGGAAGTTTAATTTTTTTTAATTATGCGTTTGTGATTAACGCAACAACTACTGCGAAAAGTGCAACACCTTCAATAAGTGCAGCAGCAATAATCATAGCAGTCTGGATTTTTCCAGCAGCTTCTGGTTGACGAGCAATAGCGTCCATTGCAGAACCACCAATTTTTCCAATACCAAGACCTGCACCAATTACAGCTAATCCAGCTCCGATTCCAGCTAATACCATAATAATAAATTTATATAGTTAATAATTAATAAAACTCTGATTAATGATGATCATGCTCTTCAACAGCCTGACCAATAAATAATGCTGAAAGCAAAGTAAATACATACGCTTGCAAAGCAGCAACTAATAATTCTAATACACTCATGAACAAAACAAATGCTCCGGCAACTGGCCCTACTGCAATGCTTTTGAAAATGAAGATTAAAGAAACTAAACTCAAAATGATAATGTGACCAGCAGTAATGTTTGCGAACAAACGAATCATTAATGCAAATGGTTTAGTCAACATTCCGATAATTTCTACAGGAATCATAATTGGAGCCAACCAAACCGGAACTCCAGGTGTGTTGAAAATATGTCCCCAGTATGATTTGTTTCCGCTTAAAGTTGTAACGATAAAAGTAATAAAAGCCATTACAAATGTAAAATAGATATTACCTGTTAAGTTTGAACTGAATGGGAAGAATGGAATTAATCCAATAAGGTTATTGATCCAGATAAAGAAAAAGATAGTCAAAAGGTATGGCATATATTTACCTGCCTTTTTTTCACCAATATTTGGAACAGCAATTTCGTCTCTAACATAAGTAACTAGTGGCTCTAAAAATCCAGCTAATCCTGTTGGTGCTTTTGGATTTTTCTTATATGATCTTGCTACAGCAAAAAATAAGAAAAACAAAATAATTGCTGACATCAACATAGAGAAAACATTTTTAGTGATAGAAAAATCTAAAGGTCTTGCATCAAAAGCAAAAGCACCTGTGTTTTTCTGATCCGCTGTCATTGTCTCAAATTTGTCAGCATAAAAAATTATTTCTTTATAGCGAACTAATTTCTGACCATTAATATCAACAACATGTTCTCCTGAATTATCGTGGTGAAATTTTGCAGATGAAAAAATCTCCAATCCATTATTAGTCCATAAAATAACCGGAAGGCTAAAAGAAATAGGGTGACCATTCCAGTCAGCAATATGAAAATCGTGAGAATCCCCAATATGTGAATTGATTAATTCACTAGCATTAAATTCTTTTTCTATTTCGTGACCAACAGATTCTCCGTGACCTGCTGCTTCTGTATGACTTGCTTCTGTTGACTCAACAGTTTCATGTTTTACAGAAACACTATCAACAGGGGTTGAAGCGAAATTAATCGACGAACTAAGTGCTAATAAGGTAACTAATAAGTACTGGACTGGTTTATTTGAAATTATCATTATAAAATCTGTATCTAATTTTAGGTTCCAAAAATTTTTTGCAAAGGTACATTTAAAATTGAAAATTGAAAATTTATGGGTGTAATTTTTAATATTTAGATTTTTAAAGACCAATCTTCCTGTTAATAAAGCAATTAACCTTTATTTATTAACCGAATAGTAAAATAGGTTTCGAATAGTAAAAATAAAAAATAAGGTATAAAAAAAGTACTCAGGTCAAATATTGGGTCTTTAACATGTGCTTTTATTAATGGAATCAAAAATACAATAGCTGCCATCATTCTAAAAAAACTGGCTCCCAAAAAAGCAAAACCTGTGTATTGAGGAGCATTTTTATGCACAAAAATTAAAAAAAGATAGACTAAAAATGTAGCTATTATATTAAACAAATAAATACTCCACGCGGAATAAAAAAAAACTAATTTCTCTGATAATGATTGCATCGCAAAATATTGCGCAACAAATAATGCAACTGAAAAAGGGATAAAATACTTAAGAAAATCGATCGTTTTATTCATTATTTATTTAAATTTTTAACTTGTCTGATAACATTGTAAAGTGCCAGGAAAACAGAAAATAACGAAAGAATTATAGTCCATAAAGAACCTCCGTTTGAATATTTTTTATCTAACCAGACCCCTAAATAAGAAAACAAAAATATAATAATTCCCATTTGAATTGGAATATTCATTAATGCCAGCCATTTATTATTTGATTTATTATTCGGTTCCTTTTCCATCCTTTAAGGTTACTTCTTTATTATTTGTTAGCATGGTACAAGTAGCTGTAAAATCAGCTCCCGGTTCTATAGAAAGTTTACCCACGGCAACTTCTCCATGAATCTGTGCAGATGCTTTTATATTAAGGATTTCCAGTACTTTAATTTTTCCCTGAAACTCTCCTTCTATATCCGCATTATTGCAAATAATTTCCCCTTTTACAACACCTGATGCTCCTATAACCAATTTTCCCTGCGAGGTAAAGTTTCCAATTAATTCGCCATCTAATCTAAAATCAGCTTTAGAAACAATATCTCCTATTATTGAGGTTCCTTCTACTATTCTATTGGTTTTTCCTAAAAGGTCAGTGCCGTTTTTTTTGACTTTATCAAACATGATTATGGGTTTTTTGGGGCTAAATAAGCCTCAAGATTTTTCTTAATTTGTATTACTTTATAATTTTCACTCGACATAATAATTGCCGGATGTGAGATTTTATATTTTTTATCGTCTCTTAAAACTCCTGAAACATCTTTGGCATACGCTTCAGATTTAACTCCGTGAATAACCACAAAACTTTCTGTTTTGTTATATTTATCTAATGAAGTGGTCAATCTTTCGAAGTTTTCAACTGCTAAAAATTTCTTGATTGCTTCTTCAATTTGTTTTGCTGTTTTAGTGTCGTCTTTTGGAATTGCATAAATAATTTTCCAATTTTTAGTGTCGACTGATGAAAAATCAAGTTTCTCTAAACCAGGAATTTGCTTCTCTAAAATTTCTCTTGCATTTTTACCTTCATCACTATTTGGATAATTATCGGCAACATTTTCTAACCCTTTTTTGTAGGCTGCCAAACCATTTACTTTTCCTAAAATATTTGCTTTCAGCAATTCGTATTTAGAAACAATTTCATCACCGGAATATTGATTGATCAAATTATCGATATTATCCAAAACGGTATCAAACTGTTCTTCCTGAAATAATTTATACCATTTTTGATATTCTTTTTCAGGAGATGCTAAATCATCTGTATTTGCATTGTTTATAATTTGTGCATATCTCGAATTTGGATATTTCGTCGTAATATCAAATTTGACAGATTCTGCTTTTGCCGGATTCGTAATTTGATATATTTTGTACAAATTATACATCGATGGTAAAATCAATTTTTCCTCCGGATTATTTTTTAATAATTGCTCCAGTTTTTCACTGGCCAAATTATATTCCTTAAATTTCTCTTTATAAATAAGTCCTAGCTGGTAATATGCAAAATTACGTTCCACACCAATACTATCTATAGCAGACTTTGTTTTTGGAAGTTGTTTTTCGTAAAAATCAGTGGTGTATTTTTCAACAACTACAGAATCTTTTAATTTATTGGCTAAATCCTGATTGTCGCTTATTGTATCATTCATTGCGGCATTATTAGCTGATTTTATTGCGGCTAATCTCCAATTTCCGTCTACGGTTCTGTTACCCCATAATTTCTTAAATTGTAATTTTCCATAAGCAACAGTGGTTGGATTATAAAAATAAAAAGTGCTTGCTGTTTCATTTCCAGCTGGAGGATTAAATGCTCCAATACCTGGATCGCTTTTTCCTATTGCATTAGGATTTACGGCCGTTGGTGTATTGCCTGAGTTTGTATTACGATCTATATTGGCTAATCTTTCCTTTTCCTTTTCTTCTAAAATGCGTTTTGCTTCATCCTTCTTTTTAAGTTCTGCAATATAATTTTCGAAATATAATTTTCTGTCAGGAGCAGGAAGACCATATACATTAATGATACTATCATTGCGTTTTGCAATTCCTTCGTATTTAATAACGTTATCTAAATTTTTTCTGTTTTTTTGGATAAAAGCAAATTCTCTGGTTTTAGGATCCAATTTTACCAATGTACTGTCATAATATTTGGCAGCCAATGTATAATTGGTGTTTTTAAAATACATATTCCCAATATTTCTATATGTGGAAGCGATCAAATAAGAATCTTTAGATTTTCTATCCAATGATTTATTATAAAATATCAAAGCACTGTCCTGTACTTTATAGTTATCATAAAAAACTCCCATCTCATAAAACAGGATATCATAATAGGGTCTGTTTTCACGGTCTGTAACTAGCTTATTATAGGCTTTGAGAAACATTTTTTTATCATCATATTTATAATCAAACATTTCTGCTTTATTAGCATAAGCATGCATCATATATTTTCGATCTGCTTTTCGATTCATGTCAATTACGCCGTTGTAAAAATAATTTGCACTGTCTTTTTTACCGGCTTGCTGATACATCTGAGCTAAAATAAAGCGATATCGCGTTTTGTCTTCATTTATTTTAGTAAATTTTTCTGCAATTCTAAGTTTGGCAACAGCACTGTCTTTTTCTTCCATATTCAAAAATGCTTCTGCTAATAAAGCATTTGCATCTGAAAAGGTTTGCTTATTAAGGTCTGTGTTTTTTAATAATAACTTAATGTTTTTTAAGGCAATAGCATCATTTCCTAAACGCATATTGGTTTTTTCGCGCCAGATTTTTGCCGTATAAATATTACTGCTGTTAGGATATTTATATAAGATATAATTGAATGCTTCAAGCGCCGGAATAAAGCGCTGATCATAATATCTGGCTTTCCCGAGCATTAAATATGCTTCATCAATTTGTGAATTTCGTTCTCTTCCTCCAATATTCATGGAGTGTTTTTGAATGGCTTTTGTTGCTTTGGTCTCTGCCTTTTCAAAATCTGCGTTTTTTGCTTTTTCTTCTTCCGAAAAATTTTCATCGATTTGCATTTTCTCAATCGGCAGAGTCCTCCAGAAATTATCCTGATTATTGGCCTGAATAGATTTTAAACCTTTGTCAAGGCCAATTCCACCGTTGTACAAAATGTTATATTTTGTACTTAAGGCATGCGAATTCCTGGCTAAAAAAGTATTTTTCTTGGTAGAACAAGCTATCAAAAGAAACAAAAAGACAAGAAAAAAACTATATTTTAGGGTATTCTTTTTCAATAGAAAGAGTTTAAATCAATTAACTTCTAAAATGAATTTTTAGTATAATGACTTGTAAAAATACGCTTCTTTTTGAAATATAGAAGCTTATACCGCAAAAAACGATTCTAATTCTTGTAAGGTTTCTTTTGAAGTTTGAATATCTTTCACAATCTCACCTTTATTAAGTGCTACTATTCGATCGCAAACCTCTACTGTATGCTGTAAATCATGGCTGGAAACCAAGACGGTAACATTTGGATTTTCAGCCAGATCTTTTATTATTTTTTTTAATCTGCTTACGGTTGTCGGATCTAAATTAGCAAAAGGCTCATCAAGAATAACCACTTCAGGATTACCAATAAGCGTGGCAATTATCCCCACTTTCTTTTGATTTCCTTTGGATAAATCTCTTAAATATTTTTTATTATTTAGAATTTCTCCATTAAAAAACTCTTCATGGCTGGCTAACAAAGCATCAATATCGGCTTTGTTTTGATGACGCAAATCGCCAATAAAATAAAAATATTCCTCAGGAGTTAAATATCCTATCAAAAAACTTTCATCAAGAAACGATCCTGTAAATGATTTCCAGTTTTCACTCGTATTCACCTGAATAGTATTGCTAGTGATATTTCCTGTCGAAGGCTGAATAAGATCTAATAATAAACTGAAAAAAGTTGTTTTTCCTGCTCCGTTATTTCCCACTAATCCAAAACTTTGTCCTTTTGGAATTTCAAGATTATCAATGTTTAAAACTTTTATTCCGTTATATATTTTTGAAAGTTGATTTACTTGTATCATTTTCTATCTTGTTTAATTGTTGATTTGGTTAATCGTTAATTTGTTTCGTTTTAATCCGATAAAAAAATTATCTCATTATCAAATTAGCACATTCTCTAATTATTCTAATTCTTTTGTTTATAAGCACTTATCGTACTGTATTTCTCGATTTTATATCTTTTTTCGATCAGTGAAAAAACCTTGTCTTTTAAGATAAAACCTAAAGCCCCTGCTCCTGCAACTAATGATAATCCAAGAGTTTTATTTCCTAGATAAAGACCAATGGCATAAAGTCCCAAAGGCAATAATATTTTAGGTAATGTCAATAACATTGCGCTTACATTAAAAGCTTTTTTATCTCCAAAAGCTCCACCGGCAGAACTTAAATCAATTGGTGTTTTTGTAAATGCCCCGCCTAAAAGTACTAAGTGTGAATTTACTCCAATATTATAAATCGCACCAACAATAATTGTCAGGTAAATTTCCCATCCGTAAAAAAGATAAAATGATGCAATTATTGTCGAAATAAAAGTAGCAATAACAATCAGCCACCATTTTGAAGTGATGTAACCGCGATACGGAATGTTTTGTGTCATCATTAATTGATAATACGAACTATCCCAACTTGGTACAAACTGACCAAAGACAAACAAAAATCCTCCTGAAACAAATATTCCGGCAAAAATATGCATTACTTCAGGCTGTTGCGTGTTTCCAAAAAAGATGAAACCGTAAAACAAAAAGAAAACACTCATGACAATAGTCGTTTTAGATCTTTTATTTCTCTTAATTAGTTTGATATCATTTTTAAGAAAAGTTCCCAAAGTCCCAAATTGATTCAGCCATGCAAGATTTTCAGTTTCTGCAATATCCGCTTTTTTAGAAAGTCCGGCATCTAAAAATAAATTATTTTTAAAGTACTTAAAAGTAAATGCATACAATGCAATTAACACTAAAACGGGAATCAAAAACAATCCTTTTACAGCATAAAATCCCTGAAACGCCGGAGTTGTAAAGCTCGTAATATCAAATACCTTATAATATTGTGCCGCCGCCAGTAAAAGAATTGCTCCTATAAAAACAACAAACAATTTATCGATATTACTTAAAATAATATTTAAAAAATTGTTGATATATATTAATGAGAAAGCTGCTAACAGCCAAAAAATAACTCCTGCAATATCATAACCTTCCAGAGCTAGCACAACCGAAAATGGAATGAAGAAAAGAGCGTGTACCCAATTAAAAAAAGACAATGCAGTTTTGCCTAAAGAGAAATGAACAATTGTTGGTTTTTTGAATGGTAAAATCAATAAAGGTTTTATGTTCAAAACCGGAATTGCCTGCATTAACAACCGAATTACGAGGTCAAACAGAAAATAATAAATCAAAAATTGATTGATGGTAACTAATGGTTCCAGGTTCATTTTTCGCAATACATAAAATGCTCCTACTCCCATACCTATAAAAAGTATCGAAAAATAGATCATCAAAAAACCAATTAAAATTTTCATTGCCACATTTACTCCAAAGGAGGCAGATCTGGTAAAGGCTTTCCATTCTAGATAAATAAACTTTTTAATCATGGTTATTTGGTTTTCAGTTTTGTAGTAAGAGATCAAATGTAAGTAAACGTTACAAAAAAAGTTAAAAATAATTATTTCGTACCTGACATTTAATCTCCGTTTGCTACTTTTGCATAAAATATACAATCATGCCTTCATTTTTAAAACTCATAATTAAAGAGGTAAAACGCGAAACATCAGACGCCGTTTCTGTACTTTTTAATGTTCCGGAAGTACTAAAACCAGACTATAAATTTATAGCTGGACAATACATAAATCTAAAATTAACTCTTGATAATCAGGAGATTCGTCGTGCTTACTCTATTTGTTCTGCACCGGAAAGCGGTGAATTGCGAATTGCTGTAAAAGCTGTAAAAAATGGTTTGTTCTCTCAGTTTGCCAATACCAGACTTAAAGCCGGTGATGTTCTTGAAGTTGGTCATCCTGAAGGAAAATTTACTTTTGAACCTGATGCTGAAAGACAAAAAAACTATGCTGCTTTTGTTGCCGGAAGCGGAATTACTCCGGTACTTTCGATTATAAAATCAGTCATGAAAAGCGAGCCAAAAAGCTCATTTATAATTGTTTACGGAAATAAAACTCCTGAAGAAACTATTTTTTACCAGGAATTACACGATTTACAATTGCAATATGTAGGCCGCCTTTTCGTGCATTATGTTTTTAGTCAGGCTAAGGCAGAAAATGCTTTGTTTGGCAGAATCGAAAAATCAGCAGTAAATTTTGTTCTCAACAACAAACACAAAGAATTACAATTTGATAAATTTTTCCTATGCGGACCAGAAGAAATGATTGATACTGTTTCTGCTATTTTAAAAGAGAAAAATGTAAAAGAATCAGCTATTAAATTTGAACTTTTTACCTCATCATCACAAGAAAATCAAATCAATACTTCATTAGAAGGACATACAAAAATCACAGTTTTAGTAGATGACGACGAAGTTTCGTTCGAAATGTCTCAAAAACAAACCATATTAGATGCGGCCCTAAAACAAGGAATCGACGCTCCATATTCTTGCCAAGGCGGAATTTGCAGCAGCTGTCTTGCCCGTGTAACTTCTGGAACTGCCGAAATGACTAAAAACTCTATTTTGACAGACAAAGAAATTGCTTCAGGATTGATCTTAACTTGTCAGGCACATCCAACATCAGAGTCTATTTATGTAGATTATGATGATGTTTAGATTTTAAAATTCCAATGGCGTAATAAATTCCAATAAAAAATTCCAAATTCCAAATTCCAACTTTACAATTGGAGTTTGGAATTTTTTTTGTTTTATAATTATTAGCAATCTTTGCAAATTTGAAATTGAATTTATTTTTATGAGATCTGTACGAGAAATTTTTAAAGGCAAGGAATATCTTTTAGATGAACCTGAAATTGAGAAACTTGTAGAATATTGCGAAGAACTGCAAGAATTGTCGAGTTTAAATATCAGAAGACGAACAATAAAGAACTCGCAATGCTGGATATGCTCAAAGAAGTCATAAAAGGTTGTAATGCCATGGAAAAAGAACAAATGGAGCATGAAAGATTTGGTTATGAAGCTACAAATTCGAACCTTAAAAATTATATTTATAGCAGATGTCGCGATGAGAAGATAAGGTTGTAATAAATTTCAATCTCCAAGCTTCGGCATAAATCCCAACTATACAATGAAATGTGGTGAACTATTTCTTTATCAGAGCTTAAAACCTGACAAAATTTTACTCTCTATTTTCCCTTTTCTAACTATAATCAAAAAAACACTATTGAGCAATAAATAAAAAAGCATGTAAGTTTTTGGTTATTTTCTAAAAAATGCGGCAAAATTTTACTATATTAGTAGTTCAATACAGCTGATCATTCTTCTATCTCTTAAAATAGATTTGTAAAGCTATTTCTGATTGTCAACATAAAATTTAAATATCATGGCAATGCATCACTACCTTCGTCTGTCTTTTATATTACTTTTTGTAATAACAGCTTTTATTTCTATCTACTTTATAATAAAAAAAAGGAAAAACAAAAAAGTACCTAAACTACTTTCAGAAGAAAAGTATAATTTATCAATGGCCGAGGGAATGACAGAAATATCAGTCTCTAATGATCTTTTTTTTAATATTTGGCCTTATGTAAGTGAATTAAAAGCAGCCAAAATTTTATCAAGAAAAATTAAAGAATCTGAATTGGTACATAAAGTTTACAGAAATTCAACCGAAAATTTTGAACATATTTTACTCGCTACTGAAAAAGAAAATCATTTTGTGAAAGTCGTAGTTGATACAAACAAAAAGAAAGCAATGGGTTATCTTTTTCTTGATTTATGAGTAATGAAGTAATCTTTGTCAAAGTTTAAAACTTTGACAAAGATTACTACGTATTTCTAATGCAATAAAATTAGAATTTTCTATGATAACTGTGACTGAATCCTGGAAACTATTTTCTCTGGAGAAATCGTTCTCATCGCATCTTCATAACCTTCAACAATTTTGTTTCCGTAAACTGATGTTGGTAATTTTGGATATTGATTTCTGTCTGAGGTTAAAACATTTTCCATAGTTTGATTGAATGGCAAAAATCCTGCGTACGGATGTGTCGCTCCCCAAAGTGTAACAACTTTTATTCCTAACATTGCCGCAATATGAGCGTTTCCGGAATCCATAGAAAGCATAACATCAAGATTACTAATCAATTGTAATTCTTGCTGAAATTTAATTTTTCCAGCCATATTGATTACATTTTCAAATGGTTTTGCAAGTGAATCCAGAATTTCGATTTCTTTCTTTCCTCCTCCAAAAAGTAAAATTTTATACGACTTATTCTCAGCTAATTTGGCAATTACTTCCTGCATTAAATCCTGCGGGTAAACTTTAGAATCATATTGTGCAAAAGGAGCAATTCCGATTAATTTTTGATTATTGTCACCGATAATTTCTAAGATATCTGCGCTCAATTTTGCCTTTTCAGGGAATGTTGGATTCGATAAATCTAAAGGAAATCCAAGTTCTTCGAACACTTTTGCATGTCTTTCGAACATTGTTGGCAATTGCTTGAAAATCTTATTTTCCGCCCTTGTTAGTTCTTTTTTACCTTCTCTTCCTTTGTCGACTGTGGCTCTTTTTTTTCCGCTTAAAGCGAAAAGTAAGCTCACAATTTTAGATCTAAGAACGTTATGAAGATCGGCAAAAGCATCAATTTTAAACTTTTTAACATCTCTAAATAATCTCAAAAGTCCTGAAAAACCTTTATGACGCTCTTTTTCATCAAAAGCAAAAAACTCTAGATTGGGAATTCCGTCAAAAAATGGCCTGAAAAACGGACGTGAAATTACGGTGATTTTTACCTCTGGATATTGTTTTACAAATGCGCGTAAAACAGGAACCGTCATGGCGACATCTCCCATTGCGGAAAGTCTCATGACGGCTATATGTTTAATTTTATTGGACAAATTTTGACTTTTAAAAATTAATTGTGAACAACTTCCTTATTCTAACTTACTAAAAAACATTCTTTTATAAAATTATATTCTTTTCTAATTTTGCTTTTTAGCCCAGATTGAAATGGAAATCCTGGAGCAAAAAAATAAAGTTTCCTGTTTAAAAAAAGCGACCAGCGGAAGCTCTTTTTTGAACAATAGAAACTCTATTTTTTTGTGTCCCGATAGCTATCGGGATGAAATGAAAAGCTGGAAATATACCTCCAGAAATTATTTCTTATTTTGATATAAAACAGGATTTAATTCATCGTCATTGTACATTTTCATTTGTTTGTACACTTTCATGAATTTATCTCCGTTTTCGATGTCAGTCAATAAATCATCAATCGCTGTTGATAAATCAGTTCTTTGTTCTAAAAGAATGTTTAATTTTTCCTGGCATTTATCTCTATGTTCTTGCGAAGCTTCTGCACGATTAGCTTCTTCATTCATGTGATAAATTTTTAGGGCCAAAATAGACAATCTGTCAAAAGCCCATGCAGGACTTTCAGAATTGATTTTTGCACCATCTTTTACTTTTACATCGCTGTATTTTTGTAAAAAATAGCTATCGATATATTCCACCATATCAGTACGTTCCTGATTAGATGCATCAATTCTTCTTTTTAAAGTCAAAGCTGCTACCGGATCAATTTGCGGATCACGAATAATATCTTCAAAATGCCATTGAACAGTGTCAATCCAGTTTTTTAAATATAATAAATGCTCGAATTTATCCTTAGGATAAGGATTGTTTATAGGTTGATCAACATTATCAAATTGATGATAATCTTTGATGCTTTGTTCGAAAACAGAATATGCTAATTTTGAAAACATGTCTTTATTTGTTAGAGTTACAAAGATACTTTTTATACTTTTATCGTGCGAATAAAACGATGAAATTTTCGTTATCGTACTGTAACCATTGATAATTCTAAAATTTTACTATGAAAATCCATTATATATCTGAGAATAATAGCGTCTTGAATCATTTTTTAGGTCAAATAAGGAATATAAATGTTCAGAACGATAGTATGCGTTTTCGAAGAAATATAGAGCGAATTGGCGAAATTATGGCTTATGAACTGAGTAAGGATCTTGCTTATAAAAATGTAGCAATTCAAACTCCGCTTGGTATTAAACAAACTACCGAAATTGAAAGTGACCTGGTTTTATGTTCTATTTTAAGAGCTGGTTTACCGCTTCATAATGGTTTTTTGAACTATTTTGATCACGCCGAAAATAGTTTTGTTTCGGCTTGCAGATATCATCCAAATAATGATGCTGAATTTGAGATTAGAGTTGAATATCAAGCTGTTTCAAACATCAATGATAAAACTGTTTTGCTTCTTGATCCAATGTTAGCAACGGGTCAGTCTATCGTTGCAGTTCATGAAAAATTAATTCAGAATGCAACCCCAAAAGAGATTCATATTGTAGTGGTTATTGCTGCCCCTGAAGGAATTGCTTTTCTTGAAAAAAGCCTTCCTGAAAACTGCCATTTATGGGTCGCTTCTTTAGACGAAAATTTAAATGAAAAAAATTACATTGTTCCAGGTCTTGGTGATGCTGGCGATCTTTCTTACGGCAGTAAATTATAGCTGAGAAAAAAACGTAAATAAACTACACAAAATCAATACATAAAAGACAATTTCGTTGTTGAGTTTTTGCTGCATATATTCTACATGACTTGAAGCCATAATGGTCAAAGGCGCAATACTAAACAATAACAAATCATTGCTTTTATCCGGTGAAACAATGAAAACAAGAGCTGCAATAAAAAAACAGGCTACTATTTTTTTGTATGAAGAATGTACTATTTGAGGTCGATTTGACAACGTTGTAAGCATTGAAGTTATAAAAAACAAAGCCACTGCAACGTATATTGAAAGTGCTCCGTTTTCATAATTATTCTTGAAATAATTAATATTAAAATCGATCACAGTATTTTTCTGGAAAAATTGAATTATATCAATATGGAAAATTAAAGAGATCAATAAAAAGATTATTGACACTGCCATTAGCGCTATAAAAGGTAAAATCCAGTTTCTATAATCTCTGGAAACATGAAAAATAATCGATATAAAAACCAATATTAAGAAAAGAATACACCAAAATTGAAATAAAGAAGCTATTAAAATCCAAAAAGAAGCATCGAATATTTTTTCTTTTGAAGCTTTTAGGGATTGTAACGAAATTAATCTTCGAAGTGCCAAAAGCACAAAAAAGTTCGCATATACTACATTCGCATTATTAAAAATCGTGGGGAAAAATAATATGAACAATAAGTAAAAAAATATCGTGTAACCGTTGTCCTTACTGAGTCCGTTTTTTTTTACAATGAAATTAATCAGGAAAAATGAAGCCAAAATAAAGAGTAACAAACTTACTTTTTGGAACGCCAAAAAATAAGAACTCACCCATGATGGATCTTTAATTTGAAAAATAAAAAAGAAAACCAGTATCAAAATTACGACCAATGAATAATTTAATGGCGTAGATTTTTTAAAAACACTTGTTATCATAAGGATATTTTATACTTTTGTGATTGTAAATATAATACTTGTTTAAAAAGGAAAACCAACAAGTTGAAAAAAGATTCTTTATTGAATTTTGTCTTCAATGCGTTAAAAACAATAAATAACATATAATTTTATAAATTATGACAGCTTTTTTTGAAGGAATACAATACTTATTCGTTAACATTTTATTTGCTCCACTTGACTTTTTACGTCGCCTAGAACTTGTTACTTGGTTTGGTGCTAATACTATTAACTGGATTTTTATGATCATCTGCGCAAGCGCAATTGTTTACTGGATTAAACAATTACGCCTTTTTGATGCCGCCGGAACAGAAAATCAAGATACTACAGCTCACTCTTTTTTAAAGTAAGTCGAAGCCAATATCTTTTCTAAAATACATCTTATCAAAATTTAGTTTATCTATATTTTGGTAAGATTTTTTTATGGCCTCTTGAAAATCATCTCCATAAGATGTTACAGTCAATACACGTCCTCCATTACTAACGACATTATTGCCATCTAATTTTGTTCCTGCGTGAAAAACTATAGAATCTGTAATATTTTCTAAACCTGTAATTACTTTTCCTTTTTCAAAATCTTCAGGATATCCTCCGGAAACCACCATAATTGTAGTCGCACTTCTTGGATCAACTTCTAATTCGAAAGTATCTAACTTTTGATCTGCCACAGCTTGAAACAATTCAACCAAATCAGATTTTAATCTTGGTACTACAACTTCAGTTTCAGGATCACCCATTCTTACGTTGTATTCAATAACAATTGGTTCGTTTTTCACATTGATCAAACCAATGAACACAAAACCTTTATATTCGATTCCGTCTTTCTGGAATCCTTCGATTGTTGGTTTTACGATACGTGTTTCGATTTTTTCCATCAAAACAGCATCAACATAAGGAACTGGAGAAACTGCTCCCATTCCGCCTGTATTTAATCCTGTATCACCTTCGCCAATTCGTTTGTAATCTTTTGCCGTTGGAAGAATTTTATAGCTTTTTCCGTCAGTCAAAACAAAACAGCTTAATTCGATTCCGTCCAGAAATTCTTCGATTACCACTTTAGAACTTGCTGCTCCAAATTTTTCATGAACAAGCATGTTTCTTAATTCCGTTTTAGCCTCTTCAAGATCCTGAATAATCAAAACTCCTTTTCCAGCCGCTAATCCGTCTGCTTTTAAAACATATGGAGGTTGTAACGTTTCAAGAAATTCACATCCTTTTTCTACTGTTTCGGCGGTAAAACTGTCATAAGCTGCTGTTGGAATATTGTGTTTCATTAGAAACTCCTTTGCAAACTCTTTACTTCCTTCAAGTTGAGCGCCTAATTTTGATGGTCCGATAACCGGAATATGCTGTAAACTTTCGTCATTTTTAAAAAAATCATAAATCCCTTTTACCAAAGGATCTTCTGGCCCTACGACCACCATTTTTACATTTTCCTGAATTACAAATGCTTTTACAGCATCAAAATCAGTTGGAGACATTGCAACATTTGTAGCAATTGCAGCCGTTCCCGCATTTCCTGGTGCAACAAAAAGTTTTTCGCAAAGCGGACTCTGAATCATTTTCCACGCAAAAGCATGTTCTCTTCCGCCTGATCCCAATAGTAAAATTGTCATGTGTAGTTATATTTAGTTGTGGTGCAAAAATAATTGCTTTTGTACGTAAAAAATAATTAAATCTTAAAAAGTTGTTCATTCTTATCTGTTAGTAATTTGATACTATTTTTTTTGATGAAAATTAGTTCGCAAATGATTTCTATTTTTTATAAGCCGTAAATTAAAACAGTTTAAATGCTGCTTTTAAATATAAATAAAATCTTACATTTTCTTTTTAATTAAAAACTTATGGAGGATCATTCTTTACTTTCTGAAGAAACTATTTCTAATAAAATATATTATATACGCAACCAAAAAGTGATGCTTGCTTTTGATTTAGCTATGCTTTATTGCGTTGAAACTAAGAGAATAAATGAGCAAGTAAAGAGAAATTTAACTCGGTTCCCGGAAGATTTCATGTTTCAACTTACTGAAAATGAGTTTAAAAATTTGAAGTCGCAAATTGCGACTTCAAGTTGGGGCGGAAGCAGAACATTACCTTTTGCTTTCACAGAACACGGAGTTTTGATGCTTTCCAACGTTTTAAAAAGCGACAAAGCAATTCAAACCAATATACAAATCATGCGCATTTTCACCAAAGTGAGACAAATGCTCTTGGATACAACAGAAATTAAAGTTAACATTCTTCAAATTCAAAAGAAATTAGAAAATGACGATAAAAATATTGAATTGTTTTTTTCTTATTTGGATGAATTGACTGAGAAAAAAGAAAATGAAAGTGAACGGGTGAAAATTGGATACAAGAAATAAGTCGCTCTTTGAGTAACTCATTATAATCGGATAGGAGCCTAGGGATTAATTCCCTAGGCGACCTTCCACACCACCCGGCATACGGATCCGTACCAAGGCGGTTCTTAATTTACGATACATTTTAAGATAGATACCTAACCTAAAGTACTTCCGTGAGGTTGTTTTCAGTTATCCCAATAAAGGTCTGCACTCCCTGGTAGCTGTCGGATTCCGTCCTATCCTTTCCAAGGTAGTTATCAAATTACTTGATATTTTCTGCATTCGTGCCTTCATAGGTAACATTCATTTACTACTCACTTAATTAAGTTCAGTCCTTCGGTACTCATTTACAGTACCTACTATGACCTCTGCTGACTTCTTATAGCAATTGTTATCCATAAGTGCTTTTCTTAAAAAAAAAACTCCTCCTATGTCTATAAGACCTCCCCAGGTAAGAACGACAACTTTCCTCTCATATACCTGCTATATTTACCATGATGTTTCCGTACAGTTTTGGACTTCAGTTTGTGTTGCAACCTTATCCAACATCTTTGGCCTTTTATATAGTTTCTGTTCGTCAGGTCAAGAGTTTGCCTACTGCTTCCTTCAGATTCCACCTCGCGATGGACACCCTTGCATTCAGCTAACACTTCCCACTGTAAAGGCGTGTTCGGGACTTACACCCTAGAGTTATCGCCCATGCTGGGCACACAACAAAAAAACCTCGTTTAAAATAAATTAAACGAGGTTTTATTTTGAATAAAAAATATTATTTTTTTGATTCTTCGATAGAAACTTTTCTAAACTCTTTTAAAAGTTTTTCAATTTCTAAAGTAGATTTACGAGCTCTTGCTCCAGCAGCTTTAACACCTTTTTCTGTCAAAGATTCAGCTTCTGCTTTAAATGTTTCAATTTCGGCGTGGATTTTTTCTAATAGATCTTTCATGCTTATAAGTATTAAATTAAGGCGCAAAAATAAAAGTTTGTATGATAGATACAACATATTTCACGTTAAAATTATCATCGTTTTTCAGACTTTAATTTAACATTAAATTTACTCCACTTTTTTCTCTTTCGCCCAGAAGAACCAATGCCCTACTAATCAATTACTTATTAACAAAATTACAAAACAATATGCTTTAGCAAGCTCTAAAGGGCGACTGAAAAAAAGTTTATTTTTTTCTCTAAATCACAAAAAATGGTCTTAATTTTTAACCTTTGAACGCTAAAAGGGCAGAATTAAATTGAGAATATGGGTAACAATCACTCTACTAACTGCTGATTTACGTAAACATTTTTAAAATTGACACCGTTTATTATGCTTTTATCAATATCTGTTTTAACAGATTCAATTTTTAAATTTTCAAATGTAAAATTTGATAAACGAACATTTGGATCATTTTCTACACCATAAAAAGTATCACATTTAAGGTCGATATTTTTTAAGGTAATATGATCTCCGTAAGATAATGGAACATCCGGACGGCCTTTTAAATCAAAAAATTGTTTCCAGGCAAAAACAGCAAGACATGTTTTTGCTTCTCCTTTTATATCTTCTACTCTGATATACTCATATCGCTGTGGCGTATCCGGTCTCATTTTTAGCCATAACAATCTTGAAGCTCCATTAATTTTACAATTACGCATAATCACATTCCTGTTATGAATCGACTCACTTCCGTTTGTTAAGGCTGAATGACAAAATCCGAAAGTACAATCTTCGATAATAATATTGGAATTGGGTCCATTGTTTTTATCCTGATCTGCATAAGGTCCTTTTCCTCCTTTTAATGCAATTGCATCATCATTTACAGACATAAAACATCCTTTTACTAAAAAATTGGTACAAATATCAATATCTATTGCGTCTGTACTTGGTGCTTTTACACCAATATCTGGCGAAAAGATATAAAGATCGAGCAGTTTTACATTGTTACATTTATAAAAATGATTGGTCCAGAAACCTGAATTAATCAGCTTTACATCCTGAAGCTGTACATTATTCGAATTCCAGACAAAAATTAATCTTGGTCTTGATACTTCGAGATTGGTACATTTTGGATTTTCTTTACGACGTTCCCAAAAGGCTTCCCAATATTTTTTCCCGTTTCCGTTAATGGTTCCTTTTCCTGAAATCGAAAAATTATCAACTCCGTAAGCGTTGACCAAAGCCGGAAAATAATCCAGATTCTGACCTTCCATTCTGGATGGCATAATTGGAAAATCAGCAATATTATCAGAACCTTTTAATACGGCGCCTTCAGATACATGCAAAGTAGTTTTTGGTTTAAAAAACAAAGCACCGCTAAGGTAAACGCCTTTGGGAATCACAATAACTCCTCCGCCGTTTGCAGCAGCTTTATCAATTACTTTCTGAATGGCAATGGTTTGAATTTTAGTACTGTCCTTCCCTACTCCAAAATCTGTAATGGTGTATTTTTTACCTAAATCTTTTAATTGAATTTTAGAGTAATCCTTAAACCAATTTGTAATTGCGGTTCCATCAGGAAATTTATCATTTGCATAATTCTGTGAGAATGATACTTGCGTGAAAGCAATGAAGCAGAGTAAAATTTTAAAAATATTTTTCATTGTGATTTGTTTTAGTGTATGTTATCTTTTTTTATCATATTGTTGGTTATTTACCTTTGTTAAAGTTTAAAGCTTCGCCAAAGGTTTGCGTAATCTTATCATCCTGATGAAGAAAAAAAACTCTTTTTACGGAATCACTACTTCTGAATAATTTACATTTTTTATATTATTTTAAAAATAAACCCTGAAGCAGTTTCATATTTCCCACCTTGTGAAGCGCTAAACATATAAGTTGCTTTTCCGTTTTGAAACAATAATTGCGGACGCTCTAATCTACCATATCTATTTAAATGTTTTGGTGCTTCGGGTTGATCGATGTATTTATTTATGGGCTGATAGGCAATTTGAGGATCGCTCCAATTTTTTCCGTCATCAGAATCCATATACAAACCGTAATCGATACCAAAAACGCCCATATCTCTTGCTAGCATTTTGAATTTCTTATTTTCGTACCATACAAAAGCATCCTCACATTGTTTATTATCTCCAAGTTTCGAAAAATCAATTACCGGATTGTATTCGTATTTTTCATAAGGTCCATGAAGTGATTTCGATATTGCCAATCCATATTTTCTATTGCCTTTTACAGGAAATTTTGGATGTTCGTAATTTTCTGTGTCCAATGATTTATAATACAGCCAGTATTCACCGTTTGGATGTTTCAAAAAAGACGGATTTGTTGTTAAAAGATCATCCCAGCAACCTTCTTTCCCAGGCAATAACAAAGGTTGATCTGGTCTTTTCCAAGGTCCGTAAAGAGAATCGGCGGTCGCTAAGCCGATAAGTTTCGTATTCATTTTTCCGTTAGAATTTCCCATAAAAAAAAGGGCATATTTTCCCTCTACGAAATGAATACTGGGATTATGGCAAGTCGTTGCGTCCCAAAAACCCTCACCTCTGGGTACTAAAACTGTACCTACATATTCGTAAGGTCCTTCAGGAGTATTGGCAACAGCATGAGCAATCTCTGAACTGTTGATCCAACCGCTCATACCTTTTGCCTTTGGCCATCTTGAAAAAAACACATGAATCTTACCATCAGGCCCTTCTATGGGGCTGTTGCACCAAACGTAATAATCTTCAAATTCTAAAGCGCGTCCGACTGGTCGAAGTCGTTTCTGGAAATCAGACAGCTTTGGATTATTCATAAAATTTCCGGCTTCTACTGAAAATGGAAGGCACAAACCAACTACAGCCAGGGAATTTCCGATGATAAATTGTCTTCTATTCATTTTGGTTTTATTCAATTATAATTTAGTGAACTTATTACGATTTTTAAACACCGAGAAAATATAAATGCCCATTAAAATAATCGCAACTTACTTTTTCTCTGTTTTTATTTCCCAATTATCTGTTCTAAAAGGCGAAGCAGGCAAGTTTTCGTTATTAAATAAATTAGGCTCGGGAATTGCTTTCCAGGCGAAACGAACCGCAACAGGTTCTTTTACTTTTGAGGAAGAAACTACTATCGTTTTTCCTTCTATTTTCGCGTCAGCCGGATAAAAAACCTGGTCGTTTCCTGCTACTTCAAATTCTTTTAGAGTTTCTTCCTTTTTCTTCAGACCAGACTCGGCGTAATCAAAAAACAATTGTGCCTTTTGTTTTTTAATTTTCATACGATTAAAAATCGGTCCTGAATACACCAGATTATTTTCTCCATAGGTTTTAGCACGCGCAATTAAAGAGAGTCTGTATCCCACGGTCTGTTTGTCTATTGGGTGAATATTGTTTGCGTCTCCAACATCTGTTGTAACAACCATTGCGCTATTTGGGATTATTTTTAAGGATATTAATTGCGCTTCCCGTATTTCTGCATTCTGTCCTTTATGAGGCGTAATCTGAACATAATAAAACGGAAAATCTCCTTGATTCCATTCTGCTCTCCAGCTTTTTACCATGGCAGGAAATAAAGTTCTGTATAAATACGCTTTTCCAGAATTGCTTTCGCCCTGATACCAGATCGTTCCTTTTATAGTATAATTTACTATGGGGTGAAGCATGGCATTGTACAAAACATAAGAGGTTTTGTTGGGTTCTTTTTTAGGCTTTTTGAATTGATCCTTTGGCGCATTTTCTGCACTTGCAATTCGTTCATTTATTAAATTCAAATAATACGTTTCGAGCTTTTCCTGATATACTTTTTCGCTTTTTGCATCTTCCTGAAGAATGGGCAAAAAGGTAACTTCTTTTTCTAAAACACTTTGAGCCGTCCATGCTTCGGCTTTTGTACCTCCCCATGAAGTTGAAATTAAGCCTATTGGTACTTTTAATTTTTGATATAAATCTCTGCCAAAGAAATAGGCTACGGCAGAGAATGTTGTGATACTTTCTGGCGAACATTCTTTCCAGCTTCCTTTAAGGTCATCAAGTGGTGTTGGCGAGGCATTCAGTGCAACGGTAAATAATCTTATAGACGGATATGTTGCGTTTTTAATTTCTTCCTGATAGTTTTTAACTCCGGTTTTCCAGGTTTTATCTTCTCTTCCAACAGGAAAAAACATATTGGACTGACCCGAACAAAGCCATACTTCGCCAATTAAAACATTTTTTAGCACAATGGTGTTAGCTGCATTGATTGTGATATCATATGGTTTTTGGCTGCCTGCAGGAGTGTCTACTGCAATTTTCCAATTTCCATCAGCATCAGCAATCGTTTCTATCGGAAGATTATTCCATCCTAAACGAATCGATATTTTCTCGTTTGCAGATGCCCACCCCCATAAATTTACTTTGGCTTTTTGCTGTAAAACCATATTATCCCCTACCAGAGCTGGAAGTTTAACTTGTGCTGATAGTGATGAAATTGCGCTTAGAACAAATAAAAATAAAAGAAATCTTTTTAAATAAATCATTGCTATATTTTTAAATACTAAAACTTTAAATTTAAATAATTAAACATAAAAAGCATCCTGTGCTTCTCTGTTTGATCTAATCTTGTTAATGAAAAGAAGCTGCCTTTAAAAGACAGCTTCTTTCAAAAAAAAACTTGAGTAATATCAATTAATCGTAACCTGGATTCTGATCGTAAAGTCCTGGAACTGCTAAGATTTCAGACAACGGAATTGGATATAACAATGAATTATTTTCAATTGTTCTGATTTTCCCTTCAGTATCTTCTGCCGCTTTCCAGGCGTTCATAATTGCCACTGCTTTACCGGATCTGATCAGATCAAACCATCTGGTTCCTTCTGAGAAGAATTCTTTTCTTCTTTCTGTAAAGAGTTGATCCAGAGTAATATTTACAGCATCTGCCGGAACACCCGCTCTTGTTCTTACCTGATTTACAATTGCATCAACATCAGCCTGGGATCCGCCTCCGCCGTGAAGTGTACATTCGGCCATTAACATTAAAACATCTGTATAACGCGTTACCATGAAATCTACACCCCAGTCTTCACGCCCGTTTCCGTATCTTGCAGGATCAATGTACTTTTTGAAAACAGGAAGTGTATAACTCCCTTTATATGTACCTGTTTCGACTGTATAACTCGTTGCTATGCCAAATATTTTTCTTTTATCAGTGGCTGCGAACAAATTTAAAAAACCAGCCGAAATTTGCTTGGACTCTAAAGCTCCTTGTGCTGATAAATTTACTGATGCAAAATAAGGCTCGTAACCCAACTCTACCATAAAATTCCCTCCAACTGCAAGGGGAAGACTTTGTGTATATGGAATCGTTAATACATTCTCCAGATTAGCATTTCCTTCTACTTTAAAAATAGCCTCGTAATCTTCGCCAACCTTATATAATCCGCTGTTTTTAATATCGCTTAATTGTTGGTAGGCTTTATCCCATTCGTTTAAACCAAGTGTAGCACCGTCAATTCCGTTGGTTGGGCTGGAACGTGTCATGTATACAAGACCCAATAATGATTTTGCTCCATATTTTGTAACTCTTCCAAAATTGGCTGCATCATACGCCGGAAGTAAATCAGGAATGGCCAGTTCAAGATCTGAGATGATTAGTTTATAAACATCTGCAACCGGGGTTCTTTTTATCTTAGCTGCTTCTGTTGCTGTCATTGTTCTTTCCATCAAAGGAACTTTCCCAAACCATCTAATGAGATCAAAATAACAAAACGCTCTTAAAAAACGAGCTTCAGCAGTCATGGCAGCTTTATCAGCTGGATTTGTAAAAATCTGATCTCCTTTTTCGGTTATTTTCTCCAATAACTGATTGGCTTTGTTGATCGCATTATAATTACTTATATAGGCTTCTTTTACATAAGCATTAGAACTTATAGAAGTGTAAAAGCTATTAATACCTTCCCAATCTCTTGAAGCTAGTGTGGTTGCCAGCAAATTATCAGATCTTACTTCGCTTAAATTCAAAACTCTGTTGGCATAACCATAAGTTCCCATTCCGTGAAAAGCTACTGAATAAGTGGCATTTCTGGCCTGAACAAAATCACCGGGAGTAGCATAAAAATTCTCAATTGTTCCCTGAGATAACGGTAATTGATTTAATTCATCATTGCAGGATGTAAAGGCAAAGAATACCAAAGCACTTGCAGCTAAATAAATATATTTTTTCATTTTATTTTAATTAAAATTAATGTTAAGTCCTATTACTAAAGATTTTGCCAAAGGCGCTCCTCCATAATCTACCGGCACAGAAAAATCACTGTTTGAACTTGCCGATGTATTGACGGCTTCCGGATTAAAACCAACTTTATACTTGTTCCAGTAGAACCAATTTTCTCCTGTTACATACAATCTCATATTATCAATCCTACTCAATCCTTTAATTGCTTGCTTTAAGTTATATCCAATTGTAATGTTTCTTATACTCACGTAATCTGATTTATACAACCAATCTGAATTGGCCTGATAGCCAAAAGAAGTTCTCCAGTTTCCTCTTACTGAAGGATCTACATTTAGTGAATTCTCTACAGATCCCATTCCGGTTCTGTCAATAGCACGTCCTGTTAATCCGTAAACTGTTCCTCCGTTTTGTCCCTGAACCAAAATATTCAGATCAATATCTTTATACTTGAAAGTATTGGTGATTCCCCAGGTATATTTAGGCGTTGGATTTCCTAAATCTACACGGTCATCTGAATTGATTTTTTTATCGCCATTCTGGTCAATGTATCTTGGATCTCCTAAAACCAATTTATTACCTCCAATTGTGGTTCCTCCTGTATCAATATCAGCCTGGGTAACTACACCGTTTTGTTTGAGTCCGAAGATGGTGTACATTGGTTTTCCAACTTCTAATTTTATAAAAGGAACTCCTCCGTCGTAAGCATTACTAATTTCAATTTTAGATTGATCTGGACCCAAGGCCAAAACTTTATTTTCGTTGTGGCTGATATTGGCTGATGTTCTCCATTCAAAACTTGGAGTCTTTACATTTAAAGAGCTCAATTCAAATTCCCACCCTTGGTTTTGTACCTCACCTACATTGGTCAGATAACTTGTAAATCCGGTAGCCCCCACAATAGGCACTCTTAAAAGTAATTCGCTGTTCGTTTTTCTATAAACCTCAAATGTTCCTGAGAGTCTGTTTTTAATCACACCAAAATCCAATCCTAAATCAACACTTCGTGATTCTTCCCAGTGCAAGGAAGGATTTGGTATTGATCCTGCTCCCTGTCCTATTGCTGCTGCACCACCAATCGAATAATTGTAAGTTGCCAGGGTTGCAAAAGAAGCATAACTGCCAATATTGTTACTTCCGTTAATACCTGTACTCGCCCTAAGTTTTAAATCGCTAAGCCAGTCTACATTTTGCATAAACTCTTCTTGCTTTATTCTCCATCCCAGGGAAAGAGAAGGAAAAACTCCCCATTGTCTGTCTGATCCAAATTTTGAAGAACCATCACGTCTAACACTTGCAGATACTATGTATTTTTCTTTGTAGTTGTATTGCAATCTTGCAAAATAAGAAAGTAGTGTACTTTTTTCAGCATTAGTAGAACCTAATGATCCTGTTGGCAATGTTTCAACAGTCGAGCTGTTATAAAGTGCTCCGGAAGACAACGTTGACCTCATAATTTCATAGGAACTAAAGGATTGTCCTAAAAGCAAATTAATATTATGGTTTCCTATTGATTTATCGTAATTTAAAGTGTTTTCATTTACTAAATTTTGTCTTCTATAGGTGTTATACCCTCCTCTGATACTAGCCTGAACATCATTTGGGGTATAACTTTCGGTTGTATTATCTGAGTTATCAAAGTTTAGTGTACTCTTCCAGGTAAATCCTTTAGCAAACCCATAAGTGGCATAAGTCGAAATCAAAGTTCTGTACATCGAGTTTTTTCCCGTTTTTGCTAGTGCATTGAGCATATTGGTTGTGCTGCTTCCCCACATATATCTG
Organism: Flavobacterium azizsancarii; assembly: GCF_027980145.1. Taxonomy (GTDB): domain Bacteria; phylum Bacteroidota; class Bacteroidia; order Flavobacteriales; family Flavobacteriaceae; genus Flavobacterium; species Flavobacterium azizsancarii. Next base: position 45,724 of record NZ_JAMZNK010000007.1, on the reverse strand, counting down.
GTGGTATATTTTTCTCCTGCCGCGTTAGAGGCACTTTCAAAAACTGGTGTAGCGGTAAGTGCTTTAAAAAGTGTATTGTCTTTTCCTTCTACTCCCGGATCATTCTTTATAGAATAAGATGGCGCAATATTGATTCCCATTTTAAAGCTTTCTGATAATTTTACATCAACATTTGCTCTGGCAGAAAACAGGGTATAATCAGTCCCAATAATGTATCCTGTATTTTTCTGATAATTGGCAGAAACATAGTAATTGACAACATCTGTAGCTCCTGAAGCTGATAATTGATAATTATTGAATTCTCCTGTACGGAAAACTTTATCCTGCCAGTCGATATAATCCAAGCCCGGATGTCCAGGAATATCCCATCTGTCATCGTACAAATACGTATAATATCTGCTATTGGCCGTGTTAAGTGGCGCTGTTGGATTTTTTGCATTATAAGCCGCAATTCGCTCTTGAGTATTCTGGCTTGCCGAAGCGCCCGCTATCCCTGATCCTACCCATTGTGAATCAATCATGGTTTTAGCCCTGTCGATCCACCCTTGAGAAGATAACATATCGACTCTGTTGGCTTCCTTGTTTACACCACCATAAGTATTAAAAGTAAATTTTGGTTTTCCCTTTTTTCCTTTTTTTGTTGTAATTAAAACTACTCCGTTTGATGCTCTGGATCCGTAGATAGACGCTGCCGCCGCATCTTTTAAGACTTCTATAGATTCTACATCATTTGGGTTCATATTATCAAGTGGACTACCGCTGGAGAATCCGCCATTACTGTTTGAACCTTCTGTATAAATAGGGAATCCATCTACTACGTATAAAGGCTCATTTCCGGCAGTAATAGATCCTGCTCCCCTTATTTCGATACTAAAGGGCTGGCCCGGTAAACCTGAAGTTTGTTTTACACGAACACCGGCAACCTGCCCAATTAATCCCTGGTCAATTCTTGAGATTGGTCTTTCTGTAAAATTTTCTGTTTTAATTCCTGAAATAGCTCCTGTCGTTAGTTTTTTCTTTTGAGTTCCGTATCCAATTACAACAACTTCATTCAGGTTTGAACTCTCTGCATCTAAAGAAATACTATAAGTGTTTGTGGCACCTATTTTTACTTCTTTTTTAATAAATCCTATGAAAGAAAAAATTAAAGTTTCTCCCTCAGAAGCCTTGATACTAAATTTTCCGTCAAAATCAGTACTCGTTCCGCGATTTGTTCCTTTAACAATGACATTGACTCCCGGTATTGAGAGTTTAGACGGATCAGTTACTGTTCCTGTAACTGTTTTTTCTTGCGCATAACCCGATGCATGTAGTAATGCAAAGAAGGCCATAATCAGCAAAAGATTCAGCTTGTTTTTCATAAAAGTTAAAATTTGGTTAGTTTAATAGTTATTCCAAATTTATCCAGAAGTAGTTCCCGCAGTATCCTGTAGTATCCTGTTATATTTCAGCAGATTATATTTATTTTTATGTTTATTTTAACACGAAAACAGTTCAACTGCCTGATTTACAATCTTTAATTAATTGCGAAATACAAAAATATCATATCCAAAATTTTATTAAAATATTTTTCAGTATTTCTTATTTATTTAAAACAATAAATAAGAATTCACAAAGGAATACCCGTATTTTATAAATAATTAATTTTTTAATATAATTAATAAAAACAGGATGCTACAGGATAGCATTTTGATACACTACAGCTACTTTTACTTTGTTGCAACAAATAAAAACTAACAATGTTTCCGTTTTTTTTATCTGTACAATTATATTAACTAAACCTTTGAATAAATAATGAAACCAACCAGATTAAACCTCTTTATTACATTATTGTTTTGCTGCGTGTTTAGTTCTTTTGCGCAGCAAACCGTTTCTCCATGGCCGGAATTGGAAAGCATCAATAAGCCCTGGACTCGTTGGTGGTGGATGGGAAGCGCGGTTGACAAACCTAACCTGAAGAAAAGCCTGATCGATTTTGATAAGGCGGGAATTGGCGGTGTGGAGATAACGCCCATATATGGCGTAAAAGGCGAAGAGAATAATTTTATAGATTATCTGTCTCCAAAATGGATGGAAATGCTGGATTATACAATTCATGTTGCGGACAGTCTTCACATGCAGGTCGATATGGTTTTAGGAACAGGATGGCCATACGGAGGTTCTCAGGTGACTTTGCCTTATGCAGCAACCAAATTAATTGTACAAAAATATGTACTTAAGAAAAATGAAACTTTCAATAAAAACATTACAATTGACAGCAGTAAAGAAAAAATACCGGCGCAGCTTTTGTATGTTGTAGCGTACGGAAGCGATGGCAAATATATTGACCTAACAGATCAGCTAAAAAAGAACAAAACTAATTCGAAAGATAAAGGACTTGAAGGTACTCCTGTTGCCTTACCCAATCTGTCAGAACCCGATAAACTGAACTGGAAAGCTACTAAAACAGATTACACAATATACGCCGTATTTAGCGGTAAAACCGGACAACAGGTAAAAAGAGCTGCTCCGGGAGGAAAAGGATATACTTTAGATCATTATTCAAAGGAAGCTTTCAATGCTTATGTGGTTCCGTTCAATACCGTTTTTAAAGGACGTGAAGGAAAAATTCGTGCTATTTTTAATGATAGTTTTGAAGTATACGGAACTGATTTTACGCCTAATTTTTTTGAAGAATTTAAAACATTAAGGGGCTATGATTTAAAAAAGCAATTGCCTGTTTTACTCAATGAAACAGACAATGAGATTGGCAACCGCATAAGAAGTGATTACAGGCAAACTATTGGGGATTTATTACTGCATAAATTTGATGAGTCATGGACAAAGTGGGCGCATTCTAAAAACTTTAAGACTAAACTTCAGGCGCATGGCTCTCCTGGAAATCTAATCGATTTATATGCATCTGCAGATATTCCGGAGTGTGAAACTTTTGGTTCAATGCCATTTGATATTCCGGGTTTCAGACGAGAGAAACAAGATATTCGAGAAGGCGATGCTGATCCTGTAATGCTCAAATTCTCATCCTCTGCCGCTCATATCGCGGGAAAAAATCTGGTTTCATCGGAGACTTTTACCTGGCTTAGGGAACATTTTAAAACCGCTTTATCGCAATGTAAACCAGAAGTCGAAGATTTGATGCTCAATGGTGTAAATCATGTTTTTCTGCATGGTTCTACTTACTCGCCAACGCGCGCGGCATGGCCGGGATGGCAATTTTATGCTTCTGTAAATTTTAATGCAAATAATAGTATTTGGGAAGATGCCCCTGCTCTTTTTTCATACATAGCCAACTGTCAGTCGTTATTGCAACAAGGAAAATCTGATAATGAAATCTTGCTTTACTGGCCCATTTTTGATACCTGGGATAAATATCAAAAAGGAGATTTATTCTTTCAGTTCAAAATACATTCTTTATCTGAGTGGTTGTACGAGACTTCCTTTTACGACACTACTAAAAGTTTAATCAAAAAAGGATATGGTGTTGATTTTATATCTGACAATTTTATATCGGAGGCCAAAGTCATAAACGGAAAAATCATTTTACCCGGAGGAAGTTTTAAATCGCTCATTGTTCCTTCCTGCAAAAAGATGCCACTTGGAACTTTGCAAAAGCTAATCGAACTCAAAAAAGCAGGTGCTTCGATTGTTTTTGAGGGTTTGCCGGAATCGGTTCCGGGATTTAATGATTATAAAAAACAAGAAGAACAGCTACAGAATCTCTTGTCAGCAAATAAAGAACAGTTAAAACCAACTTCAGATCTCTTTAAAACCTTAGAAAATGCTCAGATATATCCCGAAGCACTTGTTGATACGGGGCTAAAATATATCAGAAGAACGATCGATGGTGAGAAGATTTATTACCTAGTGAACCATACTCCAAAAACAATCGATACTTTTATTCCACTTCAGATTGGCAATAAAGAAGTTGTTATTTTCGATCCGTTGACCAGGGCATACGGGAATGCTATTGTCAATAAAAAAGCTAATACTACAGAGGTTAAACTCAAAATTGAACCGGGGCAATCTTATTTTCTAAAAACAGAAAATACAATATCTCAAAAAAAATGGATTTATTACGAGTCAACCGGCAATGCAATTACTTTAAAAGGAAACTGGAAAATAACTTTTGACAAAGGCGGACCACAATTACCGGCAAGCACTACGGTATCCTATTTAGAATCCTGGACAAAATTGAGTCCTGAGGCAGAAGCTTTTTCGGGAACAGCTACTTATACTTTAGATTTTGAGAATCCAAATCACAAAGCAGCCTTTTGGAACCTGAATCTGGGAGATGTTCGTGAGAGTGCAAAAGTCTGGATAAATGACCAATATATTGGTACTGCCTGGTCTGTTCCTTATCAATTGAATCTTAAAAAATTGAAAACAGGAAAAAACACTTTAAAAGTTCAGGTGACTAATCTTTCTGCTAACAGGATCAGGGATATGGAACGAAAAGGTCAGGAATGGAAAATTTTCTACGAAATAAATATGGTTGATAAAGATTATAAAAAATTTGATGCCACAAAATGGAATCCTACTCCTTCGGGATTGTTAGGTCCTGTTACCATTACGCCATTAAAAGAACAAAACTAATTATTAAATAACGAGTATTAAAATGAGTAAATTACTTTTATTTTTCGCTATATGCCTTTCTTATACTAACATAACAAATGCACAAGAGCCTTTTGACAAAAAATTGGTCCTGAAACAAATGGTGCTTGCCAATGATTATTTTATGCAAAAATGGCCTGAGACGGGCAAAACAATCATCACAAATAAAGAGCGTCCGAGCAATATCTGGACTCGTGGTGTTTATTATGAAGGACTCATGTCATTGCACGAAATTTTTCCTAAAGAAGCTTATTATAATTATGCATATGGGTGGTCAGAATTTCATAAATGGGGTTTTAATGGCGGCAATACGACCCGGAATGCCGACAATTATTGCGCGGCCCAAACCTATATCGATTTATACAATTTAGAACCGGACCCTAAAAAGTTAAAAAATACAAAAGCGAATATCAATATGCTTTTAAGTACGCCTCAGCTCGATGATTGGTCCTGGATTGATGCTATACAAATGGGTATGCCTGTTTTTGCAAAATTGGGCGTTCTGGAAAAAGACAATCGCTATTTCGAGAAAATGTATGAAATGTATCTGTACTCGAGAAATAAACATGGGGATCACGGGCTTTTTAATCCTAAAGATGGCCTTTGGTGGCGTGATGCTGATTTTGATCCTCCGTATAAAGAACCAAATGGAGAAGATTGCTACTGGAGCCGGGGCAATGGCTGGGTAATTGCCGCACTGGCAAAAGTGCTTACTATTATTCCGGAGAATGCGCCACACAGGGCGCAATATGTAAAAGATTTAAAAGCGATGGCAGCAGCTTTGCTTCCCATTCAAAGAGCCGATGGTTTTTGGAATGTGAGTCTACATGATCCTACAAATTACGGAGAGAAAGAAACTTCAGGAACGGCTTTATTTGTTTACGGAATGGCCTATGGAATAAACAGTGGAATTTTGAAAAAAGAAACTTATTTGCCTGTAATACAAAAGGCGTGGAATGCAATGACTACGGAGAGTCTGCATACAAATGGTTTTTTAGGTTATTTGCAATCCACAGGAAAAGAACCGAAAGATGGTCAGCCTTTATCGTATGATAAAATTCCTGACTTTGAAGATTATGGATTAGGCTGCTTTTTACTGGCAGGTTCAGAAATCTATAAGATGAAATAGTTATAGATTAAGCTATATTTTATTATGGTGAAGAAAAAAAATTAGAATATGGCAGTGGGGTCATATTCTAATTTAACGAATTATACTTTAATGACAGGCGTTACATTGTTTTGAAGAAAAACAACTAATTCATCTATTTTTCTGTTTTTATATTTATTTGAAATTGAAACGATATATCCATTTTTGTCCTTAAAATAGAGAAAGAAAAAGTCTTTTGTTAAAATTGCCTTTTCTATATAGCACCATTTATAAGTAAAGGCTCCAAGAGGGGAATCAATACAGATAAAAGAACTGGTAAATCTGAATTTATACCTATTTACAAAGCCTTCAAATTCTAGCAATTTGTTGACAAAATAAAATATCAAGCTGCAAGCTGCATTTACAATCAAATACTGAAAAAATAAAAAACACGCAACAACAAAAAAAGTCCTAATAATCCAGTGGGTTAAATCGTTGTCTGAATTAAAAAAATCAAAAAAAACACCTCCTAGCAATAAAGCGCTCAAAACAAACAGAATTCTCTTATGGTATAAACCTTTAAAATACATCTTATTAAGCTTTCGTATTTCTGATAAGTTCAATTCAAACTCTAAGAAAAAATTAGTGTTAGTCATACAATTAGCATTGTGGTATTTTGAAACATTCGCTTTAAGAATTCGCTCTTATTTTACTAAATAAAAACGCCTAGAAAACATCAATCAAAATTACTCCTATCACCCAATATCCATATGCACATTAAGCCATTAAAACAGTAGAATAAGACTTAAATCCGTAGTAAAACCTTAAGGTTGAAAGCTGCATTTTACTACGGATTATTTTCAAGCCAGTAGCTGAGCTCTTTTTTAATGGGTTATAAAATAAATACGGCTGGGTTTATTGTTCTTAAAGGAAGGCTCGTATTTTATATACCCATATTGGCTAAGCTCGCGAATGTGTTTGTGATAGGTCCCGGAGGCAGATATCTTCGCCAGTGGCATAATTTGATAGCTAAAAGCCCTAATTGGATTGGCAAACCCTTGCAAGATGCTATAGCGTAAAAGCGCTGAGAATATTCCTAAATGAGTACTACTGATACGGTAATCTTTCTCTATTGCTGAGAAAAAAAAAGAAAACGATTTTAAAATTGTCTCCTTATCAAAGAGAATTGGAGCGTTTTTGTCTTCTATTACTGGTTTGCTTGGGTAATTCATTTTGATTGTTCTCATGATGCTCAATTTTTTTTTTAGTCTCACCGACCTGTTCATAAACAACCTCGATTTGTTTGACATCCTTATAATTTCGATTGTCCATTTTTTTCATGTTATCATCATAAATACCTATGGTCTTGAATTGCGGGTTAGCCTCTATAAATAATTTAATGTGTTTGTCTTCTTTTAAAAAAGTAACCTCTTGCAGGTTCCCTCTTTGAAGTGAGCGGATAAGATCCTTCTGAAAAGTCTCGTTTTCGAGTTCCTTTATAGGATATTTACCTAGGGTTTCAAGAAGATCATAACCATAATTTTGATGGTATTGCTTTAATTTAAAACCATTCTCATCCCCTTGTTTGAAGTCTATCAAGACCCAGGCATTATAAGACGCACCTTCTTTATTTGTAAGGTCTTTATTGACTGCTCTTCCCATTAAAAGGTTGTAGGATTCTTTCATGGTAATATTACTTCCCTTACCCATATAAAAGGTATGTTCCAAGGCATCTGTAATATTCTCTTTTTGAAGTTCAACCCTATAGGAATTAAAAAAATACATATCGCTATCCTTTGCCTTGTTAAAAGTAAGAGTAGCTCTGGCCACACGATCCTCATGATAGGTTTCATGATATAATATGAAGGAGGGCTCTTGTTGTTTCATTTTCTCTTTTAACTCTATTTGCAAAGCTTCTCCAAATCCGGTGTATTTAAGCTGATCGCTTAAGTACTCAAAATTTTTCTCGTTCATGATATTAGATTTTAAAATTAGTATGTGATTATAAATTTTATAATATTTCCAAATTCATCAGATCAGTGTTTTTGATATTTAATTCAAGATGTCTGCCTGCGTTTTTCTCGGTTAGCTCCACGCTGAGGAGTTTTCTCTCTGCAATAGTGAACTTGGGTATTGCAAAAACTAAAGTTATTTCTGAATGATCTTTGATTGTAGAGAGCACAGAAGAGCAAAAAACCGGCACTATTTCCAGTTCCTGCACAGCGGTTCGTTTTGATTTATTTTGATCTCTGATAAAAAAGCGCAACTGGTCCAGATCATAATTGATTCTTGAATTGTTTGCAAGCCGCACTCTGAAGTACATCATATCATGGTGTATGAATATACCGTTTACCCTAAGGTCTACAGAAAACTTATTTGAATGGAGTCCAGACACTTTTTTTATTTTGGATAAAGCCAGCTCGGCGTAATGCCTTATCTGTTTCTGGTTTTCATTCTCTGAAGAAAAAAGCGCCTCTGTATTAAAATTCGAAACAAGTTCAGCCTTTAAGTGCAAAGTGGGGCACAGCTGATCAAAATTTAAAATAAAACCGTAGACTTTACCATCTGCGGTAACAACAGTCAGGTTAGTCTGGGCAAAATTCTGCCTGCCTGCTTTTAAAAATAGAATATTCTCTACTCCTTTTGCCTTTTGAACCAGAATCTCAGCACTTCCTTTGTCTACACTTTTAATGGCGTAGGGAAATACAATACTTGTAGTCTTAGAATAACTCAAATTGATATTATTCACCTCACTATTAAAATCTTGTTGAGCAGATACTGAAATTGCAACTATAGAAATCCCAATACTCAACCATAATTTACTATTTTTCATCTTCGAATATTTAAGTGTTATTTGGCATTTTTTTCTTTCTGATCATAAAGCAGAACCTGATAGCCTGCTTTTAGAACCACCTTAATTAGTTTTACCTTTTTACTCATCAGACTCCTAGCAGCCTGAACACCAAGCGTTGCCGCTTGTCCTGTCCACGAATCATTCAATCCCTCAATGCCCAGACCCTGCAGGGATCTGTCTGCGGACGCTTTTGCAACATTCCTATTTATGGCTCCGGGAATAAAAATTCCATCAATTCCATCCATATCATAAACAGAGAGTTCCACAGGAAATATCGAGGTATTAAATTTTATTGTCTTTATCTTAACCTCGAGTCTCTCCCCTTTTAAAGAAGCAATTCCAAAAACAAAACTATTTCTGGGAATAAGGATTCCATTAATAAAAACATCTGTGGTTAATCTGAGTTTTACTACCGAACCATTTACAACAGACTGCGTCTGATGCACCACCGCCTCGAGTGTGTTTTGCGCCTGGTTATCTAAAGGGTCCTGGTCTAAAGAGTAAAAAGAATTAGAATTTGGGATCCCTGGTCCACTTGTGTTTGTTTGCACGAGTGAGTAAACTGGCTCTTCTTGTGTTTTTTTACTCACTGCAAACACTTTCCCTTTTTGGCTTTTTGAAATCTGTCTTAGTTTTTCCTGCACACGCTCAGGGTGCTGAATGTCCAGAATATTCTCCAGCATTGCTCCTAGTTGGCGCAGTTCGGGATCTGGCTCAGAGGGCGCATTTATAGAAGATATCATCTCTTGCACCCCTTTTATCTGCTCTAAGGCATCTCGTGAAGAATTACTGTATTCAAATTCTCTCATATCCTTCTGATTGTCTATTTTTTTTACCGGCGCTTGAATTACTTTTTGAAGCGCTTCTAATTTTTGATACATCCTTTGTTCGCTCTCCCCTTTAAGAGAACCTGTATTTAAAGCCGTTCTTGTTTTTGGAAAAATTCTCGGATCAGTTTCTAATTCCCCTGAAACTGACCCGGGATCCTCAGAGAATACTGGCCTTGAATAATTGGGATCTTTTTTAATCTGTTCCTCAAGCTTTAAAGAGTCAATTGTAGCCTTCTCATAATAACTCATCTTATCCAGCTCAGCGTCTTGCTTAAATCTCGCATTAGGAAGCGTTACATTAAATCCTCTTTTTTGCTCTGTGGCAATCTCACTTGCGCTGCCTTTTCCCCCACCTAATATCCAGAATATCATCGTTAGAAATGGAAGTGTTATAATTGGCAACACCAGTAGCATTTTGCGGTGTTTAGATTCTTTGGAACTAATTGTTTTGTTTTCCATGGATTTATTTTTTAAAATTCTTTTTTTTTATATTTCTCAGCACCTAGAAAATGTCTTAATGGCCCGCTCTTTTCTCATGCAGGCTCTCAAAGCTTTTTTCTTGTTCCCTGGATTTTTTAATACTGTCCAGATAAATACTAAACCGCACTGCGTTTTCAAATTCAGTTTTAGATAACACGGGTTGATTACTTGTACACAGTGAAGCTTTTATCTCAGTTAAATGATCAGGAGCAATTCTCGCCCTTCGCCCCTTAGGCTCTTTATTCCACAAAGCATCATATACAGTATAAAGACTTATACCTGCGTAAACCAGGACAAAGAGAATCAGATAAAATACAAGGACCTTTTTTGATAAATTCAAAGTTAATGCGCTCATTTTTTTTGCCCATTTATCCCTTACCAGCAGATAATACCTCGGACTTATTGGGATCTGCTTGTTTTTAAATAAAGCGCGCATCATTTTCTGTTTTCCACTCCTAAATCCTTATTTTCAATAGTATTCCATCTTTCAATTAAAAACCCATGCGGGTTATTATCACTTCTTGATACATTTCTAAGGGTGCCCTCAGTGATCAGGTTTCTATTTAAAATACTGGTAGTTCTTATAATATTTTGCTTTGCATAACATTTAAAATCATAGGGATATTGATTGGTATCAATAGTGATGCTGTCAATTGAAATTCTCTGGCTGATATTCCCCGATATAATACCCGAGTAATACCCATTCTCTTTTAAATTATCATACACCCTTTTGGCCGTATCATCGGCCAGATAAAGCGCTTTGGTTATATTGGTTTTAATTACTTTATCATCAGGGTCCAGGGTAAAGAAAAACCCATGAAAAGTTTTTACATGATCCCTGGCCTCCACAGGTACATTATCTTTTCTATCCGAGGAGTACGCCTCCAGCGCTTTGCCATTTACCAAAATATAAACCTTGTCCTGCATAAGGGTAATTGATGTAAAACTTTTATAAAGCGTATAACAGCAGATAATGGTGCTGACCAGAATCACCAGCATGGTAAAACTCCTTACATGGCCAAAGGCTGTGTCTATATTTCTCATTTTGCTAAACATATTGGCTCTTTATTTAAATTATTTTAAATTTCCCTTGAGCATCTCGCCCATATAACTTTGCTTATCCTGAAAATAGTCAGAGGTACCCGAAGAGCTGGCCATGCTCTGAGACATTTTCCCCGAAGGATTTCCCATGGCATCCATTATCATTCCAGCTCCAGCGGCTGTTCTTGTTATCACCGAAGAGCTCGAGTTTGTAAAGATGCTCGTCACCCTTTGTCCCAGTGCATCTCCCCCGGCTGCATGCACAATATAGTTGGCCACAGAGGGTACTGTAAAATACCCCACTATACCGATGATCATAAAAATTAAATATCCCATATCGGTCCGGCTAAAAAAGGTATCTCCTGATGTGTTGATTTGCACTACGTCTAGTTTTAGCATCTGCTCCTGGATTTTACCGATGATACTTCCAAAAATATTGGCAACAGGCAGCCATAAATAAACATTGAGATACCGCGCGAGCCATACCGTGAGGGTATGCTGGAATCCATCAAAAACAGAGATTCCAAAAACCAAAGGTCCCAGTATGGAAAGCACAACCAATTGAAAGGTTCTCAGCGTATCGATACAAAGTGAAGAGGCCTCAAAGAGAATTCTCAGCACCTCGCTCACCCATTCTTTTACAGAATTTCTAAAACTATACGAGGCTTTCTCCATTGCAAATTTCACATCATTGCCGATACTGGAAAGTATATTCTCTTTTTCCAGATCAGAATCACCATGAGTATACTTATACCACTCTTTTCGATCACCAGCCCCTGTAACCCCTACATACATTTTCCAAGGGTCACTTTCTTTTACCGCTTTTTCTTTCTCTTTCAAAAGAACTTCAATTGCTTTGTTGGATCCTTGCACCATAGCCCCTGTGGCCATAACAGTGGGTTTCATAACTCCATTAATTAAATAAAGTACAGAAGGGAAAATCATGATGCAAAAACCAATTACAAAGGGCCGGAAAAGCGGGTAAAAATCAATAGGCTCCGCGTTGGCAATATGGCGCCAAACTCGAAGGGCTATATACCAAAGGGTTGCAAATCCGGCTATACCCTGCCCTACTGCAATAAGATTGCTGCAAAGGGGCATCATCTCATCATAGAGTTGTTCCAGTACCCCGTGAAGACTTTGAATCTCCCCTGCAGCCCCTTGCCCCATAGTTGAAATAGGTGCAAAGAGCAATACCACTGCAGCGCCCATTGTTTTATCTAGATTTAGCATATGTACAAGAATTAATTTTTAATTTGATAATTGTAACGCGCTATCCTTACATCATTTTGCTCCTTTACACGCTGCAATAAAAGGACCCCAGAAGAGGCGTTAAAATCCCGGAGAAATAGCACTTTTTGCTGCATATCCAAATATATTTTATCAATGGCCTCTAATCTTTCATCATCGGACATTCGCAGTGTCTCAGGCGTCAAAATCATCGTGAGCTCATCGAGATTTCTAAGACTTTCCCTGGTGAGATTAAAATATACTTTTTCAAAATAATTAATTTCCTCACGGGTAAAACTCCCGCTTTTATTAAAACGATTAACAGCCGTTTTACTCTCCTTTATAAGCAGTATCTGATAGTTTATAATATCCCCCACCCTCTTATAACTCTTAACTAGGGGACTTACCTGCAAAAGGGCATCAAGGAAAGTTTTATGAAGCGAAAAATTTCCCTTCGATAAGTCTTTAACCACTTTATAGCCACCATTTAAAATATCATAGCCTTTTTTCATATCACTTAAAATCTTTTTGAACTGTGAGAGTTTCTCAATATTTAAAACCAGCTGCTGGATTTCCTCGGACTGCCCGTAAGTTTTAAAAGGCGCGCATACGAGCCAGAACATTACAAAAATGAATACTACCTTTTTCATGATTCTATTTTTTTACAAGCCAAGTAAAATCCGGCTTTGGTTCCTATCATTTTTCTCTCTAGATCTTGAAAGGGACATAAGGGAGATCTCTTGTGTGAAATTCTCGCAGAACAAATAATCCTCCAGCATCGTTTTATAAAGCCCTTGGATCCGCTCTATTCGTCTACTATCTCTCATTTCAAGTTTATTATCAGTTGAAATAACCAAAACCTCCTGCAGGGTATCATTGCAGTTGTCTATTAAATGTCCAAAAGTTTTCTCTATGTAATCCAGCTCATCTCCATGAAACAAATCATCCTTAGCAATATTCTCAAGAGTCTTTTTATGAATCTTTATAATTTTAAGCTGCAGGGAAATAATACTGGCCACTTTTAGATAGTGTCCCACTTTTGGATTCACTTTTTTAAGAGAGCTAAAATAATCTTCATGAAAATTGAGTTCCCCTTTCTTTACATCCCCTATAAAATTAAGCCCGTTTTTAGCTACAGTATATCCTTTTTTAGCATAACCAATGTAAGTCTGTAGTGCGGCTATTTGCAGTAGTAACGTCTTTCTTTGCTTGGCCTGGCCCTGAATATCGTGTAAAAAAAATACCATAATGCAGAGTACTAATAAGATCTTTTTCATTTTTTTTATACTTTATGTTTACTTATGGAATTCCGTAAAATTGTTTGACTTTTTGCGCGTCACTACTAGTTTTGGCCCTTTGAAGGCTCATAAGAACATTCTGTTTATTAAAGAGCATCAGATCATCATAATTCTCGTCTATCTGATCGGCAGCCTGGTTTATGATCTCAAGTCTTTTCAGATCGCTCATCTGGGTTGTAAAAGATTCGAGAATAAAGAATACCTGGTCGATATTTTTCATGCTCTCCTCTAGAATCCCCTGGTAAACCTTTTGCATGTATTGCAGTTCTGAGGAGCTAAAATGACTATCCTGTCTCAATAAATTCCAGGCTCTTTCATACTGGTTAATCAGTCTGGTTTGTTTGCTGGTAATTTCTTTTATGCGCTGATAGTAGGTAATAATGGATTTTACTTTCTGAAGTTCCTCGTAGTACCCCTTGTAGAGATCCTGTTGTTTTTTGGTCCAATTTGAAATCTCATCAAGTTTTAATTTGGAGAGTGTATTCTCAAGCTGTTTCTGCGCGTTTTGAAGCCATATGGTTTTATTCTGTAATCTCTGGATACCAAGATCAATAGCCTTAATTACTTTTTTGGTAACCGCCTTAACAATCTCAAGTATCGGAATAGCGGCATTACTCTCTAAGGGTCTTGCTGCTGTAGTGATAAAAAACAAGCACAGTGTGCAAATGATCAATTTTATTCTGCTTTTCATTTTCTGTTTTCATTTAAGTTTCGTTTCTCATATCAAATGCCAGAGCGGCAATGCCTTTTTTGATATCGCCACCATATTTTTGGGCGTACGCGTTTACTTTAACTTTCTCGCTTTCTTCTGTTGTATAGGCCAGGTACTCCTCGAGTGATACTTCGGTTCTGTACACCTTTGAAAGCATACCTCCTAGTGATATAAAAACCTCTTTGTACTTCTTATCAGGATCATTGGACTTGTTTACAGAGAGCACCAGCGCCTTTTCTTTTTCAGTGAGCCCGAGGAGTTCCTGAATCTGATCAAATTTATTTTGATACTTACTTTGATCCAGAAGAATCTTGCAGTCACTGTTATTGATAATGGCCTGTTTGACCACCGGTGAGGAGATAATATCTTCCACTTCCTGGGTCACCACAATTGCTTCTCCAAAGAATTTTCTTACAGTTTTAAATAAATACTTAATATATTCGGCCATCCCTTCCCGGGCTATGGCTTTCCAGGCCTCTTCGATCAGGATCATTTTACGAACTCCTTTAAGCTTTCTCATTTTGCTGATAAAAACTTCCATGATTATGATGGTGACCACCGGGAAAAGAATGGGGTGATCTTTTATATTATCGAGTTCAAAAACAATAAACCGCTCTTTTAAAAGATCTAAGTTCTCACTTGCATTCAAAAGGTAATCAAACTCGCCATCTTTATAATAAGGCCGAAGCACGTAGAGAAAATTATTGACATCAAAGTCTTTCTCCTTTACGTTATCTCCTTCAAGTATAGGGACAAAATCCTCTTTTAAAAATTCGTAAAAGGTGTTGAAACAAGGAAAAATATCCGGATTAGTTTCTAGTTTCTCATAATACAATTGCAGAGAATTCGAAAGGGCCACATACTCGCTTCTATTAAATGTCTCATCGTCTTTTTTCCAAAGCGCCAGTAACAGCGTTTTAATACTTTCCTTTTTCTCGGTATCCAGACTATCGCCCTCTCCTATATAAAAAGGATTGAATCTTATGGGGTTCTTCTCATCATAGGTAAAGTAATAACCTCCTACCATCTCGCACAATCCTTTATAACTGTGCCCTACATCCACAAGGACAATATGTGTACCTTGCTCGTAATAACTCCTTACCATGTGGTTGGTAAAAAAAGACTTGCCACTTCCCGAGGGGCCTAGTATAAATTTATTACGATTGGTACATATTCCCGTTCTCACAGGCTCATCGCTGATATCCACATGAACAGGTTTGCCTGTGAGCCTGTCCCCGAGTCTGATTCCCATTGGACTCAGAGAAGACTTGTATCCAGTTTCCATGTTTAAAAAACATACCGCCTGTTCGGTGAAGGTATCAAAAGTGTCATTCATTGGAAAGTCAGCTGCGTTTCCTGGTATGCCTGCCCAATAAATTTGTGGCGCCCCAACGGTTTCCTGCTTCGCGGCCGCGTCCATTTGTGCAAGGGCTGAAGACACCTTGTTTTTGATCTCTTTTAATTCTTGCACATCTGAGCTCCAGGCCAGGACATTAAAATGCGCCTTAACTGGTACTCTTTGCTGGGACATGGCCTCGTTTAAAAAATCGTTTGTGGCATCTCTAGCTATTAAATTACCCCTGCTGTAAGCCGATAAGGATTGCAGGCGCAGTCTCTTGCTTTCTAGTTTTTGAATAGTTTTCTGCCCGTCCTCAATAAAGATATACTGATTGTAGATGTGATTACACGATAATAATTGTCCGAGTGTTGAGGCAAAGCCTACACTGAATTTTGTCCTATCAGTTGAGTAACGGTCATAATTTATCCTGGATCCACAGAGTCCCGGTAAATCGGCCGAGTCCCCCAAAGTAAACAATTGACAATGTTTATCGCCAACTTGTAGTCCTTGGCTGAATTTAATATCCTTGTAGACAAATGAAGTTTCACTCTCTGATAAAAAACAATATTTCTCTATAAGTCCAATGCTGCGGCTTTGGCTTTTAAGCTCGTGGTTTTCTAAACGCGTAAGCTTTACAAATCCACTGTCTTCCATGATTCTTTTAAACTGACCGGTACTGTCTATAAAATCCTGAAGCAGCTCCATTTTTAGCGTTTGCTCAGGAGCCAGCGAACTTCTAATTAAATTAGAGAATAAGGAACTTGAGTTTTTTCTTCCTTGAGGTTTCTTGGTAATCATAATATAACAGGAATGATCCAAAAAGGGTCTTTCATTAAAAAACCGCTCACTGCTTCTTTTTAGAAAACTGCTGTCATCGCTTGTAAAATCTGCCTTATAGTGTTTCTCTAAAAACCAGTCCTGTTTGTGCAATACACAAAACTTTGGAAGTATTTTAATGGCTTTGATCCAGGATTGATGAAACGTCTCATACTCCTGGTCTGAGAGGGTAAAAATCTCTGGAAGGTCTGCTTTAAAAACCACCGTTATATCTCCTTGTTTAGACAAGATACAATCGTGCTGAACATCCATAATCGGTAAAACATCATCTATCACTTTTTGCATCACACTTTGATTTACTTACATTAACGCTCTTTGACTATCACTATTTAAAAATTCTTCTGCTATAGACTTTTATATTCTTTGGAATCTGTTTTTTGGCTATGGCTTTCATCATCCCATACTGTCCATACTTATGGCTCATTTTGTAAATTTTGAAAACCATTACACTTCCCGCGCCCCCAATAAAGACCACACAAAGAATAGAAGGAATTCCAATAAAAAACAGGATTGCAAAAACAATCATAAGTCCCACAACACCACCGCCCAAATACCAGATGTATTGGGCTTTGAGTCCTTTAAATTCTATGGATTGATTAATCCCTTTATTGATTTGATATACACTGCTACTCATTTTTCATTATGTTTATTAGTTTTAAACACCAAAGAAGGATTTTATCACAGTGGCCACGACAACTAAAAACACACAGCTCCCAAACCAAGCTGCGGCTACTTTTCCGGTATCGGGATCACCGGCATTCCACTTTTGGTACACTTTCACCGCGCCAATAAGCCCCAGTAAAGCCCCTACCGCGTACATGAGTTCTGTACCTGCATCAAAATAACTTCTGACTTTTTGATTGGCCTCATTAATACCGGCGACACCATCCTGGGCGTAGCCTTTGAAATGAATAAAAACAACTAGCATTAGCACCTGAATTGATACTTTTTTTGCCTTTGAAAAACACTTTAAATCTCCTTTACATTTTTTCATCACACATCGTTTTAAAGTTTTGATTTCTTATGAATAATAAGCGGAGAAATACTCGACGTTGCAACTCTATTTCCTTGTCACATAAAGCCCTACCACGCCAGAGAGAACAGGGATTATTCCTCCACTATAATATTAAATAGTCTCTTCCCACAAGGCATCAGCCTGAGAAACAGTTAAAAGTAGTTGTGGGTATCTCTGGCAACCCGCGACAATTAAAGTATTCACCTTCTCGCGTAGCGCAGAGATTTTAACAAAGGGATATTCCTTTAACAGCAATTTTAGATAGTTCTGAAACTCTTCCAAAGAGAAGTTTCTCTCTGCGCTCTCAGCAATGGCGCCCTTTATCCGGTCAGATAGTTCCTTCGCATCAGCCAGGGTATCAAAAGGCTCACTGCAAGATGAAAATTCTAGATTCTCAACATTGCTGTCTTTTGGAAAATTAACGGCGGGCATTTCGTTTCTATTGCTTTTAAAGCTTGTGAGATTTAGGGTTTTCTCACCGTTTAGGATTTCTTTTAGCTCAGGATAGTAAAATCTAAATCCTAAAACCAAATACCAGATAAATAAAAGTACACTAACGGCAATTATATAATTGCTCCATGAGATATTTGTAAACATAGCTTTTTCATTTAATCGTTCAACATCTTTCTTTCTCTCTATGTAAATCATAATAAAAGAGTTATGATTTATTCAACAAGTCAAAGAAACAAATACAATACAACTACTACAAGTACAACTTTTTTGTACCCTTTTGTACCCTTTGCAAATAGGCAGAAAATCAAGAAAGATGGCAAAAAAAAACCTTCACTAGGAGGGCTTTTTCTTTGGATATAGCTTTAGTTTAAATTCAAGCAATCTCAAAATCCCGGACATTCACAAAAGCCCATCCATTTTGAGTCAGTAAAAAATAAGCTTTGCGCTCTTTTTGTGTGATTAAAGGATTGTGCATTAAGGAGACGGAACATGTTATTATGCCAAATTGTTATAGCTAACGATTGCTTTTTTACCATCAGAGTCTATTTTTATATCTGGAATCTTATCAAACTCTTCGGTACCAGTTTTCACTTTTTGATTTTTATATTTCCTGTCCTTTTCCGGTGTTGTTAAAAGATAAGTTCTCGCAGCTTTTTTTTTAAATTATCAGTGGCTCTCCCCTGACTTTAAATTCCTCGATAATGGCTCTCTTTCTTAATCAATTCAACTGCTTTTTCAGTATCCAAATTATTGCTTTTGAGCCTATAAGGATAAGGCAAGCCACAAATAAAATGTGATTCAGTTTTTTCATAAATTAAATTTTAAATACATTAATAATAGTTAGAACTCTCTAATATGTTTAATCATTCTCTCGAGAGTCTGAATCGCAATCTGCTTGTCTTTTTCTTCCGCACTATAAGATTTGCTTCTCATTGAATTATAGGACAAATTTTTCTTAAGTGCAGTGGAAAGATGCGGCACAATGGTTCTGAATACTTCATTCAGGGATTTTGCTTTTAGAATTCTTGCCTCATCTCCTGCGCGTAAAATAAGGCCCATTTGATCTGTAGAAAGCGCACACTGAACTTTGTTATTTCCTATCTGCATATTTTGATCTTCTTTATGGATACTTTGGGAGCCTGCATCTAATACTAGTTTTCGCTCCAAATATGTAATTTCTTGCCTGAACCAGTTATCCAGAACATATCTTATATTTTCCCTAGTAGGATCAAAGCTTATTTTTTCATTGAACAATAACTGGCTAAATTCTTTATAGCAAAGAAGTAGCTGATTTGTTTTGTCAACTAAAGATTCCTGTAAATCAAGTTGACTTTGTATGCGGCGTGTAAAATGACCAATATAAGGGTGATAATTAAAATTCATCTCCATTAACAACTGATCAATTCCTGAATAAAAAGTAGATTGATCTTTGGCAGCCGCCAAAACCTCTAAATACTTTAAAAGTTCTTTTTGATACAATATTTCTCTATAAGTGATTTTATGTTGCGGTTTCTCTGCAATTGAACTCGAGATAGCATTAAATACCATTTCAGTGAGGTGACCATCTAAAGCACCTTCTTCTTCTTTATTTTTGAGCGTTTCGAGCCTTAAAAATATTTCTTTTCTGGAAATTACCAGGTATTGAACAGGGACACGTTCATCAAGACTTAGGTAATTGAAATAACGGCTTTGAACAAAAGACAACAAATCATAAAGACAATTAATCACTAACTCCATGATACCTGCTAAAACTCCGGTAAAAACAATATCCTTTTTTTGATATCCAATTACCTTATCCAGCAAATAAACTAAAGAGGAGTGGTACTTTCGAACTAGTAATCGGATTTGCCTCTTTTTCTGTAAAGAAAATATCTCGTTTTTTAGTTGAACTTGAATCAGGTGCAATTCTTTTGAAAGATTGTTACCTATAAAGGCTAAATCACTCTGTGACAGATCGATGACATTTGTTTTCTTTGAATCTAAGGTGTGCAATATCAATGAGTCTATCCATTCTAGGGGATATACAGTAATCATGATAGTATTTTGTTTAGTGAACATTATGCAATGAAGCCTAAAGTTTTTTAAATTTTCCCATTGCATTATTGCGATACTGAGAAGCTGACATAGAAGTATTTCTTTTAAAAAAGTTGTCGAATTTCGAGAGACTACTGAACTCAAAATCCTCTGCTATTAGTTTTATTGATGATTGTGAATTTTCTAGCACATTTTTAATCTCGTTAATGATCGCCTGATCCATGAGGCTTTTTACAGTTTTACCTGTTACCTGCTTTACTACATTATTCAGGTAGCCCCTTGTTACAGATAAAGCGCCCGCGTAAAACTTTACGCTGTGCTGTTTTTTGCAGTGAATGGTCAGTATGGTAAGAAATTGAATCGTGAGACTCTCGGGTCTCTTAATATTAATTGGAGCTTCTTTAATAAACCTTTTAAAAATAAACTTCAGCTCATACAAAAACAGGTTAAAAGCAATACGTCGTAATTCAGAATCCTCGCTACTTTTGTTAGTATCTTTATTTACGAAATAAATCAGTTTGTAAATTAGTGACAATACCTGAAAGTCTTTATCCTCAAGGGGGATTGTGGGTAAAGATTCTCCAAGTAAAAAAGCAAAGGAGTCCACAAGTTCTTTTTTCAGGCAATTTTCAAATGCAAAATCTGATGTAAAGCAAATCAAAAAAAATTGTGGTTTCCCTTTTACTTCTAGAATTGTACAATAAGAATTTTTAGGTAAAACCATCAGATCATGCGCTTTCAGATCACTAATAAGTTCTTGTATCCTAATTTTAAACTCCCCTGATTTTATAAGGATAACACAATAATTGCGAATTAAAAATGACTCATCCTGGGCAGTCTTAATTATATATTTCTTGATGATGCTTATACCAAGACCTTCTATTGGAAGATCCATCAGTTCTATATTGATAAGGTCTTTTAACATATTGTAGTAATTTCAAAAAAAGAATTAAAAAATATGAAACCTGGATTTCAAACTCTTATATATTATCCTTAAAAAAACTTTTCATCAATATAAAAGATAGAAAGTAGAGATTCAGAAGACATGTTACAAACAATAGATAAGCCAGCTCACGTGCATCAATAGTTTTTTTGCCGCCTGTAGTGAGGTAACCAACTATTTCATCATAGCTGAACAGTTCCATGATGAAATAAAGGCTCACAAGGTTAAAAATCACCAGCAGGGTATAAAGAATGATTCGTGGTTTCATTAAAAAAAACATTTATTACTATTTTAAAAGAAGAATCATTTAAATGTAGCCAGGAATAATAGTATCGAAATAACAGCAACCTGGTTCTCGGTAAAAAAGGGTTTGGCGTTTTTGTTAGCCCCTGATTTATCCCAGTCACGATCCTTACGTTGAGTTTCCGAATAAAGTGAATAACGGGATATGGATGTGACTGTTAAAATCGTTTCACTGTCATCCTGATTCAAAGAGTTGCTTGTTATCACTGTATCCTCGTAATCAGTTATGTAATTATAAGTAATGGAGAATTCGAGCTGTCGCTTCTCAATTAAAACTTGTAGAAAGTTAACCAGACTTGTTTTTGCCGAATTGCTGAGTGTACTATTTTGCACTATCATAATCATGCTATTGTCCGGATCGTCCATAATGGACTGTACAATTTCATCTGTAAAGAATATTACACTTCTATTGTTAAAAGAGCCATTTTTAAACTGCGATGCCAAAAAACTGATTTGATCAGTAATCTGCGCAATAGAATTCGGATATTGATTTGCCCCCCAGTAGCTTGTTAGCGCATCGTAGTACTTTTCTCCTTTGAAGTCAAAAGGATTAGCGCTATTGCCCGGATTTGGTAAATTTCTCCCGGATTTGGTTATTGCGCTTTCTTCCAATTCTAATGGATTAAAATCTGAGTCGGCAGAGCACGAAATTAAAAGACATAATAAGGAACCGCATAATGATAAATTTTTCATGATTAAGATTATTTGATGTGAATGAGAATTCCTTCTCAGTTCATTTCATCCGGATTAGCGGAACTCTTATTAGGCTCTATGCCAGATAATTTCGCTTTTGAATTCATGACAAAACTATTGCTTGGAAACATCTCCCGCAACATGACTAGTTTGGATTTATCGAATTTAAAGTATGGATTTATAATAAATCCATACTACTTTAAATTATACAAAACACTAAAAACCAAATGTTTACATTATATTTGAATTAAATTACTGCAAAATTAGTGTGAAGACTATTTTAAAGTGATACTGATGCACTTTACAGCCTAATATAGTCCCCAAACTATCACATTATGAATCAAAATCAAACATTTGCAATCTTCTTATTTCTTTTTCACTTAGTCTCGGCCCAACAAAAAGAGTATAAAATACCTGACTCTTTAAAAAATAAAAGTTACGATTACCTAGATGATAAAGCTTATGGACTAAAAGATAGTTCAAAGGCCGCAATTTATTTATATGCCTTTTTACAAAAAGCAAAGAATGAAAAAAATTGGAAAGAAATAGCTAATGGCTATAGCAATTTATCGAATCAGTCTTCTGATAAATTAAGCATAATATATGCCGATAGCACCATATATGCGGCAAAAAAGACAAATGATAATATGCTAATCGGTTCTGCTTATTTATCAAAAGGTATAGCGTACTATTCACTAAAACATCATAATTACGCATTGGACAATTATATTATTGCCCACGGTTACTTAGCTAAAACAACCGACAAGTATCTTATCTATAAACTAATGTATAATATTGCGCTAGTCAAATACTACTTAGGTTATTATGATGAGGCCATTTCACTATTAAAAGATTGTGTCTCTTATTTCAAGAATAAAAATCCCAGAGCTTATTTGAATTCTTTACATTTCTTAGGGGTTTGTTATAACAAAATTGGAAATTATGGACTCTGCAGTGAAACCAATATCTTAGGAATAGCAGAATGCAAAAAACTGGGCATACCTGAAATGGAAGTTTACTATATCCATTCTCAAGGAATAAATGATTACTTTAAGCAAAACTACGCCTCAGCTATCAGAAATATTGAGGCCTCGATTAGGGAATTAAAAGAAAAAAAAGACTTTGGGAATGAATCTGTTGGTTATTTCTATATTGGTAAAAGTTATTGGAAGACAGAAAAATATGAAACTGCTCTACCCTATTTTAAAAAAGTAGATCAGCTTTTCAACACTAAAGGTTATCTACGACCTGACCTCAGGGAAGTCTATGAAATTCTGATTAACTATTATAAAGCCAAAGATAATCCAGAAATTCATCTATACTATATAGATCAACTACTCAAAGCTGATAGGATGCTAAATGAAACTTTCAAATATTTAGTTGGCAAAATAAACAAAGAATACTACACGCAGGAATTACTAATTGACAAAGAAAATTTAAAACGAGAACTCTTTATAAAAAATTATAAGTACTCTGTTCTCATTGGTTTTACTTCAATTATTTTTTCAGGTTTTATAATTGTAACTCATCGAAATTTGAAAAATAAAAAGATCTACAAAAAACGATTTGAAGAGCTGATGTTGGAGATTAACAATTCGAAGGATAAAAGTAAGACCAAAGAAAAAAAAGAGAAACCCGCAATGCTGGGCATTAACACTGAAACAGTTGCAATTATATTAAAACTGTTAGAGAAATTTGAAAATGAAAAGAAATATCTCGATAGGGATTGGAAACTCACTACTTTGTCCGCTTTTTTTAATCACAATCCAACATATCTTTCTGCTATAATTTATCATTATAAAGAGAAACGCTTTAATCAATACATAAATGATCTTAAAACAGAGTATATAATATCTTTACTGTATAGCAATAAATTGATTCGTAAATATAACAATAAGGCACTAGCAGAGGAAGTTGGTTTTAGCAGTACAGAAAGATTTGCAAAAGCC
Organism: Flavobacterium azizsancarii; assembly: GCF_027980145.1. GTDB lineage: Bacteria > Bacteroidota > Bacteroidia > Flavobacteriales > Flavobacteriaceae > Flavobacterium > Flavobacterium azizsancarii. Next base: position 22,015 of record NZ_JAMZNK010000007.1, on the reverse strand, counting down.
TTCAAAAATAAAACTGGAATTTCCGCAGCTTATTTTATTGAGCAAATTAAAAAAGAAAATACTACTTTAAATTAATTTTTATTATTTTGTACAGAAAAATAGAAGAGCTACCCGTTTTGTTTACAACGGAAATCTATTTTGGAATTCTTTGTTCTTTTGAAATTATTGCAATTTTGGACTACATAGACGTTTTGCGTTGCGCAAAATGACAAGGCTATCTAATTCTCTTTTCTCCTACTTTGGAATAATGACAATATTAAACCAATTCCAACTACTAAATCTACAATATTCCAGATCGTTCTACCTAGCGTTACTTTGATAAATGGTTGAAATAAAATTGCTAATCCAATATAAACAAACGTCTCGTTCTTGTTGATTTGCTCATTGGCAGAATAAGCAAAATATGCAAAACCAATCATCGAAACAAATCTAACAAATTGATAATAGCCATACGGCATATTGGGTATTCCGGAGCAAACTGAACAGTTCACATTCCGGAGTAAAGCATATCGACAAGGCATATAAAAAGTAATAATGCTGAACCAATTTTTATAACTGAGTTATTCATTTTCCAAATTATCAAATTTGATATATTCAAATTGTGGTAACTCTAGTGATTTAAGATAGTTACTTACCAATTTATCGAGCTTACTTTCTGTCTCAATATCTTCTTATATTCAGACATTTTCGTATTGCTTTAAAAAACTTCACCTCTGAATATTCAACAACTTCATCCGCATTAATGGTATTATAGCGAAATCGATTATACTTAATTCTTCATGCTCTGACAAATTAGAATTGTGGAGTACATTAAAATAATATTGAATAAATTCTGTATCACGTTCGTTAATCTTTGCTAAGAGAATATTGATTTCTTTACTAAAATCAAAATCCTTAAATAATGGAGATTGCCGGCACATTCTTTTATAACCTCTACTTCCCTATTGTCGATGTTTTCATCGGAAGCCACAACAAAAAGCAGTTTTTAAAAGTAATTTATCAAAGGGGGATTCTTTCCATTTTTTCTATTTTGTAAAACCTATTATTGTGCGTTCACTTGTTTTACTATTACTAGAAGTATTATCACCTTCCATTTTTTTTCTAAGTTCTTCGTATTTATTTAATTCCGAAATTGAAACTGATGGTTTTGTGTTTTTTATCACACTTTCAAGTATTTCCATAGTAATTCGTCCTTTCATTTTTAATGCTTTTCTGGACGCATCATTTACTAAGAGTTCAATATCAGCAGCAACATAATTTTCTGTGCTTTTTGTTAATCTCACATAATCGATTCCAAAATCAATAGGTCTAGATTTTAGATACATTTCAAACATAGCTTTTCTTGCTTCAAAATCAGGTGGAGATAAATAAATTTTTTTATCTAATCTACCCGCTCTTAAAATAGCCGGATCAATCATATGTGGATAATTAGTAGCACCAATTATGAATATTCCTTTTTCACCTGTTCTATCCATTTGGGCTAACATTTCATTTACAGCACTTTTTGCCATTTCGTGAACTTCGCTATCTCTATTCGGAAGCAATTCATTCATTTCATCAATGAAAATAATCGTTGGTGCATTTTCTTCTGCCTCTTCAAACATTTTTGCAATGTTTTCTTGAGTAGCATTGACATATCGACTTTTTAATGATGAAGGTTTTATTAACATAAAATTAAAACCTACTTCTTCCGCAAAATGTTTTGCAAAAAATGTTTTACCACAACCCGGTGGACCAAATAATAACATCCCATTAGGAATAGTGACACCGTATTTTTCATACTCTTCGGGATTACGTAACGCATCAATGACATCAACTTGAAGCTGGTTTTTCAAATCTTGCATTCCTGCAATGGCACTAAACCCTTTTCCTCTGGCTACTGAACTGTACTCTGTTTTCTTTTTTCTAGGTTCATTGCCCGATTTTTGAATTTGTATTGTATCGATATCATGTACTTCTATTTCTCCTTTTAGAGCTTTAATAAATTCATCAGCAGAGCTAAATCTAATCTCTGTATCCGTATGTAGTGCTTTTTTAATAATATTAGTTATATTTTCATCAAAATCAAAAATAGTATCAACAACATTTGGAAATTCGATTTTTTTCTTCCTTTCTTCAACGATTTTATCTTCCAATTCAGACTGTTTACCTTTAAATTTAGAAATATCAACAACCCAAGCTAATGAACTGTAAATCAACTGATATAAAACCATACCTACCGAGAATAAATCAGATTGAGGAGAATAAATATTATGAAAACATTCAGTGGCAAGAAAATTAGGATTTAATCCTTCTTTATTAAAAACCTTTGATGATTGATGAAACTCTCTAGCGTAACCAAAATCAATGATTTTTGTTTTTGGATTGCCTTGTGCTAAATCTAACATTACATTTTGCAATGTAATTTCGTTGTGAATTATTGGGTTAGCTTGTTGATGCAAGTATTTTAAACCTTCAAGTATTTCAATAACAAGCTTTTTTATGTCATAAAGAGACTTATATCTATCACGACTAATTTTTTCTAATAATGTTTCACCTGCTATAAAATTTAGAACCAAATAGGCATATTTTTTATTTTCAATGACAATTTCACCACTGTCTTTGTAAGTAACCAAATTTTGGTGTTGAATTGATTTTACTAATTCTATTTCAAGAATATTATTATTTACATCAAAAGCAGATTTATGTAATTGAGAATAATTAAACAGCTTTAAGAAGTAAAGTTTTCCATCATTTCCTTTAACTCTATAAGTTTCTGCATAGAAGCCCTGTTTTACGAATAGTAAAACTTTGTAATCATCATTTATAGAAAAGTTTTTCGACAGCATCTAGTTTCGTTAATTTCTAATTATCTAGTTAATTTACCTGTTACTTTTTCAGCATCATCTCTATCCATAACATCCAATATTTGAATTAATATCGGTCTTAAGCTAGAAACATTGCCACTATTAATAGATTGAATAGCTTGGTTTAATAAGGTTCGAGCTTTATTACTGTCTTTCCAATTTGTACTTGAAAAATTAGAATTAATGTTATTAATCAATGAAATATCCATTTGAGGTCCAGCTAAAATATCTCTAATATTAAAATCCAAACGATCAATTTCTTCGATTAACTCTTTGGCGTGAATTACACTTTTCTCTTTTATGATTTGTTCAATTTTTACTCTGAACTCTTCCATATGTGTATCGATAGCTTCCATTTTTAACCCTCCTTCATCTCCATTACTTTTTATTCTATTTAGCAATTCATCTAGGTCATAAAAGTTATCTTTTAATTCTTTCTCTACTTTAAGCCATTCAGTTTCACTGTCCAATTTATCTAAAGCTCTTAGTTCTTTTAATAAATTGTCTTGAACTTCCAGTTTACCACTGTCACCACCACCTTTGTGTTCTAATTGCTCAGCAATACCATTGATATTCCCAATAATTTTTCCCACCTCTTTTGAATTGTTTTCCTCTTGTAATCTTTTAGCTATTTTTTTCGCTTTGATGATTTCATTTTCTAACCATTCTTTACTAACAGACTTACCTTGTATTATTTCAACAGTTTGTTGTTCAGTATGATTTAAATAAGGAAAGAAAATAGATGCTGTCATTTGTTCTGAACGATCTACTTTTAGAGTTATTTCAACATCACTACCAGCAGGTAATAATGAAGGTAAATCTTCGCCATTAATTTTTATTTCATTAATGTGGGTACTATGAATAGCGGTTGTACCTTCTGCATAATAATCTCCTTGATAAAAAGGTATAATAATTTCGTCAGAAGCCATTCCTGGACGAATATCTTTTTGTGTTTTAAGTCCTTTAGTAACTCCAGTTGCCGGTAATGTCTGGTTTTTTTCTAATCCTTTTAAAGCTGTTAATATATCCTTTCCTTGAATACGGTCAGTGATTTCAAGGGCAATATGATAGGGCAATGTTGCTTGTCCCGGGTTAATTCCTTGTAAAATATTGAATGAATTAGGCTGACATTCTAATTTGTTCCCTTGTTCATCATATAATATAACTTCAAAAGTGTTTGATGCACCCATATTTAACTGGATATCAACTAAAGTCGCTTTTCCACTAATTTGTTTTTTTCCACTTGACCAAGCTTTGTCACCACGCACCACATCTGCAAATACTTTATCTGGAATAGTGCCTTCGGTCTTTTCATTAAGGATTTTGATATTTACCATTTCTTCCTCCTCAACTGTTGTTGCCTCATGTTTAATTTCTAATTGTAACTTTGTTGTGTCCCTGCTTTGTTCCATTACTTCTTCTGAAACAGAAATAGTTGAGGCAAACAATGCAGCACCTGTTGCTACAGAGGTCATTGGGTCTATACTTGTATTAATTTTATCAGTGATTTGCTCTTTTAACATTTTTCTCAAAATTGGAGAATATGTTGGACCACCAACCAATAATAAGGTTGCTAATTGAGGCCCTTTTAAATTATTTCTTTTTAATAAATCTTTACATATATCGATTGACTTTTGAAAGATTGGAGCAAAAGTATTTTCCATTATAAACTGATTTATGTCAATATCAATATATGGTTCTTCTCCATTTTCATCTTCAAAAGGTAAATCTCCTAAATCCGTCAATATATTATGGTTATCCTTAAAAGACATTTGAATTTTACACTCTTCTGCATAAAATTTAACAGCATCTCTTAATATTTCTTTTTTGTCTACATCATTAATAATGTCATTAATTGCAAAAGTTTTTTCCATATAAGGCAAGATGATTTGATCAACAATAGCCTCATCTAAATTTTTCCCTCCTAACCAGTTATCCCCTTCAGTATCGATAACTTTCATAATACCATCTTCAACTTTTATTAAGGCAGCATCGAAAGTTCCACCGCCAAAATCATAAACCAACCACATTCCATCTTTGTAGTCACTATTTAAACCATAAGCCATAGAAGCTGCAATTGGCTCTTGTAACAATTCTATATGTTCAAAACCTGCTAATTTACCTGCTCTTACAGTAGCATCTTTTTGAACCATAGTAAATTTTGCAGGAACTGTTATCACAATCGATTTTACAGCTTCGTCTGTAATAAATGATTTTAATTTCATTAACACTTCTGCTGATAAATCTTCGGAAGAAAATTCTTTACCCATGTTTGAGCTTAAGAACTTTGAGTCATTCCCAATTGTTCTTTTGAATTCTATATAAGTATTGGATTTTTCTTTTCTAAAATGCTTTAAAGCATTGGTTCTATCTGTTTTTAGCTTACCTAAAGCAGATTGACCTATTAAAATATCTTTCTTGATATTGTAAGTTATACAAGATGGCATTGTATCCATCATCATATCTGATTTTTTAATGGTAGGCTTACCATTTTCAATTCTTGCGATTGCTGAATTCGTTGTACCTAAATCGATACCATAATCAATTTTTGTTCTCATATTTTATTTTATTATCCTACTGAAACTTCAACTTGAGCTGATTGTATCATCACTCCTTTAAAGTTTACTTGAGGTTTGATTATTTTAGTAATTATTTCTTCTCCATCTTTTAATTTTTCGTCTGGAACAGAATTTGCCACAATCATTTTCATTCTTGAGTCGAATGGTTTGTTTAATATCTCTGGTATATCATAACCATTAGCAGCAAAATTATCTTCAATACGTTTTACTGATGCTGATAGTTGTTTTAAACCTTTAATATTGATATCCATATTGGATAGATTTTTATTTAGACGCACAATTTCATCTGCTACTTTTAAAGCAAGAGAATGGTCTATTTCTTCCAATTTATTAGCAGGTAATCTAGCTCTTTCCTCTTGCACTAATTTCAATTGTGTTTCTAGTACTTCTGTCAATTTAGTGTCCAATTTCACTCCTTCTTCTTCGAGTGTTTTCTTAGTTTTACTAATTTGTGCTTCAACATCTGTTTTATCAGTACTTTGACGTTTACTCACTAACCAATACAGTAATCCTGAAACTATGATAGCACCTAAGATTCCAATAATGGACCACAAAGAATTTTTACTTAATGAATTATCAACCTTTGTGAATTTTTGATTAGTTGCTGTTTCTGAATTGGTTAATTTCCCATTTAAATCTGAATTGGTCTTTTGAATATCAGAAGCATTGGATTGAGCTTTTTGGTCAAGAGCTTCAAGCTTTTGATTTACTGTAGCAACTTTAGAATTTATTGAACTGATTTCAATTTTTAGATCATTGTTTTCAGATTGAAGAGAATGTATTTTTTCTTTTAATGGTTGGATTTCTTTTTGGAAATCTACAGCTTTAGTTTCTTGAGCAAAAGCGCCAAAATAATTAAAAAAGATTAGTGCTATTATAACTTGTTTTTTCATTGCTAAAAGATTTATATTATTTATTAAAAAAAGATGATTGGTTTATCGGAGAAGATGATGCATTACCATTTGCAACGCTATAAAGAGTAACGGTTGCATTTGTATGTCCTCTTGAACTATCTTCAAAATACTCCTCTCCATCAAATTCTGAAAAATTCACATCCGATTCAAAATTCCCATTGGTACCACAACTATTTTCTAAATTCGGATTCCAATCGTTACCGTAAAACACTCTTATTTTATAATAATCCTGAGGAATGTTTGACATTTTAAAATTTGAATTTTTCTGAACGTATTCATTTCTAATTGTTCTGCCTTTTGAGGTGCTATAAAGACATACAATTGCATCTGAATTTCCTCCATTTTTAATAGTTAATATTGCGTTTCCCTCATAAAACCCAGGTCCAAAGCATCTATCTAAAGGGGAAGAGCCATTTTGTAACTGGTTACCAATAAAAGGGCTCCTATTTTGCTCTGCAGGCATAGCTACTGCGGAAGCTGTATCCACTATGGCAGCAGTAGTATCTGCATATGGATAAGCGAAAGCTGAATCAACTACTGCTGCCGCTGAATCAACTACTGTGGCCGCTGAATCAAATGCTAGATTATAATTTGTATCACCACTATAATCATTTTGTGATCCATTACTAATACACATAATTACTATTATAAAAAAAAATATAATAAATATCCACCCGCCCCAATTGATATTTCCTGAATTAGATTTTGGAGCAGTATATGTAGAACTACTTTTTGGTGATGTTAACGGTCGTGGAGTAGTGTTTAGGGAAGATGTACTATAACTTGGCGTACTAACATTTAATTGACTACAAAGATTTTTTAAAGCATTTTTATTCTGATTAAATCGTCCTGTTTTATAATCATACTCCATATCTAAAGTGCCAATTAAATTGGTCACTTCCCATCCAGTTCTCAAAGCAGTCTTTATTTTATTTAAAGTTCCGAATCTGTCTACAGCAATTTTATAATCGAAATTATCTTGAGCATTGTTTACTTCTTCAATGATATAACTTTGTGCCTGACTAGCAACGCGTGTTGAAAGTTTTAAATACATTTCATCAGAGGCACCTAAAATATTTTTTATGTTATTTAAAAGGGGGATACTTAAATTAATTAATATTCTTGCATTTCCAATAGTTTCTGCATTTCTTTCAAACCTATCGAATATTTCAATTAATGCTGTTAAATCATCGCTTATTCTATTGTGTTTATCTCTTTCCGGTTTTTCATCAATCCATTCTTGGAGATTTTCTGTATTTTCTTGACATCTTTGAATTGCTATACTGCCAACAGCAAGTTTTTTTGCTTTCTTAAACAAATCCATTGCTTTAGCGCTCGGATCTGTACTTGTATCTCTGTGCTTTTTAAAAAAAACAATTCCACATTGTAATATTTCATCGGAGAGTTTATCAGAGGCAGAAATAAATTGGATATTGCTTTTTCCTAAAATATTTTGAATTGTTTTTATTTTTCCATTCTCATTTTCAAATAGACTTAATCCTAAATCATACCCTTTACTTGGATCATTTTTCCTTTTTACTTTTGTCTCTTCAATTTTGGTTTTAATACGGTCAATCGGCTTAGAAACGAAATCATTTAAATAATTTTGCTTTGCAGTAAAAGAAATTTTTGAAATACATTCAAGGTACCAATCTCCTAAAGTTATATCCACTTTTTCAATTTGTGAATAGACTTGTGTTAAGAACTGGATTTGCAAAGTATCAATGGATAATTTATAGGTTTCATCCGAAGAAAGTTTAATAAAATCATTTATGAAATCACTTTCTAAAAACTTTAATTTTAAAATAATCCCTTTTTCAAGATTCTTTTTAGAAATTGTTTTTTTCTTAAATGCACCATTCAAGTATAAAGTGGAAAGATTTTGAAAAGCTGATGCGTTTCTTTTTGTAACGTCCTCTGATGTTGCCAATTTCACCCAAGCATTTATTGCCTCTTTAGAGTCCTCCTTTGAGGCTTTCAAGGAATCAAACATTGGTTCATCGGTTACAGAATTCCCATTATAAAACCAAAACAATGAAGCGTTAACACGATCACTATTCAAGTTTAGTTTTGAAATAGCATCTTCTACATTACCACTACTTCTATTCAAATCGCCAATAATTGGAAAGCTAAAATCTTCAGGAACCTGTTGTCCTGCCTCAATATACATTTTGAGTTTTTTAGTTTTACTGTGCTCTTCCCTTGTTGAAGTTCCAACTAATATTCCTATTATCCTGTATGGGTTACTTTTAATTATGTCCATTTCTAAATCATTGTGTAAAACTCTGTTGAACTATTGCCTTTTTTTTTATATAATTTATGTACATCCTCTTCCTTGTCAGCGGCTATATTTATGACATTATAGTAATCATTTCCAATTGACATAGATGCAATAAAGATTTGATTTTTTTTGATTTTAAAGAATTGACTACTATGATCGTCACTAGAAGCTACTCTGAAATTAAATTGTTTAGTGATTCTAAAAAGATAAGATTGGCTCAGAATTACATTTGAAAATAGAACAAAAAAGATTAAAAGCAGTATTCTTTCCATAGTAAAAATATTTAACCTTCTTTCTATATTTGAAGTGATTTATTAAGCTCAATATTAACACTTTTATAAAGAAATTTCATCAAATTGAATAAAAAAAAAATCAAATAAAATGAAATTTTTAATTTGCTGTAAAATTATATATATTTAAAAATGATCCTTTACGGTTTTCCGCATTCTGTTACATTATTTAATAATTATATGAAACTTTTTTAAAACGACAGAAATAGCCTTTCCATACTTCTTATTGATTGAGAAATTTTTCGGATAGAAAGAGACAAATACTATTAACATCCAATGCCATTTGTTGATTTTGTCAAAACAGTTAAGGCGCACATTTACAATTAGCTTTTTTTTAAATCCATTTTACTTCAAAATATTCTAACTATATTCGAATTTTCAAATTAAATGTTATGATTCAAACGGGTTTTAAAATAAATGGAATAGGTCTTTTTTTTAAAGATTATTTAAGTTTTATAATCTTAATTCCTGCTTTTATTGGAGGTATTTGGCAATTGATTGAATTAATGAGTATTTCTCAGCCTTATATCAGTTTTTTTTCAATTTCTCAAATAGTCCCAGATGGAATACTAATTCTGATATTTTTATTATTGGCACTTGCTAGTATAATGTTTCCTTTATTTCTCGATTCCATCCTACCCAAAAAAAACTAGGGATAACATAGAGATTGTACTTTCAGATATAGAAATAGAGCATAAAAGGAAGAAAGACACTCGGAATTGGCTTTTAAGTTTTTTTACAGTTTATATTTTAGGATTTGCGTATTTCAAGTTTTTTTTTCAATTTATTGATTCAACAGGTAATTTGCATTTTGATGCTTTAGTAGCAATAGTAGTATGTTTATTTTGCAATATTTGCTTGATTAAATGTTATAATTTGGCATCTGTCACAAAAAAAGAAGATTTTAAATTTTTCAATGCTTTATTACTAATCTTATATATAATGTTGGGCTATTTCTTTTGCCATAGAATACACAACACATTTTTACTCACAAATAATTTAGATAATATTGAAAATATCCAAGTTGTTTTAAAAGAAAAGTATCCTCACTCAAAAAACGAAATATTATATTTTAATGACAAATATATTTTTATTGATGTTACCGATACATTAAAATTAGATCCGAAGACAAAAAAGGCAACAGAAAAGATTCATATAATGGAACTAGAAAACCTATTTAACGATTAAGAAATTCCATTCAAAATTTTTATTTTTCGCTGAAATTTATAATTTACACGTATTTTTTAGGCCTATTCTTTTAAACTTCAAAAAGCTGCATATAGGTATTTACAGTATTGCGAGAAATACCTAATGTACTTCCTATTTTACAATTGCTATAACAGTCCAAATGTAAAGTGATGATTTGTTTTAAGTCCATAGGATCAAGTTTATTAGCCATATCGTATTGTTTTAGATAACAACAAGATAGTAGCTAATTTTGATCTTTCAAAGTGGCACAAATCGAACCGAAATGGTGGCACTAATCAAACCGAAATAGTGGCACAAATTGACCGAAATGGCTGGCACGGTCTAACCGAAATGAGTGGCACAAATCGAACCGAGATATCCACTATTCAAATCTTAATTCTAAATCTATTCTTATCACCAATAATCGGTAATAAATTTTCACTGTATTTGTTACAGCTATAATTTTACATAACCCGTTTTATTTTTTTTGCATGCTAAAATTTTATTAGAAATAAATATTTTCCGTACATTTTTAATGATCTATCTTCGTTAAGGACTTCTCTGTGTGGAAAAAACGACCATTTGAATACTAAAACAATAGCAGAAATTCAGTTGTGAAATTACAGATAATTGATTTTAAAAGTTTATAAATGTGTTTTTCTGAATGTTTGATTTTTACTTAATTTTTAAAAATTTATTTGGCAATGAGAGCTGGCGCTGTTTTGTTTCATCATCACCGTTTTTAATATTTTATTTTTCATTTCTGACATTTTTTTTATTCGTCTAAAGAGCCGCAGTATGCTATGTTTTGTTTCATGAGCATAAAAAGGTTAGTGTTTAGCACCTGCAAGGCTTTGCTAAAAAATACAACCCGAATGGGTGGAGATTTTTTTAGCAAAGCTGAAAGACTTGGCCTTGGAGGGACGTAAGAACACGAAGTTACCTTTGCTCTTGAAATCGAACCAAAAGCATACAGTGTCTTTGATAAAAAGTAAAAGAGGAAGCAATTGAGATACTGTAGAAGAAAAAGTAGTAAAGAAGTAAAAAACAACCAGATTCTGGTGATGAATTCCTAAAGGTGGCATCACAAGTTTATCTACCAAAACATATCTATAAAAAAATTAGAATAAATTGCGAAGTGGCAACGCTATAGGGCCAGAGAGATTAAGAAAACCAGCAGTCAAATAGCGTAAAATATGCCGGCATGAAATCAGCTCAACCCTTGACGGGTCTGCAGTATTTGTGTAATTTTGCCCTATGACTCACGAAGAAATAAAACGCTATTTTGAAAGCACACCACCACCTTTGGAAGTAAACTGGAAACCTTGGGCTAAGATCAGTGATACACAACTATTCTTGCGCAGCTGTTATACAGGTATCTATAATTATAACGGTCCCCTTGAAATGTGTCCTGCTTGGTGACACTTAAAGGATTTTTATATTTTAATGAAACGCTCTTCACAGGAAAAAAGCAGCGAGAATCAGTCTGAATAAATTAAGGGCAATAGTTCTCTAATAATGCCAGTAGTTACTTGTGATACAGAAAAAAACAAGTAAAGATGCGGCAACTATTTTTATGACTTCAAGCCAAAAAATTTGCTTACCGAAATAATCCGCAATAAAATTAATTTTATCTTGCATTGTACAATCCTTATCTAAATTGAATATTGCATATGGAATTCTCCAGTTATGAATTAACCAAATGCTTATAATAGTACCTATAAAATGGTTTTAATTTTTCCTTGTAAATTGTCCGAAACAGAAGTAATTTTGTCAATCATATTTTTTTTTCAAACATACATTTATTTATTCTTACTTTAGATTCTTAAAAAGCAGCTAGCCCTGATATTTTCTCTAGATATTCACTTTTTAAATAAAATAATTAAACTGAAGATTATATTGTCAGTTAATTTGGATAGAACGGCTAAAAAAAAACACAATAAACTAACAATCAACACATTACATTGAGACATATTTATTCTTTATAAGTTTTTTACAATGGATGAATTCATCCATTGTAAAATTATTAACTTGCAGTACTAAATTTTTCATATGAATACTTTAAAATTTTCAGGTCATGATACGTTTCACTGTAGACAACAGTGGTTATCAAAAGGCATAAAACTAATTGATACTGAGGGATATACAGTCTTAAATAGGCCTGAAATTGCAATTTCAAAATTAGGTGTAGGTAAAAACATGGTTCAATCTATTCAACATTGGCTAAAGGCGTTTGGATTGATAAATGAGAAACATGAAGTTTTAGAAATATCAAATAAACTATTTTTAAACAATAATAATGCATTTGATCCTTATTTAGAAGATGAAGGTACCTTATGGTTATTACAATATAAGTTATGTAAATCTAATTATGCTAGTATTTTTAATTTGATTTTCTCGGAATATTTTAACGACAAAGTAAGTTTAGATTTTTCTGAAAGACAAATCATACAGTTTATAGAAAAAAAACTTCGTGATAACAATGAAAGAGAAGTAAGTAATAATACATTAATTTCTGATTTTAAAGTTTTTGTAAAATCTTATGCCACTCCAACAAAGTCGTTAAAAACTATTGAAGATGATTTTAATTCTCCTTTACTAGAATTAAATTTGATTTCACAATTGACCTCCAAAAATGGAAACGGTGAAACTGCTTATAAAATAAACAAAGAAGTACGGAACAATATACCAATTGCAATTTTTGGTTATTGTCTTTTAGATTATTTAGATGATCGAAAAGATATTAGCTATGATGAAATAAGGAATTCAATTGGGTCATATTTCTGTCTTTCAAATGATGGTTTGGATAATTTACTTGAGCAACTATGCTCAAAACACCCAGAATTCATACATAAAAATGATGCCGGAATAAGACAAATTCAAATAAAAGGCATAACAAAAGATTATCAGACAAATTTATTAGAATCGTATTATGGAATACAATAACATATCCACTAACATATTAAGAGATGAGTCGAAAGACTTAAAGTATATTGTTACCCCGAATGCGATTCAAATTTATGATCGCATTCTAAGTAGCGAAACAAAAAGTAATAAATCTTTTACATTAATAGGGAATTATGGAACAGGAAAATCAACATTTCTTTGGGCATTTGAAAAAAACTTACTACAAGAAAAAATTTATTTTAGAAATAATGTAAATTCCAATATACACTCTTATGATTTTATTAAATTAATAGGAGATAATTCTTCATTAACGGTTTCTCTATTAAAAACATTAAATATCGAAGAAGGCTCCGCAGATGAAATAATTGAAGAACTAGAAAAAAGAAGAGTTAATTCCGCAAAAAACAGTAAAGGATTAGTAATAATTATTGATGAATTTGGTAAATTTCTTGAATTTATTGGAAAGAATAACCATGTCAATGATCTTTATCTATTGCAACAAATTTCCGAATGGGCTAACAATGATAATAAAAACGTATACTTTATCATCTCTCTCCATCAAAGTTTTATTTCTTACTCAGCATCACTTGCCTTATCTGAAAAACAAGAATGGGAAAAAATTAAAGGCCGTTTCGTCGAATTATTATTCAATGAACCTGTCGAACAATTACTGTTTTTCGCATCAAACAAACTTCAATCCTTTAAGATACCTAAAAAGAATGAAGGTAGCTTTAATCTTTTAAATAAAGCAATCAAAAACACTAATCTTGTTAGTTTTGATGAAATAAACTCAACTGAACTTGCAAAATCATTATATCCACTAGACTGGTTGTCAGCAAACATTTTAGTTAACTCTTTGCAACGCTATGGACAAAACGAAAGATCATTGTTTACATTTTTAAATGATAAAAATAAATTTTCAATCAGTTCATTTGAAGGGAAATTTTACTCTATTTCGAATGTGTTTGATTATTTAGTTAATACATTAGGTAGTGAAATTTATAGCTCAAACAATCCTCACCGATTGCAATGGCAGACTTGTTTTAGAGCACTCGAACGAGCGGAATTAATTCAACACATAAATTATAATTTAATAGCTGAAGTGATCAAAACTATTTGTCTAGCAAATATTTTCACTAAGGCAGGTAGTTTATTGGACAAAGAATTCATATCAAAATACATTCATCATACAAGCGAATTTGATAGTACCGATATTGAAAAGGGCATTGAAAAACTTGACAAATCTGGGATAATTAGATTTTATAATCATAGTAATAAAATAAATTTTTTAGAAGGAACAGATCTTGATATTGAGCAAGAATTGGTAGATGCCTCGAAGGAAATAAACCATGATTTCTCGATCAATGACGCTATTTCAGATTTGATGGATTTTCCAGTCATTTTAGTTAAAAAGAACTCTTACCAAAAAGGTACTCCTCGTTTCTTTGAATACCGAATCTTAACGAACTTAAATTCTATTACTAAAGCTGAAGGAGCTTTAGATGGATATATTAACCTAATTTTTGATGTAAACCTGAAGGAAAAAGACATCAAAGAATCATCAAAAAATTCAGGTAGCAATCTTTTTGTTATATATAAAAATTCAAAGCAAATACATAACGAAATTTTCACTATCAATAAATTAAATTTTCTAATTGCCAAACATAAGGAAGATATCAATGCCGGTAAATTATTAGCAAAAGAACTTGAATTTCATAAGCAGCAATTGCAAAAATTGGTATTAGATAATTTATTTGTTTCTAATGATCAAAATGTTTGGTTTTATAATGGTGGGATAGAAAATATAAGATCAAAAAAAGCTTTGAATGAAACACTTTCAAAAATATGTGATTTAGAATTCACAAAAGCACCACATTACAAAAATGAACTAGTAAATAAAGAATTTCTAAGCCCTCAGATAAGTTCAGCAAGAAAGTCTTTCATACGACATCTTTTAAACAATGAAAGTGAAGAAAATCTTGGGTTTCCAAACGATAAATACCCTCCAGAAAAATCAATTTATATTACTTTAGTAAAAGAGACAGGAATACATTCGTTTAATAGTGAATTAAGATACTTTACTTTTTCGCCACCTACTGATCCTACCTTTATCCATTTATGGGAAGAATGTAATACGTTTATTAAATCTGCTAACTCATCTAGACGAAACTTAGCTGAATTGTACGAAATCTTAAGTAAAGCTCCTTTTAAATTAAAAAAAGGATTTACCGAATTTTGGGTACCCCTATTTTTAATAGTAAATAAAGAAGATTTTGCGTTATTTCATGAGAGCAATGGCTTCATTCCATACCTAACGGAAGATGTTTTAGATTTAGTTCACAAATCTCCTAGCAATTATTCTATAAAAAGTTACGATGTTTCTGGACTAAAAGTTAATCTTTTGGAGAGCTATAAAGAATTAGTACAGGTTGGAGATATTGAATTAGGTACAAAAAGTACCTTTCTTTCTATTTTCGGAAATTTCTTGCGCTTTCATAGAGGCTTGAATGAATATACATTAAACACTAAGAGACTTTCTCCAAAGGCAATAAGCTTAAGAGAAGCAATCAAAAACGCCAAAGATCCAGAAGAAGCATTATTTAATCATTTTCCAAATGCATTAGGTTTTCATTCCATTTCCGTTAGTGATGATGAAGAAATCTTAAAATCATATACGTACCATATTCAAGATGCAATAAGAGAAATTCGTTCAGCTTTTAATTCTTTATTAGATAGAATTGAAGAAAAAATAATTCATTCTTTCTATTGCGAAAGTATTGATTTCAAAAGTTATAAAATGGAAATTCAAAGTAGATTAGCTAGTATAAATCAGGGCTTATTAGGATCTGAACAATCTATTTTTTACAAACGACTAATTTCCCCCTTAGATGATAGGTCTTCCTGGTTAAAATCGGTTGCAGATGCTGCATTAGGAAAATCAATTGACGGAATGATTGATGAAGAAGACATTCTCTTGGTTACAAATTTAGAAGAATTTCTACTGGGATTAATTAAAGCTTCTGAACTCCATGAATTCAAATCAAGTGAAAACAAAAAGATGGTTTCAATTCAAATGATCGGAACTTCAGGTAGAATTCTTGATGATAAAATTATATTTTCAAATGAATATAGTAAAGAATCCGAAGCTATAAGAATCGAATTACAAGAAAAATTAATTACATTAGATATTCATAAACGCAAGCAATTACTTATGGAATTATTATCTACTGAGCTTAATCAAGATTTAGTATTATGAGTGAGATAAAACATGTATTAGGAATTTCCGGAGGAAAAGACAGTGCTGCCTTAGCAATTTATATGAGTCGAAAACATCCCGATATAAGTGTAGAATATTACACTTGTGATACGGGCAAGGAATTGAATGAAACATACGACCTAATAAACAAATTGAATTCAGTATTAGGTAAAAACATACGACTCTATAAATCTATTGATGAACTAAACTCACCTGAAAGAAATCCATTTGATCATTTTTTAGCTATGTATGGAGGTTATTTACCGTCTGCTACAGCAAGATGGTGCACCGGAAAAATGAAACTTGAACCTTTTGAGAATGAAATCGGCACTACTCCAACCATTTCTTATGTTGGAATTCGTGGTGATGAAAATAGAGAAGGTTATATCTCCAAAAAAGAAAACATTCAATCCATTTTTCCTTTTAGAAAAAATATTTGGAGTGAAGATGTAATTAAAAAGTTTCTAGCTAATTCAAATATTGATTTTGTAAAAAGTAATTACGAATTATTGGCACCGAAAGAAAAGTTAGAAATGATTTTACAATATGTGGTGCAACCCATTTCTTTGCGTTTTACACAAAAACAAAAAGTAAATGCACTACTTGATACAGATGTAAAATTATTCAATAAAGTAGTTTTTGAGTTTTTAAAAACTACAGATTATCCCGTTGGAAAGCTTGATAGTTTTTCGTTAATTGAAAATGATGAAGTTTTAGGTATAGATGATATTTTTAAAATATTAGATGATTCTGGAGTAGGAATACCGGCATATTATTTACCGCTTGAATATGAAGTTGAAATAAATGGAGAGTTGAAAAAAGGAACTTACTCAAGAAGCCGCTCTGGATGTTTCTTTTGTTTCTTTCAACAAAAAATAGAATGGGTTTGGTTGTTGGAACAACACCCAACACTTTATGAAAAAGCTATTGAATACGAAAAAGAAGGTTACACATGGACTATTGAGCCTTTGCAAGAATTAAAGAAACCAGATCGTGTAAATGCTATTAAAAAAGAGCACTATTTACGAATGCATAAAAACAAAACTAACGCAAAAACGACTACAAGTTGGCAAGATGAAATCTTGGAAGCTGAAGGAGAAGGTTGTGCTAGTTGTTTTATATAGGATGAAAGAAATATTTGAATATTACTTAAACAAGTGTAATCAAGCCATGATTCATGAAGATAAACTATCTTTTGAGTTTGGTAATTATTTTATAGAGTATACTTTTACTTTCAACAATATCGATAATGAGGATGAATTATTAGAAGATGATTATTTCTCATATAATAGAATAAATAATATCCAAGAAATTGATAGATTGTTGACTTTTGATATTGAATTCCAAACATACAATATAATAGGATATGAATATTTAGGTTGGCGCGAAGACTCAGAAGAAGGAAGGTCAATTACATATGAAATGTTTTGTTTTATAGAAAGATTAAAAAAATTTAATGATAGTATATTAAATTATGATGTCACTACTGAATTTGGTGACCCAATGTGTCATGATGAAGGAAATTATCAATTCAAAATCGAAATTAATGATAATTATTTTTTGAACAATGAATTTGCAAAATCAATAATAGATATAATTAAAACACTTGAAATATCTATTCCAGATTTTTACACAGTCTTTTTTAGAAAAAAAATTAATATAAATGATAATAAGATAGTTTCAGTATTATCAACAAATACGAAGGTTAGAAGATTAGGTTATTTTAAAATAATGTCAAATTTCTTCAATGAAAACAAAAAATTCCCGGCATCCATTATCAATAAAAAATTTGAAGATTATTGTTCAGAATATAAAAATGAACTTGAAGACAATTCATTCAAAAAGGGTTTAATAATTAAAACTAAAAGTGGAGTTTCTGCAAAACCCTATATAGATACGGCTCTAGATATTAATTTATTAAGCAAAGTGAATAATGTTTTCAATGTTGGGAAATCATTCAAAGTCTATCAAAATTTAAAGAATAAATATTCTAACTCAAATAATATTTTTGAACTTACAGATTTTGATAAAGTATATTTTTTAGAATGTATTTTAAAAAACGACTTTTTTTACTTTAGTAACCTCTTAGAACTGTTTTTTTTAAATAGAAAAACTACATATTTAATTTTAGTAAAAAAATATCAAGCTCAATTAATATTAAGACTAGAAGATTACAAAAGACAAAATATATATGACAATAGAAAAGTTTTAAAAAATATTGATGTTATATTAAAGAGAATAAACAATTGGGAAAAAGCAGAAGTTTATTTAGAACACATAATAATGCCAAGAATAAATTGGATGTTAGATTTTGACCTTTTAACAAGCATCAACAATGAGTTTATTTTAACAGAAAAAGGATTGAAATTGTTTAAACATTTATGTGTTTGGAATGATATTAATACAGATAAAATAATTTCATCAGATTCTTTCATTGATAGATTTATGATACATACCTTTGATGATTGCTATAAATGCAATCATGGTGAAAATTTAATTGATAGAAAAATAATTATAGAAAAAATATATTATTACATCGATAGTAGTTTTGATTTATTTAAAACATTGGCGCCAAATCGTGTTACAGCTTCACAAGCAGCAAATTATACAAAATATAAATTATACTTGGATGATAATATTAAAGTTGGTTATCAATTTATTTTAGGTGAATTGTCAGAAAAAGAACAAGATAAATTTGTCTTTAAATATCAAGAGCAATACCAAGATGGCTATATACAAAGAAAAAAATAAATAGAAAATGGGAAAATTTGAATCAGATTTTAAATTAAAAACTAATCCTTTTAGAATGACTCCGGCTACAAATCCAGACGAAATTATTTGGGCTGGTTTTAATCAAATAAAAGAAAAATTTGAAAAAAGAATTGAACGAAGTGTCAGAATTCCAAACTCAACTTTAGTTTTAAATTGGGGTGAATATGGAAGTGGAAAAACTCATGCTGCAAGATTCTTTAATAAAAAAGCTGAATTACAAAAAATTTCGGATAAAGCAGGAAAATGTATTCCTTACTCCATGATAATTCCTCTCCCAAAAGGAAAAGAACCAGTTTTTAGTATTTATACAACAGTAATTGACAAATTAGATATACTAGAAATTAGACAGAAATTTCAAGGAATTGATATTAATAGTTATATTGAAAATTTTGGCTCAAACCTTCACATTCAAAATGTACTAAAAGCAATTTTTAATCATGATATAGACCATCTACAGCTTAAAAAATATCTCTATGGTAACATTTCTCCAGCAGAATTAAAAAATTTCATCAGTATAGGAATTCTTAGACAACTGAAAGAAGATACTGATTATACATTGGTATTATCTGGTCTTTTTTCTTGCTTGACATTTGAGAAAACAACTTACTCATGTGTAGTAATTTGGATAGATGAATTTGAAGACATTGCGGTTTTAAGCAGCTCAAATATTGATAAAACCAATAATTTTTTAAGAGAGATATTAGACAACACTCCAAACAATTTATTGGTGTTTCTAAACCTTACACAATCAGCTTTATTTTCAGTAGAAGATTTAGGCCAATATGTATACGAAAGTGTGCGATCAAGAATAAAAGAACGTATTAGTTTTGATTTGCCCTCAAGAGAGACATTTAAAAATTATTTACGCGAATTAATTAACCATTTTAGAGAAGGAACTGATGCTAATCCTTATTTCCCATTTGATGAAAATGTAGTTGATGATATTATAAGTGAAAAAGGAAATATTTCATTAAGACAATTTAATGAATCCCTATCTCTTTTGTTAGAACTATGTGATATGGATGATAAACATCCTATTACATTAGATGTTTATAAAGATTATAAATCCGAAGTAATCTGGGATAAAAATTAAATTTATGAGTAATATAACTTGTATTCTTGACGCATGCTCCGTTATAAACCTCATTCACATTGATGAAGATGATTTTCTACAAAAAAAATTAGAAAAATTAGACATAAGAATTAATGAATTAGTATTTAAAGAAATTAGATCAAACGTTTATAATAAATTGAATTTAATTGATAAACGAATATCAGCAGACTCTTCGATTACTAAAGATTTAATTAAAAATATCGAAATTCAATTAACTTATTTCAGAAGTAAAATTAAACTCAATGAGGATGTATTCAAAGATTTAGGAGATGATTACTTTGAAAGAATTGGCGAAATAACTGGTTATATAAAAGCAAATGGTGAATTGCATTCAACTGCTTTGGCACTTTATTTAAGTCGAACTGAATCAAAAAAAATATTTTTCTATACAGATGATTATCCTGCAAAAAATGAGTTTTCGAGTTTTTTTGAATTTCAGCAAATAGGTCAAATAAAAGACTCGGTAGATTTATTAGTTTTATTATTTTGGATTGATGAAAATTTTTCAAAAGCTCAATTATTAAATTTTATAAGTAAATTGTTCTCTGAATACGCAATAGAAGTCAGTTTTTTAGAAAAAGAGTTAAAAAGTTATTTAGAGAATAATGTTGATGCAAAGTTTGCAAAAACTAACCCAGGTGTACGAGAAAATTTAAAAGAATTAATTTCAAAATTATCAAATCACAATTTTTCAAAAATTTCAGAAAACAAAGAATTCTTTGAACAAAAAAAACAAAAGTGCAAAATCATTAATGACATTATTAAAAAATATAACAAAGTATTTGAATTGCAAAACACTTCAATAGATATTTTAGTTAAAATAAGAAATTTAGAAGGTGATTTAAAAACAAACAAAGTTTATAAAATATTAGACCTTTGCTAAGGTTTGATAAAATATAAATAAGCATTTCCCACTTTTTTAAATTCTATTTTCCTTTCTAAACGCAAGTGCATTAATTTACAATCACTTATTTTTAAAAGGGATTTAATTTCTTTAGAGGTTAACCATTTAACAGAATTTTTCAATTTAATTATTTTGTAATTCTAGTAATTAAATATTCTTCAATTTTATCAACTTTAAAAAACGCTATTAAAATATCCTCTATTAATAATTTTGAAATTTTAGATCCAAGTTCAAACAGATTTCTAAAATCATTTATTTCTTCACTAATTTCAATTGCAATATATCCTTTATTTACAAAAGCTTTTAAAGGCATTCCTAGTTTATTATTGGTGGTTTTAAACTCATTTTTATAGGTACTCCAAGTTTCTTGAAATTCACTATTTAAAATTAAAATATCAGTCAAAATCTTACCACTTTTATTATAGATTTTTAATAAAGAAATTAGCAAAATTATCTGATGAGGAGCAAGACTTCCTCTAGCCTTATCTCTTTTTAAATTATCAATAAACTCTTTAATTCCATTATTGCTTCAAATTAATTAGATTCATTTTAAAATAAGAAATGGACCAACCTATATAAAATTGGTCCATAAATACTAATACTTGGGTATTTCGGTCGGACCGTGCCACCCATTTCGGTTGAAATGGTGCCACTTTGAAAGAGATTACAATAATACAAAAAAGTTTATTCAGTTTAAAAATTTGCTTTTCTCATAGACTCGCCTTGCAGATTTATTCTATGAGAAGAATTTACAATACGATCTAGGACTGCGTCAGCAATTGTCGAGTTCCCAATTATATCATGCCATGCAGATACAGGTATTTGAGAAGACAGTATTATTGATGCTTGATTGTACCTTTGGTCAACAATGTCCAATAATGCTTCCCGGGATTGGTTATCGAATGGTTGTAAGCCAAAGTCATCCAGAATAAGTAGATCTGATTTTAGTATCTTTTTCATTTCC